>CAZKGR010000003.1:0-213546 GCA_964552465.1 uncultured bacterium
GGACAACCGTTTCATCGAACGACTGTGGCGATCACTGAAATACGAGGATGTGTACTCTTGACTGCAAGTGCAGATGAAAATCCTGATCTCTATTGGGGAATCCGCGGCGGGGGCGGCAATTTTGGTGTTATCACGTCATTTTTGTTTCAGTGCGCTGAAATTGGCGTTGATATTAATTCCGGATTAATTGTAAAGAAGTTCGAGAACGCGAAAGAATACATGCAGTTCCACCGGGATTATGTCCGCAACATGCCAGATGAGATGACAATCTGGTTTGTTATACGTCACGCTCCGCCGTTACCGTTCCTGCCGGAGGATGTACACGGCAAGTTGGCGGTAATTATTCCGTATGTCTACCTCGGTGATGGAGCTGAAGCTGACGAGCTGCTCAAGCCGATCCGTGAATTTGGTGAGTCGCACGGTGAGTTTGTTGGCACTCATCCGTGGGCCGGCTGGCAATCAGGATTCGATGGCCTTGTCTTGCATGGTGCTCGTAATTATTGGAAGTCTCACCAGATGAATGAGCTTTCGGACGATGCCATTGATACCGTCATCGATTTCGCGGCAAAGATGCCTTCGAGTGAATGCGAAGTGTTTATTCCGCACATGGAAGGTGCGCCAAGTCGTGTGCCGGTTGATGAAACGGCGTTCGCGTTCCGTGACAGCCCGTTCGTATTAAATATTCATACGCGGTGGCGGGATCCAGCGGATGATGAGAGGTGTATGCTCTGGGCCCGGGATTTTCACAAGGCGACACAGCCATACTCATATGGGGTGTATGTGAACTTCCTCAGCGATGAAGGCAAGGATCGGGTCAAGGATGCTTACACCAAACCTACTTGGGATCGATTGGTGACGATCAAGCGGAAATACGATCCGAACAATTTCTTCCGAATGAACCAGAACATCAGTCCCACGAACGGGACATACTAAACCCTGAACTACTTAACCCGGGATTATCGATCCCGGGTTTTCTCTGCGTACCTTGCTGATGTGAAGGCTAAGTGTATCATGGAATGGTGGGGAGGAATACGATGTTCGGCAGGGTAACGCGTGCGGTGTTGCTGGGTCTGATGCTGGTCAACGGATTGTGGTTCCTGCGCAACATCGCGTGGATCGCAAACATGGACGCTGCCATCGCGCATAACCCGGACATCCCGGATTTCGCTGCGCCCGGCCTTGTTCTCGGCAAGATGGTTGTCTTGCTGATGGTCGGTTTGGATTATGTGCTCGCTTTCGTGAACATCCTGCTGAAGCGGTACGAATTCGCCAAGTTCGCCTTGTTCGGCGCGACATTGCTGGTGGTCATGTATTGTATCGAAGCGATGTTGTGGGCCACACGTCATCAGGAAGTGTGGAACGAGTTTGCGATCTGGACGATTGCGGGGATTGTTCATGTCGGGACGGCGTTATGGTATCAGATCAATGGCAAGAACATGCTCGAAGAAGAAGAGTTGGAGGAAGCGACTGTTCAGCGGATGGAAGAGGAAGAGGATGTGCCGGAGCTGGAAATGAAGAGCTGGAAGGATGAACCGAAGTTTTAAACAGCAGGCTGTTGAACATTCGATTTTTTTCTATTCACACAACCCACCTTCTGATCGATCTCCTCAGATCCAGAACGCGAATCCGGAACTTCGTGCCATCGACCGTTGAAGAGCCTGTTCTGAAGACCGCAGCGGTAAAGAATCGGGCAACCATAGCAGAACTGATGCGTGGCATCCATCGGCCGGTTGCGGACGGTATCACGCAGCTGACGGTATTGTTCACTATTCCAAATGGTTTCGATAGCATCGTCGAATGCGTTGCCCAAGGTGATGGGTTGCCGGTTATCGTCGCTGAACTGTTCTCCCAGCCGGTGTTCGCAGCAGGGGATAACATCCCCATTGTACTTGATGACCATGTCAAACCACGGATGGAAACAAAGAGGTATCGGCCGGCTCGGTTTTGGCTCAATAATGGGGTAAGTACCGTAGTCGACATCCAACGAATTGTGCACGGTTCCCCAGATTGATTTGATTCTGTCCACGCCAATCTGGCGGAAATAGCGCGTGGCGCGCACCTGCTCGACGAGGTTGTGCTGGTATTTGTAATACTGGGCTTCAACAATCGGGTAGCGGAGGTTGTGCTTCTGCCGGAACGCCAACAAACGTTCCAGGTTTGACTTCACAAGATCCACCTTACCGCCAATCTTCGTTCTTTCATAGACGGATTGAGTGAAGCCGTCCATGCCCACCCGTAGGTGCGTGATCCCGGAACGAGAGAGTTGACAGATTTTATCGTCGGTGAATCGAAAGCTTAGATTGCTGGCGACGACAACGTGAAGCCCGGCTTCATAGCCATGTTTCGTCACCTCGAACAGGTTGCGGTACATGAATGGATCGCCGAAATAATAGAGTTGCAGGACGGTGGATTTTCCCTTGATCTGATCAATGATTCGTTTGGCTTGTTCCAGCGGCATTCTACGTTTGAGTGAAATACTGGAAGGTGAAACCATGGACCGCACGGAATCCGCGTGTACACAGGCATGGCAACGCAGATTGCACGCTGGCGATAGATCGAGCTTGACGCTATAAGGAAAACGCGAGGCTTGGCTACTCGCTTGCAGATAATGCCGGGCGAGATCAACGGTGTTGAACAACGGGCCTGGGAAACGGGGACGAAAAGAATGCATCCAGTGGAGAAGTGAGCGAAAACGATAGAACATGATTCGACCCTTGTTTCTTAGATAGGCACACCTTGTAATATTCAACGCCTATATATAACCTAGCAGTGGTTCCGCACGGTTGCCAGTGCTTCGTCTCTCCTCACGGTTATTAGGTCGAAATCCGGCTCGAATCAGGGGCGGATCAAAAGTCAACCGTTATATTCCCTGCATGGACCATTTTGAACATATAGAAGTGACGTCTCGGGAACATTGGCGCGAGTGGTTGGCGGGCAACTACGAACGCGACGAAGCGGTGTGGTTGGTCACATATAAGAAGCATTGCGGCGACCGCTACGTTGACTACGGCGCGACGGTGGAGGAAGCGTTGTGTTTCGGGTGGGTGGACAGTCATACCCGCCGTGTTGATGAAGACCGGACCAAATTGTTGTTCTCACCGCGACGAAAGGGAAGTCCGTGGTCGCGGTCGAACAAGGAGCGTGTGGCGTGTTTGATCGCTGATGGTCGAATGACACCTGCCGGGATGATCAAGATCGAAGCGGCGAAGGCGGACGGATCATGGTTGTTCATGGACGACATCGAAGCCGGGATCGTGCCGGGCGATCTGGCGGCAGCGTTGGATGCGAATCCGGATGCAGCAGCGAACTGGGAACGAATACGTCACTCTGCGAAGAAGGTGATCCTGCTGTGGATCAAAACGGCGAAGACGCAACTGACGCGTGACAAACGTATCGCAGAGACGGTCAGCAAGGCGGCTGTTGGCAAGCTGGCGGCGCATCCGCCGGGGCGGGACCATATCTAAGTATTTTAGAAATTACTGAATCTCACTTGTGACCTATCGAGTATTTCAGGATATTGTACTGAATGAAATGGTGCAGTTGTCTGGGGGAACAATGAAGTATGCATGGATGATTCTACTTGCTCTGTCCATCTCGATCACCACTCTCGCCGCACCTCCAATCCTGTGGGAAACCCAATACCAGGTAGGTTTCGATGCCGGTTACACGACATCTGTTGTATGCCCTGACTCGACGGTTGTTCTTTCAGGCTACAGAGGTGATTTAACGGTAGCCCGTCGGATTGATCCCAACGGTGAAACATTGGCGCACAACCTACTATATCCAGGGATTCGTGATCCCATCGCGATGTCGAATTCAGATATTGTTGCAAGAGGCAATGCTGGAGTTCTAGCACGATGGGATTTCGATCTGGATGCCTTCTGGGTTTGGACGTCTTGGAGCTATCCAATATTTCTCCATTACCAAGAGACGGCGGATGGGAATCTGGTAGTAGTCGGATGCCAGTATTACAACGAGGGTCAAAAACATATCCTGACTTTTACTTCATGGGGTTCGTGGATCGGAGACCTCACCGTTCAGTTACCCTATGAACACACTGCGAATGATATGTTGGTGCTACCTGATGGCCACTACCTCATGTCTGGTATGTTTCTGGTCGATGATGAATTGCGTCAGGGATTCATTGCCAAAATCGATCAGGATTCTGGCGAACCGATCTGGTTGACCCTGACCTCAGAAGAACCTCAATGGGAAGCGATTTCTCCGGATCAAATGGTTTTACTGCCTGATGGCAGGATCCGTGTACTTGTTGAACGATACGCGATGTTGGACTATCCTGACTTATTGTATTTGAGTGCGGATGGTGAGATTGTTGATCAGAAGTACGTAGATGATGAATTCCCAAATGGACTCAACAACTTTCAGGTCTGCAATCTGAGAGACAGTGGCTTCCTCGTCCGAAATGCCTGGAGTCTGTTTCGATTGAACGCTGCCGGGGAGTTGGTCTGGCAGCACGACTACCGGTATGAATTCGATTCACAGGATATATCATTTAACAATGTAACACCAGTCGGATTGCAGCGGATCTACTGGGTCGGTCGGAGTTGGGTTGGAAACACGAACTACGGTTGGGTAGCGTGCCTGGGTGAAGACACCGCGCCACTACGTGTTGAAGTTGCGTGTCTGGATGAAGATCAAAGTGCACCGGTAGGTTCGACATTCGCTTGGCATGGACATTTACGTAACCGTGAAAATGTGTCACAGACGGTGGATGTATGGACGGTCGCTCGCGGTCCGAACTGGGATGTGATCGGTCCGATCCGAATGTGGAATGATGTCACAATTGAACCCGAGGCCACATTGGGTGCTACCCTACTGCAGCACATACCGTTATGTGTCGGTCCTGGTGAATACAACTACATCCTGCGGGTGGGAGAGTATCCGGAATACCACTACGAAGCGTATTTCGAATTCGAGGTGATCGAATAACCCCTGGTGGCGTGTACTGCGCCTGGCTATAAAGTGAAATCATGAATAACGATCAGTCTTCGGATGATTCGGATGGAGTGTCCTTCTTTTTACGGGTCAGACGATAGGCAACGTACATGATCACCAGTATCCCTATCCCGATCCCCAGACCGAGGGCGATGTTATCGATAGTTGCGCCCAATGCGATCCCGAATCCCACATAGATGATTGCCATCGGGATCAGCCAACCAGGTAGTTTTTTACCTGCCATGTCATGTCCTCCACTATATGCTACTGCTCTGGCCGGTTGGCAGCGGCGAAGAGGTTTTCGTCGAACTCACCTTCGGATTTGGCGACGATTGTCGTTGTCGCCAGATCACCCGCGATATTAACCGCCGTGCGGCTCATTTCGAGCAGGTGATCCACACCGAGATTGATGCTAATCCTTTCCAGCGACATCTCACTTAATACAGGGCACAACTACGTCAATTTGGTCTCTTCGCCTTCTGTTCTTGCGATCACCACAGCTCCGCATGAGTCCGACCAGACATTAACCGTGGTCCGGACCATGTCGAGGATACGGTCGGTAACCATGACCAGTCCGATGCCTTCCAGGGGCAGTCCAACAGCGTTCAGGATGATGGCTATCGCGACAAGTGAAGCCATCGGGACTCCTGCCACCCCTATTGAGGTCATAAGCGCGGTGAATACGATGATGAACTGCTGAAAGAAGCTCAGGTCAATACCGTACACCTGGGCAATGAATATCACGACCACGCATTCATATAACGCAGTACCGTCCATGTTTATCGTCGCACCGAGTGGAAGAACGAACGAGGATGTCCTGTTCGACACACCCGAGTTTTCCTCGACACATTTCATTGTCAGTGGCAGGGTTGCGTTGGAAGAAGCTGTCGAAAAGGCGGTGAGCAAAGCCTCTGTCATTGATTTCAGGTGGCGGAACGGTTTTTTCACTCTGCCTACAATAAGAAGCAACAGGGGGAGAATGATGAAGGCATGGATCAACAGGGCGGAGAGGACGATAAAGAAAAATTTCAGCAGTGAACCGAATGTTGAAAAGCCGGTTGTAGCCACTATACTTGCAATCAAGCCGAAAATCCCTACCGGGGCGAACCAGATGATGAACCGGGTCATTTTCATCATTACTTCGAACAGATATTCGAATAAATTGGTAAAGAAGGTTCTTCCCTTTTCCGGAAGGCGGGAAGCAAATAAACCGAAGAGGATACTGAAGAAAATTACAGCAAGCATATCGCCTTCGACCATTGCTCGTATCGGATTCTCGGGAATCATCCTCAGCAGGATTCCATAGACAACATTCTCACTCGTTTGAGCAATTTCAGGCGTTGCGCCTAGCTGTATGTTTGTGCCAAAACCAGGCTGAAAGATGTTGACGAGGATCAGTCCGGTCAGAATAGCAAGGGTACTGGTCAAAAGGTAGTACAGGATGGTTTTACCGCCCAGCCTCCCGATGTTCCCACCGTTACCACCTACACCCAGAACACCTGAGGTTATTGATGCGACAATAAGCGGAACAATGATCATCTTAAGCAGGCGGAGAAAGATATCGGCGAGAGGATCAGCCACTACCTGGACCGGCTCTCCGATCAGTACTCCTGCGAGTATTCCAAGGACAATGCTAACCAGTATCCAGTGAGTAAGAGTCAGCTTCTTAAACATGATGTCGCGTCCTTTGAATGAACCATTAATACTGAAATCAGCTTCTACTCCGCACCACCAATCGCTGCGGCGTGCAGGTTTCTGATCATGACGAGCATGGCGGGTGTGAGTTCACGGTCACGTCGTTCCATGACTGTTTTCGCAGTCACAAGGAACCTTTCCAGATCGTATATCTCGAAGTTATCTTCACCGCCCCAACGGAATGCCCCGATTGTCTTTGGAGGGAATCCAGCGCCAAAGAGGTTGCTGCCGACGCCGATTACGGTGCCTGTGTTCAGCTGAGTGTTGATCGCGGTCTTGACATGATCCCCGATAATCGAACCGAAATGCGGCGTGCCAGAGCTAATTTGTTCGCCGTGCAGGGTGACAGACACGTCGGAATAGTTGTTCTTGAGGTCGCTGTTGTTTGTATCGGCGCCGAGGTTGACCCATTCTCCGACTATCGAGTTTCCGATGAAACCATCGTGTTGTTTGTTGGAGTGGCCGATGAAGATGGAGGATGCGATTTCGCCACCGAGTTTACACATCGGGCCGATAGAGAGTGGGCCGTACAACCTGGCTCCAGCTTTTATTACGGACCGTTCACCGATCACCACTGGCCCAATGACAATCGCACCCGGCATAATCGTAGCGCCTTCCATGATGACGATTGGACCTTCGCTGGCATCAAGGATAGCTCCAGCTTTTACACTGGCCCCTGTGGCGAGGTGAATATTCGTTTCTTCGACGAGGATTGCAGAATGATGCAAATCACCATTGATTTGACCGTCACCGACGCGTGCGAGCGCTCGTTTGATCACGCCGCCTTGCTTTTTCAACAGATCCCATGGCCACCAGGCGAGAGTGTCCTTCAATTCGCGGACTTCAATTTCAGGAGTGCCTGCGATTTGAGTCCACACTGAAATCAGCATGTGAGCGGAGAAGTCAACTGGATTGCGTTTAGGAGTCTTTAACCAGTGCCGTGCGACGGCCGCAGGAACGCGTGCAGCAACAATGTCAGGGCCTTCTGTATATAAGATGTATGGTGATTTTTCCTGCAAACCCTGGGTCGGAATGTCGCCAGCGATTCTTCCGTTGACTAGAAATACGTCACCTTTGGTGGGGAGATTGGTCGCACGTGAGCCATACTTCTCCTTGATCAAGTCTCGTAGAGAATCTCGTGGAATCCAAGAGTATGGCTGAGTATCGAGCATCCGGGCGATACGGTTGCCCAATGTTTCCAACCCGATGATCAGATCCCAAACGGGGCGAAGTGAGGTCAAGGGTCCGAAGCGGCGAAAGCCGGGATCTTCAAATACAATCAGGGGAATCTGACTCATATTACAGCTCCTGGTTAAGCCGAAGCAAGGTACGGTTCACGCATGAAGTCGTCAATGTTGAGGGGGATGCTCCGTTTTTATATTTTCGCTAATGGTGTGACGGTGGTCACTTTACATAGGTCATTGTGTTTCCTAACTTAGCAGACAACAATCGATTACATTTGAACGAAGAGGCAAGACCATGAGCAACCAACGACCGCGCACCTTCATCAAACGTGACGTCGTTGAGATGACTGCCAAGAGCACCGGACTTGATCCAAAGGTAGTCGCTCCTATCGTAGACGCTGCGTTTACTACCATGCGTGAGATGATTGTCAATGCAACTGGCGAGTGTCGGATCGAAATTCGTGATTTCGGTGTGCTGCAGGTGAAGAACACGGCTCCGAAGCCGAAAGCTCGTAATCCACGCAAGCCAGGCGAAGAGATCTATATTCCCGCACGGCGGAAGACACATTTCCGTCCCGGCCGTCGGATAAAGGAAGCTTTGCAGAAGCCTCTTGACGAGCTTGCAGCGGAAAACAAGTAAGTTGGGGTAATAACTGTGCTGTTTGAAATCGAGTATTGCGTAGTCTGAAACTACGAACCTCGAGCTGCCAGGCTGGCAGCCGACCTGAAAGATCGATACAGTAGTGCTGATGTTCAGCTGATTCGCGGAAAAGATGGGATTTTCCACGTAACGTTGGATGGAAGCACTCTGTTTGACAAGCAAACGGTAGGAAGATTTCCTGAACACCATGAGGTGTTTTCTGCCGTGGACAAACTACGAACTTGAACTTCGCTCTTGAGCTCGACATTGAAACGCCCTTATAGGGCGTTTTGTTCTCCTATGGCTACTGGACCAGCGCACTCTTGAGCTATCCCGCAATCCTTGTCTTGATCCCAACCTCCATGTACCTTCCACGCACAACGCTGATCGAGTTTGTGCATCATAGAATTGCACAACGACTGTGTCTAAAGAAGATTCAATTCATATATCCAGGTAAAAAGGAGTGAAACGATGGCAGTAATGGTTGGAAAGGAAGCGCCATCCTTCAGCGCAATGGCGTACAAGGCTGGGGATGAAGATTTCAAGAACGTCAGTCTTTCAGATTTCCGCGGTAAGTGGGTCGTGCTGATGTTCTACCCGGCTGATTTTACTTTTGTCTGCCCGACGGAGTTGGTTTCGGTTGCCAGGCATTACTCAGCATTGCAGGGTAAAGATGTAGAAGTGCTCGCAGCCAGCACGGACAGCCACTTTGTTCACAAGATGTGGAACGAAGTCGAACTGAAGAAGATGCATGACGGTGGTCTACCGTTCCCGATGCTGTACGATGCGGGCGGTCGGATTGGTACTGACTACAATGTTTACGATTCCAACAGCGCGATGGATGGTCGTGGCACATTCCTGATTGACCCTGACGGAATTCTACAGTCAATCATGGTTACCAGCCCAGGTGTCGGTCGTAGCGCGAAAGAGCTAATGCGTCAGATTGATGCTTACCAATACGGCCGTGCGAACACTGGTCAGGTAGTTCCTGCCGATTGGGAAGAGGGTGGCAATGTGTTGGATCCGAGCTTGAGTTTGGTAGGTCACGTCTGTGATGTTCCGGAGTAAACTTCGCAGTTGCAGATTGTCGATCAACACCTGACATGTAATTTTGAACCCGGCTAAATGCCGGGTTTTCTTTATCTCATCCGTGCAGGTATGGTTAACAACATCCCTCAGAAAAACCTCAACAAGAAGTAAGTTGTCATACACCACTTTACTTTTGGGAAAGTTGAAGTTCTTAGTTCAAGTTCAACTTAATCCGCTGGTATCCGGTGACACACTGCCCTCACTGCAAGTTGTCGCGCGATTCGCAAACAATAGTGAAAACACTTATTAATTCTCCAGATACACCTCGATTTACCGCTCGCTCCAACTCTTCCCAACAGTTAGTCGTCAAGAGCAAAGTATGGGCGAAACAGGGAAATATATGACGTAAACGCTTGAAAATAAAAAGGTATAATAGAACTATGACTGATATCGTGAAGAAAACCTGAAGTAAACAGAGAGCCAGAGTTAAAGTTATTGGTTCGGGATTCCGATAGAGATGATGAACCAAAAACAGGACGGCCATCCTTACTCCCCAGGCCGGATGGCTGGACCTCAACCAGGGCAGCAGGTGGCTGCTCACACGCAGGAGGAATCCGACCATGAACGGAGCTCGCATCAACCACAACATGTTGTCGTTGATGGCGCAACGAACGCTGTATTCCACACAGACTGATATGAACCAGGCGATTCAACGCTTGAGTTCTGGCTTGCGCGTCAACTATGCATGGGATGATCCGGCAGGATTGGCAGTTAGTGAACGTTTCCGCGCCCAGATAGCATCAATGGATATGGCAGAGCGGAACGCGAACTACAACGTCAATTTGCTGGCGACTGCTGAAGGAGCATTGGCAGTACTTGACGAAAAGCTTGTTCGTATGCGCGCGTTGGCAATTCAGGCAAGTAACGGCGCGTTGACCTCGGAAGATCGTTCCTATCTGGATACGGAATTCCAGCAGATGGTCAGTGAAGTAACACGGATCGCGAACACGACCAACTACAACGGTTTGTACCTGCTGAACGGTAGCCTGAGTGGAACGGGTATCAAGTTCCACATCGGAACGTACAACACTCAGAATGACGACTATTACTGGGTACAGATGCAGAGCATGACGGCGACAGATCTGGGAGTCGATGTACTCGATCTGACGAACACGATCACTGCTCAAAACGCGATTACAACTCTCGATGTAGCGATCGAAACGAAAGATCGGGAACGTACTCGTATCGGTGCTTACGTAAACCGTCTACAGCACACGATTACGAACCTGCAGGTGCAGCGAGAGAATGCAACAGCTTCGGAATCTGAGATTCGCGATGCGGACATCGCTCGTGAGATGAGTGAATTCGTCCGTGCACAGGTACTGACGCAAACTGGTGTTTCGATGCTTGCTCAGGCAAACCAGGTTCCGCAGATGATCGCACAGTTGGTGGGATAAATGAAGCGCGTGTCAAACCTACAACGACTCGATGACTGGTTCACCGGGAGGAGGTACCCTCGATGAGCACCCCAGCAGTAAATGGGACGAAACTGTACAGCATTGGGCAGGTGTACGCGATTACGGGAATCCCCAAGCCGACCCTCCGATTCTGGGAGAAAGAATTCTCGAGCTATTTGTCACCACGACGAACCGAAGGTAACCAACGGCGGTATGACGAAGTGACTATCCAGCGAATTGAACGGATTAATCGCCTCGTCCACAAAGAAGGTTACACGCTCGAGGGTGCGCGACGGAAACTGGCAGCTGAGGATGCAGCCAAGGAAGCAGCCGAGGCGGCCATGCCTGGCATCGACGAAAAGCACCTGCACCAACTTGCGGAAACGATGTCGGATTACTTGTTGAAAAAGTTGTTTGTTCACAGCAAGTCCGGCAACGTCCAAACAAACTGAACTAACTAGTCCTTCAACCAGGGATGGATCCCGTCCCATCCCGGTATAGCATGCAGTGGTGGGAATACACTCTGCTCTTTGACAATCTCGCCTGACTACCAGCCTTTGGGATGGAGTGCTCACAGCGACGGATTCCGTCGTTTCTCCACGCACACTCTTCACGGGTATCGCTAAACCCGATGGTACCGGTGGCAGGCAAAGTGTAAGGATCGGGTGATTGTGCCCAATTTGGCACACCCACAGGAGGTACGATATGAGTACCAGAATAAACCACAACATTCTCTCTTTGACTGCGCAAAGGAATGTGCAGCAATCCCAGTTGGACCTGGACACAGCGTTAACACGTTTGTCTTCGGGATTGCGTGTAAACTTTGCGTGGGATGATCCAGCAGGACTGGCGGTGTCAGAGAGGTTCCGTGCCCAGATCGCTTCCATGGAGGAAGCGGAACGTAACGCGAACTATAACATCAATCTACTCGCCACTGCTGAAGGCGCTCTTCAAGTCATCGATGAGAAGCTCATCCGCATGCGTGCATTGGCAGTTCAGGCAAGTAACGGTGCTCTGACTTCAGAGGACCGGAGCTACCTGCACACGGAATTCGACCAGCTGCGCTCGGAGATCACGCGAATTGCCAATACGACCAACTACAACGGTCTGTATCTGCTCGACGGAAGTCTGAGCGGAACTGGAATAAAGTTCCACATCGGCACATACAACACGCTTAACAACGATTACTACTATGTGCAGATGTTGTCCATGCGTGATACTGACCTTGGTATCGATGGCTTGGCACTATCTGATACAGTAGGTGCTCAAGCGGCGATCACAACGATAGATACTGCGATCACCACCAAGGACACTCAACGTACACGCATTGGTTCATACGTGGAACGTCTGCAGAACACTGTATTGAATCTGCAGATCCAGCGTGAAAATGCTACAGCATCTGAATCACAGATCCGTGATGCGGACATCGCTCGGGAAATGAGTGATTTCGTTCGCGCGCAGATCCTGATGCAGAGCGGCGTCTCCATGTTGGCGCAAGCAAACCAGATACCGCAGATTGTTGCAGGTCTGGTTGGTTAAGGTTGATCCTACGCCAAAGAAGGAACCCCTTCGCAGCTTTTGCTGTGAAGGGGTTTTTATTTTGCCGAACTACTGACAGATGGTTATCAGCAGCTCATATTATACTCTGATCTCAGGCTTTTGGTGGTTGGAGGCTTCCAGGAATCAGCTCACGAATCCGTTCAAACAATTCTGCCAAGTCAAACGGTTTTTCCAGATAGGCGTCAGGTTCGTGTTCAGATTCCTCAACCAATCGTCTGAGGTGTGCGTATCCAGTAATCAGGAAGACAGGAATATCAGGAGAATGTGATTTAATCTTATCCATCAACTGGGCACCGTTCATGCCTGGCATAAAAATATCGCTGATGACAAGATCAATTTCGCCGCTAAGTTCCTGGAACAGTTCCCAAGCTTTGAGACCGTCGGGAGCGCCTTGTACTTCAGCGCCGAACATCTGAAAGCCTTGTGTATACAGATCGAGCAGATCCGGTTCATCCTCTGCGATCAGTAGTCTCAATTTTCCTGTGGACAAGTTTCTATCTCCAGTCCATCTGGTTAAAAGGCAGATTTCAGGAAACAACAGTCGTGAAGATAGAACGTGTAACATCCGTTTCCAATACGCGAACTATCTCCCAGCTGACCATTAGGGCAGCTAAAACTCCCATACCAAAAATCTATCTATATTAGTATATAAAATTATAACAATTGATGTCAACTATGGGAAAGGGATTCCACACTTGGAGTAGTGTTCATCCCTGCCAGGCCTGGAATGGTATGAGAATAGTTTATTCTTGGTTATAGTCTGTCGTTCGATGGAAAGGCATGAGTCAGCCTAATCATCTGTCGGACCTCTCGCAAAATCTTCGAGGATGCGCACTGTGTCTTCTACTGACACCGCTTCAATGATTTGCATCCAGGTTCGTCGTGAGTCTATATGACCTTTGATGTAATTGCGTACGACCTTTCTCAGCTCAAGCACCCCGCGCCTTTCGCCTTTGTCTTCGACATTCGCCAGTAGATGTTTCACAGCTACTCGGGCTTTTTCTGCGCGGTCAGGAAGGGGATCAACTGGCAGTCCTGAAAGGGCTTGCCATGCGCGTTGGAGCAGCCACGGATTGCCGATACCTCCTCGTGCGATCATGATGCCGTCAACGCCTTCGAGGTCAGCCATGTTTTGCGCGTCACGCACGGTCCAGATGTCGCCGTTACCAATGATCGGGACATCGAACTGCTGCGCGGCATGCGACAGCGCTTCCCAGTCGGCAGCGTGCCGAGGACGGTCGGCTTTCAGTCGTCCATGAATTGTGACTTGCTTCGCACCTGCTTCGACGCATGCTCCGGCTACATCAATCACCTCAGTCTTGTTGCGGATGCCGAGGCGAGTTTTGATGGAAACAGGTACACCATCGGCAGCGTCAATCATCCGTTGCACACATTCGACGGCGACTTCTGGAGTAGCCATCATCCCGCAACCGGCACCACGGTTAGCGACTTTGCGTACCGGGCAACCCATGTTCAGGTCGTAACCGTCAGGACGGTATTTCTCACTGATTGACTTCACCGCATCGCCAAGCGCTTCAGGGACGCTATCGTAAAGCTGAATAACCAACGGGTGCTCATCATCATCAAAATGAGCCATGTCCCATACCGCTTTCGCGCCCGCGAGCAGACCGCGAGCCGGAGTAAACTCAGTGTAGAGGACAACTTCAGGTGCAATGGCGCGAACGATCTTGCGGTAGGCATGATCAGTGATCGCCTCCATCGGGGCCAATGAAACAAGTGGTCGCCTGTCGAACCACAACTGGGAATCAGGTGATGTTTTGTTTGTTTCTGTCATTTACCAAGCATTGTTGTGCGAGAGATCGGAACATAGTGTTTCCAATATAGTTCGGGTGATGCCCGTCTCTCGTGCGTGTAGTAACCTGCTGTCTTTTCCTGGTAAAGATACACTCAGCTCTGCGGAGCAGCTCCCAACTTGCTGGTGACGATGCATGGTCGAAACTCCTACATTCCAGCATCAGGTGGAATTGAGGAATCCATGCGCGGACATGACAAAATAAGCTCATTTGTAGTTCTAACGATACTCATGATCCTGGCAGGCTGTGCCGGTCCTGGTCAACAGCGTCAGGAGGGTAACTCCACTCAGGAACGAGAAATCCCCGTTCGGGATGTGGATTATGGCGAGTTGACAGACCAGGTATATGTTGACATGTATGCGGAAGGTGAGGGCGACTGGCGCGACCCATGGCAGCCAGATATCGCTCCTCCGGCACGGTTCGACTTGATGGCCGGACGCGACGAAAGCAGGAAAGAGGTTGAAGAAGCATCTCTCGAACAGATGCAGGGGTTTCGGATTCAATTGCTCGATGTGCTGACGCAGGAAGACGCAAACGCTGCTCACAAAACTGCGCTCGAAAAATTCACCCATGTATACATCACCTTTCGCAGTCCGAACTACAAGATTCGTGCGGGCAACTATAAATCGAGAGTCGATGCTGAACAGGAGCTGCCATTGGCACGGGAGTGCGGATTCCGTAACGCCTGGATTGTTCCTGACTGGGTGTATGTGAACCCTCCTGCACTTGCCGGATCAGATAGTCTCATGACTGGCAACGATCATATTGAAGATTTATCAACCGAAGCGACCCACGAAGAGTGAACCTCAAACAGAGAATATCTTTTCAATCCATGCGCACTGAATTCTCGTCGAAACGAAGCCGGATCACCGCAGCGGCTATGGTCGTAGCTCTGTTGCTCGCCGCATTGATCGCGATCGCTACAACTACCTACAAGTACAAAAGCAACCAGGATTCATCATCAGCTCATGGTGATAGCTTGGCTGCGGTCAATCTAGATTCCCTTAGCCTGCGTGAACGGGCAGATATCGTCTGGACCAGCAGCACGCTTCGCAAGGGAGAGACGCTGTCCACGTATCTGGATCGGATGGATGTTGTGGACACGGTACGTGCTCCGATCATCCGGGCGATACGTGAAGAGATTGACCCGCGCAAGTTGCCGGCTGGTATTGAGATCGAACTCGGTTGGGATCTTAGCGGACTGGTTTGTGTTGATCTATCGCACCCTCGTCGGAACGGGGAGATTCAGACGACGCGTGTAAATGATGAATTCGTCGCGGCTTATGTAGTCATACCGACTGACACGCTGCTGTCATTTCATGAAGGTGTAGTGACCAGTAGTGTTTATGAAGCATTAATCGAAAATGGTGGTTCACCTCAACTGGCGGTGTCGTTTTTCGAAGTGTTCCAGTTCACTCACTACTTCGCGGTGGACACCCGTCGCGGTGATCGCTTTTCATTCGTGATTGAAGAAATCTGGCGTGAGGGTGAACGAGTCGAGTATGGACGTGTGCTGGCTGCACGCTACGCCGGTGAGTTCGACACATTAACTGCAGTGTTCAAGGATTCGGGTGAGGGTGCAGGCGAACATTTTGACTCAGACGGCGAAACATTCCGGCGAGATTTATTGCGGGTGCCGTTCCCAGTTGCCCGGATATCCAGCACCTACGGCGTACGTCGCCATCCGGTGACTGGCAAGGTGCGGATGCATCATGGTGTTGATCTGAAGGCAGATCGTGGAACTCCAGTGGTTGCGGCAGGTGCGGGAATTGTCGAAACAGCAGACTGGAACCACCCGGGATATGGCAACTGGGTGCATGTCAAGCACGGTGATTCCGGGTTTGAGACGCGTTACGGTCATTTTCAGAAGATCGCGAAGGGGATTCGCAAGGGTGTGCGTGTCGAACAGGGTGACGTGATCGGATACGTCGGTAGCACCGGTCAGACGACCGGCCCGCACTTGCACTACGAAGTGTTCCGCGATGGGCAGCGGATTGACCCGATGCGGGTCAAAGGCTCACCGATTCAGCGGATCGGCGGGGATGAACTGGCTGAGTTCATCCAATCCACGTATATACCGTGGTCGTTCATTCTGGACGTGGGGGAGATGAACTGGCAGTACGATCCTTTCGCAGGCCGCAGCCCGATGCCGATGCTTCTTGCGGGTGTGTTTATGGCGCAGGATTCGCCTTAGTGTTGTCATGCCCACGACAGTCTTATTAGTGATTTGTTCTTGCCCGTGTTGGCTCCGCCAACGCGGCTTGACAAATGGTAACAACTACATGCCCATGTGACCCGCCGTTTTTGGCGGCTCGCAGGGGTTACTGAGATAAGTGATCCGCGTTTGCAAGCAAACACGGGCCTGAATGTCACCCTCAGATGATCCCTACTGGCGTCTTTTGCCGCAGGGGCAACTCACAAATATCAGATATTATGCGTTTACTGTTCAGGCTTGGGGACGGCGGGCGAGCCCAACCAAGTCGGGCGATGTCTCGGCGTCGAACGGTGTTCCGGAAAAATCACCGTAGAAATCGTTCGCGGAAAAGCCAGCGTTTTTCAATTCCTGCTCAACTTCGGCGTGACGCCACGGTGTCAACTCAGTTGAGTAGATATCGTGCACCCAACCTTCGTTAACCTGCCGGAAGTGGACGATGTTGAAGCGGACTTTGTTGCCTTCGAAATCGTTGAAGCGGAAGTAGAGTTGCTCGTTCCCGCTGGAACGATGGGTGGTGGGGAGCAGGAACCGTTCCCGGGTTTTCAGCAGACGATCATAGTTGCGGTTCTGGAAGACAAACACGCCACCGGGACGCAGTAAGGTATGAACACCTGCCATCAGTTTTCGTAACTCACTTATTGATTGCAGGTGTGGCAGTGAATTGCCAAGGCTCAGGACCGCATCGAATGGTCCTTGCACCTTTTCGCCGAGTTCCTCAAAAAGACCTTCAACAAACTGAATTCCGTCGTCATCTTCGGTGACATTTGCTCGGGCAACTTCGAGCAACGCGTTCGATCCATCATATCCGACAACCTCGCACCCCCATTTACGAAACATGAGCGCGTGGTGTCCGGTTCCGCATGCGAGATCGAGCACCCGTTTGATCCGGTTCTCGCTGAACAGCCTTTGCAGAAAAGGCGTCTCACGTTCGAGACGCGATTTCCAGCGAATCATGCTGTCATATTTTTGGCCGAGATCATCGTAGAATGACATATGGAACCCTTGGGTGGGATCAACGGACCGGTTCGAGCTCAGCTGGCGCACGATAGTGAATTCGGTACACGGTGTCGCCTGGATGGATCATGTTTTTTTCGCGAGCGACGGCTTCCAGCGTTAGCGGATCCTGAACTTCCAGCAGTTCTATCCGTTGGGAGAGAAAATCACGACGGGCTTCCAGTGCACGTGCTTCCGCGGTCAGGCGATCGTGCTGTTGTTCAAGTGCTCGGACCTGAAGCACTCCGGCTTCACGGTCAAAAACGACGTACGTAGCCAAAGCGACAAACAATCCGGCGAGGCAGGCGTAGATCCACGAGCGTGTACCGGAAATGGTCATGATCTTCGTTCTGACCCCGTGTGGTTACGAGCGCTTGAGCGTTGGCCCAGCGTAGAACGCTGCGTCCCCGAGCTCTTCCTCAATGCGCAGCAACTGGTTGTACTTGGCGATACGATCTGTCCGCGACAAGCTACCGGTCTTAATTTGGCCCGTATTCGCCGCAACCGCAAGGTCGGCGATCGTAGTATCTTCCGTTTCTCCGCTACGGTGGGAGACGACGGAAGTGTAGCTGGCTCGTGTTGCCATATCAATCGCAGCAAGCGTTTCGGTCAAAGTGCCGATCTGGTTGACCTTGATCAGGATACTGTTGGCGATGCCTTCGTCGATACCGCGCTTGAGGCGTTCGACGTTGGTTACAAACAGATCATCGCCTACTAGCTGCGTGCTGCTACCGAGGCGTGTGGTCAGCTCTTTCCAGCCCGCCCAATCGTTTTCGTCTAGACCGTCCTCAACTGAGAACAACGGGTAGTTCTTGACCCACGACTCGTAGATATCGACCATACCGCCAGCGTCGACTTCACGTCCTTCGCCGGCGAGGACATACATATTCTTGTCCTTGTCGTAGAACTCGCTTGAGGCGGCATCAATGGCGAACATGATATCTTCGCCCGGTTTATAGCCGGCGCGTTCGATTGCGGTGAGGATGATGTCGAACGCTTCCTGGTTGCTGCCGAGGTTTGGTGCGAATCCGCCCTCGTCGCCGACTGCGGTGTTCAGCCCCTTCTCGCTCAGCACCTTCTTCAGGTTATGGAAGACTTCGGCACCCCAGCGCAGTGCTTCCTTGAACGTATCTGCGCCGTAGGGCACGATCATGAATTCCTGGATGTCGACAGTATTGTCGGCATGGGAACCACCGTTCAGGATGTTCATCATCGGGACGGGAAGCGTGCGTGCTGAGACGCCACCGATATAACGGTACAGCGGGAGTTCAAGAGTTTCTGCTGCAGCGCGGGCCGTCGCGAGGCTGGCACCGAGGATGGCATTGGCGCCAATTTTTTTCTTGTTGGCTGTGCCATCGAGCTCGAGCATCAAATTATCGATTTCGACCTGGTTGACTGCGTCACGTCCTTCGAGGCGGGGGGAGAGGACGGTGTTAACGTTTTCAACTGCGTTACTCACGCCTTTGCCAAGGTAGCGCTTGGCGTCCTTGTCCCGCAGTTCGATGGCTTCGTGTTCACCGGTAGAGGCTCCGGACGGTACGATCGCTCGCCCGATAACACCGCTTTCGAGCATGACTTCAACTTCAACAGTCGGATTTCCACGACTATCAAGAACTTCGCGGGCAAACACATCGAGAATACCAGTCATCCCAAAACCTCCCCGGGGGAACGGTGCACATCGGCACCGGCTTGTACACAATCAAACATCATGAACATCAGTCATCACTTTGATTTATTACGCGGATTATCATTGCTTCGTCAAGTGATGGGTGGAAATTGCTAAAACTCCTCGCTGTCTGGATCAATGAAGAATTCATCGTCGTCCGCTGGAGCAGGCAAAGCCTGCTGGATTTCCAGCGCGTCTTCAAAGTTCTCATCTGGGACGAGGATATTGGCTGAGTATCCGGTTTTCACGTCCCCGCTATACATGGATTCGATGTAACCGGGGATCTCTTCATCATCCAAGGCATCCAGAATCTGCCTTGCATGAGTCAACGAAGAGACCGGGTCCAGCTCAACCCAGGCATCCTCTGGTACATCTTCAAACATTTCACGAGCGCTGCCCTCTACGAGAGGGCCACCGCCGACAACACACTCGTCCACATCGTCATCGTAGTCAATTCGAGTGCTCGGACAGTACCGCATTCAATCTCCACTCAACTTTAGTTTTTTCGTTCAGGGCAAGGTTACAATTAACGGGGAGTCAGTGACTTCCCATTGCCCTTTCGCGATGTTGCTACCTGCATCAAATGCGAGGTAGCTGTATTTACCATAGTGTGGCAACTTCCGAGCCAAAGGAGCCAATGCGGCTGCACTGTTGGCCCACACATCCATGTGTACGATTCCAGGATGATCGTTGTTTCTGCTTGCCCAGACAAGAGCCAGGTTCTGCATTTCTGGCGGATCGTCGGTAAAGCCAGGCGTTTGAAGCACACGTTGCGAGGCCTGTTCGCGGCCAAGATGTAGGACCGCACCATCACTCAGCATTTCAGCCGTCACATCATCCAGCTCAATGAACTCTGGATCAGAACGAGCCAGCAGCGCTTCAGCAAACTCCTGGTAAGCGTTCCGCATCGGATCACTCTTCGACGGCAGCACGACCAACGGCGACTCGTCACCGTAGAATCCCGACAGTGTCGGTGGTGCTTCCGATGGATCCAGAATGCGGAAAACGTTGAAGTCCGGATCAATGTCAAATCGGACTGGACGCTCACTTGCCTGAACGCGGGCATGGTACGTCTCACCATTCACATCATGCAAGATGTGGTCCGCAGTGGAGTCGCTCTCAAAGTGGAGCCGAATTGGCAGGTCGAGACGGAATGGATCAGCGTCCTGAACTTGGGCTAAGTCAAATTCTAACAAATAGTTATGGTCTTCGTCTGACGCTTGAACTGTCGGATTCTGTACTTCGAACTGAGGAGCCGAGGGACGATCTACCCATTGCTTTTCGTACCAGTCAAACCGTTCGCCTGAAGCCTCTTCGAATTTGTTGAAGAAGTCGGACCAGACGAGTTTCTCGAATTGTCGCTCGGTGTAGAGATCACTCAATGCCTGATCAAATACATCTGAACCGATTTTCTGGCTGACCATGTGATACACCATCATCACCTTACCGTAGCCAATGGTTCGACTGCCTGCGGTTGTTCTCGAAGTGAACTCACGCAGCGGGAAATCATCATCCTCACCACGCACGACGTAGTCGCTGTAGTCACGTAACAAGTCGAGTCTGTATTGACGCTGGCCCTGTGGATTGCGGCTGCCAGCATAGATGTAGTCTGCTTGATAGACGGTCAAACCTTCGCACCAGTTACCTGTGTCATAGTCGACGAGGACTCCATTACCCCACCAATTGTGTAGAACTTCGTGCCCTAGAGATGTGTAAACGATGAATGGTAAAGCGAGTACATCGGTTCCGAGCAATGTGTAACTGGGCATGCCATAGCCAGTGGGGAACCAATTCTCAACAACGCTGAAACGCTTGAATGGGTACGATCCGATCATCTCCTCGTACATGGAAATGTATCGAGCACTGTGGGTCAGATAGCGATTGACCAGCTCTTCGTCATTGCCGTAATGATACATGGCGATCTCAGTCTCGCCAGTCATCAAAGTGTCAAGGGTGTATGGTCCGGCGACGAGATACGATCCGTCGAGCGGATACACAGACGCAAACTGCGCGCTGGTCTCGGTGTGCTCAACTAGATTTCCTTCGACCAATCCATCCCAGTCAACGGGTGTGTTGATGGTTGTTTCGTATCGACTCAGGCCGCATTCAACCGGAATCAGGGGATAGTATCCTGAGTACGGAACCAGGAAAGCTCCCTTTTCGTCAATCAGGCCAGTGGTTTCGTCCGCAATCTCCCAGCGGCTGAATTCGGCGACTTCAACGTCATCAAAGATGACGCCTCTATAGTTGAACGTGAGCCGAACGCTGTCTGCGACTGCAACCACAGGGAGCGCATACAGGGCCAGGTGATCGTCGAAATCGTCGGCTTCAAGGCTGGAATCGTGATGGCGTAATCTGTCTGCGGTGGCTTCACCTTCCGCCACCATCAACAGTTCGCCCTGCTGAACATCACCCTCAGCACGAGCCAGCCCGATGTTCAGGTCCTTATGCAGCAGGAAGAAGAAGGTGTCGATTCCGGCTGGATGCCACATAAGTGCGAGGTCGGATTCGATAATATGTTCGCTGGGAATCAGTGTGTAATCGGCTTGATAGACCGATATCTGTCCCATGACGAATGTGTCTGCCGAGTCTCGCATCGTACACCCGACCAGCAGTGCGGCGATCAAAAGACTGAGTATGATGGTCTTCAGCTTCATCGTTCTTCCCCTGTTCAATGTCAGCCTGGGCACCACCAGAGAGTGAGCAATCCTCCCGACAAAGTGGCGATCACGTTGACGATATCGTTATCAACCCACCTGAAACCACGCTCGGGACTGAGTTTTCTGTCCCCCGGAGGCTGTTCAGAATATGAACTGTTAGTCGTTTTCCATATGCCCTGCACCCAGGCACCCGCGATGCTGTCGAGAAGCGAACCCAGTGTTCCGGCTGCTCCGATCACGATAAGATGTGACCAGTCGATCATGCCAACATATGCAGATACCGCAGCTATGAACACAGCACCGATTATGGATGCGACCGTTCCAACCACGCTGATGGCGCCGGATTGACCTGATACGACGCGTTTAAAATTTCGCAGGGACAAGGGACGTCCGCCGAACTTGCCACCCCATTCTGTTGCCCACGTATCCGCCGCGGCTGCTGCGAACGAACCGACCACCGCGCATGTCAGGGCTGGATGCGGATTAGCGAGTGCGAGGATTGTGAACATCATCGGCGCTAGACCATTGGCCAAGACCTGCTTCGCGCTGCGAGTTGTATCATTGACTCGAGATGCACCCGGCCACCGTGTCCACAGGGATGAGCTGAGCAGAAATGCCAGTGCCGGAGTCAACCAGCTCCACCCGCCTGTGAGGAGTAAAAGAAAAGCCATCAGTGCTGCAACGAGTGTGGCGATCCAGCTCAACAGCCGTAGCACACTGATTAATAGCGCTCCAGCGAAGACTGCAAGCAGATAGGTGAGTACAGGGTCCACGTTCGAGTGTCTTTCTCAAGTTGCTCTCTTTGGCGAACGTAGCGGGAGCTGAAGCGACAGTCAAGAGCTGCGCAGGCGTTCCGGGGCATTATCTTCCACCGTCATCGAGCTTTCATTTCAATAACCATTGAACGGCATCTGATGGATTCGTCTATCCCGACACAGGCAGTCTTGCGGAAACTTGGAATGAAGAAGTTCCGCGAACAGGAACGGTTGTACCTGATTGAAGGTGCTGCTGCAATGCATGACGCAATTCAGGCGAACAAACTGCCGGTATTGGTCGTGCATGACGACCGTGCGTTGGATCGTGAAACAGACTCTGATGTACTCAATATCGCTGACGAAAAGGGACTGCCGAAACGATCAGTAACCGAAGCTGATCTAGTCAAGATGAGCGGGCTTAAGACGGCACCGCCAATCGCTGGTGTATTCCACATGCCGGAAGAAGAAGTTCCGACCTCGTTACCTCTCGGGGCGGTGGTTGTTGCCTTCGACCGAGTGATGGACCCGGGCAATCTCGGCTCGCTGATCCGTTCTGCAGTGTTTTTTGGCGTATCCGAGCTGTGGTTGGGGGAGGGGTGTGTAGATCCGTACAATCCGAAGGTGGTGCGGGCATGCATGGGCGCACACCTGCACACAAAGCTCTGCCGGAATGTGCAGCTGGAACAAATTCTCCCGCAGGCCGTGGCTGAGGGAGCGCGGGTCATCGCGACGGACATGGATGCTGAGGATCGGTTATATCCAGTGGCTTCGGATGGAAATCCCGCTGTTTTGTTGCTCGGAAATGAACCTGCAGGGTTGTCACCCGGTTTGGTAGCGTTAGCGACGGAACACGTCGCAATTGCTCGCCGAGGACCGGTGGAATCGTTGAATGTCGCAATGGCTGGCTCGATCTTGCTGGATCGACTACTCGCACGTTGAAAACGGATACATCATGGACCAGAATCCACTAAACACTCCAGAACGACCTCAGACCAAAGGTGATGACTACCCGATCACAGGTAAGGATGTTGTGATCGTAGTGGTGACAACGTTGCTGATCCTGCTCGGCGGATTCCTGGTCATCGGTGCGATCGGATCGATGGAACTGTTATCAGAAGGCGGCGATGTTGACATGGAGACGCTTGACGAGTGGGCGAACGGAAACTTTGAAACATTACCGATGTCGCTGAAAGTCGCAGCGATGATCACGCAGTTGATTCTGATTATTCCGGCGTGGGTGTTCATCAGTAGACGTAAACTCAGCGTGGTAACGTATTTACGTCTGCGGCCTGTGCCAATGAAATTGGCATTCTACTCGTTGTTGATTGGGTTTGGTGTTGCAGTTGTCGGTGATGAGATCAGCCGTCTTGTCAATTTCATCATTCCTTTCCCAGAGGAGATGGCGTACGGTATCCAGCGGATGATGCAGATGAATTCTGTGCTGGATTTCCTGACCATGGGGTTGACAGTTGCGGTTATCGCACCTGTGGTTGAAGAGATGCTGTTCCGCGGGTTTTTCCAACGATTCTTTGAGGCAAAAAAGGGTGTGACATCAGGCGTAATGATCGCCAGCGCCCTGTTTGCCGTCTATCACTTTAACATCTACTGGTTGATTCCGATCTTGCTGATGGCAACAGTGATGGGTGCCATGGCCTGGCGTGCGGAATCAGTCATTCCGACCATAGTCGTGCATCTGACCAACAACAGCCTCGGATTGATCGCCGCGAATGTCTACCCAGACGGTGAACCGAGCTGGTTTGTCATGGGCGATCACGTGCATCCGCTTGTGCTGCTGATCGCTGGCGTATTGCTGGTGTTCGGGCTACGCAACTTTTTCCGGCTATCTGAGGATCTGGGGCTCGGTGGACACGGTCCGAGCGGTCCGGTTGGCAAAAACCTGGATTCGAGCGTCTGATGGAAACCGTTCGTGTTGGCATCAGCATCCGCAAGCCAGCGTTGAGTTTCCGCCTGACGGGTGACACCAGAGTGACAGTTCCCGGTCGCGAACCATTCATCATTGGCAAGGGGCAATATTCCACTGAGCTGAATAGCCTGAGCGAACCACCAACATGGGCGGCGAAGGTTTGCACGTTTATCGATCCCGCACTCGCCGAACGAACCCATGCATTTCTACGCGAGCAAGGACTTGATGCCAGGCTCCTGACCATGGGTGGAACGGTCGATTGGGGTCAGGCTGGCGAGCTGGACACGACCGTCACCAGCGTGATAATTGGCAGCGGTGAGGATGCGGAATCTGTTCTTGAATCTGCCAGCAATCAACTTCAAGCGATACCTTCAACGTTGACCGCAACTCTACCGGGTTTGAGATGTTACGAGGATGAAATACCGCGTCTCGAAGCTGTTCGGATCAATCGGCCGGCGGGTGGCCAGATTTGCATACATCGAGATCAAGAGAGCGATTCGACAATCCTCAACTCTCCGGTTTGTTTCGAACCTGTCGACCCGGATCACCTGTTTGAACTGGTCGATGTCACCATCGGGATTCAGTTTCATTGGCAGCATGACGAAACGCTACCGTTTCGTGGTGCATTGGAAATAGTTTCGGATGGCAACGGTCTGACCGCAGTCAATGAAGTGGATCTGGACGAATACCTGGCTTCGTTGATGGGCAGCGAGATGCGGTCTGACTGGCCGTCAGAGGCATTGGCAGCGCAGGCGGTTGCAGCTCGATCAACTGTATTAGCAACACGCAACCGTCATCATTACGGCGAAGCGTTCCAGCTCTGTCACGATGACCATTGCCAATGTTATCAAGGAGCATCACGGGAAAGCGATTTGGCTCGGTCGGTGCTTAAGTCAATCCGTGGCCTCGTGTTGGAATATGACGGACGCATCGCAGATGCCCGTTATGCCAAGACTTCCGGCGTGCTCACGGATGGACATGAGATAGCGTGGGATGACGAAATCGTGCCCTATCTCGTACCTGTACCTTGTGGACCGGGCGAGCCAGGGCATGAGGATAATGTTCGGGAAGCGCTGGACAGTACAGGCGAGGAAAATCTGAATCGTTGGCTGGCAAACATGCCGAGTTGGACAGCGTGCAATCCGGAGTCTCATCCGTATCCGCCGTCCGCACGGGAGATGGAAGAGTTGTTCCACTGGCGACAGGAATTGAGTTGGGACCGGTTAAATGAGCTTGTTCAACAGCGATTGAGTGAGAATATTGGACAAGTGACCCGTTTGGAGCCTCTCGTGCGTGGTATCTCGGGTCGAATCGTGTATCTTCGCGTGCATGGTGATTTAGGTTCGATTACAGTGGGTAAGGAATTGGTGATTCGCAGGTTGCTTTCTGACAGCCATTTGCCGAGCAGCGCATTCGTCATTCATGAACATGGTGACGGGATCATCCTCGAAGGACTCGGTTGGGGGCACGGCGTAGGGCTGTGTCAGCTGGGGGCGTGCGGTCTGGCGAGCAGAGGCTGGGATCGCAACCGGATTCTCGAGCTCTTCTATCCACAGGCGACCTTGACGGAATACTGATAACTCACGTACATAACCATCATTGCAGGGTGCGAGGGATTGATGTCGAGTAATGGTGAAACAAACGGCGGAAGCAGCCGATTCCGGACGATTGAGGACGCTCAGAAGCGTCTCGAACAGATGCGTCGCTGGGTACGTGGACCATTCAATCGGTTTCTTTCATATATGATCCAGGTTTTCGTCGGAATCCTTGGCATGTTCTACCTGCGGGTAATGAACCGGACAAAGGTGTATGGCAACAAGATTCTGCGCACAGAGAAGCCTCCCTATTTGTATGTGAGCAACCACCTGACAATGATCGACGATTTCCTATTGGACCCGGTTCTGTTTGGCCCCATCGCGATTTCTCGTCTTGCATTACAGTATTTCCCCTGGCATGTACCGGAAGAGAAGAATTTTTTCTTGAATCCAGTGCTGGCGTGGTTTCTTCAGAAATGTCAGTCGATTCCGATTACACGTGGGCGTGGTGTCTTCCAGCCGGGTATGATGCGTGTCAAGGAGTTGTTGCTCGACGACCGGATCATCCACATCTATCCCGAAGGCACGCGTTCCCGTAGCGGCGACATCGGCAAAGGCCAGATCGGCGTGGGCAAGCTGGCTCACGAAACAAAGATGAAGGTAATTCCAGTTTACCACGAAGGTACTCAGAACATCCTGCCCGTCGGATCAAAGAAACTACAGACCGGGAAGAAGATCGCGATTGTGGTTGGGGAACCGATTGATATGGGCGATCTGTACGACCAGCCGGAGAGCAAGCAAGTGTTTCAGGAGGTGGCATACAGGATGGTTGCGGAAATACGCAAGTTGCGCTTCAGTCTGCACGAGGCTGGCAACAACGCTCTCGACATTCCGCAGGAGTGGTTGGACGCTGATCGAGAGGCGATGAAATAAGGTACGGAGCGTTTGCCGGGAATACGTTTAGAACTAGACAAAACACCATTGTCATGGACTGAAGTCCGTAGTCATGGCGAACATATATCAGGGGACACTTTGAGGACAAAGTGTCCCCGGTTTTGTCAGTGATAAGTCTGAGTGTTTTTTGTCAGCAGCCTGTAGCTGGCAGTCTGTTTTAGTATGTCGAAGCCAGAGCGCTGATGACTTCGCCGGCTTTGCGGATGGGGTGGAGGCTGACTCGTCCGTACAGGACGGCCTGCGGATTCTTCTCGATCTTGAGCAGCAGCGCGTAGTAGACACGACGCATGGCTTCGCTGGTCAGCAGACGGGCGGCGGCGCTTGTCGGACGATGCCGTTCAGCTTCGTCGTACGCGGCTTTCGCCAGACGGATCAGTGCGTGGATCAGTTTGCGCACACGGTGCGGGTTGGTTCCGTTGGCGAGATCGTCACGAGTGACGCCGTGCTCTTCCATCATCTCGCGAGGGACATACACCCGCCCATTCCGGGCGTCTTCTCGCAGGTCACGGATCACGTTGGTCAACTGCAACGCACGACCGAGTGATAATCCGTATTTCTTGGCTTTCGCGCCGGCCACGCCGAACACTTCCAAGCATAGCAAACCAACGGTTCCGGCGGCACGGTAGCAGTATTCATCCAGCTCGCTCATCTTGTCGAGCGCTACATCGTGAATGTCGCCTTCCATACCGAGGATGAGATCGTCGAAGTATTGTTTTGTCAGACGGTACTTGCCGACAGTGTCCGCGAGCGCGACTTCGACTGGTGTTTCGGGTTTGCCTTTGTAGACCCTTTCGAGTCCGAGTTTGACAACATTCAGGGCAGCTGCTCGGAGTGATGGATCGGGAAGTTCGTCCACGGCATCATCGGCTGCGCGGCAGAACGCATAGACGGCATATACTGCATAACGCTTGGTACGTGGGAGCAATTGGAAGGCAAGGAAGAAGTTTCCCGCAGACGTCTTGACGACAGTTTTGCAGTGATCGTACGCGTGACGCAAATGCTTCACAACGGCTTCCCTCGTATTGCTCGCACAAGTAACGCAAAGCGACTGATGTGATTCGCCTTGATCTTCCCGCGTGTAACATCATACTCCGCCCTGCGCAGTGCATGCAAGGTTAACCTCCCGCCGCCGTGAAACAGGATCAACTGACGTTTGAGCTGCGGATTCACGTTGCTTAACAAGGGTTTCCCAACCGCAAACAACTGCTCCGCCCGAGCGACTTCATGCTGAATAAGAGCACGTAGCGGTTCCGGCGTCGGTGAAATCGTCAGCATCTCCTCGGTCACGCCGAAGCGTCTCATGTCCTCTTGTGGCAGGTAGATGCGGTCGCGGACCTCGAGATCTTCGCGAACGTCCTGCATGAAATTCACAAGTTGCAGACCGGTGCAGACAGCGTCTGACCAGTTGTCCATCGCTGGGCTGTTGTAGCCATGCAACCGCAGGATCCATCGTCCGACCGGATCTGCTGAACCGGTGGTGTACTGTCGAACATCGTCCCACGTCTCATAACGGGAAGTGTGTTGGTCTTGACGAAACGCAACGAGCATCAGTTCAAACAGCTCTTTCTCGATGGGTTGGTCAGAAATCACGCGTTCAAGTGCGACAAACGTTGGGTGGGAAGGGGAACTGTCTGGATCGTATGTGGCATCAAGCTCGGTTTGCCATTCATTTAGTGCAGGCCCTGCGCTACTACCCTGTTCATCGGCCCGATCATCCGCACCTCGCGCAAAAGCGTACAGCGCGCAGTATGCTTCATGCAGCTCAGGCGTGAGGAACCAGCGCGACGCGATCTCGAAGTTTTCCGTGTGCTGGGAAACGTATTCCCGGCACCAGTCAACAGCGTCCAGTTGAGAGCGTAGTTGTGCGTTGAGCGGAGTGTTCATCAGCCTTTCAAGTCAAAGGGCCGGGTTATTTTCCCCGGCCTATGATCAGGTTTGCTATTCATAGCTCTTGCGTGCTTCAGCGACCGCGTTCTCAACATCGCGCTGGTATTCAGCGACCCGTTCCTCAGTATCCGCTTCGAAGCGCATGACGAGCACCGGTCCCGTATTACTGGCGCGGACAAGCCCCCAACCATTGGGATAGTTGACGCGGACACCGTCAATATCGACCACATCGTATTTGTCCTTGAATACCTGGGCGACCTTTTCGACGACCTTGAACTTGATCGCGTCTGGACAGTCAACACGTATTTCAGGTGTGGACGGATACATCGGCAGGTCGGCCAGAATTTCAGACAGCGGTTTGTCGGAACGGGCGACGATTTCGGTCAGGCGTGCAGCGGCGTAGGTCGCGTCATCGTAACCGAAGTAACGGTCGTTGAAGAACATGTGGCCGCTCATCTCGCCGGCGAGCTTGGCATCTTCCTCACGCAGCTTGCCCTTGAGGAACGAGTGACCGGTCCGCCACATAATCGGTTTGCCACCGTGTTTTGCAACATCGTCATACAGCGCCTTGCTGCACTTGACCTCGCCGATGATGGTCGCGCCGGGGAAGTTCGCCAGAACGTCCCGTGCAAACAGTGCGAGCAGCCGGTCACCCCACAGGATGTTGCCCTTGTCATCGATCACGCCGATGCGGTCACCGTCACCATCAAAACCGACACCGAATTCGAGACCCTGCTCGAGTACGACTTTCTTCAAATCCTGGATATTTTCGACGACGGTTGGGTCGGGGTGGTGGTTCGGGAAATTACCATCCACCTCGCTGAACAGTTCGACTGGATCAACGCCAAGCTTGCGGAACAGGTCGGGTGCAGTCGCGCCAGCGATACCGTTACCGCTGTCGAGGGCGAGTTTGACCGGACGGTCGAATTTGATGTTGTCGACGATGTGGTTCATGTATGCCGGGACAACATCTTGTTGTGTCAGTGTACCTTCGCCGGTACGGAAATCTTCTGATTCAATGCGGGCGAGCAGGTCCTGGATCATGTCACCGAAGACAGTGTCCTTACCGATCATCATCTTGAAACCGTTGTACTCCGGTGGGTTGTGGCTGCCTGTGATCTGGACCGATCCACCTGGATTCAGGTGATAGGTCGCGAAGTAGAGGATCGGAGTGGCGACAGCGCCTACATCAATCACATCGCAACCTGTGGAAAGTGCACCCTTGGCGAACGAGTCGCGCAGGTCAGCTCCGGTCAGGCGACCGTCGCGCCCGAGTACGAACGAGCTGCCACCTTCATCGATCACCCATGATCCGAAACCGCGTCCCAACGCTTCGACCACATCTGGAGTTAAGTCGTCTGCGACCACACCGCGAATGTCGTATTGACGGAAGATTTCAGCGTTCATCTTCATCGTCCAACCCCCTCTTTATCGTTTGTTGGTTTGTTGCAAAACAGAAGTGATTTTCTACACGAATTACTCAGGCCGAAAATATGTGGAGTTCAATAGGTAAATGATGACTGGAAACTCAAAACTGTCTCTCCGGGTCATGGTGTTTGTAACGGAAAGTCATCGCAGGGTTGCGCGTTAACAATCTCCTTCTCACCGCCCTGTTTTTCCAACTCCAGAATCGCCTGCCAATAGATGATCTCGTAGCTGTCAAATACGGGTTCCGGTTGGAAGAGTTCGACAGCGCGTCGTCGGGCGGCAGTGGAAATCTGCTGATGCAAATCTTTGTTCCCAAACAGATGCAGACAAGCCTTTACCATCCCATCAAAATCACCAACTTCGCTGAGGAAACCTGTCTCGCCGTGTTTGATGACTTCGGGCAGACCGCCTGCCTGGTAACCGATGACCGGTACTCCGCAGGCTTGAGCTTCCAGTGCAGCGAGGCCGAAGCTCTCAGCGTTGGATGGGAATATGAACGCGTCCGCGAAGGGAAGCAGCCGTTCAGCGTCGAGCTGTGGACCGAGGAAATGGACGTCTTCGGAGTAAGGTGAGGCATCGATGCGTTGTTTGGCGTCTGATGCTTCCGGACCGTCTCCAATCAGAACAAGCTGGGCACTCATCTTCGCCCGGACACCGAGGAATGTGTCGATTACATCCGGTATGCGTTTGACCGGTCGGAAGTTGGACATGTGCATCAGTACTGGAACGTCTGGATCGCCGGGGAAAGGGCGTGGGTCGCCGTTGTTGCGTGGTTTAAAGATGTTCGGATCGACAAAATTGTACACGACTGTGCATTCGCAACAGCACTCAACCACTTCCTGCACTTTGCCGCACAGCCATGAACTGACGACGGTGACTTTATCAGACGCTTCCAGAGAAAAACGGGTTATCGGTAAATATGATTTATCCTTGCCGATAATGGTGATGTCAGTTCCGTGCAGAGTGGTAATTATCGGCATACTCGTGCGACCAGAAATTTTACGTGCCAGCCATCCGGACACTGCGTGCGGGATCGCATAATGGACATGTAATACGTCAAGATGATACTTGGTTGAGATCTCTGCGATCTGCGCCGCCAGCGCCAGGCTGTAAGGTGGATATTCGAACAATGGGTAATCAGGTACTTTCACGGTGTGAAAGCGCAGGTTCGGGCGCAGGGTATCGAGCCGCACCGGCACCGAATAGCTGATGACGTGGACTTCATGGCCCCGGTCGGCCATAGCGTGCGCGAGCTCGACTGCTACAACACCAGATCCGCCTGTGGTTGGGTAGCAGACAATGCCGATTTTTAGTCGGCGTCTCATGTCAGTGCTCATGGATTGGCCTCGCCGGACCCGTTAACCAGCAGATCGAAGGGATCATCGACTGGTACGGGCGTGTTTAGCAGGTACGGTTCACCTTTGGGGACACTAATCGCTGCGCCGTATTGCGAGCCGCGGCCTTCGACCCAATTGAGGAACTGTTCGCTGGCGAGGAAGGTCTTCGGACCTTCAACGCCGGGCGTATAAAACTGGGTACGGTAAGCCTTGACTGCCTCCATGCGCTGATCCCAAGTATCACTTACATCGACGATCAAATCCGGCTCAGGTGCCCACCACATGGGATACCGGAGCAAGGCGTGGACTTTGTGCCGCTCGTGGTCTGTTTTATAGCCTCCGACGTATGCGAAAAATACGGCTTCCTGGACGAGTTCCATGCCTTGGATATGGTCCGGGTGGCGATCTCTAGCCGCTGGTCCAATGACCAATTGTGGTTGATGTTTGCGGATCGCGTCGGTAACGATTCGCCGTTGATCTTCATCCCGGGCATTCAGTCCGCCGTCGGGTATACCGAGGTTTTCGCGCAGGGTCAGGCCGAGAATTTCGGCCGCTTCGGCAGCTTCCTGGTCACGTTCCTCCATGCTTCCGCGGGTGCCAAGTTCGCCGCGAGTCATATCGACCAGTCCTACAGCATAGCCGAGCTTGACCAGCTTGGCGATGGTTCCACCACAGAATAACTCGACATCATCCGGGTGCGGTCCAATTGCTAGAACATCCAAGGCCATTACAACCACTCCTTCAGCTCAACGAACATGTGGCGTCCGACGGAACTCATTGCCTGGTCACGTAATCCATCAATGAATGTGTCCCCATAACGGACGAGATAATGCAATGAACTGATCACTCTCTCCTGGGGCGTACCACCGGGGTAGAGATGGTTCGACAACTGTTCAACGTGTTGTAGCAAGGTCGTGTGTCGGCTTTTCGACCGTTCGGAAAATGCGTGACGCAGCTTGTCAACATGATAGTTCATCTTGCGGAACGATGAGTCGACCACATTTTCCAAACCTGAAAAATCGTTTCCACGTGTCAGGTCAGTTAAAACGCGTTCATGTGAGTTCAGATCATCGAGCATCGCGGCAAAGGCGTGATCTGAAGCTTCATCGCGTCGCGTCGCCAGCAGTTGCGAGGTCAGCATTTTCAGCCCGACAAACATATCAGTCGGGCTCAACTCGTATTTGCTAAGCCACTTGCGAACTTTTGGCTCAATTATGGTCATGCTGGAACGAGATACAACAGAAGGTTTCTCAATGCCTAACGGTGTAAATGCGTCCGCAAGTTGGCTCCAGTAGGCCATCTCATGTGGACCAGCGACATAGGCACCAGTTGGCAGCAACCACCCTTGTAAAATTGGGCGAAGGGTCACGCCAGTTGATAACTTTTCAGGCTCATTGCGGGCAATTGCCAATAAATCATCCCGCGAGATGATGATATCACTCAGTCCACGACGGGCTTTTCCTTCGAGGACGACTTTCCGCCGCTGTCCATCATCCAGAATGAACAATGCAGGACGCCCTGCCTCAGCCGGAGCCTGCGACTTGTAACCAGATCTTTCGATCATCTGCGAACGTTCGACGATTCGCTCGAGGCGCTCATCAACCTCGCTCACGGCAGCCTGGTAGAACGGTGATGACAGCCGTTTGATCGCCGGATCTTCCGGGTTGAAGAAGATTAGACCGTATTTGCCCAGCATGTCCGTGTACCATTGACGGAAGGCGTCCGCGAAGGTAGAATCCGGTTGGTAGGCATCACGTAAGAGCCGAATGTACCGCGCGCTAAACTCAGTCTCAGGAATGGCGGGAGCGATGTGCTCGAAGAATTTGTCTGCTATTTCACCTAGTGGTAATGATCCAACTGGAGTGCGATTACCCTGACGGGTTTCCTTGAAATGGGCGAGTTGGTTGTCGAGCGTAAGCCAATGGTGTTGCGCGGCTTCAACGAGGTTGTGGTCGCTGGTCGCCATCCAGAAGATGGGAACCGTCTTGATGCCAGTTCCCCGTTGCAAGCGTTCCGCAAGCGCGATGGTTGTCATCGCCTTGTATAGTGTGAGCAACGGCCCGCCCGCGAGTCCGGTTTGTTGGCCGGTGACGACTGCCATGGTTCCCGATTCAGCGAGCGAGTCGAGGTTTTTTCGAACCGCCTCCGGCATGTCTATACCCGCATACTGCTGACGTATCGCATTGACGATTTCAGCTATCGGACGAGCATGTTTGGCTTCACGTTGGCTCTGTTCAATCCATGCGGACGGATCTGGGTAGGTGCGGAAGCCGAAGTCGATGTGTGATATACCAGCGATGGTTTCGTGAACCAGCGGTGGAACGTCTGGGAATTCAGCCAGGGTGATCATATTCATCAGATACGCTCCGCAATGCAGATCATTCGGTCACTATGCTCGTGATCGAATGACGAGGCGTCATAACCGCCCCAGCATTCGATGATTGACACTCCTGCTTCGGCAAACATGGCTTCAATCTCTTCCATCTTAAACAGGCGCACACTTTCCTGAACCACACGTCGTTTTCCATTCGCGGCAGTCAATTCAATAGTTTTTTCGATGCGACTTGTTTCCGAAACGTAATGTCTAGTCTGTTTCACACGCCACTGACCCAGCTGTGTTTCATCCTCGGGCACGAGCCTGGAAATCGCCACTGTCGGGTTCATCAAATCGATAATCAACACACCGTGTTCGGCGAGGATGCGGCTCATTTCGTAAAGTGTCGATTGGTGCTCTTGGTCGGTGCTGAAGTAGCCGAAGCTGGTGAACGCATTGAGCACCAGATGGCAGCACTGGTCTGCAAACGGTAACCGTCGCAGATCGCCACGGACGAACATTGGTTGCCGTACCGTTTGGTCGTTATCGACGTTGACAGCTTCACGCAGCAGGGGCAGAGACAGATCCAATCCGACAACAGGCCAGTTGAATTCAGTTGCCAGCACCCAAGCATGTCGGCCAGCACCGCAGGCCAGATCGACGACTCCTTTTGTTCCTCTATCCTCGAAGCGACTGCGGACGTTGTTGAGGAATCGCCGTGCCTCAGCCGAGTCCCGGTGTTGGTATAGGGTGAGGTAGTCTTCATCAAACCAGTCTCGGTACCACTCGTTCGAGAAATCGGGCTTGGATAGTATATGCTCAGGCTCTGTCACGACAATGAATATAGCGGGAAGTGTGAATGAGCTTCAATGATCCATCCGCATGCTGGACGAACACTGAGACCGCCAGTTCAGGCTTTGCCCTGCATGCACGGAAATGCTACCTTGTCTGGCGATGAAACACACCCTCAACTTCCTGATTCTCGCCCTGTTCGTTTTTGGATGCGCACAAACCGGACCGCCGACTGGCGGCCCGGTGGACAAGACTCCGCCTGAGATCATAGATTTCTATCCCCTGCATGGCAGTACGAATGTAGACACCTCGATCACGATTACTCTCCGTTTTGCGGACGCGATCAATCAATCGTCGTTACGGAGTGCTTTTGGACTTTCGCCACCTCCACCAGGTGTGGTGCGGGCTGATTGGTCGGGCAAGAAGGTGGAAATTCGCTTTGAACCAGCACTACTGTCTGATCAGACTTACGCAATGACCATTGGTACTCAGCTTGCCGACACGCGCAATAATAAGTTGACTGAGACGTTTGTGCTCGCATTCTCCACCGGCGATTCGCTTGACACCGGTTGGCTGACCGGCAGTTTGCTGGTTGATAGCGATTTGACGGGTTGGGAAATTGCGGGGTACTTCGTCACGGACAGTACGGCAATACCTGATCCGTCGACAGATCCGCCGGATGCGACAACCCAAAGCGGGCAGGATGGCACTTGGACATTGACCAATCTGCGTGAAGGGTGGTGGCGGGTGTTTGCGTTCAAGGATGTGGATGGGGATCGTTTGTGGACACCGTGGATGGATAAGCTCGCTGTTCCCGCGTATGATGTCGAAGCCTTCGCAGAGGGCACTGTCGCACCCCGCGAACTGGTATTGCAACCGTCCGATCCAAATGTTCTGCCACAACCATCAAGGGTGACAGCACAACGGAAAGATTTGTTCATGGTGCGGATGGATCGGAAACCGTTCAAGCTGGAGATGGAGTATTCGCTCGTACCTTTACCGCCTCTTGAAGAGGGGGAATCGTATCCGGAGGATTGGGTGTTGGTTGAAAAGGATCTCGAAATTCCGGTGTTCAGCAAAGGATATCGACCAGGCGACTCAACGGTCGTTCAGGTTGGGCTGGAACGTCCGGCTGATGGGGACGCCTTAGGCTTGCGAATATTTGGGGGTTTCGGTACAGCAGACACTCTGGACGTGGTACTGGCTGTAGATATGGCGACCGCTGCACTTGAGGATACGCTGGCACCGTCTCTCGTTGCAGTAAGTCCGGCTGATCGAGCGAAAATGCATCGCGGCAGCAACGAAATCTGGTTCACGTTCAGCGAGCCAGTTCGTCTCACCGATCCCAGTGGAATCGTGCTGCTGGGTGGCATTCAGGATACATTGTTTCCAGATGTCTCGGTACCGTATCCCAATCGTATGACGTTTTCCATTGATCCTGAGACGGAGGGCGGCGCGCTGGCAGTTGATTTGTTCGGCGCGGCAATTTCCGACTTGGCTGGCAATACGATGCGCGATAGCGTTCTGAGTTACAAGTATGCCTGGTTGCCTGCAGATTCCCTGGGTACAATCAGTGGCACTGTGATCGCGCCTGATGAAGAAGCGCCGATTCACTTGAGTTTTCAGGATGTGTATGATCAGCATCAATCGCGGAAATTGACTTTGCCAGGCAATAGTGAATTCATCTTGCATGATATTCCATCAGGGCGTTGGCTGGTGCAGGGTTGGCAGGATGTTAGTCATACGATTGATTGGTTTATGGGAAGCGCCGTACCGTTCGAACCATCTGATCCAGTTTTTGTTTCAGGGGACACGATAACTGTACGTGCGCGTTGGGAAACTGGCGGGATAGAAATTATATTTCCGTGATCTGGCAAAGATCGCAAGCACTGGAGAAAAGGATGGTTTACGCTGTCATCATGGCAGGTGGCAAAGGCACACGGTTCTGGCCGGTTTCGACACCGGAACGTCCCAAGCAACTTCTCCGCCTCTTTGGCGAGTCAACAATGATCGAGCAGACGGTAAATCGTCTGCAACCCTTCATCCCGATGGAACGACAGTTCATCGTGACGATCGCTGAGCAAATAGAGGAGTTTGCGCGCCAGGTTCCAGCGTTGAAAGAGGAAGCGTTTATTACTGAACCGTTTGCGCGAAACACGGCGCCATGCATTGGCTTGTCAGCGGTTCATCTACTCAAGCGCGATCCTGACGCGGTCATGGTCGTACTTCCTGCGGACCATCGTATTGCTGACAAGGAAGCATTTCAGGACACGTTGCAGACTGCATGTAGTTTCGTTGAGGAAGCCGACGGTATCGTGACTATCGGTATTCGTCCGACTCGCCCAGAGACAGGGTACGGTTATATCCAGTTTGAACGTGATGAGTTCCGTCCAAGCATTCACCGGGTGGTCACTTTCGCGGAAAAACCGAACCGTGAGACAGCGATCAGGTTTATCGAGACTGGTGAATTCTTGTGGAATTCAGGCATGTTCATCTGGTCAGCGCAGCGGATTCTATCCGAAATTGAAGAACATACGCCTGAATTATATGCGGCGTTGATGGAGATTTCGAACGCAATCGACGATAATAATAATACCGAGCGCATTGTTCGAGCCTACCAGAGCATAAAAGCAATATCGATCGACTATGGCGTGATGGAGAAAACGAGGAATGCGTATGTCGTCCCGGCCAGCTTCGGGTGGAGCGATATCGGGAGCTGGGAAGAAGTCTACCGGATTGATGACAACAAGAACGATGCTGGCACTGTGGAGCAGGGGCCAGTAGTTACCATTGATACGAAGAACTCGTACGTGGTTTCACGAACGGACATTCCTGTCGCTGTGGTTGGATTGGACAATGTGGTTGTCGTTCACACTGAAGAAGGAACACTGATCTGTCCTCGTGACCGTTTGCAGGAAGTTCGTGATGCAGCTGAAAAAGTCCAGAAGTTCAGACCCTGATCGATGATACAGTCTGCCGTTGAACATAAAGCTCGATCGTCGCGCACGGATATTTATGAGCAGCTTATTGAGGTTGCTCGTCAGTACTTTGAACGAGTGGTTGAGGAGTCGGGCGACTTTCAGGGCGGTATCTGCCGCGTCCGAAGCGAACGTTACCTGGTCCTTAACCGGCAAGCGAAGTTGAACCATCGCTTGCGTGTGGTGGCGACAGCGTTGTCGTCACTTGATCTTGATCAACAATACTTGCTTCCGGCAATCCGTGAAGCTATAGACCGATATTCTGAACAGTGATCCCCTGTTGCGGGAGGAGAGATGGAAAAGACTTACGAACGCTCTGATGATTTGAAGTTGCTACGCAGCGTGCCGTTATACTACGATTTGGATGAGAAAGATCTGGAACGTATCGCTGGTCTGATGGTAGTGAAGCGTTACAAGAAGGAAGAGATGATCATCTTCGAAGATGATCTTGGACGCAATATGTTTGTCATCAAGAGCGGACGGGTGAAGATCAGTGGTGTGTCCGCCGAAGGTGATGAAGCCATCTTCTCGATTTTCAGTGAAGGTGATTTTTTTGGCGAACTGTCAATTATCGACGGGCTTCCTCGTTCGGCAACCGCAACGGCCATTGATGATGTAGAACTGTGGGTGTTGAACCGTGGTGATTTCCTCTCGTTGCTTGAATCCTTTCCACAAGTGGCGATCACGTTACTGAAAGAGCTGGCCGAACGTCTGCGGCGTAGCGACAGCCAGATCAAAGCGTTAACGCTTAAGGACGCGCGTGGTCGTGTCGGATCAACTCTCGTGCGTTTGGCGGAAGACATAGGCATCATGCGCGGTGGCAAGGTTGTGCTCGAAGGATTACCGTTGCAGCGGGATCTGGCTAGTATTGCTGGTACCAGCCGGGAAACAATCAGCCGTGTTATCAAGCGGTTTGAAGACGAAGGCATGATGATCAAGGTCGAAAACTCGATCGTGTTCAACGATTTCGATTCGTTCAAAAAACAGTTTGCGTGATTCAGATTAAATCGGACATTGCTGTCCGAATTGACTCCCTTCATGAAGACTTACAGCGATACTGATCTGTTAACCGCCTTTCGTGAGAAGCGCCGGCCAGCTTTAGCCCGGATGCTCTCACGTGTGGAAAATCAGCATCCGTCAACATCGAAACTGTTGGACAGTTTGTATCCTGAAACGGGTGATGGCTGGCGTATCGGTCTGACTGGCCCGCCGGGAGCGGGAAAGAGTACGCTGGTAAACCAGATGGCGATGCACTATCGCAAGGGTGACGAACAGGTCGGAGTGATTGCGTTTGATCCGACTAGTCCATTCACTGGCGGTGCTTTGCTTGGTGATCGCGTGCGAATGGAAACAATCGGCCTTGATCCAGGTGTGTTTATCAGGTCGATGGCGACCCGTGGGCACCTGGGAGGTCTGGCGGTTGGGGTCGATGAAGCGTGCGATCTGTTTGATGCGTTTGGCCACAGCAAGATTTTGGTTGAAACTGTTGGCGTCGGTCAATCTGAGCTGGAAGTTGCGAATGCGGCAGATACTACACTCGTCGTGATTGTACCACAATCTGGTGATTCGATCCAGGCGATGAAGGCCGGCCTGATGGAGATAGCAGACATTTTTGTGCTGAACAAGAGTGATCGACAAGGCGCCGATGAGGCTTACCGTGAACTGGTCAGCATCATCAGTATGAAGGAGATGGAAGATGGTTGGCGATCACCGGTGTTAAAAACATCAGCCAGCCGCGGTGAGGGAGTCGAAGAACTGACAGAGATGATCGCGGATCATCGTGCCCATCTCGTTGAAACCGGTCGTCTCGAGGAACGGCGACGTCGACGGACAACAGCGAAAACCAGACGTCTGGTTGAAGATAAGATCTCCCGGACATTGTGGACTTCAGCTCGAAATGAACAGGCTGAAACGGAACTCGCTGGAGGTGAAAGTCCGTACACTTTGTCTCAGCTACTGATTGAGGAATTCTACAAGGAGATTCGCCGTGAGCAGTGAGAAAAACTCTCGCCACAACGGCCATAAAGGTATCGAGTCACAGTATTCCAGCTTTGCAGAAGATCGAAAGCGTTGGGAAGATCAGACTTACAAGCCACGTGGACGTTTCCGGAAAGACAATATCGCATTCACTACTGTTTCTTCGGCTGAGGTTCCACACATCGTGGGTCCGGAATATTTTGAAGAAACCGGTTGGAATCCGAAAGACAAACTGGGTTGGCCCGGGGAATATCCGTATACACGTGGCGTACATCCGACCTTGTACCGTGGCAAGTTGTGGACGATGCGTCAGTTCGCCGGTTTTGGCACGCCGCAGGAAACAAACGCTCGTTACAAATATCTACTCAATCAGGGACAGACCGGGCTATCTGTCGCGTTCGATTTACCGACATTGATGGGACATGATGCAGATCATCCCTTAAGCTTGGGTGAGGTCGGAATTTGCGGTGTTGCAATCTCATCCCGCGAAGACATGGACGTGTTGTTTGATGGCATCGAAATGGATAAGATTTCCACTTCCATGACGATCAATGGTCCTGCCGCAATCATCTGGGCATTTTTCATTGCGACAGCGGAACGTAAGGGCATCTCCCGCGACAAGCTCGCCGGTACATTGCAGAATGACATTCTTAAGGAGTTCATCGCACAGAAGGAATTCATCTTTCCGCCTGAACCGAGTGTCAAGCTGGTTGTTGACACGATTGAGTTTGCGACGAAAGAGATGCCGCTTTGGAATTCTGTGTCGGTGAGCGGTTATCACATTCGTGAAGCGGGTTCGACAGCTGCGCAAGAGCTGGCGTTCACGCTGATGGACGGATTCACCTACACTGAAGAAACACTCAAGCGCGGTCTGGATATTGACACATTCGCGCCACGCATTTCCCACTTCTTCAATAGCCACATAGATTTTTTCGAGGAAATCGGGAAGTTCCGTGCAGCGCGACGTATCTACTCTGATCGGTTGAAAAACAGGTACAATGCGGAGAGTGAACGTTCCTGGCTGCTGCGTTTTCACACACAGACGGCTGGGTGCAGCCTGACCGCCCAGCAGCCGGAAAACAACATAGTCCGAACCGCGACTGAAGCCTTGGCGGGAGTCTTGGGTGGGACACAGAGCCTGCACACGAACTCTATGGACGAAACTCTGGCGTTACCATCAGAAAAAGCCGTGACGATAGCCCTGCGCACTCAGCAGATCCTTGCCTACGAAACAGGCGTTGCAAATGCGATGGATCCGTTGGGTGGAAGTTATTATGTCGAATGGATGACCGATAAACTGGAGAAGGAAGCTCAAGATTACATCCAACGCATAGAAGATATGGGTGGTGTGATTGCGGGTATTGAAAACGGTTTCTTCCAGAAGGAGATTGCGCGTGCCGCCTATACCCACCAACAGGAACTGGACCGCAAAGAACGGTTGATTGTTGGTGTGAACGCGTTCAAGAATAAGAACGAGGAGATTGATATTCCGATTCTTAAGATTGGTGAACATGTCGAGAAGGAACAGGTTCAGCGATTGAGAGATCTACGTGAACGTAGAGATAAAGTTAAGGTTGAAGAATCCCTTGATTCACTTCACACAGCTTGTGCAGAGGGTGAAAATGTCATGCCTTTCCTGATTGATTGTGCTCATGCGGATGTCACCATGGGTGAGATGGTTAGGACGATGGAGACCGTTTACGGAACTTATATCGAAACGGCACATTTTTGAAAAAAATGACTTGAGTCAGGCTTAGAATCTTTGCATACTTAGGTTTTCGGTGGATATTGCACGGGTGTCAGAAATATGGAGGACACACGTAGGCATACATTATGACAGGAATGTGATACATGACCCTGATGATGCTTGAGGTTTAGGGTGAACACTGTGAAGGTCGAAGAAAAAAGCAATTCTAAATCTCTCCGATCATTCATCGGGCGACTTAGTACGCTCCCTGCCAATGGGTCATTAGAGATCAATACTACCACGTCAGATGACGTATTTTTTGATGCATTTCAAACCCATCCTTCAGCTCAACTACTCCTTGCATTAGATTCAGGTCAGATTATGGCTGCCAACTCGGCAGCTTGCAGTTATTACGGGTATTCGCACGACGATTTCATTACCCGCAGTTTTGCGGATATCACTAACATTCCTGGCGCAAATGTCTCAGAGATGCTCGGCAGTTTTTCTGGATCGAAGACGGGAAAGTACACTATGCATCACCGTCTTGCATCCGGTGAAATCCGTGATGTTACAGCTTATGCGCAAGAGATGCAATTGTATGGACGTGGTATATTATGGATAACAGTGATCGATGTCTCGGAAGAATCTCATCATCGTCGTGTTCGAGCGTTGCTACTTGATATTAATGAAGCCGCCAGTGTGGCGGATGATATTAACGCGTTCATTGGTCTTGTCCGCGATCGTCTATCCGATTTTCTTGACACAAAGAACTTTTATGTAGCCTTATACGATGATGCTGAAGATATGTACCAGTTTCCATATTATGCCGATGAAGAAGATCCAGTTCCCCCAAGTTCAGCCAAACTCCAGGGTAACATCACAGACTATATCCGCCGTACCGGTCGTTCTTTGCTCGTTGATCAAGAGCTTGAAGACCAACTTACCAAGATGGGTGAAATCAAGTTAATCGGTGCTCCATCCCATATTTACCTCGGTGTACCGCTCAAGACACCATACGGCGTTATAGGCGTGCTGGCTGTTCAGCATTATCAGAATCCAAATGCCTACAAGGAATCAGACTTGGATCTGCTTGAGTTTGCCAGCGGTCCGATTGCGGTGTTGATCGAGCGTTTACGTGCTGAAAGCGCCTTGCGTGATTCCGAAGCCAATTTCAGAACGTTTATTAAAGAGAATGTCCAGGGTATTGTTTTCACAGATCCAAATGATATGCTACTGACCGTGAATCGTGAGTTTCTGCGCATTTTTGAATTTGGCGTTGAGGAGCTGATTGGTCGCACCAATGATATGATCGTTCCTGATGGAATGCGCGATGAGAGTGATGGTCTGGTGACATCAGTGCAGGAAAAGCGGATTATCAAACTGGACACAAAGCGTCGCACCAAGAGCGGAACTCTTGTTGACGTTTCTATCATGGGAGTTCCGATTCACCGTGAAGACAAGCACGTGGGCACGTACTGGGTGTATCGGGATCTTACAGATCAGCGTCGTTCGGAAATGGTACAGTCTGTACTATATGAGATCACTAAAGCCGCGACGACAAGTGGCGACCTTAACGGTGTGATGACAATCGTACACCAGCAAGTTTCCAAACTGATAGATGCTGCCAACTTCTTTGTTTGCATGTTTGACGAGGGCACGGAGCAATATTATTTCCCGTACTTCGTTGATGAAGAAGAGCATGTCGATCCGGAGCAGCGATTTACTCTGCGAAACTCGATGACCGACTTTGTTCGGAGTCATCGGTCCATTCTGCTGAACACAGAAGAAGAGGTTATTCAGCACACGACTCGCCACGGAATTCGCACTTATCCTCCTTTACCCAAATCATGGCTTGGTGTGCAGCTGAGGCGTCCAGACAGGACCATCGGTGTCATTGTAATCCAGAGTTATCGTAAGGCGAACGCCTATGATAATCGGGATCTGGAGTTGATGGAATTTGTGTCCAGCCATGTTTCGAGTGTCATTGAGCACAAGCGTGAACAAGTCGCATTGATGGAGTCAGAAGAACGTCACCGTGCGTTATTCAACCAATCTCCCGTCGGTGTCTTGCTCTATGATTTCGATTTCATCGTTACCGACTGCAATGAACGTCATGCTGAGATTATGGGTGCGAGTTCACGTGAAGAGCTGATTGGTGTGAGCATGCTTGATATGCCGCGCAAGGATCTGCTCAAACAGATGGAACGGGCGCTCAATGGGATAACTGAGTATTACGAGGGACCTTATACACCTAAGCGCCTCGATGAAGAACTCTGGCTGTCCATGAGTTACTCACCTTATTACGGTGCAAATCGTGAAATAATTGGCGGTATGATAGTTGTGATGGACAATACTGAGCGCCACGAAGCAGAGCAGGAAGCGGAACTGCAACGTGCCTATCAGGAGCAGTTGTTTGATGGCGCGCCGGAAGCAATTGTCATTCTGGACTCTGAACTGCAAGTCATTCGTGCGAATCCTGAGTTTACAGATCTATTTGGGTACTCTAACGAAGAAGCTTGTCACAAGTATGTGGCCGACTTGATTTTTGCAGATGATTTTGAAAAATCTCAGGTAGAACAACTGGAACGTTTGAAGCTAGGGGTTATGGTTCGGGTTGAAGAGACTCGTTGTCGGCGAAAAGACGGATCTCTGGTAGATGTATCCATGCTGGGCACACCTATTGTCATTGATGATGAAATCGTAGGCCTTTACGCGATTTACCGTGATATTACCAGACGTAAACTGGCTAATGATGAACTCGCGGCAGAGAAAGAGCGGCTGGCGATTACCCTGGCATCGCTGGGTGAAGGTGTGATCACAACTGACATCGGCGGCCGCGTCACGATGATCAATGAACGCGCAGTCAAGATGACAGGTTGGACTGACGATCACGCCATTGGGCAAGATTTTGAAACTGTCTTCCCGCTGCGTGAAGAACAAACGGGTGCCGTGATCGAAAGTCCAGTCCATCGAGTCATTGAGTCGGGTGTTCACGAACGTTGGACACGGGAGTGTGTACTCTTTACGCGTGATGGTGGGCAGGTCTTAATCGTCGGTAGTGCAACTCCGGTTCACAATCCGCAGGATGATGTGATCGGAGCTGTAGTGGTTTTCCGTGACGTCAGTCAACAGCGCCAGATGGAAGAGGAAGTTGCCAAGATTGAGCGTCTTGAGTCGATTGGTGTACTCGCTGGTGGTATCGCGCACGACTTCAACAACATTCTCTCAGCAGTGCTCGGAAATATTAGCATTGCACGCATGGTTCAAGACGATCCAAAGTTCATTGGCATGCGGCTTGAAGACGCTGAGAAAGCGACATTGCGCGCACGTGAGCTTACGCAACAGTTGCTCACGTTCTCAAAGGGCGGCCAGCCAGTACGTAAGGCAGCGGATCTTGTTGATCTGGTACGTGAATCAGCGGAATTCACTCTGCGTGGATCAAATGTTGCTTGCGAAATTGAGATCGAGGAGAACCTGTGGCCTTCGGAAGTTGACGAGAATCAGATCAGTCGTGTGATCAACAACCTCGCAATCAATGCTAACCAGGCAATGCCGGATGGTGGCACATTGTGGTTGAGGGCCAAGAATTTCGATGTTACCAGCGATCTAGCACTGCCATTGACACCGGGTCGCTATGTTTTGATCGAAGTGAAAGACAATGGACCGGGCATCCCGGAAGAAGTGTTACAACGCGTGTTTGACCCATTCTTCACAACCAAAACAAAGGGTTCGGGACTGGGCTTAGCAACATCCTTCTCAATCATCCAGAAGCATGATGGACTGTTGACAGTTTCCTCTGAGATTGGAGATGGCACGAAATTCTCAATTTATCTCCCGGCTTCAGACAAAGCTATTGAAAAGGCAGAATATAGTCCGCCAATTCAGGGTACAGACACCGGACGTGTACTCGTTATGGACGACGAATTGTCAGTCCGCGAAGTTGCCGAAATCATGCTGGGGAATATTGGATTCGATGTCACTACAGTCGCTGATGGTGAGCAGGCGCTAAGAGTGTATGGCGAAGCCAAGGAATCAGGTGATCCGTTCGTGGTTGTCATAATGGACCTCACGATCCCAGGTGGAATGGGTGGTGAGGAAACGATAGGAAAACTCAGGGAATATGATCCGAATGTCTGTGCGGTGGTCTCGAGCGGGTATTCCAACGACCCGGTAATGGCGGATTATAAGGCGTATGGTTTCATGGGCGTGATGGCTAAACCCTATTTGGTTGATGATTTACAGCGCGTTTTGCATGAGGTTCTACACCCGGTGGAGGCAAGTTAGGGGATCTCAGTTCATATCATTCAGGCTGCGCGTTCGTCTCTTGGCGCAGACCCTTGTCGATAGCTACATTCCGGGACTTACACCTGGGATTTTTTTATGAGGGGGTAACATGGAATCCCGTGACCCGGGAAACCGAAAAGTACGCGTAGTTTTGGCGAAACCCGGTCTTGATGGGCATGACCGTGGCGCGAAAGTTTTGGCGGCTGCGTTTCGTGATGCTGGATTCGAGGTGATCTACCTCGGATTGAGGCAAACCTCGGAGAGTGTTGTCGAGGCAGCTTTGCAGGAAGATGCGGATGTAATTGCATTGTCCATTCTCTCAGGTGCACACATGACCCAGTTCCCCAAAACGCTTGCGGTGATGAAGGAGAAAGGGTTGGACGATGTGTTGCTGACAGGCGGCGGGATCATCCCTGAGGAAGACATTGCCAAGCTGATGGAGATGGGGGTGGGGCAGCTGTTTGGTCCGGGAACTCCATTGAATGAACCGATCGAGTACATCCAGCGCTGGGTGAACGAGAATCGCGTGATGTAGCTGTAATGTGTTGTGGTACGTAGAACCTTTTGAAGTGATGCATTCGTTGAATTTCATGCTTTCGACGTTATGCCTGCACTTTCGACTTTGCACTAAGAGGAGTTTTCATGTCCGGCCACTCAAAATGGTCAACGATCAAGCGCAAGAAGGGTGCGGCTGATGCTGCCCGTGCACGCATATTTACCAAGTTGATCAAGGAAATCACGGTTGCTGCCCGTATGGGAGGTGGCGATCCTGATGCCAACCCGCGTCTGCGTCTTGCAATTCAAAATGGCAAGGCAGCGAACATGCCGTTGCAGAATGTCGAACGTGCGATCAAGAAAGGCACCGGCGAACTCGAGGGCGTTGCGTACGAAGAAGTGACGTACGAGGGGTACGGTCCAGGCGGTGCGGCTGTGATTATTGAAGCCATTACAGATAATCGGAATCGCACAGTCAGCGAAATTCGTCACATGTTCAGCAAGCTTGGCGGGAACCTGGCAGAATCCAACGCGGTCGCGTTCATGTTCGACCGAAAAGCGGTGGTGGAGCTTGAGCCCGGTGAGAAGACCGAAGACGAGATCATGGAAGCTGCGTTGGAAGCTGAAGCTGAAGATGTGGTCCAGGAAGATGACGGAACGTTTACAGTAACCGGTGACCCGGGATCGCTGAATGATTTGCGTGATGCTTTGGACGGGCTGGGTGTGAACGTTACTTCCGCCGAAACATCGCTCATCCCACAGAATTACATGGATGTGGACGAGAAACATGCCTCGACGTTGATCAAGATGATGGAACAACTGGACGATCACGAGGACGTCCAGAAAGTCTACTCCAATTTCGACATCAGCGAAGACATCCTCGAGAAACTCGCTGGGGAATAGGTGTCGCCCGGGTTCGCCGAACCCGGGGAGTATTATCGTGACACGTTTGCAATGGCTGGTGATTATGCTATCATCAGCCATTTTTGTTGTCGCTTGATTAATTCACTATTTCACGTATTCAAGCCATTCCTTCATGCGCTCTTCAACCAGGTCATCCGCCACAGATCCGTCAAAGTAAATCCCCCACATGTCATTGTATTCTTCTACCGTGACAATCGCACGAAAGTTGATTCCACCCTTTGACCACTCGACAGAGTTGAACTTCAACCACTCCGGGTATTCCTGATCGCCGAACATGAGCTTGTTCATCACGATCCCGGAAACATGGTTGTTATCAGGGGTGTCGATCGTTAGTGAATCGACATGGGCGTCTGGCAGATGATCTTCCTCGCTGCGCAGCAGATTTGGTGACACGTTTCTCAACCATGATTCCAGATCTTCGAGTTCATCACTACTCCAAATCAGATCATACCTCCAGTTTGCTGCGTGGGGTAGAACCCAGATACTTCCCCATTGATTCGCAGACACATTTTTCGGCTTCGCCGAATCGGAGCCAGGATACCGGGCCGCCCGCGTGTTTTCCGGGTAACGAATGGTTAAACCGAGGTCGTCAAAGTCTTTCTGTTTTGGAAGCAGGGTGGAGAGGTTGTTCACTTTGTCAGCATTTCCACCGGCTACCTGGATCATCGCGTCCTGCACGATTAACAATAGGGAGTCCGGTGTTTCACGGGCTACGTTGATATTAATGTCACCGATGTATCTGCGTCCGGATGCAACATCGTCCCAGACGATGAACCGTGTGCGTACCATGCCACTCATCAACATCGCTTCCGCCCAGTAGGCTTCCCTGCCATCCAGCAGGAACATGCCTTCTTCACCAGTCAGTTCGGAAGTGATCGCCATGTTCTGCCAGAAGCTGATGATCAGGTCGCGTGGGACATCGAGATTTAATTCGGGTGCATCTTCCAGGGGACGGACGTGCAGGAAGAACATCCACCAGCATTCATCTCCGACTTGAAAGCGACCCTGTGCTTGATCGCCTTCATTGATCAGCACTTTCGGATTCAGGCTCGAGGCTAGTGCAGCTATGTCAACGTCTGGGGGCGAATAATGTGTTACGGGCTGGGCGAATGCTAGTGAAACATGAAAGAGTGCAAGCAGTGTTGCCAGGACAACAATGACAATGCAGCTTCTGGTTGACTGTAATGATGTTGACTTTTCAATGCCCTTCATGATCACCCCCCTAATGGTCGATGTGGAAAACGAGAACAGAGTCACGTGCACCTTCAAACGTGATACACTGTGTGACTTGGATTTGACTATCTGGGTTTCACAACGCATCTTCCAAAACAAGTTTGGATGAAAGGGGAAAGCTGTTGATCCAGCGTGAACACTGGGAAAAGGTTTACACGAAGAATCCGGCTGAAAAGCTCGGTTGGTATCTGCCACATCTGGAGACGTCGCTAGAGTGGATCCGGGATATAAAACTGCGCAAGGATGTGAACATCATCGATGTGGGAGGGGGAGCGTCCACCCTGGTCGATGATCTGCTGGACGATGGCTACCAATCGATAACAGTCGCTGATCTGTCGAGGAAAGCGTTGTCATTGTCGCAGGATCGGTTGGGTGACCGGGCATTTTCGGTGACCTGGCTGGCGGAAGACATCACAGCGTATCCGTTAGCGCAACGTCAATACGATCTCTGGCATGATCGCGCGGTGCTCCATTTCCTGACGACGCCAGAACTGTTTCAGCGCTATCGAAAGAACCTGCTGCGCGCGTTACGACCCGGCGGACACGTGATCATCGGAACGTTCTCGCTCGAAGCGCCCGCCAAATGCAGCGGCTTCACCGTGAAACGGTACAGCATGGATGAGCTGGAACGGAAGATGGGTGAGGAGTTTGAATTGCAGCGGCACGAGAAGTATCTGCACATCACACCCGGCGGAATCGAGCAGATGTATCTCTACTGCCACTTCCGCAAAACGGACTAGTCTATGTAGCCCGGGTTCGACCTGTCCGCCGAAGCTTCAGCGTAGGTGGATGAACCCGGGGAAGACTTTGACGCCATCCTGAACGTTTTTGTAAGGATCTCTCCTTACGATATGCCCCTGTTGGGAGTGACCAACAGGGTTTTGTTGTTTTGTTGGATGGGATTGCTGTGTAGGTTGATCACGACATGAAACCCGAGGCTGAAGCCCCGGGCCACCCGCCGGATTCCAGGTATTGATTTTGCCGCCATCCTTAAGGATCAGAGTTGATCATGACCAGAATACGGACTATATTATGGTCAACATGGAGATCGCGATGAAGCTAACCAACATCAAACCAGTGAGTTACCTGAAAGCGCACGCGTCTGAAATCCTGCGCAACCTGCCGGAGGCGGGTGGACCCATGGTTATTACGCAAAATGGGGAAGCGAAGGCGGTGCTTCAGGATGTGTCGACGTATGAACAGACCCAGGAAACCTTGGCATTGCTGAAGATTCTGGCGCTCGGGGATCGTCAGATTGATGAGGGGAAGACTGTCTCCATGGACGAAGCGTTCGAACAGATCCGTGCCAAACGGCGGAATCCTGAGGGGTAAACGTTGGAGCGGAACCCAACTTACACCATCCACTTGACCGTCGACGCGCTCGCCGACCTCGACGACATTGACGATTATCTCTGCACGCATGTATCGGTGGATACTGCGGACTATGTGCTTGATCAGCTCAGAGCTGCGATGACTTCGTTGACATCATTCCCGGAGCGGAATCCGGTTCCAGACGAATTGCAGCTGCTTGGTGTCACCTCCTACCGACAGACACACTTCAAGCCATATCGGATCATCTACAAGATTGTGGGCCATGAGGTGGTCGTCGAACTGATCGCCGACGGTCGGCGGAATATGCAGGAGCTGCTGGCAAAGCGGTTGCTGGGATGACGGGATTCTGTGTTGCCCGGGTTCGTTGAACCCGGGGAAGCTTGGGATGTCATCCTGAGCGCAGCGAAGAGTATATCCTGAGCGAGGGTGTCATCCTGAACGTAGTGAAGGATCTCTCTTTTGACATGAGGTTGATGTTCCGTATGCCCCTGTCGGGAGTGCCCAACAGGACGTTGCTGTTTTGCTGGGCGGAATTGTTGTGTAATTTGATCCTGACTTCGTCAGAGGTGGAGCTAATTTTTTCATAACATGGCCTGGATATATTATTTTTGCACCAGCATGGAACGGATATACATACTATGCTGACGTTGAAACTACGGTTGAGGCGATATCAACTCCAGAAGGTAGAAATATAGTCACGAAAGATTTGGACGTTTCTTATAAAGCACAGCATTCAGAATTTGATAGAACTTGGGTACAAGGTGTTGGTTGGGTAGGCTCCTATTTCACTATTTTCACTATTGTTCCTTTTATTGGTGGTTTCTTCAACATAACATATGACAATGATATTACTGCCGATTTTAATAGAAGAATAGTGTCGTCATATGGCCGGTATATCTCAAGGATAATTATCAAATCGCTGTAAATTAGATATTCTTGATATTATTCGTACCTTAACCCCTATAAGCGTAGTTAAAGCATCGGTTGGTGGCTCGGGGCTTCAGTCTTGAGTTTCCAATCTCGCATATGCCTGAAAAACACAAATCTACCAGATATGATGCTTGAAAGTTGCTGATCAAACCAATCACACTTCGTTTCTACGAAATCTGGTTACACAACCGTCAAGCTCTATACTCCCCGGCAGATGTATTCTGCGTCGGTCTACGTCACCTGCTTCACCACGTCAATGACCGTACCGTCGACCCACTTGATGATGGCGATGTCGTTGTCGAGTAGTTCGGGTTTGGCGGGCGGGCCGCCGACGAGGCGTTCGACCTCGGATTTGATTTCCTCAATACTCTTTAGCGGTAGTGGGTCGCTCGAACCCGTGGTGGCGTTGTAGGTATTCACGCGGTCGATCAGGTCTTGACGCAGCGGGTTGATCGCGATACCGCGTTCGGTGACGACGACGTCGATCAGTTCACCAGGTCCGACGAGTGTGGTGACTTCGTCGACGATGATCGGCATGCGGTCGCGCATGGACGGGATCGGCAGGATGGTGCATTTGCTGAACAGGCAGTTCTGCCAGCCGCCGATACCGTGCAGGAGCTGGCCGTCGGAGTGGGTGACGACATTCGCGTTGAATTTGACATCGACTTCGGTCGCGCCGAGCACGACAGCGTCGAGCATTGACGCGAAGTTGCCCTTACCGTGATAGTTGTAGCTGGTGAATGGGCTGGTGTTGACATGGCCCGGATTCTCACGCATCGAGCGCACGCCTTCGAGGTCAAACGTCTGCCCGTCGAGAATGTAGTCGGTCAGGCCTTCCTCAAGCATGTCCACGAGATACTGGGTTGATCCACCACGGATGAACCGTGCTTTAATCCCCTGCTCACGCATCATGTCACGCACGTAAATCGCGAACGACAACGCAGTTCCGCCCGCTCCGGCCTGGAATGACCAACCGTCCTTGAGGATACCTGCCGCACGGACGAACTTAGCAGTCTGTTCAGCGATCAGCAGACGATCGGGCGATTTGGTGATCGCAGTCGTTCCGGAGACAATCTTCGACGGGTCGCCGACCTTGTCGAGCACGACCACGCTGTCAACGTTCTGCCCCTGGATCTGCCACGGGTAGCAGGGGAATGGGACGAGGTTGTCGGTGAGGACAATGACCTTTTTCGCGTAGATCGAGTCTGCCAATCCAAAGCCGAGCAGACCGCAGGCTGACGGGCCACGGTCGCCGGTACAATTACCGAACGCGTCGGCGGTCGGTGCGGCGATGATCGCGATGTCGATGGGAACGTCACCGTCCTGGATGGCTTGCCAACGTCCACCGTGACTGCGTAGCACACCCAGTCCGCGCATCTTGCCCTGCGATGCGTAGGCGCCGAGCGGGCCGTTCATGGAGCCTTCGATGTGGTGGATGGTGCCGTCCTTCTGACGGTCGATCAGCGGCGCATGGCACGGGAACGATGCCGACGGGAACCACATCAGGTCTTTTACGCCCATCGCGGCGGCTTCGTCGAACACCTGGTTCATCACGAGGTCACCGTTGCGGAAGTGGTGATGGTTCGAGACCGTCATGCCGTCACGCAGACCAGCCTTCTCAAGCGCTTCACGCAGGCTGCCGACGACTTTGTTGCCGTCCGCGGGGTAATCGGCGCAGGTACGGATCGGGGAGGTGGCTTTGTCGCCGGTGGGATGGTACTTGCCGACTCCCTGGAAGGGTGTTTGATCCTTGCCATTGACATGCAGCGGGACGGAACGTCCGGCGGCGTTGGTTGCGCGTTCGGTTGACATCGTAGAGCCTCGGCACTCGGTGAATGGTTATGAGTAATGGGAAGATACGTGTCCGAATGCGGGGTTGGCAGCCATATTCCCAAGAGACACCTGCTCTACCACGGAATACATGGAAAGGCAGATACGAGATACGAGATGTGAGATGTGAGGAACCGCGGTAGCCACTTCGCGGTCAACCAATGGCACCAGAATAACAACGAGGGGACACTTACAGGAGTAAGTGTCCCCTCAATAAAAAAATCCACTTCTTCTATTTCCGTGTGTTCCGTGTATTCCGTGGCTACGAAATGGGTTTATGCAGTTCCTGCAGTTCGCCGCGCTTCTTGCGTGACTCGACGTCCAACCAGCGGCGTCCGAGGAGCAGCATGACCGGGCTGACCATGGTGCTGATGCCGACGATGATCCACATCAGCTCGGAATTACGTTCGGAGGCAATTGATCCCTCGGCGCACAGGTTAGCGAGCAATATCCCGGACAACGGCCCCGCGGCCACCTTCGCGAAGAACATCGGCGCCTTCGAGTAGGCCATGTAGCTGGATTCTTTGCCCGGAGGGGCGACATTGGCGGTGTAGTCGTAGATCCGTGGTGAATACAAAGCCTCACCGATTGACAGCACGACCTGGAACATGACGATCATCATGATGCCTTCGCCGATCCCAAGGAAGAACACCGATGCCGCCGAAACGGCGCTGCCCAACATGATCACGTTATACGCTTTCATCTGCCGTGTCAGCGCGGTCATCACCGGCACGAGGAAGATGATGATCAGTGGATTAATTGAATAGAGCTTGCCGGTCCAGTCGCCAAGACCGATCCGTTCCATGTACAACGGGTACAGCGAGTGGTTGTACTGGAAGATCATTTTAACCAGCACGAGCAGGAAGATGAAGGTGATGAATATCCAGAACGTTCGTTCCTTGGTCACCTCCTTCATCACATCCCAGGCAGATTTTTGTATTGATTCCTGCTGTGCTTTATCCTGCTCCTCGGCTTTCTTACGATCCTCCTCGGAATCATCATCGCCCGCCAACTCTTCAGTTGGGATGCGGGTTCGCACAAGGAAGATGACCAGGGCTAGTGAAATGAGGGTTGCGATCACGGCAACGGCGAAAATTATCTGAATTGGACGAATGACCAGATCCATTCCAAGAAATGCGAACGCAATCGGTTCGGTGAACGTGGCACGCAGACCGTCAAGGCTGATGCCGGCGATGAAGCTGCCGACGTTCATGACGACGTAATACCACGAGAAAGCATATGACTGCGCTTTCTTTGTGCTGAACAGCTTGACGGCGGCTGCAATCAGCGGGATCATGTACGCAAAACCGATGGACAGGATAAAGAGGCCGGGGTAAACGATCCACGGATCGATGGTGAATGTGATCGCCAATCGTCCCACAAGTGCGATCAGCAGACCCACGATCAACGCTTTCTTGATCCCCAGGCTGTCCGCGATGAAGCCGACAAAGAGCATGAAGAAGGACATGGATGCTGACCATAATCCGAAGATTGTGCCGGCCATTGTGTCGGACAAGCCCATGTCCTGCGTGAGGAAAATCATTAACACGAGGACGGAAGAGAAGTAGGCCAGGGATTCAAAAACTTTCACCGCATAGGCAATCCAGATCTCCCGCGGGCAATGGAACAGGTTGACTAAACCGTTCTTGTAGTCAATTGCAGCGTCTTTCAGTGCAGTACCTATGTTTGCAGTCGCGCTCATCAGCATCTCACGTTTGTGTTGTTGATTGTTGAATTTGCTTTAGGTACGACTTGATCTCGCCTTGTTGCAAGTCTGAGTTGGAGATTTTCGAACTAAAGATTGACGACTAAATGATCATGTCAACAAATCGCTCTTTATGGAACGGGCATAACTGGGTTTACGGTGGTCCCTCGGAGTCCAAACTTCGCCAAGGAGTTTCTTGTCCTTATATTCACAACCTATTGGTCCGGACTCTGATCTGTCATAGTCATTTCACCCGGGAGCCAACACGCATGGCCTTTCAGCGAAGTGCTGGTGAGACCCGGGGTTAACGTTAGCAAGAGGAGCGATACCCATGTCGGCATTTGTTGACTCCATTATGGCCCTGGTCAAGGCGAAGAACCCGGCCGAGCCGGAGTTCCATCAGGCTGTGCAAGAGGTCGTGGAGTCTTTGGGACTCGTGATCGAGAAGCATCCTGAGTATCGTGCTGCAAAGATCATGGAACGGCTTGTTGAGCCGGAGCGCGTCATCATGTTCCGTGTTCCGTGGCTGGATGATCAGGGTGATGTCCAGGTCAACCGCGGTTTGCGTATTGAGATGAACAGCGCAATCGGCCCGTACAAGGGCGGTCTGCGTTTCCACCCGTCAGTAAACTTGGGTATCCTCAAGTTCCTCGCCTTCGAACAGGTTCTGAAGAACAGCTTGACCACACTCCCGATGGGTGGTGGTAAGGGTGGTTCAGACTTCGATCCGAAGGGCAAGAGCGATAACGAAGTGATGCGTTTCTGCCAGTCCTTCATGACTGAGCTGTGCCGTCACATTGGTCAATTTACTGACGTTCCGGCTGGTGACATCGGTGTTGGTGGCCGTGAAATCGGTTTCATGTTTGGTCAGTACAAGCGCGTCAAGAATGAGTTCGTCGGCGTCCTGACCGGTAAGGGCCGGGCGTGGGGCGGCAGCTTGATTCGTCCGGAAGCGACTGGTTACGGTGCTGTGTACTTCGGCAAGAACATGCTCGAGACTCGTGGCGAAACTTACGAAGGCAAGACCTGCATCGTCTCTGGTTCGGGTAACGTTGCTCAGTATACCATCGAGAAGCTGAACGAGTTTGGCGCGAAGTGCGTTACCTGCTCCGACTCCAGCGGCTACATCTATGATGAAGCCGGTATCGACAGCGAAAAGCTCGCGTATCTGATGGATCTCAAGAACGTGAAGCGTGGTCGCGTATCTGAGTATGCTACGAAGTATCCGACCGCTGTTTACACACCGGTTGATGCTGGCCTCGATTACAATCCGCTGTGGAACCACAAGGCTGACTGTGCGTTCCCGTCCGCAACTCAGAACGAAGTGAACGCCAAGGATGCTGGCCACCTGTTGACCAACGGCGTCTACGTCGTCTCCGAAGGCGCGAACATGCCGACGGTCCCCGAAGGTGTGAACCAGTTCGTAGATGCTGGTATTCTCTACGGTCCGGGTAAAGCTGCAAATGCGGGTGGTGTTGCGGTTTCCGGTCTCGAGATGAGCCAGAACAGCTTGCGCCTCAGCTGGACGCGTGAAGAAGTTGATGGTCACCTACAGCGCATCATGAAAGACATCCATGACGCAGCGTTCTCCGCGGCCGAAAAGTATGGCACGCCGGGCAACTACGTCAATGGTGCGAACATCGCTGGCTTCCTGAAGGTTGCCGACACGATGCTGGATCAGGGTGCTGTCTGATTCTCGCATATGTACCGAAAGTATTCGCGGCGCGGGATGAATGGACATCCCGCGCCGTATTATTATGTCGAGACTAGGTGTATGGGCGAGGGGAACGTGTTGAAAGACGGCTACATGAATAGTGAACTCGCGGACGTAAATGGCGATGAACTGGACAAGTTGACGGATCAGTTTTCAGATCCGACGACTCACCACACGAACTTTCAGCGTTTGATGCGGCGGCGGGTGAATAATATCCTGCTGGTCAGCAGCCTCTATGACTCATTTATTCTCGCTCAGGACGGCCAGCTTGAAGAGTTGATGCTGAGCGAGTTCATGCAGCTGAATCTTTATCACGCGCCGAGTCTGACGCGAGTCGGAACCGCGTCAAAGGCTTTGGAAGTCGCTGGCTCCAGTAATCAATTTAACCTGATCATTGCCACCGCGAATGTTGGCGACATGCCGATTGAAGAGTTTGCACGTCAACTCAGATCGCGTGGGATAAACACTCCGTTGATTCTCCTGACTTACGACAATCGTGAGATCGACCGGCTGGTGCGCAGTAGTTCAGATACCCTTTTCGACCGAATCTTCCTCTGGCAGGGCGACTTCCGCATTGTGCTTGCGATGGTGAAGTACATCGAAGACAGGCTGAACGTAGATCATGATACTCGTGTGATGGGTGTGCAGACCATTTTGCTGGTTGAAGACAACATCCGGTTCTATTCAGCTTATCTGCCTCTGATTTACGGCGAACTGATGCGTCAGAGCCAGTCGTTGCTAGGTGAGGGAATGAATCTCGCCAACCGGATTCTGCGCATGCGCGCCCGTCCAAAAATCCTTTTGTGCACAACCTATGAAGAAGCTTGGGCGACATATCTGAGTTACGAAAAGAATATGATCGGCGTGATTACTGACATCGAATACAAGCGCGCAGGGGCGAAAGATCCTGAAGCGGGAATTCATCTCATCAATGCAATCCGCGAGCGGCGTGATGACATTCCGATTCTCATGCAATCTTTTGAGCGGAAATGGGCTGCTCGCGCGAAAGAGTTGCAGCTCAATTTCATTCGGAAGGACTCTGCGACTCTGCTTAGTCAGTTGCGAAAGGTCATGAAGCATTCGTTCAGCTTCGGCGATTTCGAATTCTACACGCCGAGCGGACAGTACATCGGAAAGGCAAGCGGTCTCAAATCGCTTGAACAGATGATAGCATCAGTACCCGGCGAATGCCTGTTGCATCATGCAAACCGCGATCATTTTTCAAGTTGGCTGAAGGCGCGAACTGAGTTTGCAATTGCAGCCAAGTTCAAAGCGATCCGAGCAGAGGATTATGATGATCCAGATGTGCTGCGTGGTGAATTGATTGTTGCGTTAAGCAACTTCCGGATGGAAAGATTCCGCGGTCTGATCGCGGATTTCCAAGCGGACAATTTTGATCCACGTTCGAGTTTTGCACGTCTGGGTGGAGGGTCCATGGGTGGAAAAGCTCGTGGGCTGGCTTTTCTCGCGCACATTCTTGGACGGAAGCAATTAGAGGATAAGTATTCCAATGTTCATCTTAGTGTTCCAGCAACTGTAGTAATTAGTACGGATATCTTTGACGAATTTCTAAATAATAACGATTTGACGGATTTCGCACTTAACTGCAAAGATGAGACTAAACTGGCGAACCGTTTTCTGGCTGCAAAGTTTCCGGCTGATACTAAGCAGAAACTTGGTGAGTTACTGGAATTAATGGAATACCCGATTGCTGTACGATCATCCGGATTGCTGGAAGACAGCCTGTTCCAACCGTTTGCCGGAATCTATGACACCTACATGCTTCCGAACAATCATCCCGTGCTGAATGATCGGCTTGAAGCGTTGATCCGCGCGATCAAGCTAGTGTACGCATCTACATTTTCAGCAAAAGCGCGATCCTATATCAAGTCCACTCCTTACCGTCTCGAAGAAGAAAAGATGGCGGTAATCGTACAAAAACTGGCGGGTGTAGAGCACAGCGCGCGATTCTATCCTGACTTCGCCGGTGTCGCACGTTCGCACAACTTTTACCCATCCCCGCCGGCAACATCAGGCGATGGCATTGCCAATGTCGCACTCGGATTTGGATCGTACATCATGGACGGTGGCGAAGGAGTACGTTTCTGTCCGAAGTATCCGCAGCATGGTGGCCAGTTCGCCACGCTCAACGATTCTCTGAATTTTTCGCAGAAAGAATTTTACTGTCTCCACTTACCAACCACAGCTGAAGGGGATCAACAAAACCATCTGGAATTGGAAAAATGTGACCTGGACACAGCAAAAGCAGATGGTACGCTTCACCCAATGGGATCCGTTTACTCCCATGAAAACAAAGCGATTTATGATGGTCTGGCACGGGAAGGGCTACCGCTAGTCACCTTCGCTCCAATACTTAAGCACAATCTGTTTCCATTGACAGACATTCTTAATGAAGTCCTGGCGGTCGCTGAACGGGGTATGAGTCGCGCCGTCGAGCTGGAATTTGCGGTAAGCTACTCGGTGTCTGAAGGACCGCGTGAGTTTTACTTGCTGCAGCTCCGTCCTCTGGTGTTGAATCAGGAACAAGATATTCTGGATCTCACGGGATATAGCGAAGATCAGATAGTATGTAGTTCGTCTAGGATGCTCGGCTCCGGGCATATAGGTGATATTCGTGATATTGTTTTCGTTGACCGGCAGGGATTCGATCGCTCACGCACACACGATGTATCAATCGAAGTTGGCAAGTTGAACGCGAAGCTGGAAGCTGAGGAACGACCTTACCTGTTGATTGGATTGGGTCGATGGGGGAGCGCCGATCCATGGTTGGGTATTCCGGTAAGTTGGGATCAAATCAGCGGAGCACGGGTGATCGTCGAATCCGGTTTTGAGGATATTCGTGTACAACCCTCCGAGGGTGCTCATTTCTTCCACAACATAACTTCGCTTAGCGTTGGTTATTTCACTATTAACGAAGAGACTGGCGAAGGAGAATTGGATTGGAGCTGGTTACGAAAACAACGTGTAGAAACTAATGGGGAACGAGTTAGTCATGTGAGGTTGGATAAACCGCTCAAAGTGCTGATGGATGGTCACAGTCAGACCGGTGTTATTCTCAAACCGGGCGCGAAGCTGGACTTGGCCAAGGAAAAAAATGATCATAACGCTAAAAAGAAGCGGGAGATCAACGATTGGGAATGAGTATCACCTTGTAACCCAGAAAGAAACTGAACAGGTCGCGATTGAAGGAAGAATCGCGACCTGTTTTATTTAGTGATCTAGCCGAAGATCAACTGTGTGTTGTCAGGGATGACAGCGTTTTTGTGGATACACAGGATACCGTCGCGGAGTGTCCAACCCTTGCCGGTCTTGTCTTCCTTATCCCCGCCGATGAGCTTGCAGTTGTCACCAATGTGCACGTTTTTGTCAATGATTGCCTGTCGGATATAGCAGTGCTTCCCGATCCCTATTTCAGGGATATTCTGGGCTCGGAAGCTACTTTGTTGTTCCGCACTAGGATAGTCGTCATTTCCCATGACGATGACACTCTCCAGACGTGAACTCTCGCCGATTATTGCACGAATGCCGATCACAGAATGAAAAATGTCACTGTGGTCGAGGATACAGCCTTCAGCCAACAAGGCGCGAGAGAAGCTTGCACCGTTGATTTTGCTCGGCGGCAGGAATCGACCATGCGTGTAAATCTTGTCGTCATCGTCGAAGAAATTGAACTGCGGAACTGCATCGGTCAGCGCGAGATTGGCGTCGAAGAATGCGCGGATGGTTCCAATATCTTCCCAGTAATCGTTGTATTTGTGTGCGCAAACTTTCAGCTTACGGTCAATAGCGTGGGGAAGGATTTCCTTCCCAAAATCCTGATCATGCGTGGTCGCAAGCAGGTCAGCCAGAGTTTCCCGGTTGAACACGTACACGCCCATATTTGCCAGATATAAGCCTTTTTGAACTGGTTCGTTCCGAAATTCAAAGTAACGTGGGCCAATTTCGAGCGAGTCAATTACGGTAGCATCCTGCGGTTTTTCGACGAAGCGTTCAATGCTGCCACGGTCGTTAATTTCCATCACACCCAGCTCGGGAACTTTGTCTCGTTCAACTTCCAAAGCCGCGACCGTAATATCCGCGTTTCGTTCCCGGTGCTCTTCGATCATGGCACGGTAATCCATACGATACAGATGATCGCCGGACAGGATCAGGAATTCATCGAAGGCAAATGATTCGGCGTGACGCAGGGTTTTGCGGATTGCGTCTGCTGTACCTTGATACCAGTCATCTTGTTGCGATCCATCGGTCTGTTCCGCAGAGAGAACGCTGATAAAACCCTGCCGATGAAATGGATCGAACCGGAACGACGAACTGATGTGCTGGTTGAGGCTTTGAGCGAGGAATTGTGTTAAAACGAAAATGCGGTCAATGCCAGAGTTGAGGCAATTGGAGATCGGAATATCGATCAATCGATATTTCCCTGCAAGCGGTACGGCAGGTTTTGATCGTTCCTTGGTCAAAGGGTGCAACCGGGTGCCGCGTCCCCCTCCCAGAATCATCGCGAGCACATTGTGCATGAGTCAACTCTCCAGCTTTCATGATTAATGGTGCAGGATGTTCTTCGCTTCTTCGAGAATGGCGATAGTTGCTGAAGTACCGATACGTGTTGCCCCAGCATTCAACATGTCAAGTACATCCTGGTAGCAGTGTATGCCACCGGAAGCCTTGACTCCTGCATAGCTACCAGCAACTTTGTCAAGGATGTTTACCGCTTTCACGGTAGCGCCACCGGATGCGAATCCTGTCGAAGTTTTCAAATAGTCAGCTCCACCTCGGATAGCCGCTTTTGCTGCCAGGAGAATCTGGTTGTCCGTTAGTTCACTGGTTTCGAGGGTCGCTTTGACGATATTCGTTCCGGCCGCTTCCTTGACATAACGAACATTGTCTTCGACGTACATCCAACCTTCAGAAATCGCTATTCCGTAAGGAATGACAAGGTCGAATTCACGGGCTCCGTCTTCGAGACCACGCACAGTTTCAGCAACCAGGGCTGGGTACGCAGTAGCGCCATGCGGGAATCCGATAACGGTGCATACTGGAATATTTGATCCAGCCAGCTGCACTGCCGCTTCCTTGATCCAGATGGGGTGGACGCAAACAGAAGCAGTTTTCCATGTGCGCGCTTCGCCGCATACTCGTTCGATATCAGCGCGACCCGCACTGGGTTTCAGCAATGTGTGGTCGAATGTAGCAGCCAGTTGGCTGAGTGTCATGGTATCGGGTTTCATGCTTAGACCGTGTTAAATCCTTACAGCGGTTCCAGACGCTGAAACCATCAGCATCCCTTCTCGCACGACTTCGTAGTCGAGATCTACGCCAATGACAGCGTTTGCTCCCAGGCTGGCAGCTTCTTCTTCCATCTCACGCATTGCGATCTGACGCGCCTGCTTGAGCTTGCTCTCGTATGCTCCACTGCGCCCGCCAATGACATCAGTGATTGACGCGAACAGGTCACGGACGATGTTTGCCCCCAGGATTGCTTCGCCGCTGACAACTCCCAGGTAATCACGAACCTGTTGCCCTTCGATAAGTGCTGTTGTGGTGACAATCATTATTCATCTCCCCTGATGATCGTTGATACACGATCAGCTAGTTCCTGTGCCTGTTGCTTCGACTTCGCTTCAGAGAATATGCGGACGATGGGTTCCGTATTCGACGGTCGGACATGCACCCATCGATCATTCAGATCAATGCGAATTCCATCACGAGTGTCCATCCGTTCCGCGTCAGAAAAGCCTTGCTCCAGCTTGGTTTTTATATCGTCAAAGCTGATCCCCTCAACGGGAATCTTGCGCTTCAGTAACGTGTACTGTGGCAAACGGCTGACCAGCACGCTAAGCGGTACGCCTTGAGTTGCAAGCATGCTGAGAATGAGCCCGATGCCGACCATTGAATCACGGTTAGCATGAACACTTGGCAGCATTACGCCGCCGTTGCCCTCGCCACCGATCACCGAGTTGACTTTGTCCATTTCAGCCGCAACGTGCGCCTCGCCAACGGGTGTGCGGTAGACTTCCACTCCTTCAGCGCGCGCTACATCTTCGCTCGCGCGGCTGCTGGACAAGTTCATCACCACCGGACCCTTTGTCGCTGCCAGAACGTGTTTGATCACGAGCGCCAGGGTTAGCTCTTCACCGATGGGTTGGCCGTGTTCGTTGACTATCGCCAGACGGTCACCGTCCGGATCCAGCGCGAATCCAATGTCCATGCCTTCATTGGCAACGAGATCGCAAAGATCCCCGAGGTTCTCAGGCGTGGGTTCGGCTTCACGGCCAAAGTCACCTGACAGGTCACCATGGACTTTGCGAACGTCACAACCCAAGTCGTGTAGCAGATTTGGGACGATTAAGTTGCCGACTGAATTTACACAGTCAATTGCGACACGGAATTGTGCGCGACGAATAGTGGAAACGTCCACGTATTCGGATGCGAGTATGGCTTTGATATGTGCGTCAACGCCGCCGTCCTCGTGCTGCTTAAACTTGCCGAGGCGGTGCACATCCATATAGTTGACATCGCCACTTTCAAACCTGCGATTTACCTCAGCGCCTTCTTCAGGTCCGAGGAAACGCCCTCGATGATCGAGGAACTTCATGGCGTTCCATGTAATCGGATTGTGGCTGGCGGTGATGCAGACTCCGCCTGCAGCCTCGAGTTGGACGACCATCAGTTCAATGGTGGGCGTGGTTGCAAGTCCAAGATCGACCACATCGCATCCTGCAGATGTCAACCCTGAAAGCAGTGCGCAGCGAACCATCTCGCGGGAGGGACGTGTGTCGCCCCCGACGACAACGGTTCCGCCCTTGAGAAATGTTCCGAACGCAGCACCGTATCGTGCGACCACATCGGGTGACAGACCGTCTCCGATAACGCCGCGAATCCCTGCAATGCCTGTCATCAACTTCGGCATGCAACCTCTCAGGTCAAATCAATGGTAGGGTGAATATAAGTGTCCGACTGTTAAGGACAAAGGAAACGTGAGGATTGAATTTGGAGTTGTGCTACTCATCCGGGGAGAATGCATTTGTGTAATGAGTGACCATGGGTGTCGGTTCCATGACGACGATGCAGACATCAAATCGCACTACCGGCAACGGATCGTCCATTCCGGCGATCACATGCTTGGCGACTCTGGTGACTTGACGGCGTTTGCTGAGCGGTACCTTTTCGCTCCGCCAGACAGTGCTTTCTTCCTGCATTGAACGCACTTCGATGATCACCAGCTCATCACCATCCCACATCAGCAAGTCAATCTCACCAGCCTTATTGCGCAAGTTACGCTTAACTGGCTTGAATCCCTTACGCTTGAGGAATCTCTCGGCGAGGTGTTCACCCTTCGCGCCGAGCAGTTTTCGTCTGTCTTTGGATTCACTCATCTGGCGTCCAAAGTGGGAGGTCTCCGATCGAGACACGGTCGCCGTTATGTCTGGCAATGGTGAAAGATTGCCGATGAATCGGGCTGCGACCATATTTGAGCAATGCGCTACGGTGATCAGCGGTTGGATAGCCCTTGTGCTGCGCGAGGCCGTAAATCGGATACGCTTCCGCATATTCGGTCATGATCGCATCACGTGCGACCTTCGCCAGTATTGATGCCGCGCCAATGCTGAAACTCAGCGAATCACCCTTGACCAGGTTGAATTGTCGTCCCAGTTGGAGTGGAGGAATTCGACCGTCAACCAGCAGGACTGGATTTGTACTTCCGAGTTGGGCTGCAACTTCGTGGACTGCGTCCTTCATCGCCAAACGTGTCGCGCCAAGGATGTTGTGTTTCTCGATGATTTCAGGGTCTTTACGGACGATGGAAAAAGCGAGCGCTGATTCTCGTATTACTTCATATGCCGCTTCACGTTGACGTTTGGTCAGCTGTTTCGAATCGCCTATGCCCGGGATGATCGTGTCTGACGCAAACGCTGCGGCTGCGGCGACAACTGGACCGGCAAGGGGTCCTCGTCCAGCTTCATCCACTCCGATAACCACCGATTCGCCCCGCGACCAATGCTCTAATTCTGGCCCAAATATGCCGCCAGGCACGCTTGCCAGCTCCTGATTGCTGTTGAATCTGCGTCGTTGGGTCGCGTTCATTCTCTGAATTGTAGTTTTGGAGTAATGGAACCGTTGAGACGCTAGCGTATAAGAAGAAGATCATACCAGCGACGTCGCACATCTATATTCTGTTCGCGAATCAAGATAAGCAAGAGGTTGGGCCAGATATGCGAGAGACACACGATCCAGATATTCGTCCGATCATTGACCAGATTAGCGCCAAGATAACCGAACTCCCGCGAATTGCAGTGGTTACGGGTAGTGGCCTGGCAGCGCTTGCTGATAACGTAAGCGACCCGGACATAATCCCGACCGGCGAATTGGATGGTTATCCGAAAAGCACAGTTTCCGGTCACCCGGGCCGATTGCTCTTCGGACGTATTGACGATACACCGGTGATGGTTGTTCAAGGCCGAGTGCATTACTACGAAGGCTATCCCATGCACGATGTCGTTATCCCGGTGCGGGTTGCGGCCGCATTGGGATGCAAGGCGATAGTGCTGACCACGGCGTCTGGGGGGATTGCTGATCATCTGGTTCCGGGTGATCTGGTGCGCATTTATGATCAGGTAAATCTGATGGGGACGAATCCGTTGATCGGCCAGCGGTGGGGATTCGATCAATTCCCCGATATGACCCGCGCATACAATCCGGATCTGGGTAAACTGTTGCATCAGGTGGGAGATGATCTCGGTGTTGAGATCAAGGAAGGTGTGTTTGGCGGGCTGACCGGCCCGAGCTTCGAGACACCGGCGGAAATCCGTTACCTGAAGACTATTGGCGTGGATTCAGTGTCCATGTCGACGGCACCGGAAGTAATCGCTGCTTCACGTCTGAAGCTCCCGATTCTGGGCATAACCTACATCTCGAACTCGGCAGCCGGAATCACTGGCGAGCCGTTGACGCATGAAGAAGTCACCGAGATGGGCGCGCAGGTGGGGGAGAAGTTCAGCCGCTTACTTCGCGCATTGGTGCCAGTGATTGACCGCGAGTTCGATCCGGGGTTTTAGGATCGATCTTCACTCGTGTTAATCCGTAGTATATACCCCTGTTGGCTGGTCCAACAGGGTTTTGTTGGTTGCGTCTAGTATCGAATCCAACAGGACCACATCAGACGAGCTAACGGGGGTATGACACCGTATGAGAAACCCGACTTGACGTAGCAAGTCGGGCCACCCAGGCTTAGTACTTATCCACACATTTCTCACTAATCTCCATAAACGCAATAACGCATACTATGTTCAATCAACTCGTTAAGTAAATCTCAGAACTGGAGTGTATGAGAGGTGATCCGGATCGGTTAATTCGGAATCGCACTCCGCAAGCGGTCGACTATTTGCTGCATATCATCGGGCAGATCGCTGGTAAAGCGGACTGTTTCGCCAGTTCCCGGGTGGGTGAATGCGAGCAGGTGCGCGTGCAATGCCTGACGAGGTAAATCGGCGAGCAATTCACGCCCAAGGTCGCGCTGGTAGGATGTCAATCGCGCGAGTCCGTGCATTCTTCCCCCGTACGTGTTGTCGCCGAATACCGGATGCCCGATGTGCGCCAGGTGAACACGGATCTGGTGAGTACGACCGGTTTCAAGTCGCAACGCGATCAAGGTGACGAATCCGAACCGTTCGTGGACTTTCCAGTGTGTGACCGCGCGCTTACCATTTTCAACCACTGCGTATTTCTTCCTGTCGCCGAGATGGCGACCGAGCGGCGCGTCAACTGTTCCCCGATCTTTGCGCAAATCCCCCCATACAAGCGCGACATATTCCCGTTCGATATCGTGGTCATGAAAGGTTTTGCCGAGTACTGTCATCGCATTTTCATTACGTGCGACCACCATCACGCCGGACGTGTCCTTGTCGAGACGGTGGACGATGCCGGGACGGTGCGTCGGTCCGCTGGGAACAGGTAGATCCTGATAGCGGCCGAGCAGTGCGTTGACAAGGGTGCCTTCGCTGTGCCCGGCTGCGGGATGTACGACCATGCCGGCCGCTTTGTTGAGCACGAGGATGTCATCGTCCTCGTAAAGTATGTCCAGCGGAATATCTTCCGGGCCTGCCGGTGGTCGTGGTGGATGCGGAAAGGTGACTTCGATGGTCGATCCAGGTGGGACGATTACCGAGGCTTTGCTCGGAGCTCCGTTGAGCAGCACAGCATCGTCACTTATCAGCCGTTGCACACGGTTTCGGCTGATCTTCGGAAGCCGTGTTGTGATCAGCACATCCAGACGTTCGCCTGCGGAATAGCCGTCTTCAACTTGCAGGGTTACGCGGTTGACGCCGTCCTCTGGGATCTCCGGATTCTTCATGTTGGAAGGTATGAATGTGCGGGGGGTTCAGGCACTTGTTGTGTGCGCTCGCTCCGAGTAGGGAATTGCTTGCGAGCGCATGAGCAACCGTGCATTTTACAGCCTCACTTCAATGACTGGACCCGGTAGATGCAACGAATCCTGCGAGTGTTTGCAATGCGTGACGATCTGTCGCGTGCTCTAATCGCGACGATGTTCTTCGGCGCGGCTGGCGGGATCTTGATGTCGATTCTGAACAATTACCTCTCCGATGTGCATGTGTTAGACGCTTCTGCGCGCGGTTGGCTCGAATTCCCTCGCGAACTTCCTGGTTTCCTGATACTGCTGATATCCGGCGCTCTGCTTACGGTCATGCGTGAGACGAAGATGGGCGCGTTGGCGATGATCTTCACCGCGATCGGCGGATTGGGATTGGCGTGGTGGGCGCCGAATGTGTCGTGGTTGGTGGTGTTCGTGATCATCTGGTCGCTTGGGGATCACATCATCTTCGCGGTCGAAGGCCCGATTGGTTTGAAGCTGGCGAAAGAAGGCGGGGAAGGGCGAAGATTGGGCCATTTCGGTGGATTCCGTAACCTCGGGACAATTGTCGGCGTTGGCGTGATCTACCTGTTGAGCAAATGGATCGGTCCGCGCTACGATGTGTTTTTCACCCTGGTGGCAATCGCAGCATTGATGGCAGGTGTGTTGTACATGATGTTGAAGGTCGGGAAGGGTGAACGTTCCCGCCGTCTCGTTTTCCGCAAACGGTACAGCATTTTCTACGCGATCAGCGCGCTGTTCGGGATACGCAAGCAGATCTTCTTCGCGTTTGGGACGTGGGTGCTGGTATCCCTGCACGATGTCCCGGTTTCGACGATAGCGTTGCTCTACTTCATCGCCGCGACTCTTGGTGTTGTTTTCCGTCCACTGCTTGGCGACATCATCGACTGGCTGGGCGAACGGGTTGTTCTGGCGGCAGATGAAATATTGCTCATATTGGTATGTATGGCGTACGCGTTCGCGTCAGATTTGTTTGCTGGGAATGTGGCGTTGTATGTGCTATATGGCGCATATATCATGGACAGTATACTGTTCGCATTGCGGATCGCGCGTACGACCTACCTGAAGAAAATTGCGGAGCATCCATCACACATCACACCAACGATATCGATGGGAATCACGATTGATCACATCGTTGCCATGAGTTTGCCGGTTCTATCTGGATATATCTGGGAGATGTACGGGTATCGCTGGGTGTTCATCCTCTCGGCGGGGATTGCACTGATCGGATTCTTCGTTTGTCTGCAAATACACATACCAGACCAGAGATCGCGCGAAGTAGTGCAGGATTAATTCTGATCACAAGATGGCGTAGCTGAGCTGGAGCATCGCACGGATCGAGTCGAAATCCTTCGCTTCGACAACCCAGTCGAGCGGGGAGTCGGTGCGGCGCAGTTCATATTGAATGACTGGCCCGAGACGCAGGCCATCAGCAACCTTGGTCATCGCGTTCATGCTTAGCAGGTAGTGGTGGTGGGCACGTCCAGCGTGCACTGGATCAACCGTGATATTTCGATCAGTTGAGTAGAATCGGTAGCGCATACGTGCCATCAGTTCTATGTCAATCCGGTTTGGCAGCAGGTCACGAATCTTGATATCCGCCAGCAGTTCATACCACTCTTCGCCATAGCTACCATCACCATACTCCGAGTCAACGGATTCAGCCCCATCACCAATACCACCCGGGATGTTGTTTTCTGAGAACCCGGTGTTGTCATTCCATCGACGCTTAACAATCCCGGTTAATGTTATGGTATTGTTGAACTTGTAACGGGCGTCGAAACGGACACCCCAGCCTTCCGAATCATATTCAGTGAAATACTTGTTGTAGAAAATGGTGAACAGTTCGTACCGCGCGCTTACACGTAAACCTTTGTGCATTTCTGGCGAATATTGAAGACCAGCGCCACCCAGCGTGTAATCAAACTGGGTTCCGATCACTTGACCCGTGTCGCGGTCGTAGTAGTCACGAAGATATCGTTCCGGGATGTACATGTAGCTGGCAATAATGTCTGCCCGTTCGAAAATGTCATGGCTGAAATACGCCGAATGAACCGGGCGATCGTTGTAAGCGTTGTTAGCATACGACTTATAGCGGAAAGTGTAGGAGATGCTGCCATCGCGCCAGCCCCACAGCTTGGGCAGGTTCAGACGGGTTCTGATGCCAAAAGTCTGTACCAGGTCATCATACGATGTAACATCTGTAGCTAACGGTAGAAGGTTGTCCGAGTATCGGTCAATGTCGTTCTCAGACAGCTCGAGGATGTTGTTATCGTAGCCGCCTTCGTACAGCAATTGCAAGCTGGTTGCTTCTTGCCAATCCCACTGTTCTTTCTCTGCGTGCGTTTTTTCGCAAAACACAAGAAACAGGGAAAGTGCTAAAATAACGAAAATCAACAAGTTTAACCTGCGCTGAGTGAGCGCATTCAGCGGATTCTTTGCGCTCAGCCGCATTACTTCGCCTCCCTCGCCAGGTCAGATTCGGGGATGAAGAAGCGGAGAATGGATTCGTATTCGTTTTCCGGCAGGTCGAAGGTGTAGATGTGGTTGCCTTCCGGGACGCTGATGTAGAGGTCATCACCCCGTGTTGGACGGCGGTCTGGATGGTCCGGCAGTACCGCAACTTCAGATGCTGATGTGTTGATCAGAACGGTACGCTTGAGCACGCTGTCTTCGTAAATCGCCAGCGGAAATTTGATTTCCCGGCGCATGTGATCTTCCATCATCACACGGGTCAGTACTTTAATCACGGTCGGACCGTTGACTGCGACTTCGAGGTTGCCTTTCGGATCAACGCCATAATATGTCAGTTCGCGTTCACGCACGCTGACGGTAACTGGATTGTTATATCGGCTGGGTGTGTAGACGACGAAATTTTCGTCCTTGATGGTCTCAAAGCGGTCTCGTTGGAGCCGGAAATAGACAGACATTGGGGCGTCATCATCCAGCGCAATGTAGATGCGCTTGGCGGCGCTGGGAATACGCTTTTCGATGATTCGTTCGTCGCCCGCGACATCATCGTTTCCGTTCAATTGGACTCGATTGTCGCTTGTGGTTGCTCGCGCGAACAGGCGCATGTTGTCATCATCGTAGCCAATCCGGAAAGAGTAAATGAATTCGTCAGAGGCAGAGTCGGCAATGTCAGCACGTGTGATCACTCGGATGTGGTCATGGGCAGCGATATCGTAATACATCGACTGACCTGGTTTCAATCGATGATAGATCCGCTCATGGTCGACGATATCGAATGAAACAGCGTGTTTGTCGTTTTCCGGAGCGAGGGTAACCCACTCATACGCCTGCACAGGCAGAGCACTGAATCCCAGCAGGACAAGTAGAGCAGTCGTCCCCCAAACAGCAATCTTCTTCATGGCTTCCTCGTCAAAACTACAAGAGTGTGTCCGGATCAGCACCCGGGCGATCAATGCGTTGTGCCTTCCTGTCGAAAAACAACACGATGATAAGGGTTGACAGGACGATGAGCAAGGCAATAATGGTTACGGTTAAATTATATCGTACCTCGCTGAACAATCTACCCACACCAGGCTCAGGTAACGGATTTGGTGATAGCGGAAGATGGAAATTGTCAGCAATTGATGTAATGTTGACAACATTCAGTACCGGGATTCCGCGCATATTCATCGCGTGAACTACTCCCCGGCGGGGGTAGTTGACGCTTGGGAGACGGTCCGTTATTCCCTCTCCGATCAATTCGCCATTTCTTGAATGCCCGAGACTGACCACTCCGCCGCCGATGTTCACGTACAACTTGTAGTCGTTGGCCGGGTAAACGTCATCATAGACATGCATTCTTGTTGCAACCGCTTCTTCAATGTTTTCGTCAAAGAGCAGTGGCATGTCGTTTCGTTCTATAGCTTGATGCAGCAGATCACGTCCACGGGGAGAGAGCTGACGTCCGATGTCATCGCCACCTCCGATACTGGCGGCGATCGATTGATATTTCATCAATCCTGAACGCGTGAGAATGCTCTCCATATCGAGCCAGGTGAAGTTGGGATCGTTGGCACCCCATGAGGAAGCGCCTGCTGACGCAATTACTACCGGATGAATTCCCAATGCTTCAGTGGCAGCATATACCGCGAGGTTCATTCCTGGCAATGATCCGGTCAAACCAACTGCGATCACATCTCCGGATTCAAGACCGGCAGAGTAGAAATAGTCGACCATGGCTGCTGCCATGTTCGGATTCAACGCAGTCCACTTGGCTTCGAGATCGCCTGTTTCAGTCGTGATTGGTGAGAACTGTTGTCCGATCAGGGTAGATGCGTTCGGATCGTTGATATCATCAATGAAGTCGACCTGCGGGTATTTGCTTGCACGCAGGGTATCCATGGCGGTGTTCATCCACTCCGCGGCGATCAGTTTTTCGTCGTACACCGATGAAAGGCGCACAACCCTGGAGTGGTTTGCCCACAGGTACATGACCAGTGAAACGATGGTCAGCACAATAAGTGTCCAGCTCGAGCGCATGGATGGGCGGAAGTTTCGTGCCTTAAGCAATGATCTTCCCTCCCAGGATCAACATAACCAGCAGGCGTACAACGACGGATGCAATCGTCACCGCCGCAATGGTTCGTAGAATTCCCTGGCGCTCAAACCAGTTGGCGATCAAGCCTGGGATGATGTACCCGATAGCTTCGAGTCGAACATCCGAGATCATGTACACCGGGTCGGCGATAAAATTTCTCATCGCAGCACCGAAGACGAACCCGAACAGAATGGCAAGTACCATCCGTCTACGGCCATAAATGAAGACGAACAACGATGTCAAACGGACCGCGCCAAAGGTCACGAAAGCAACGAGCAGCGTCCCGGCAAGGGTCCAGATGTTGTTCAAGTTGAGTGCGATATACCCCGGCACGACGATACCTCCGGCCGCCACGCCGAAGATCTCCGCGAAAACGAGGCTGAACGCAACGCCCAATCCGACTGCGATCTCAACCATGAGCTATTCCCTCACGGCTACGAATTCTGAACAGCTCAGCCACTTCGAGTCCTCCGTGCCCGGCGTTTCCGCAGCCAAATACAAATCCTTCATCTTCGATCTCTTCAAACAGGATATCGAAGACTTCATCTGCTCTGCGCAAGCCTATTTTTCGCACTTTTTCCACAGGGATACCGTATCGTCGCAAATGTGGGCTCAGCATGTCAGTGCTCTCACCCATGGACACGAGTTTATCAAACTTAATGTCGTTGCCGATCATTTCCGCTAGTTGCACACTGCGGTTGAACCGGTCGGCTCGTGTGTTCAGCATCAACACTCGGCGGCCAGTATTTGGGTACAATTCAGTAATCCTGCGCCATGTCATCAGTGTGGACTCGGCATCATTGGCAGCCATACCGTTCAGGAAATGAACTGTTTTACCGTTGAGGCTGACAGTGAAGACCCGCAGAGCCCCTGGATCTGGAAATGCCTGTGCCATACCGGTCAGTGCAGTCTCTCGATCAACACCCAGGTGTTCGCAAACAGCAAGCGACAGCGCGACATTTGATGGGTGCTCAATGTAACTGAATCGTCTCATGTCTTCGATGCTGACATTTAGTTCGTCGCTGACATGAACTTCTGAGTTCAATGGCTTTGCACGATCACGCAATATATCATTTAAAGATGGATTTGTCTCGGCTGTGAAGAGGGGTGCGTCAACCGGGATGGTGTTTGCCAGTGAATTTGCGATGCTCTCGAGCGTGGCTCCCATCTCAATGGTGTGATCGAGTCGCACATTGGTGAGCACTCCAACGGTTGATTGTACGAAGCGATGTTCGCACACCCATTGGTATGACGGTTGGACCGCCATACACTCTATGACGACAGCTTTTGGTCTGAATCTGCTGAAAAATCGGAACACCTTTGTTTGTTCTATGATATTTACCGGGTGCAAACGGATGATAGGAACTTCGAGACCATGCTGATTGATGATGCGTGGTTTAGTCCCGGTAACCTTGGCCATGGTACGGATTCCGCCAGCGCGGAGACCGGCGGCGATCAGACGAGTGACTGAACTTTTCCCACGCGTACCATTGACATGGATGCGGATGGGTATATTGTGGACCCGGTTGTGGTGGGTGAAGTATTCGATCGCTCCATAGGCGATCATGAAAATCACCAGCAATACAATGACCAGCATGGCCCTTGTGGCCTCGTCAGAGTTCGCCCGTCTCCATGAAGGGGTGCAAATGCGCCATAAGATCGTGTATCGAACCTTTGAACGCAAGATAGAATCCAACATCCCTCGCATTTATCGGTTTCAACAAAGAAGGTAGGTTACTTACGTGCAGGAAGCGAATACGCATGATGTTCTCATGAATTTCCGTTGGACCCTTGCCTCTGGTTCTCCCCGGCGCCTGGCCATTTTACGCCAAGTCGGTATTGATCCGTTCGTTCAAGTAGCGGATGTTGATGAGGAGCATAACGGTGCTCCTGCTGAGCAACTGGGGCTACGCAACGCTGAGAGGAAATTAAGCGCTGTCTTACCAGATGTCAGCTCGGGATTTGTACTCGCAGCAGACACGATGGTATTGCTGGACAAGGAGATTCTCGGCAAGCCGAGCACGGAGGAAGCCGCGCTGGTGTCTCTGCGTTCCTTGCGGAATCGTACCCATAGAGTGATCACAGCGTGGGCGTTGCATTATGTAGAGTCGAATGTGCGTCGGACGGGTGTGGAGTCGACGGATGTTCGGATGCGGGCAGTGTCTGACGATGAACTGTTGTCTTATGTGCGAACAGGAGAGCCAATGGACAAGGCTGGCGCTTATGGGATTCAAGGAGCTGCTGCAGCCTTTGTTGAAGCGATCAATGGATGTTACTTTAATGTTGTCGGATTACCGATCTCGCGAATCTTGCGGGAAGCGGCAGCCATTCTGGATTTACCTACTCCAGTTTCAATCGGTGGAGAGGACGCTGTTCATGACTGAACCGAAGTTTCAGGAATCCAAGCGTGAGCTTTGTGACGATCTGGTTGCTGCTCGAGAGGCCAGGGGATTGGATCTGGCGAAGATCTCTGAGCGCACCAAAATCAGCATGGACTACCTGATAAATCTCGAGTCGGGAGAGTGGGCGTTCCTGCCTGCTAGTTATGTCCGAGCGTTCCTGCGAACGTACGCGCAGACAGTCGGCCTGGATATTGGGAATGTTTTGGACCGGTATGACAATATCATCGGTACAGCTCCATCAACAACACCCAAACCAGCAATCCCTGACTCAGATTATGGAAAACGTTCGCGCAGTGACTCCCGCTCATCAGCTCCCAAGTTCACCCTGGCTGACGATTCACGAAGCAGTGGTAGTGAATTCGAGCTATCTCCGGCAATGATCTATACCGGAGTCGGTGTCGTCATTGTTGCTATTCTATTTGCCATATGGTTCTTCCTGATCTCGCCAAACTTGGATAGCCGGGACCAGGATGTCAGCGAAATCCCATTTGAAGAAGTCGTACGAGAAACACAGGGCTCGGATACACAAGCTGACCTGAATGATGAGACTATTGAAATGGATGAAGGAAGTGATCAGGTTAGCGGATCACCAGCGAACACCTCAGAAAGCGCACGACCGGGTGAGCTCACCGCAATAGAATCCGATTCCGCTCCTGGCTCGACCTCTCCATCCCTGACTCTGGTAGCGAATGTGAACCAGCCGTGTTACGTACGTGTGACAGCAGACCACGATACATCGAATGTCATCGACACCATTTTGAGTACCGGATCCAGCCGCAGTTTTGCAGCTGATTCAGTGTTTCGCGTTGTAATCGGGAACACGAATGGCGTTGAATTACTGCTTAACAACCGGCGTTTGCAGAATATTGGTGCGCGTGGACGAGTGGTTACGTTGACAATTGACCGTGCAGGTATCCGCAGGGCAGAAGCAGGAAACCGTGATCTTTGATCATAAAATTAGAAAAGGCCACCGGACAGCTCCGATGGCCTGAAATGACTCAGCTATTCCACTATTTGTAGAATTTGATCGAACAGCCGACCGATTTTGACTTCGTTGTAGTAATCGCCTGTCCGTTGGTATTCGCTGTCAGCGCATCCTGTAGATACGTTTTTGACACACCGTCTGCATCTTGTGCGTTATCATCCAATGCGCCGTGGTAGATGAGAATTCCTTCTGCATCGAATAGGAAAAATTCCGGAGTTCGTTTCGCACCAAACGCCAGCGCCAACTTCGATCCTTCATCAACGACATACGGGTACATCATGCCCGCGTTTTTCGCACGGTTCTGATTGGCCTCGAAGCCATCGTCCTTGTACTCGCTAGGATCATTGGGATTAATCGCGATGACACCATAGCCTGCTTTCATGGCTTCATTCGCAGTGGCAACGGTGCGTTCTTCCCATGCTTTCACATATGGACAATGATTGCAAGTGAAGATAACGAGGGTTCCCTTAGCGCCTGACACACTTGCAAGCGATACCGTGGACCCGTCGATATTTTTCATCTCGGTATCAACCATCGGCATTGCTGCACCGATTTCCAAACTACCGGCCAATCCACTTGGAGGGAGGATGCCTGTGATACCTATGATGACTGCAAGTAAAACCAAATTACGAACTTGCATGTGTTGTTCTCCGTTGCACTGTTACGATTATCTATTGGATTGTGTTTCTGCGCGATACTCACTCAAGATCGGTCAGGAGCTTACTGACTTCTTCGTAGGTCAGTTTTCCATCCCAGGTTTGAATTACGTTCGCTTCAGCTCCGAAAAGGATACTGAAGGGTAATGCACCTGACCAGTTTGGATCAATCTGATTAATGAACTCCTCATCCTGCTGGTTCTTGATATAGGACTCAAAGTTTACACCTAAAGATCCCAGAAAGTTCTCAGCCGTCTGGCTCTCGCGAGCAAAATCCGCTGAGACGAGGACCAGTTTGAATCCTCGATCCATGAATTCACTACGTAAACGCAATAGATCCGGCATCTCCTCGCAGCAGGGCTGGCACCACGTCGCCCAAATATTTACCAGCACTGGACCGGAGTCGTGTCCCTTGACGATCTCCAGTATGTCAGCGGCAGACACTGGTTGGAGTTGTGGAGCTTGCTTCGTGTTCAACTCTTCAGCGCGCGCTGACAGTTGCATGATGGCGGACAGGATCAGTGACAGCATTGCGATCCTGAACGCCAATCTATAACTGGTATATGCCAAGAGAAAAGTCCGTTGGATGACCCGATATTTCCACGACTATATCTTACTTACTAGCTTTCAGCTATCAGAGTTTCCTGTTACTGTCTCTGAAGAGGCAGGGAGCCTGAATTCCTTTGATCATTTGGTACCATAGATGAATTTGGATACTCTCCTAACCTATGCACCGATTTCTCAGACTAATCCCGATTTTCGCAGCATTCGCTTACGCCTGGGCAGCAATATTCATTCGCTGGTCGGAGCCTGCTGGTCCGCTCGCAATTGCGTTCTACCGGATGCTGGTCGCGACCGCTTTCTGGCTTCCATTTTTCATTTATCAGAAATCACAAGCCAAGCGCACTTCACCGACCAGGCGACAGTGGTGGTACATGTTGCTTGCGGGTGTTTTTCTCTGCCTGCATTTTGCCACCTGGACCACTTCACTGGTTTACACCTCAGTATCATCGGCAGTATTCCTGATCCTCACTCAACCCATCATGGTCGCGGTTGCTGCACATTTCATCCTCGGTGAACGATTGACACTACTGCACTGGATTGCTCTTGTGTTTGCTGTTTTGGGTGCGGGGATAATCTTCAATGGTGATATCTCGATATCCCGGGAGCATTTGTTCGGGGATGTTCTGGCTTTGATAGGCGCTTTCTTCTCAGGAGCATATTTTTTCATGGCGCGTTTGGCTCGTCCTGATACCCAGAATGGAACACCGGGAGTCTATCTCGCAACTTATCTGGCTCCTGTTTATGGATTATCAGCAGTCGGATTGTTGATCATCACTCTGGCGTTTGGTGAATCGCTGGGGCCATTTCCGAGGGAGTCATGGCTCGCGATGCTGGGTTTGGGATTGATTCCGACAGTGATCGGACACAGCCTGTTCAATTACTCGCTCAAGCACTTAAGCGCCCTGTCAGTAAACATCGCGTTGGTGATTGAACCGGTAGGGGCGAGCATTCTGGCTATCTTTCTGTTCAGCGAAAGCCCGACTACAGGATTACTTGTTGGTTCACCATTTCTCATTGTCGCGGTGGTGATGATCTTTTTCCGTCCGCCGCTGATAAAATCTATCAGCTCTGTCACCCCTCCAGCGAGTTGACATGCATGTCATACTTCTTTGGGTACATTCTAGAATAACTCACTGTTGACAGGGTATGGAACCGATTATTAGGATGTATTAACTTTTCTCTTGCAGCAGTTCCACGCTCACGCTACCTTTGCGTCAACACTGATAATACCTCTTGCTGAACAGCATCTTCAGGTCAGGGATACACACGGATACTCGGATGTATACGAAAAAATGGCTGGTAGTCTTCTGCACATTCATAGTGGTGATTTTGGTCGGCTGTACCGGGCCGAAGAGCAGTGACGGAACTGTCTCGAGTGGAAAACTCTCAATCGTTGCTACCACGGCGATGATTGCTGATGTGGCGGTGAATGTTGGTGGAGATCATGTAGCGGTCACCGCCTTGATGGGACCGGGATCTGACCCCCACCTGTTCAACGCCAGCGCTGGGGATGTGAGCCGGATGAGGGATGCAGATTTGATCCTGCACAACGGTTTACATCTGGAAGGAAAACTTGACCAGGTTTTTGAGGCGGTGTCCAGGAGCAAAACGGTTATCGCTGTTGCGGAGCATGTCCCTGAGGATCGTCGACTAAGCAGCAATGACGATAGTCAAATACCAGATCCTCACGTGTGGTTTGATGTCGCACGGTGGATATATGTCCTGGAAGCTGTGGAAGCAGCCCTGATCGAGCTTGATCCTGATCATCATGACTCATACTCCAGCAACTCTGCTGCGTATCGTGATTCGCTGGTGGCGCTGGATAAGTGGGTTCACGAAACTCTGGCAGTTATTCCAGATAACAGGCGTGCTCTGATCACAGCACATGACGCGTTTGCGTATTTTGCAGACGCGTACGACTTCGAAGTATATGGACTTCAGGGAATCAGTACCGTCAGTGAAGCGGGCACCGGGGATATGCGTCGTATCGCCAATCTGATTGTTGAGCGGGACATCCCGGCGATTTTCGTTGAGAGTTCTGTTCCGACAAAGGCCATCGAAGCGGTACAAGCGTCTGTGCAGGCCAAAGGACACACTGTCACAGTTGGCGGCGAGTTGTTCAGTGACGCTATGGGATTACCAGGCACACCGGAAGGAACTTATATCGGGATGGTACGTCACAATGTCCAAACGATAATGAACAGTCTGACCACTGAAACGGAACGATCAAAGCAGGATGAAATACATGTCATTGACTGACAACAGGGAGTCAGAAACGTCTCAACATGATCAGGGCGCTCAATCGCTCGCGGTCACTGTGAACGATCTCACGGTTGCTTATCGCAGCAAGCCTGTGCTCTGGGACATTGATCTGAATGTCCCATCTGGCGTGTTGATGGCGATTCTCGGACCTAATGGTGCAGGGAAGACCACGCTGCTCAAAGCCATGCTGGGATTGATCCCACCCGCCGCTGGCCATGTGAAGATTCTCGATCGGTCCTACCATGAAGTCCACAAGCGCGTCGGTTACGTTCCACAACGTGGCAGCGTGGACTGGGACTTTCCGACGACAGTGCTCGATGTAGTCACCATGGGCGCATACGGTCGTATTGGATGGTTCAAGCGCCCCAGTAAGACGGATAGGGGGGACGCTCTCGCTGCACTCGGACGAGTTGGAATGGATGCCTTCGCCAACCGTCAGATCAGCCAGCTTTCTGGAGGGCAGCAGCAACGGGTGTTTCTCGCCCGCGCGTTGCTCCAGAACGCTGATATCTATTTCATGGACGAACCGTTTCAGGGCGTAGATGCAACCACCGAGCGTGCGATTATTGCAATCTTGCATGAAATCAAGGACGCCGGTAAAACAGTGATAGTAGTTCATCACGACTTGCAGACCGTGGAAGAATACTTCGATTGGGCATTGCTGCTGAATGTGCGCGCGATTGCCAGCGGACCGGTGAACGACGTGTTTACCGCTGATTTATTACGCCAGACTTACGGTGGCAAGATCAGTTTCATCGAAGACATGCAGCGGTACCGTCTAGGTGAGGATGAAGCGGCAGTTCGCTCAAGTGCGCACGATTTACCACCTTGGGAAGAGTGGGGGAACGAAGGGTGAACCCGCTCGAGTGGCTGACAGACTACACTCTGCGCACCGTAATTCTCGGTTCGGCGATCCTTGGCGCTACCAGTGGTGCGCTGGGTGCGTTTGCCGTGCTCAGGCGTCAAGCGTTACTCGGGGACGCAGTCGCTCACGCCACACTACCTGGCATTGTACTTGCATTTGTGCTGACTGGCTCGAAAGCACCGCTGATCCTGCTGATTGGCGCGGCATTGACCGGTTGGTTTGCCACCCTGCTGATTCTGCTGATACTTCGACAGACACGTATTCGTGAGGATGCCGCGCTGGGCATTTCGCTCTCAGTTTTCTTCGGACTGGGGATCATGTTGCTCTCGTGGGTGCAGAAATTACCAGTTGCCAACAAGGCGGGTTTGGATCGTTTTCTGTTTGGACAGGCGGCTGCGTTAATGGAGGCGGATGTGATCATGATGAGCGTATTTGCGGTGCTCATCCTGGTTTCAGTAGTGCTGTTCTGGAAAGAGTTCAAGCTGTTGTCATTCAATCCTGAGTACGGATCAACGCTCGGCCTGCCGATGCGTCGGCTGGATATCGTGCTCACGGGTTTGATAGTGGTTTCGATTGTGCTCGGCTTGCAGATGGTTGGCGTGGTGCTGATGAGCGCAATGTTGCTCGCACCAGCGGCTGCCGCACGTCAATGGACTGATCGCCTGGCTGTTATGGTACTGCTTTCCGCTGGATTTGGTGCGGTGGCCGGTACGACTGGCACCATGCTCAGCGCAACGATTGAACGTCTGCCCACCGGTCCGTCGATCATCGTCGTCGTCAGTGTGATTGTTGTGGTATCTCTGCTGTTTGCGCCAGCCCGCGGTCTGTTCTGGGAATGGAGACGTCGGTTTGCACAGCGTCGTCGCTTTGCTAGCGAAACGGCGTTGGTCAATCTGTATCAGTTGGCAGTTCAGCATGAGACTGTGCAACATCCTCACGACATTAAAGCAATTGAAGTGATGATGGGGGAACGCGCGACCGCAGCGTTGAAAAAGTTGCGGCAGCAGGGTTGGGTGGATTCAAGCGATGATCAGTTGTGGACGCTTACGGAAAGTGGTGAGCAACGGGCCCGGAAACTGATATTGCGGAAGATGCACTGATGAATACCGCTTACGTTGAAATCCTGATCACAGCCATTCTGGCGACCACGGCTTGCGTAATACCGGGTGTATTTCTCGTGTTACGTCGAACGGCGATGCTCACCGATGCGATTTCACACTCGGTTCTATTCGGAATCGTGATCGTATTTCTGCTAGTGCAGGATTTGACTCACCCAGCACTCATCATCGGTGCAGCGTTGACTGGATTATTGACCGTTGGGCTGGTCGAATTGCTGAATCGAACCGGGCGGGTGCATACGGATACGGCTATAGGATTGGTATTTCCGTTGCTCTTCAGCCTCGCAGTTATCATGATCACGCGATATGCGGGCAATGTTCACCTCGATACTGATTCCGTTCTCTCAGGGGAGATCGCGTTTGTTCCCTTTCACCGATTAGTGGTGGGTGGGGTGGACATAGGGCCGAAACCAGCGTGGGTACTGGGTGGTGTGCTGCTGATGAACGCGCTGTTCGTCACGTTGTTCTACAAGGAGCTCAAGGTTTCGACGTTTGATCCGGAACTGGCCGCCGCGCAGGGATTTCATCCAAAGACCATTCACTACGCGCTAATGACCCTCGTGTCGTTGACTGTGGTGGCAGCGTTTGAGACGGTCGGGAGCCTGCTGGTGATCGCATTACTAATCGTCCCGGCCGCGACTGCGTTTCTGTTGACCAACCGACTCGCTGTGATGTTACTACTGGGTGTTGCAGCCGGTGCTGTTTCAGCGATAGGAGGATTCGCTACGGCTGTCCAACTGGATGTGTCGATATCGGGGAGCATTGTCGTTGCAGGCGGAGTACTATTCCTGCTGGTGCTGATGCTGGCACCGAAACGTGGATTGCTCTCGATTCTGCGGATGCGCAGACGGCAACGGGTTGATTTTGCTGGCAACATGCTTGCGGTTCATTTGCTCAACCACCAGCATTCCGGTGATCGCAGTGAATCCTGCACTCCCGAGAATTTGTCGCAGTCGTTGAATTGGTCAGTCGCATATGCTGACGGTGCATGCCGGAATCTGCAGGCCCGACGTCTGGTATCTGATGTTAGTGGTAAGATGCAACTGACTGACAAGGGAACTGAAGTCGCTCGGGCGACAATGATGCTGTAGTCCAGTGTCACATCTAGCCCGTTGCGTCGTACCTTTCCACGCATGATTTAACAAACAATCCATCCAGCCTGACCCGGCTGGATGTTGCATTCATGGAATAACAAATGCGCACAAAATTCCGTTGTTTCCTAGTACTTCTGCTCGTAGTACAGCTGTTTGTCCCGGTGGCACAGGTTTCCAGTCAATCGGTTGATGCTGACCGGCAGGATGCTGTCAACAGCATAGCCAGTGCAGCAATTCGCAGTCTCGAGATGTACCGTTGGTCGAAGCTGGAAGACGTTTACAAGCTTGTACATCAAGCTGCACTCGGTCCAGGGCATCAGAATTTTACGTGGCAAGGTATGCTGGCCTACATGGAAACTGAATGGAACGAGATTGGACAGCTCGAACAACCACGTTTCAGTGACCCTCTGGTCGAAGATCTAGGTGGGACTTTCGTACGGCTGAATATGGTGCCATTCCAGAATCAGGGCGGGAGTTTCAACTCTCTGGCAATTGCGCTGCACAAATCACTTTCCGCTCAACCTGACAGCACGCTGTTAATTGCTGCCTGGGCAGAAACTTGTGAGTTGATGCTGGCGGGGGATCCAACACTGTTGGATCATATCAACACTTTCACCAGCATGATGCGCGACGATGGCTGGCCGGCGGTGCACCACAGCCAACGATACGCGAATCAGTACCAGCCGCATTACCGTGTGCTGACGCGATCAGCAGCTGACTCATTAGTGTCATCGTTTGATTGATTGATGCAGAAGGGGCTCAGTTTCCCAAGCCCCTTCACTAAAAGAACTCACAAACTGATTATTCTTCGCGGTTCTGCACCAAACCAACCTTGTTACCTTCCGGATCGGCGAAGACTGCAATCGTAGGACCATCGGGGATATCTGTCTTTGGAACGATGATCGTGCCACCCTTCGCAGAGACTTTTGCAATGGAAGCGTCGATGTCATCGACTCCAACGTAGAAAATCGCCCATGTACCTCCATCAGGATCTTTGCCGACACCACCGCCGATACCGGTTTCCTCTTCCTTGGTCATGCCATATCCGGGCATCCATGTATTGTCAAACTCCCAATTGAATAAGTCGCCGTAGAACGCCTGCGTCTTATCACTGTCTTTGCCCAGAATCTCAAACCAAACAACTTTGTCAGCCATTTTTCTTCCTCTGTCGTTAAGAATCCAGTCATGCCCCCATCGATTGCACATACTAAACAATTGTTCAGTAAAAGTCAAGTAGGACCAGACTGAGCTGCTCCGCAATAAAACTGCTGCATCTGAGTAATGTGACAAATGGATAAATGTTACGCGATGAGCATTGCGTCGCCGTAGGAGAAGAAGCGGTACCGTTGGTCAATTGCTTCTTCGTAGGCAGCTAGGATTTTTTCACGTCCGGCGAGGGCACTAACTAGCATCATCAGCGTCGAACCCGGGAGGTGGAAGTTGGTAACAAGTGCATCTACAGCTTTGTACGCATATGGCGGTCTAATGAACATGTCAGTGCGGCCAGTTTGAGCCTGAAAGCGCCCATGCTTATCAGCGACCGACTCAAGTGTACGCACTGATGTCGTGCCAACAGCGATGATGCGTCCGTCTCTTTCACGCGTGGCGTTCAAAGTCGAGGCGGTGGCTTCGTCGAGAGTGTAGCGTTCCTCATCCATTTTGTGGTCTGTGAGGTTTTCGACTTCGACTGGACGGAATGTCCCAATACCGACATGTAGCGTGACATAGGTCGTATCAACGCCCATTTCCTGAATTCGGGCCAAGAGTTCAGGAGTGAAATGTAGACCGGCTGTGGGCGCAGCGACAGAACCAGGGTGTTCGGCGTATACTGTCTGGTAACGTTCTCGGTCATGATCGACGGGATCGCGATGGATGTAGGGTGGGAGTGGTACAGATCCATAGGAGTGCAGCCATTTCCAGAATCCATCTACTGAGGCAACCACACCATCATCGCGTCCAAAACGGACGATCCGTCGGCCTGCATCACCCACTTCCATGACACTCGCATGCCATCCATCGGAAAAACGGATAACGCTATCCGGTTTAAGCTTTTTTGCGGGTCGGGCTAGGCAATCCCAGACCAAATCGCTTGTTTCTTCCAGTAGAAGCAATTCGACTTGACCGCCGGAAACGCGGTGACCGTGCAATCGGGCCGGGATGACACGTGTGTTATTGAAGACGAGTGTGTCCCCTGGACGCAGGAATTCGGGTAGATCGTGGAAGTGGGAATGCGTCAACGCACCAATGGATCGGTTGAGCACCAGCAGGCGGCTGGCGTCACGTGGCTCGACGGCTTGCTGCGCAATCAAATCTTCAGGCAAGTGGTATATGTAATCGCTGCGTCGGTCCATGAGGAAAAAATCAGAATAAGCGAGATTGAGTGTGGAAGTCGTTGGGATTCTTACCAACTAGCTCAAATGCCGATGCCGTCGCGACACGTCCGCGCGGTGTCCGTTCGAGGAAGCCCTGTTGGATGAGGAATGGTTCGTACAATTCCTCAATGGTACCAGCGTCTTCGCCGATGCTGACGGCGAGTGTGCCTAATCCGACCGGTCCGCCGCGATACTTGAGGATGATCGCTTCAAGGATGCGTTTGTCCATGTCGTCGAGACCGTGTTCATCAATCTCAAGGCGCTCGAGTGAAGAATCAACTATTTCAGCAGTTAGTACGCCTGATCCTTCCACCTCGGCGAAGTCACGCAGACGTCGCAGCAGGCGGTTGGCGACACGCGGTGTGCCGCGGCTGCGCATTGCGATCTGGGCGGCGGCATCTTCGTCGGTCTCGATCTCCAGTTTGCCAGCGTTTCGGGTGATAATCGTGTTAATCTCTTCCTGCGAATAGTAATCCAGACGTCCGGTAATCCCGAACCGGTTACGTAACGGCGCTGTGAGCAGACCGGCACGCGTGGTCGCAGCAACCAGAGTAAATTGTGGCAGATTCAGTTGGACAGATCGTGCAGCGGGTCCACGGTCAAGCAAGATGTCGAGACGGTAATCTTCCATCGCCGGGTAAAGATATTCTTCGACAACTTTGTTGAGACGGTGGATTTCGTCGATGAACAGGACTTCGTTCTCATCCAACTTGGTCAGCAAACCAGCCAGGTCGGCAGGTTTTTCGAGCACAGGGCCGCTGGTGACGTGCATCCGTACGCCCATTTCCTGTGCGATGATCCCGGCGAGCGTAGTCTTGCCCAGTCCCGGCGGACCGTAGAACAGGCAATGATCGAGCGCTTGCTTTCGTTGACGAGCGGCGGCGACGAACACTTCGAGGTTCGCTTTCAGCTTGTCTTGCCCGACATAATCCTCGAAGCGGAGCGGTCGCAGGGACCGATCCAGTTCCTGATCGCCGGGTAGGGGAGTGCCACTGGTTATCTGTTCGTGTTCATCCATGACTGGAAGGTACGGTCCGGTTCGTCCATTGTCATTCACTCGAGTGGTGGAACTTATTCTGAATAGGTCGGTGTTGCAAGCGTGATGAGTGTGTGTAACCTCCTATGTTACCCCGTTGTGGTACCTCATTTGGTGACGATGACAGATTCGTGTAGATTACCCACCTTTTCAATGTGCAAAACAAGGATGTAGAAGATGCGGCGTACTCGGCCGATTTCACGTAAAAGCCGGCTGGTTGAGCCTGACATGGCTGGCCCACCGAGCCCTGAAACATACTGGCGGCGTGAAAACGACGCTCGTCTTGATAATGTTGCGGTTGTTCTGGTAGAACCAGCTCGTCCGGAAAACGTGGGTGCCGCAGCTCGTGCCATGAAGACGATGGGCCTGCAGCGGATGATCGTTACCGGATCGGATGCCTGGCGGAGTGGAAAGGCGCGTGCTCTGGCAGTCGGTGCGGGGGATATCCTGGAATCGGTGGAGGAATATGCCACTCTCGCCGAAGCTGTGGAACAGATGAGTGCTGTAGCGATTACAACGGCAAGACGCAGACGTCGCACCCGTCCGGTTCATCCGGTGGAATCTGTGGCGCCGCATCTGCTTTCGTTGGCGCGTCATAGCCCAGTCGCGATTGTATTTGGACGTGAGGAGTGGGGACTGCGCAACGAAGAGTTGATGCTCGGCGATTTCTGGACGACGATCCCGATGGCGACGGCGTATCCTTCGCTAAACCTCGCACAGTCGATCATGCTGGTGTGTCATGAGATTGCGAAGGCGACAACTGGCCCGTTGCCGGAATATCCGTGGGAACCGGCTCCAAAGGGTGATCGTCAACGGCTACTTGACCATGCTGCCAGTACCATGCTCAAGGCTGGTTTGTACCCGCGTCCTGACATTGAAGGCTATCAAATGGTGCTCGGGCGAGTGCTTGACCGGGCGTTATTGGAAGAGCGCGATGTTCAGGTTTTGCACGGTATCTTCCACCAGATGGACATATATATTCATCAGCAGGAGCAACAGAAGCAGAAAGAATCGCATGCGTAAACGCCAAGACAGGACGAACGGCATAGATTATCACCGTGACCAGGACGAGCCAGGTTACAAGTTTGTGTTGATGCTGATGTTGGTTATGTTGGTCCTGATCAGTGGTGTCCGTGCTGAGTTACAAGAATCCACCGATAAACTGGCATTCGCACCAGTCCGTATTGAGCACATCTTCCTGTCAGTTGATGATGACGATGTTTCTGAATTTCGACAGGCCATAATTAGTGAGCTGGAGGAGATAAATGCCGTTCAACTGCTCGATCCGGAATTGTCGGCTAGTTGGATGCAGGATGAAGGATTAAGTATATCGAATGGTTGTTTCACCCGCGAATGCATGCATGAACTGGGCGTGAACCTGGGTGCGGAATATGTGTTGTCTGTTTCTGTGAGCGGAGAAAAACGATCCAGTGTTGTCGAGTATGAAATACGACTGCTCTCAGTTTCTGAACAGCGTGTTATTCTGCGGGACATGGGCTCTGGGAAAGAAGGATACAAACTTCCGGCGAACGAAGTTTCGGCGTCAATTAACCTGATGTTGCAGCAGCAGTTCAATCCTCGTGGATACCTTACCGTGGCGACCTTTCCTCCAGCCTCGGCAGTTTTGCTGAACCACAATCCGGTAGGATTTGCTCCGATCACTCTTGAGCGTGCGTCCGGCTTGGCAGATACAGTGACTGTTGTTCGCCAAGGATTTGTCAGCAAATCACGGGTGGTTATTCTGGATCCGGGTGAAACGCGAACACTGACGGTCAATCTCGCACGTGTATCAGCAGAATTGGAACGTGATTATCCACCAGTGCACGTATATGTAAATGCTGGATACCCGTTGGACCAGGCAGCTTCTAATCTTGACTCGCGGGTGTCGTGGGGGGAAGGTGAGAGTTACGGATTTAGAGCTGATGCTGGCTCCGTGTGGCGGATCGGACTCGGATTCATCTTGTACGATGGACAGATTGACGATATCGACTCTTCTGTGTTAGATGCTGCACATGCCGAGGATCACCCAAGTGTGATGGCTACGGCAGTACATTCCAACCTGTTCTACTATCCGGGTAGCGAGGTGTTTTCGCCGTATCTTGGATTGGGAGTTGCGGCGGTTCAGAGGAGAGTTAAAATTCAGTATGCGGACTTCTCCGAAGAGCGCAGTACAGATTTTGAGGCGGCCTGGATTTTCATGTTTGGGCTGGAAGGGAAGATATATGGGCCTGTACGGGCTCACGTGGAGCTCATTCATCTGCGAACTCTAATTGAGAGCGATAAATGGTCACTCGCAACAGATTCATCGGAAGAGCGAGTCCTGTGGGAAGGATCATTCAGTGATTTCAGCTCATTCACAGTGCTGCGCTTAGGGTTGGGATTCACGTTCTAAATTGAAGAGCCATTATTGATCTCAATTGTTTTAGTAGTAACAGTTAGTCTTATCTTGCTCGCGGATGTCAATGTCGATATATTCGGCCTTTACATTTGAACATGAGCATGTCAAAGTGAACATTTTGCGTATCGACTGAGGTACGCTGGGAATACGGATGAATAGAGATAAAGAAAACCTGATAGCATTATTCATAGACTTCGACAATATCGCGATTGGTTTGAAGGAATCTGGCGGAAAGCCGTTTGAAGTACGTCGAGTGCTCGAGCGCTTGCTTGAAAAGGGCCGGATCATTTACAAGCGCGCATATGCGGACTGGTACCAGTTTTCAGACAGCAAGCAGCCGCTGCATGAACAAGCTATTGAGATGATCGATATTCCGATGCGTCGGAATATCGGGAAAAATAGCGCGGATATCCGTCTGGTTGTAGACGCACTCGATTTGTGCTATACCAAAGAACACATCAACACGTTCGTTATCGGTTCCGGTGACAGCGATTTCACACCGCTGGTTTCGAAACTGAAAGAGAACGACAAAGTCGTGATCGGTTTCGGGCTGGAAAAATCCACGAGCAATTTGCTCGCGAACAGTTGCGACGAGTTCATTTTCTACGAAGATCTCGTCAGCCTCGCAGTAAATCGACCGCCATTGCCTGTTGGGTTGACAAAACGTCAGCACGACGCGTTCACGCTCGTCATTGATGCTGTAGCAGCGCTGATGCGGGAGAACAAGGATGTCCTGTGGGGTAGCCTGATCAAGGACACGATCCGACGGAAACGTCCTTCGTTTACCGAAGGACAGTTCGGTTATTCCAGCTTCTCGTTGTTGCTGGAAGATGCAGCCCGCCACCAGTTGATCGGATTGATCAAGGATCCGAAAAGCGGTGGAACGCCTGTTGTTACAGGATTTGGCCTGGCTGGAGATTCTGATACTGTTGGGACGGGCGTAAGCGTTGCTCAGGCAGCTCCCTCTACGGCGAAAGGTCCGAGCCTGATTGTAAATGTGGATGCTTCCCGTTTGCTGCCAACATCAAACGGTGGAGAGGATAAACCAGCGAAGCCGAGTCGTTCTCGGTCACGGCGACGTCCCGCCGCACGCAAGACCGCTGCCGAAAAACCAGCAGATAAGGCCTCAGATGTGGCTACACTGGAAGAGGCGGAGAAACCGGCCGAAAAGAAAACTGATCTCGTGAAGAAAACGCCGGCTCGTCGCACACCACGCCGTCGTACTACCGCTAAGCCAAAGGTAGAGGCAAAAGAGTCGGCAAAATCTCAGGATGGTGATGAAAAGCAGGCTGTGGATGCAACAATAGTAGTGGCATCTGAAAAGGAAAAACCTGCGGCGAAGCCGACAAAACGTGCACCTCGCAGCACCAGTAAGACCAAACCAGCAGCGAAAGTAGAGGCGAAGGCGGAAACTCCGAAAAAGCCAGCGAAGGCGGCTAAAGTTGAATCGGTTTCAGCATCTAAAATAGCTGATGATGCGGATAAGAAAGCTGCTCCCAAGGGAGAGCCGTTGCGCACACGGGTCCGTCGTCGCAGACGGTAAGGCTCGAGAGCGGAACGATTACCCCATTTCTCAGGTGGAACACAAGACTTTATAACGCGAATTCGGGATGTTATCTTTGGATATTCAACGGGCGATGACCCGCCGATCGATATTACTGACCTTTGGAGGTAGTTCCTCGAAGCTTGTTCACGGTCCTGTTCGCAGTCAGTCTGACACGATGAGTTGAGGTACCGGCCAGGTGAACCCTTCCGGATGGCGCCGTGAGCAGCGTCGGGTGGACGCTCTGCAGTTTTTCACCTTCGCGCTGTTCCTGCTGTTAATATTTCCCAATTTTGCGTTCGCGCAAATCGGCGTGGAACTCCAACCGAGAGTTCCCGGCTGGTTTGATGCGGATGCAAATCTCAGTGATCCCAAACCTTACCGGGCTTTTGGCGCCGATAGCCTCGCTCAATTCAACATCGAAACGGCTCTCTTCCGCACTGAAACTGAACTCGACACTGTTCGCGGCTACTACGTATCCACCCGCGAGTTGTTTGGTCGCCAGTACGGACGGGAAGTGGTCGAATCTCGTGAAGATTATCGAAATTACCGTTTTGTCCGAGATCGTAAGCAGAGCTTGCGGGACGATTTCTATGATCGCATCGAACGTCCAACTTCAGATACGGGCAGTGATGCTATTGAGATCACAGTCCCCTTCAAGATCAGAAACAAGACCTTCCGCAGGATCTTTGGTGGCGATCGCGTTGGTTTGAGAGTATCGGGCAAGATTACCATCGACGGTGGACTCCGTCGAGAAACCTCAGATCAGGTCATTACAACCCAGAACGACCAAACCAATTACAACTTCAAGATTGACCAGACGCAGCAGTTTAGAATTGTAGGTAAGGTTGGAGACAAGGTTTCGGTCGAGATTGACCAGGATTCAGAGCGTGTTTTCGAATTCGAGAATGCAGTCAAATTGACTTATACCGGTTATGAAGATGAGATCATTCAGTCTATCGAAGCGGGAAATGTTTCGCTCACGCTTCCCGGCACACAATTGGCGACCATGACCTCGCGAAATGAGGGTCTGTTTGGTTTCAAGACTGTCAGCCAGGTTGGGCCGTTGTCCGTCACAACGATTGCATCGCTTCAAAAAGGTGAGAAGAATAAACTCAGTTACACCGGCGGGAGTGAGTCTCAGACAAACGACGTAGATGACAAGGAATACCTGGCGAATCAGTATTTCTTCCTCGACTACGACTACCGTGAAACCTACTCGAAATTCACAATTGACTATGATCGAATTGTATCTGTTTCGCCCATTGAGCGTCTGGAAGTTTACCGAAGTGTTCAGCAAGCTGATGTTTCAACCTTACTCGAAGGCTGGGCGTTATATGATGAATCGCAACAAAATACAGATTTTGTACCGAACATGACGGGTGCGAATGCGGATCAAATATCGGAGATGGTTGATGCCCTATCCGCAGATCCAAACCTTCATTCAGCCAGCTGGGCGGAGAAGGGATTTTTTGAGCTTCTGACCGAGGGTGTAGACTACGAATACAACAGGAATTTTGGTTGGATCAGGCTCAAATATCCGTCCTACACAGATCAAGTTATCGCAGTTGCATATAAGCGTGAAAACAGTGCCATTGAGGTTGGGACTCTGTCCCCACCTGGAAACAAAGTTGTTCTTAAGCTGATCAAGCCAAAGAACCCGCATCCCACGAATCTGACATGGAATTTGGAATGGAAGCACGTCTATTGGGTCGGTACGACGGGCCTGAAGGAAGGTGACTTCGGGTTCAATCTTCTTCGCAATGACAACGAGCGTTCAAGAACCAACGCAGTTGGCAAGAGTTGGCTCGAAGTGTTCGGGCTTGACGTGTTTAATAGTGATAATTCCAAATCACCTGATGGCCAGATTGATCCTTATTGGATCAAATACAACTACGGCGAAATTGAGTTTCCAGATCTTCGTCCTTTTGATCCTGTTGGCTATATCGTTGGTGGCGACTCGGTTTTCACTGAGCTGGATGAGTCACTGTTAAATAGTAACATATACGATGAACTCGAGGGTGGAACGGAAACCATCATTAAGAATTTCATCCTTCAATCTGAATACAGCAATGCGTCAGCAAATATTAATCTGGGTATCAATGTTCTGGCTGGTTCGGAAGAGGTATTCGTCAATGGTGCGCTGCAAAAGAAGGATGTGGACTACATCATTGACTACCTGTCCGGGCAGATTACAATTCTCAATCAGGCGGCATTCGATGCTAATGCAAACCTCGAGATTAAGTATGAATCCGGTGAGATTTTCCAGCTTGATCAGCGGACGATGTTGGGAATTAGACTCGAATACGCGTTATGGGAAGACAGTTTCATTGGTCTGACACTGCTGAACTTTAACGAAAAACCAATTGAGAAACGCGTAAAGATCGGAAATGAACCCCTTCAGAATTTCATTTGGGATATGAACGCCAGGCTGCGTTTTCACCCATATTTGATGACGCAGATGGTAAACGCGATTCCATTCATCAATACTGATGAACCATCTGAAATCATGTTCGAAGGTGAGATTGCACAGGTTTTCCCGAATCCAAACAACCTCAATAATTCATCTACGGGTGACAATGACGGTGTTGCCTATATCGATGATTTTGAGGCCTCTGAACGCTCAACTCCGATGGGAATTCTGCGAAAGAACTGGAGTCACGCATCTCACCCATTATACCTACCGATGGGCAACTCAAAGACTTCAATCTATGATGAATATGATGTTCGCAGTCACCTGTACTGGTACAACCCTTATACACGAGTTCAGATCAAAGATATCTGGCCTAACCGCGAATTGAACAACAATGTTCCGAACGAGACAGATGTACTTCGCCTGGAAGTCGATCCCCAGACAAACGATCTTCGCCGCGAGGATGTAGATCCAGAGATCACATGGAACGGTGTAATGCGGGCGATATCATCTGGTTTCCGGAACCAGACGAATTCAAAGTTCGTTGAGATCATGATGAAGTGGGATGGAGGCGGACCGGATGCAACCTTCTACTTCGACATGGGGCAGATTAGCGAAGATTACATACCGAATAATGAGCTGGATTCTGAGGACGAACCTGTATTTCAAGATTCCCAGCAAGGCAATAGCATCCTCGATGACGGCGAGGATATTGGTCTCGATGGTCGGGCGGGGAACGATCCACCATGGGAGGTTGATTCAAACACTCCGTGGACCGTTGAAAGTCAGGGGTATGATTACACATCCAAGGCCTACGACTGGTGGGACTTGAACGATGATGGTGAGCACACTCCTGGTGAGATTGGAACAACAGATCCTGACAATCGCCCCGAACCATTCTCCAGCGATAATTGGCAATTCGATCGAGGTAATGCCAATAGCGTCGATCAGATCAACGGTACTGAAAACAGTGGGAACGATGAAGTTCGTTATCCAGATACTGAGGATTTGGACGGCGACCTGAACCTGAACCTCTCAAACAAGTTTTTCCGCTATCAGTTCCGAATGAATGATCTGGAGCATCAAGCAAAATATATCCGAGGTGGTCAGAATAATGAAAAGGGATGGCGACTGGTTCGCATCCCGATTGAAGATGTATTCGATGAAGTGAATGCGCCCGATCTGACCCAGATCGAATTCGTTAGAATTTGGGTAGGTGAACTTTCGTATTCAGCGACAATTCAAATTGCACAGTTGGATCTCGTCGGAAATGAATGGCGTGAAGATCCAATCGTCAACGCAGTTACCGGCGATACCACGGTGTATGTATCCGCATCTACGATTAACACGTTTGATAATCCCGAAGATTACTCTCCACCCGCTGGAGTGGCGGGCGAGATCGATCCGATTACCAATATTCGTTCCAAGGAACAAGCGCTGGTGCTAAACTTGCGTGATATGCCCAGTGCGTCCGAAGGTCAATTGACCAAGTACCTCAACAATCCTCATGATCTGCGTGAGTATCGCCAGCTTAAAATGTTCGTTCATGGTGGAGGAAGAAATCCGGAGAATCTGGAAAACAAGACCTTGGAATTTTTCCTTCGTTTCGGTGCGAATCTGGAAGGCGTAAACACTGCTTATTACGAATATTCATTACCACTCGAACAAGGTTGGTCCGACAATACGATCACCGTTGATTTGGATCGGTTGACAAGTCTAAAAAAGAAGGCGGAAGATTCAGGAGAGAACATTGCGTCGGAACTGCTCGCGAACGGGCATTCTCTGAAGGTAATCGGGTCGCCATCAATCGGAAATATCAGCTATTACGCAGTAGGTGTCAGGAATTCGGGGCGCTCAGTTTCGCGTGATGAAGAAATTGAAGTTTGGGTTGACGAGCTTCGACTCTCTGGTGTTCGCCGGGAACGTGGGCTGGCAATGCGTAGCTCGCTGGACTTGAGTTTCGCGGATCTGATTGAAGTCAAGACGAACATGAAACAATCGGATGCAGAATTTCACCAGGTTGATCAACGCACAGGTTCTGATAAAAGCAGCCTTGACGCATCTGTGAGCGGCTCGCTCCAGCTGGACAAGTTTCTGGATCCTGCTTTGGGTATTCGCTTGCCGTTGCGTGCGAGTGTGTCCAGTAATTTGAGTATTCCGAAATACACGTCGAATAATGGTGATGTACGTACTGAAAGCCTGGTTGATGAGGGCGAACTGAATGTCTGGAGACGGTTCGGCGAGATGGCGTTGAGCAAGAAACACTTCCAGGATCGCTATCTGCTGGATGAAAACGGAGATATCGTTGTCCATGAATTGACCGGACTGCCGCTTCAGGATTTATCGCAGTGGGGCGTTGATACGCTGTTCACTACCTCCCAGAACTATTCATGGAGTCTGGGATATTCCAAGAGCCGAGAGAGTGGTCATTGGTTGCCGAAATACACTGTTGACAAGCTGAATGTCAGCTACAATCGTGGTGAAAAGTACTCTTCAAGCCTTGGCCAGCAATTCAGCAAAACGTTCACGAGCAGAGGAAGTGTCGGCTATTCGCTTCCAATTGAACGGCAGGAGTTGGATGTTTTTGGATGGACACAGAACATACCTGTCATGGATTTGCTCACCGACAGCAAATTCAACTATCTCCCGACGCGCATAAACGCAGGAATTGATGCATCAGAAAATGTTGGTTCTCAGAAGAATCGAAACTCACTTGAGCGACCGTCATACAAATTAACATTAGCTCGCGATTGGGGAACCAGCTTCAGCCCGTTCCGGTCCATGTCGTTTGACTACGATTACTCTGTCAATTCTCAATTGGTACGTGAAGACAGCATTCGTCAGCAGATATTGTATGATGACCAATCGGAAGCTGCCCGTCAGTTGATTTTTGACCCCGGAACGAACGACCAACAGATGGTTGACGAGTTGATACTGGATTTGACAACCGTAGGCAACGACCAACTTGTGATCGATCTGGGTAATGCAGCACAAGATAGTTTGGATAATGGCGTATTACCTGATGTTGTCCTCGAATACATATACCAGCAGGCAGAATTTCTGGGTATTCTGCAAGATCTGAAGCAACCGTGGGACCGAGTTGGACAAGATGATTCTCGGTATACGGATACATTCTGGACCGCGATGAATCTGCCATTTGCAGATACGCAGAAATCACAAAATGTCCGTTTCAACTACAATCCAAACATCGTCAGTTGGTTGACTACCAGCTTTGACTACAGTAGCCGATATACGTGGAACTGGGCAAGCTTCAAGTACACTGGACGTACGGTTCAAACCAGCAATAACCTCGGTGGTAGCCTGTCATTCAGGATTCGACAGCTTATTCCGGCGGAATCAGGCAGCGGGAGTGTCCAGGATGAACAGGCACGCGATTTTGCCCGAATGCTGGGACGGGAAGATGAGTTTGAGCGTCTTGAAGGAGAAGACGGAGAAGAAGGTGAAGAAGGAGACGATGAGGAGAGAGAAGGACCGTCGGATGAAGAGTTGGCTCGTCAACGTCAGAAGCAGCTCCTGCGTGCGATTAACCCGCTCAATCTCGGAATGGGATTCCTTCGTCGATTGAATGACATACGTGTGAACTACAGTCAGTCAACGGCGTTTACCGATCCAGGTGTTGAGGATGGAACACCAGGTTTGCTTTATCGCCTGGGCTTCACTGGTGATTCAGGTTTAAAACAGGTGCCGGGCCAAACTTCAGTCTCAAGTAGCAGTCGCACAGACGACTATCGCGTCAGTACGGGTGTTGATTGGTCCACACGTCTGAGTACGACCGTGAATTACAACATAAAGTTCTCACATTCGAGCGGAAATAAAATCTCGGGATCCACTTCCCGTTCCGCATTCTTCCTGTACAACAAGGATTCTCGCTCACTATCTAAGCTGGATATCCCCGATTACCAGCTTCGCTGGACAGGATTGGAGCAATTTGGTCCATTGAAGGACATTGCCCAGACGATCTCCTTCGACCATAGCTATACTGGTAAGTATGATGAGAAATGGGATCAGATCAATCTAACCGAAGAGGAGGGTGGCGGAACCCGACGTCAGGTTCAATCACGTGCATGGGATCGCCAATTCAGTCCGCTCGCCGGGTTCAACATAACGTGGAATCATGGTATCAGTACCACAGCTCGGTACACTTGGTCGCAGAACTACAATGAAACACCCAGCAACAGCACCCGGACGCGTAAGACATCGAAGGGAATCACGCTATCTGCTAGCTATACACGCAAAACTGGTTTCCGTATTCCGATCCCAGTCTGGCCGTTCAAGAACAAACGATTCGACAACGAGACAACGTTCTCGTTAAATTTCGACCAAACACAGAGCGATAACGAAACGCAGCGTGAAGGTTCAGATTTCGAGCAGGTGCAAGGGAAGAATATGAGCTGGTCGATTGGTCCTTCAGTGAACTATCGGTTTTCGCGTAACGTGAATGGTTCTATTCGCTATAAGTATGGCGTTACAGAACGAGACCACAATACGACTAAGTTTCAGGAGTTCGGCATCAACGTCCAGATCACCATTCGAGGTTAAGGTCGGACTACCTTGAAATAACTCCGGGGGTTGTTCTTTGGTGAATGTCTTTGATCGTCGCGAGTATCTCGCTACTTTAAAGATTCCCGCCTGATCACATATTTGGGATGGATTTCCCCAATATTTCATGTTATCCGAGCTGTGCGGGACCCAGAGTTTGATGATGTTTGATGTGTGCAGAGTTGGAAGGATAGTACCTATGTGTGGGATTATCGGATACGTCGGGCAACGCCCGGCAACTCCACTGCTGATAGATGGCTTGCGACGGCTGGAGTACCGTGGCTACGACTCTTCTGGAATCGCGTTAATGGAAGAGGGTAGGCTACAGGTGCTGAAAAAGAACGGTCGTCTAAAAGAGTTAGAAGGCATGTTGAATGGGCATGCCACTGATCTTAATTCAACAGTGGGTCTTGGTCACACTCGATGGGCGACGCATGGCGTTCCCAACGATGTTAACGCTCACCCTCATTATTCGATGGGCGAAGATCTTGCCCTCATCCATAATGGTATTATCGAGAACTACAGTGAACTGAAGGAATACTTGGGCAATGCCGGGTACACCTTCGTCAGTGATACAGATACGGAAGTCCTCGCAAACCTGATAATGGACTTCTATGAAGGCGATTTCCTGTCCGCTGTTGTGCATGCGCTCCATCGCGTTGAAGGCACGTATGGAATCGTGGTAATGCACAAGGATCATCCCCGCAGTATGGTTGTTGCCCGCAAAGGCAGTCCGTTACTTGTTGGAATTGGTGAGACAGAGTTTTTCGTTGCGTCAGATCTCGCGGCCATCGTGGAACATACCCGCGAAGTCATCTTCCTGAATGATAACGAAATCGGTATCGTTGAGGAGGGTGAGTTTCGCCATTTCAACCTGGATCAATCTCCGATATCTCGTGAGACTACTCACATAGATTTCACTCTTGAGCAGATCGAAAAAGGCGGCTATCCGCATTTCATGCTCAAGGAAATCATGGAACAGCCGCAGACTCTTGAAGATACGATGCGTGGTCGGATGCTTTCGGACGGCAGTATCAAGCTCGGCGGGCTGAACCAGCACATGGAAGATCTTGCCAACGCTGAACGTATTCTGCTTCTGGGTTGCGGCACGTCCTATCACGCGGGTCTTGTAGGCGAATACATCATCGAAGAGCTGGCTCGCATTCCAGTCGAGGTTGAGTACGCTTCAGAGTTCCGCTACCGTAGTCCGGTAATCCCTGAGAAAACGGTCGCCTTTGCGATTAGCCAATCGGGCGAGACGATTGACACCCTAGAAGCTTTGCGTGAAGCAAAGAAGCGTGGGGCAGTTGGTTTGGGTATTGTCAACAGTGTCGGCTCAACTATCGCACGTGAGAGCGCTGGCGGTGTATATCTGCACGCAGGCCCTGAAATCGGTGTTGCCTCGACGAAAGCGTTCACCAGCCAGGTGACTGTGCTGATCATGATTGCGTTGCTACTGCGTCAGCAACGGCGAGGGTTGGATGAAGTAAGCCTTGAAATGACGGAAGCCATGCAGACCCTTCCGGAAAAAGTAACATCACTGCTCTCCGATCATGAACAAGTGATTGACATAGCCAAGATTTTCAGCCATGCGAGCAATTTCCTCTATCTGGGTCGTGGCACGCAGTATCCGGTCGCACTCGAAGGCGCGTTAAAGCTAAAGGAAATCAGTTACATCCACGCTGAAGGATATCCAGCTGCTGAAATGAAACACGGACCGATCGCGCTGATTGACCGGATGATGCCGGTCGTCGTGCTAGCAGCTGAAAACAGAGCTGGAGAGGGTAGCAAGATTCTGTCGAACACGCAGGAAGTTCGCGCGCGTGACGGCGTTGTAATCGCGTTGGTCACTGAGGGCGATCACCGGATGGATCAGCTGGCTAACCATGTGCTCAGCATCCCAAAAACACATCGCATGCTGGTACCGCTGCTTGCGGTGCTGCCGTTGCAGCTCCTGTCATACTATGTCGCCGACTTGCTCGGTCTCGACATGGACAAGCCGCGCAACCTGGCAAAGTCAGTGACGGTGGAGTAGGGTTGTGCACTTGCTTTGCACACGAATAGTGCGAAACAGGTCATTCTGAGTCCGGCAGCAGCCGGACGAAGAAGATCCAACTGGACCAGTGTTGCAGCTCTAATAGCAACCAGTATATTAGCTGGATCTTCTTCACTTCACTATGTTCATTTCAGAATGACACACTAGGCAACAGAATTTATCAGCAACATGTCAGCAGGCCATTGAGCCTGCTGTTTTGCTTGAGGGTGGAATGAAAACTATCGGATTGATCGGCGGGATGAGCTGGGAGAGCACGCTGCACTACTATCGTCTGATCAACCAGGGGGTGCGTGAACGGTTGGGTGGAATTCACTCGGCTCCGATCAACATGGTCAGCGTCGAATTTCAACACATCTCAGAGATGCAGCATCAAGGTCGTTGGGATGAAGTAGGTCAAGAACTCGCGAAGGCAGCTCGTACACTGGAAATATCCGGTGTAGATGGTATTCTGATCTGCACTAACACTATGCACAAGGTCTATGACATGGTGAGCGACTCCGTGTCCGTGCCTGTATTGCACATCGCCGATGCAACCGGTAGTGTGATCCGAGACAGGGATATTCAATCTGTCATATTACTCGGCACACGGTTTACGATGGAAAAGCCGTTCTATCGTGAACGTTTGAAGCGGGAATTCGGCTTGAACGTGATCGTGCCGGAACAACCTGACCGGGAGTCCATTCACAGCGTGATCTTCGACGAACTGGTACAGGGCAAGATCGTCGATTCCTCACGGGACCATTTCCTCACGATCATCGAATCGTTGATCGAACGGGGTGGGGAGGGAGTGATTGCAGGATGTACGGAAATCGGGCTGTTAGTGAAACAGGATCAGGTTACGGTGCCATATTTCGATACGTTAGAGTTGCATGCGAACGCAGCTGTGGATTTCTTGCTTGAGGTACGATGAAATATGAACTGGAAGTCATCCTGAACCGCACCGTGAAACGGTGTGAGTGAAGGATCTCGTAGTTGTCGATTGACCCTGGAGAAAAGCGAGATTCTTCACTTCGTTCAGAATGACTCGTGTCAGGAACCGAGAATTATGTTCACTCCAGCCTCCAGCCTCAATCAACTTACACGTAATCCCGGCGATACCTGGTCGTTAGGTGTAAGCAGACGCAGTTCATCGCCTTCCCGTACAGCCAGCAGCATTCCGTTCGACTCCACGCCACGGATTTTGGCAGGCTGCAGGTTAGCGACGACGATGATCGTCTTGCCGATGATCTGTTCAGGCGTGTAGTTCTGTTTGATTCCGGCGACCAACTGACGTTGTTCCGTGCCGAGGTCAATCTTGAGTTTCATCAGCTTGTCGGTGTCTTCGATCGGTTCGGCTTCGAGCACGACCGCGGTGCGCAGATCAATCTGCTTGAACTGGTTGAAGCTGATCAAGCCGTCACCCGTTTCCTCAGCAACTTTTGCTTTCTTTTCTTTCTTCGGCTGCTGTTTTACAGTTGGTTTGGTTTCCTGCTGAATCAGTTTCTGGTATCGTGGGAACAACGCATCGCCATATGCGGCGCTCTTGCCAGCTAACGATTCGCCCCATTCCACGCTATCCCAGCTAACACTATCCGCATCCGTAACACCTAACCGTGTCAATACTTCGGGTATCATCACCGGCATGACGGGGGAGAGTAGTACGGCTGCGATACGCAAACCTTCAGCCGCTCGTGCGAGATCACGTCCCGCCTGTTCTTTGTCGGTTTTAACCGTTGTCCACGGAGCTGCTTCAGTGATATCGCGATTTATCGCCCGCACGAACTGCAGCGTCTCTTCAATCGCCGAATGAATCTGGAGGTCGTTAATCAGTTGCCGAACTTTGTGTGTTGTCGCTTTTGACAGCTCGATCAGCGGATCTTCCTCATCCCATACGACTTCGGGAACAATGCCGTCAAAGTGCTGTGTCAGCAGTTTAGTTACGCGGTTCAACAGGTTGCCGAGGTCATTGGCTAGGTCGCTGTTCAGGCGCTTGATGACCGTTTCTTCGCTGAAGTTCGAGTCTTGTCCGACGACCATGTCTCGCATCAGGTAGTAGCGGAACGGATCGCTGCCGTAAACATCCACGAGGTCAAACGGTTTGACCACGTTGCCCGCCGATTTGGACATTTTCGATGCATCTTTCGACAGCCACCAGCCGTGTGCGAGGATGTGTCGAGGTATATCCAGTCCTGCAGCTTTCAGCATTGTTGGCCAATAGACGGCGTGCGTGGTAAGGATATCCTTGCCGATCAGGTGAAAATCCGCTGGCCAGGACACATCTTTGCCATCCGGCGTAACGAGAGTTGCCGTATAGTAGTTCAGCAGCGCATCGAACCAGACGTACGTGACATAATCGCTGTCCCACGGTATTTCGATACCCCAGCTCAGCCTGCTCTTCGGACGGCTGATGCACAGATCGTTCAATGGTTGGCTCAGGAATCCAAGTACCTCATTTCGGCGAAATGAGGGAACGATGGCGTCGGGATTGTCTTCGTAATGCTGAATTAGCCAATCCTGGTACTTGGACATCTTGAAGAAGTAGTTCGTCTCTTTAACGAGCTCAACCGGACGTCCACCGATGGGATCCTTCCCATCGATCAGATCTTTCTCGGTGAAGAATTGTTCTTCGAAGACGCTGTACCAGCCTTCATACTCTTTCTTGTAGATATCGCCGGCATCATAGATCTGTTGCAGGATATCGCACACGACTTTTTTATGGCGTGGTTCAGTCGTGCGGATGAAATCGTCGTAACTGATTCCCAGCTTCATCCAGACGTCATCGAATTTTTTCGACGTGATGTCGCAATGCTCCTGGGGAGTGCGCCCTAGTTTCTTGGCGGCGGCTTCAACTTTTTGACCGTGTTCATCGGTTCCGGTCAGAAGATGGACATCATCACCAAATAAACGGTGATACCGCGCCAGTGTATCAGCCAGCACTGTTGTATAAGCATGGCCGATATGCGGCTCGTCATTGACGTAATACAGTGGTGTTGTGATGTAGAACGGTTTGCTCATGAAACTCTACCGCCTTCGGTTACGTCCACGTGGTTTCGGTGGACGGCCAACTGGTTTGTCACTTTTGGGCTGGGAAGATGCGTCTGGTTTCTGATCAGTGCCACCAGAGGGTCTCGATTGAGCCTCGCCGCTGGATTGTTTCGGTGCATTTCCGGCATTTCCACCCTGTGGGTTCTTGTTCCCACCACCGCCGCTTCGGTTGCGTCCACGCCCGCCGCGCCTGCGATTGGGCTTTTGTGCCTTGCCTTCGCCGCCGTCGCTGTCTTTGCTTCCCTGGGCCTGCTGTTGATCACCAGAAGGTTTCTTGTTCTTCTTCGGTTTGTTAGAGCGCTGCTTGTTGTCTCGCTTGGCGCCCTGGGCTTCAGCATTATTGCTCTTGTCTCCGCGACCTCGACCGCGTCTCCGCGATCCGCCTCGCCGTGACTTCCGCTGACCTGACTTTTCGTCTTGCGAATCTGAGTCTGATTTGCTCGGGCTGGATACCGGTTCGAGCGTGACTACCTGTCCTTTCGGACCGCCGCCATGTTTGCCTCTTGCGGGTTTGTCCTTTGCTCGGGCACAGTTTGGTTCTTTACCCTTGCCACCTTTGTGTCCCTTCTTCGGGGTGGAGCGCACTGACACGCGTGGTTCACCACTCTCCTGAGGGGTAGCACGGGCCATCAGTTCGCCTTCATGTTCGTCCTTACGCTGCTGTTCGAGGGACGGATCTTTTGTAAACGTCAGGGATTGGATCTTACTTGAATCTTCCGGTTTCCAGTCACTGCATTCAGTAAGGTGTTCGATGCCATACGAGTACTTGGCACCATCTTCCCATTCGATGCCGATGTGTTCCCAGTTGTAACTGAACTTGGTGATTTTGCCACGTCCGCGTGGACCTTTCACCTGCATCCCAACTTTTGGGAACAGTTGGTTCAGTTCACGATATTGATCCACTTCGAAACGCAGACAGCAGCGCAATTTTCCACACGGACCAGTATTCTTCTGTGGATTCAGGATCATATGCTGATCCTTCATCATCGATGTGGTGACGGGTTTGAATTCGCGAATCCAGGATGAACAACAAAGCTCACGTCCACAAATACCAATGCCGCCGAGCTTCTTCGATTCATCACGAGCGCCAATCTGACGCAGATCAATTCGGGTGTGGAATTTCTGGGCAAGTGACTTAACCAGTTCACGAAAGTCGACGCGACCATCTGCCGTGAAGTAGAAGGTGAGTTTGCGTCGATCAAGCTGGCATTCAATTTCGACCAGCTTCATTTCCAGCTCAATTCGTTTCACTTCCTCGCGGAAGAATCCACGCGCGTCTTTTTCAAACTCAATATTTTCAGCCAACTGGTTCAGATCATCGGGTTTGGCCAAACGCAATACAGCTTCCGGCTCCAGACCTTCCTCGATGTTGGCTTGGTTGAGTTCGGTGAATCGCTCATCAGTCAGGTTTACGTAACCGAGGTCTACACCCCGGTCTGCCTGGACAATGACGGCGTCATTTGGTGAGAGCGGATATTGCTGGGGATTGACATAGGTTACCCTGCGTCTTCCGCGAAACTCTATTTCCACAAAATGCATGAGGTTTCCTTGAACAGCATGGTGCCGGGTATCAGGCGCGATCGCGATCCTGTTCAAATAGCACCCTGCGCAGTTTGTAAAACAGGGTGTGGGCGATCAGCGATGATTGGACATGACGCTCAATATCCAACCGAGCCTGGTCGATTGTGCTGAGCGCGTCCTCGAAATTCCGGCCTTCAGTAAAGGAAGCAAATTTAGTAAGATGCTCATCCCGATCAAACTCTAATGCTGAGTCGGGATCAGCGTCGAAGCGTTGTACGTCTCTCAGCCAATTCGAGAGTTGATCGAGCAATCCTGCGAAGCTGTCTTGTCGTGAGGCAGCTCCCCAGTAGTCGACGAGCTCATCCAATCGACCCGGATCACCTCGCAGAAGGTCACGTAATAGATCAATGACTTTCTTCGTTTCTTTCGTAGGATCACCCTTTGCCCAGTCAACTGCTTGCTTCCACGAACCGTTCGCGATCCTGGTTGCCGCTTCTGCCTTGTCTGGTTTGACTCCCAGTCTTTCAACCAACTCTGTTTTCAGTGTTTCGCGGTCAATTCGTGCGAAACGGAGCACTTGGCACCGCGAGACAATAGTTGACAGTAGACGGGATTCCCGCGAGGATGTGAGAATGAAGACGACGTTCTCCGGTGGTTCCTCGAGCAGCTTGAGGAAAGCGTTTGCCGCTTGCACTCGCAGGCGATCTGCCTGGCTAACGATTACCACCCGCCATCCGCCGGAATAGGAGGTCAGTCTGAACTCCTTACGCAGTGTGCGGATGTGTTCAATCAGGATCTCACTGTTCGCGCCAACGGCTAAGTTTGCGTAGTAATCGTCTACCTTCGCCGAAATCACGGCATCAATCTGCTTGCGTTGGGCTGCGGTGTATTGCTCAACAGCGTCCGCACCTTCCTGGCTTTCTTTCGGAGGTTGCGGCTTTGGTTGCGGGAACAGGATTTTCATCCCGGGATGAGTCAGTTTCACACTCTGCACACAACTGTCGCACTTCTCACAGGGCATGGCTGACGGCGGAACACTGCGACGTTCATGATCCGATTTGCACAACAGTATGCGGGCGAAATTCAGCGCGGCTGCTTCCTTGCCGACACCGTCCTCGCCGAGAAACAGGTATGCGTGCGCGTTCCGGCCTGTTTCAGCGGCACGAGTGAGCACGTCCTTGATGCGTTCTTGACCGATCAGATGGGAGAAGCGGATTCCGCCGCCAACAACTTCAGCTTCGTCCAACAGGTCTAAGAGCTCAGCCACGTCAGGGGATCCTGTTTTTCCTGTTTGTGCCATACCTGGAAATGGAGGCGCGGTGATTCTGCTCCGCCGGATTGACCGACGGTCCCGATCACACGTCCACCGTCCACCCGTTCGCTCTCGCCGACGAGCACACTGGCGAGATGGGCATACACGGTATAATACCCATTTTCATGGGAGATCAAGACCGTGTTGCCGAATCCACGAACGTAGGTAATTCGTGTGCAGATCCCCTCCTGCACTGCCAGCACTTCGGAGCCCTCATGTGCTTGGATATCGATGCCGGGATTCTCGGTGATCGTCCCGGTATCCTGATTTCGTTCCATACCGAATTGCGTAACAACCGAGCCTCGTACCGGCCAGGGTAGTCGTCCCCGGGCGCTTGGGAAGGAAGAAAAATGAGGGATGTCGCGAACAAGAATCCGGGCGTCCGAATTAACGCCAACTTGTTGCACGCCTCCGTTAACACGTTGTTGCTCGAGTGAAACGATCCACTGCTGGACTTCGTTCATTGCGGATTCACGTGTTGCGATATGAGAGTTGATTGCGTCCTGATCTTGTCGCAAATCAGCGATTGTGATTTGCAAGACAGATCTGTCGGACGCGATCAGATCACGTTCGGCGTTCGCTTCGGCGAGGAGAACATTCGCGCGATCTACCTGCGCGGCTTTTTCCGCACGAGTTTCTGCCAGGTCTGTGATCAGTTGACGGTGTCTGTCTGCAACGTTTTCATGTTTATTCTGTGCGGCGGAGAGTGCGTTCAGGTTGTTTTCATCGCGCTCATTGATCTTGCGAACATAGACCTGCCGTCGGAGAAATTCGCCAGGTGATTCCGAGTTCAACAGATAGGCCAAAACTCTCCGGTCGCCCTGCTTATACAGGTGAACTGCTCGCGAAGCGACCTGATCTTGTAGTGCTGAGATGTCCCCACGGATGGTGACAAGATCGCGTTCGACAACACCAAGTTCGTTCTGCTGTGATTCTATCTTCCGATCTTGTTTGCGGACTGCAGCTTGGGCATTGGACCGTTGCGAATCCAGCTCACGCATCAGTCGCTCACGAGCTGCAATCTGCTTGTCGAGGGCTTGGATACGTCCAGCGAGATCCTGTTCAGATTGGGTGAGATCAGTGAGGATGACATTCAGCGAATCCACCTCACCGCGCAGTCGGTCGAGCCTGTCGCGTGGATTCTCGCGAAGCATGGCCTCCGTTCCGACGCAGACCAGCATCAGCGAAATAACAAAGATGAGCCGTATGTGAGGAGTTTGCCGCACGAGTTTGTTATCTTGGTATTTGCGGGTCGCTTTGCAGTCGTTGTCCACTCGTAAAAGTAGATACGAGAATGTACGATCTGCCTGATGGATAGGAAGATACACTGTTCATGAGTAGATGTTCAAGCTACATCTCGAACGATCTTTACGGTTTAAAACTCACTGAAGAACGTGAATGGGGTTCGATCATGCGTAGACTGTTGATCATGTTGTTTGTCGCAATTGGAGCGGTGACAGGGGTTTCAGCGTTTGCAGAGGTACCTGAATCACCGTTGCAGATGTTTGTTCAACGCCTCCACGATCAGTCTCTCGCTGGCGAGCATGATCACGCTTGTTCGCATGGTAAAGTTGTACTGGGCTTGGACAAATCGTGGTATTCGATAGCGGACGACAGCACTCACGAGTATAATTCGCTGCATCTCGACATCCAATTATTCCCGGATTTGAACGCCAATACCTTCGATGGCGTAGTAGTGATGACGGCGGAAGCAAACCAGGAATTGACCGATTTCTACTACCATCTCAAAGACTGTACAATTAACCTATTGCTGGTCAACGGTGTCGCGGCAGTTTATGGCTACACGAATGAGATGGTAACAATAACCCCAACAACTCCAATCGCCGCTGGTGCCGAGTTTACGGTTGAGACGCACTACAGCGGACTCATCTTCAACACTAATGCGTCCGGCGGGATGGTCAAGTCAAACAGCACGAACACCTTATTCACATTCGGCGAACCGTACGACACCCGTCGCTGGCTCGCTTGCTTTGACCTTCCGTTTGACAAGGTTACCAGCGAGATGCGGATCACGATGGACACGGAGTACGAGATCCTCGCAAACGGCTTGCTGGATTCGATTACCGATAATGGTGATGGGACAAACACATACTACTGGATCAACAACGAGCTGACATCAACATATCTGCTAGCGTTTTCGGCGGGACCGTATGTGGTTGTAGATGACGATCCTGCAGGTGTGAACAACACTCCGGTTGCATACTGGATCCTTCCTCAATATCAGGCAGAAGCGGAATATGACTTTGGCCGTACGGATGAAATGATTACCTATTTCGAACCATTGTTTGGAATCTATCCTTTCGTCAAATACGATCAGGCAATGGCTGGCATCTTTGGTGGCTGGGGTGCGATGGAACATCAGACTGCTACCACGTTTGGGTTTCAACTGGTGAATACTGGGTCACGTTACTACGAGAACATCGTAGCCCATGAGCTCGGTCATCAGTGGTGGGGTGATTTAGTTGGGCCGCGTACTTTCGCCAACATCTGGCTGAATGAAGGATTCGCATCCTACAGCGAAGCCTTATGGGCGGAGTACTTCTCAGAGGAAGACAGGCGTGACCTTTTGGCCAGCTTCCGCAGCCAGTTCTTCAATCACGATAGCAGTACCCGTCATCCGATCTACGATCCTCCGAACAACCATATGTTCTGCACCACGGTTTACAAAAAGGGTGCGTGGATCATGCATATGCTGCGTTGGGTGGTTGGAGATGAGAGCTTCTACGACGGACTTCAGTATTACGCTGAGCAACACGGATTCGATTGCGCCTCCAGTCCTGACTTCCAGTTGGCGATGGAAACGATCTCCGGGATGGATCTGACATCATTCTTTGATGAGTGGGTGTACGGACAGGGCTATCCTGAATACATCACAACCGGCTTCAGCACCCGCCAGGTGGGGAGTGAGTACGAAGTCAGCTTCCGATTATACCAGATGCAGCAGAATGCGCCGTACTTTTCAACACCCATCCCGATTCTGGTTCGCGAGCGAGTGTCTGAAAGCCCGGCTGTTTATCGGTACACGCCGGCCCGTGCGGAAGTGGATGCTGTTGTAGCGCAAACGGTTACACTGACTGGCTTTACGATGCCGCCCGATTCATTTGAATTCGATCCCGAGGAATGGTTGCTGTGTACCGCTGAGAATAGGGCGAATGTTGATGATGACTTGTTCTTACCGCTTGAATTTGAGGTGTCAAAAGCCTGGCCGAATCCGTTCAATTCATCAGTTTCATTTGATGTGAAGATTCACCGTCCGATGGATATTCGAGCGGTGGTGTATGATGTACTGGGGCGAGAAGTTGCTGTCCTTACGGACGAATCACTGTGGCCACGAACTCACCATTTGAGTTGGACACCTGATGCTGGAACTGCCAGCGGTATGTATTTGTTGAAGGTATATGCTGGCGAACAAACCGAAACACAAAAACTCGTTTTCATTCAATGAACAACCAACCCGCTGGCGATGCGGTTGAGCAGAAATCCGCGCGTATCGCCGGGATGTTTGATAATATTGCACCGACCTACGACCTGTTAAACCGTGTTCTGAGCATGGGATTAGACAGCAGGTGGCGTGCGCTTGCCTTGCAAGCTGGTGCTCCCCGGGCGATGGAAACCTGGCTCGATGTTGCATCAGGCAGCGGCGACATGACGTTTGCAGGAGTGAAACTGGCACCTGCAAGCCATTGGTATGCCGCTGATCCCTCCATTGAACTGCTCGGCCGCTTGCAAAAGAAAATCCCGCCGGGAGTTTCGGTTCCGACAGCGTTGGCGCGTGCTGAACATCTTCCATATCCTGATGAAACATTTGATGGTGCGACTGTAGCGTTTGGCGTCCGAAATTTTGCGGACACTCGTATGGGCTTGTCCGAACTTATGCGCGTTTTGAAACCGGGTGGACGTCTGATCATTCTTGAATTCCATCCGCAATCTGACGGACAATGGGGAGGTAACCCTTTCGTTACCTTCTATCTCCACAATGTCATTCCCTGGATAGGTGCAGTATTGAGTGGACAATACAATGCCTACAAATATCTGTCCGAATCATCACGGAATTTCTGGTCGGTCACGAAGATGGTTCATGAACTCAAGGATCTCGGATTCACGACAGTTCAACACCAATCGTTATTTGTAAACTCTGTGATGTTGACACGAGCTATCCGTTGAAGCGGAAGAATTCGTTCAGGTTTGGCGACTTGCTCGTGCTCGCCGTTTTGCTTCTCCTCGCCAGTTTGCTCACTGTGTCCAGTCTCATGATTCCACGTGGTGCGAAAGTGATTGTCCTTGTCGATGGCAAGCCGGAGTCGATGATGCCACTGGATGTGCAGGGCGAAGTGAAGGTACAGGGAGATCGTGGGGAGACGGTTGTTAAGGTCGAGGATAATTCAGTAAGGATCACCGAATCGGCATGTCCGCACAAAACTTGCATTCGCATGGGTGCAATCTCGACACGTGGGCAAATGTTGATCTGTGTGCCGAACCACGTAGCAGTGCGGGTTGAGGGTGTAGAGGATGAGTCTGGAATTGATGGTGTCACCGGGTAACCGATGAACCTTTCAGATAACAAGATTGACCGCGAACAGGTCATGCGTAACGCGCGAGTTATCGTCCGACTGGCGTTATGGACAGCTGTCGCAGCCGTACTCGGCGGTCTCGAACAATTCATCCCGCAACCCTTGCCGTGGGCTAAGCTGGGAATCGCTAACCTGGCTGCGGTCCTGGTGTTGTACGGATTCGGGTGGCGAGCGGCGTTGCTGGTCAATGTGCTGCGAGTGATCGCAGTTGCTCTATTTCTGGGAACGTGGGCCACGCCGGTGTTTGTGTTGTCACTTGGCGGAGCGATCACGGCTGTCCCCGCGATGGCTTTCGTTCGAGCGGTGGGGAAAACGCATGTCAGCGTGATCAGTGTCTCGGCGTCTGGCGCCTTTGTTCACATGCTAACCCAGTTCGCATTGGCTTCGGTTTTGATCGCACGTCACTCTGGACTATTCATCTTTGCCGGACCCAGCCTGATTATGGCGATTATCAGCGGCACGTTGTTAGGTTTGATCGCATCATGGCTGCTGACGCAATTGCCTGAAGCTCTCATCAGGGATGTGTAATCCCCCTCTGTTGGTGACTGGAAAACATGCTTCAGCTTGACCCTCAGTAGCTACCTGAGTAAGTTCTGAATATCACATACAATTTGACACAGGAGGGGGAACTCATGGCAAATGTCGCAGTTGTCATTGCCGGGAGTGGTGTGAGTGATGGTACCGAGATCCACGAAGCGACGCTCGCGTTGCTGCATCTTGATGATCTGGGTGCAAGCTACCAATGCTATGCCCCGGACAAACCGCAGTTTCATGTGGTAGATCATACCAGGGGCGAAGAAATGTCCGGGCGGACCCGTAATTGCCTAATCGAAGGGGCACGGATCGCGCGTGGAAATATCAAGCCGTTAACCGAGCTGAACGCGTCCGATTATGATGCGATTGTGTTCCCTGGTGGATTCGGCGCGGCGAAGAATTTGTGCGACTTCGCGTTCAAAGGTGCGGAGTGTACGGTCGATCCAGATGTGGAGAGTGTAATCCTCGACTTTCACGATGCGGGCAAGGTAACGACTTTCATCTGTATTGCGCCTGTTGTCGCGGCATACACCTATGGTAAGGCTGGCAAGCGAGTCAAGTTGACTATTGGTAACGATTCGGACACTGCTGCTGCAGTCGAATCCATGGGTGTTCAGCATGTGAATGCCACTGTCGGAGAGGCTGTAGTAGATGAAGAATACCGCGTTGTCACGACGCCGGCATATATGCTCGGCCCAACGATCAGCCATGTCAGTACGGGCATTCGCAAAGCGATGGAAGAAACGCTGAACCTGACCTAGATGTCGCGTGAACCGGGGACACTTACTCCGTTAATTGTCCCTGTGTGATGATTGAGGGGACACTTTGAGGACAAAGTGTCCCCGGCCTCTTCCACACCACCACGCACTCGCGGAGCCGCGTAAACGTCGCACGTGTTCGTATCTTCAGCAATAGCAGTCAACAAACTCGCGGGCCAATCAGCCCGCGCTTTCCATTGTGAAAAACTCCACGCTCCAGTGAAGTGCATGCGTCATGTAACCGGACTGTGGGTGAATTGTTCAGGAGGATGTGATGGATTACCGGATCGAACGGGATACCATGGGAGAGATCAAGGTTCCCGCTGGCAAATATTATGGTGCGCAAACCGCTCGAAGTTTGATGAACTTCAAGATCGGTGGCGAGACGATGCCCCGCGAGTTGATTCGCGCGTTTGGTATCCTCAAGAAGGCTGCGGCCTTAACCAATGCCGAACTCGGAATCCTCCCTCAGGAAAAAGCCGATCTGATCGTGCAGGCAGCGGACGAAGTTATAGCTGGCAAGCAGGATGATCACTTCCCGCTCGTCGTCTGGCAGACAGGTAGTGGTACCCAGACGAACATGAATGTTAACGAGGTGATCGCCAACCGCGCCATCGAAATCGCTGGCGGTACGCTCGGTTCGAAGGATCCGATTCATCCGAATGATGACGTCAACAAGGCGCAATCGTCAAACGATACCTTTCCAACTGCGATGCACATCGCGGCGGCAAATGTAGTTGTGCAGACAACGATTCCGGGCATCACCACGCTGCGCAACGAGCTGAAGAACAAGAGCGAAGAATGGGATGAAGTCATCAAGATCGGCCGTACTCACTTCATGGATGCTGTCCCGCTCACACTCGGCCAGGAATTCAGCGGCTACGCGCATCAAATGACGAATGCTCTGGCACGCATCGATGGTATGCTGCCTCGTCTGTTTGAGCTGGCACTCGGTGGAACGGCAGTCGGAACCGGTCTGAACACGCATCCAGAGTTCGCGGTCAAGGCAGCGAAGAAGATTGCGGATCTGACGGATCTGCCGTTCGTCACCGCTCCGAACAAGTTCGAGGCGCTGGCAGCGCATGATGCTATCGTTGAAGGTTCGGGCGTGCTCAAGACCATCGCGGTTGGGATGATGAAGATCGGCAACGATGTTCGCATGCTCGGTTCCGGCCCGCGTTGCGGCATCGGAGAACTGAGCCTCCCGGCGAATGAGCCGGGCTCATCAATTATGCCGGGCAAGGTCAATCCGACTCAGGCAGAAGCGATTACGATGGTCGCCGCGCAGGTGATCGGTAACGATGTCGCGGTTAATGTCGGCGGTGCGACGGGTCATTTCGAGCTGAACGTGTTCAAGCCGGTTATGATCTACAACTTCCTGCAAAGCGCGCGGCTGATTGGCGATGCCTGCGTGAGCTTCAACGACAACTGCATCAAGGGTACCGAACCAAACCTGCAGCGAATCGAAGCGATCATGAACGAATCGCTGATGCTGGTGACCGCATTGAACCCGCACATTGGATACGACAACGCCGCCAAGGTTGCGAAGAAAGCCCACGCTGAAAACACGACGCTGAAGGAAGCGGTGGTTGAACTGGGCTTGTTGACGGCTGAGGAGTTTGACGAAAAGGTCCGTCCAGAAGAGATGGTTCGTCCAAAGTAATTCAGTGATCATTTAGTTGTTATCATACGGGACATAAGGCCGGATTGACTGAAGGCTTGATGTCCCGTTTTTGTCATATGTAATGCGAGGATTAGTGGATGCTGATAATTGATGATGTGCGTGACAATCCCAAGCACTTTGGCCTGTTTCATGCGCTCACGAACCTCGTGTTCGAATTCGACCTCGAGGAATGGCGTCAAAGTGGGTACTGGTCAGAGAAATACAAGCCGCACGCGTTGATCGAAGACGGTACGATGCTGTCGAACGTTTCAACGTTCAAGATGCATCTGTTGATCGAAGGGCGGGAATTGAATGCACGTCAAGTGGGTACTGTGATGACGCACCCCGATCACCGTGGACAAGGGTACGCATCGCATTTGATGAATCACGTTGTCAAACGGTATGAACCGGACTCTGACCTGTTCTTCCTGTTTACTGGTCCAGATTTGATTCCGTTCTACGAACAGTTCAGATTCAGGGTGGAGAAGGAAACACGCTTTCTAGCAGATTTCCAGACAATATCCGCTTCCGACATTCGAATGCGACGGCTCGATCTGGCGAATGTCGCGGATCGGGATTGGTTGTATGAACGAGTGGATTCACGTGCACCAGTCTCACGCCGCTTCGGTATTCTTGACGGTCCTGAAATATTCATGTATCACGTTCTGTATCGGTATCCAGATTGTGTGTATCACGATGAGGTGCAGGATTGTGTGCTGGTTGCAAAACAGATGGATGACACGTTGCATGTCTACGATATTATCAGCGCAAAACCGGTGGATGTACGGAAACTCTTGTCGTCCTATGCGGGATGTGGTATCAAGACCGTAGATTTCCATTTCATTCCAGACCAGCTCACGCTACCAACGCGAATGGTTCCAATCGATCCGGAGGATGTGTTCATGGTTCGGTCGAGCGGTCAGTTGTTTGAAGGAGAGTTCCGTCACCCGACGATGCTGGAGGCTTAGGGTCAACTATCTCACGCAATAGGGATCTTCAGACGGGTATCCACCGAGAAGAAGATCTTATTTCAAAAGAGTGACTTTTCGTTCTTCCATTCGACCGGACGAATCCCTGATAACTATGAAATATGTCCCTGAGCTGTGATCGTGCAGGTTCAAGTTGAAGGAATGAGTACCAGATGGTAGATGTTTTTCGAGTTGCCCTGCTCGCCGACCGAGGATGTCAAGCACCTCGACTTGCAAGCCAATTGTTGCGTAGATATCAACTGTGATTCCGACTACTTCATTGGTAGGATTGGGATAGATAGGGCGAAGACTATAATTGATGAACTGAGATGAACTGGCGTCCACGGATTCGCTGGAGAACAGGTAATATCTATAGATTGGGGCGGGGAACATTTCAGAGCCGGGATGCCTGGCATCGTCTATGACATGTAGTGCGTGATTCTGCAACATCCCGTTCTCATAAATCGAACGCGTATGGTAATAGTAGTACATCCCACGCTGGACGCGATGGTTTCCCTGTAGCTTGCCCTCACAACTATTGTCGAGTGATGGGGTATGGGGATCAATGTCGTTTTCGCCAAGAAGGATGGCGACGTTTCGTCCCGCATACCACTCGAGCATTTGCTCGACAGTAGATTGAGACAGATATTCATTCAAGCCCTCCAGGCCGTACGGATAATTATTGTATTGAGGGCAATTATCAAGGATATAATCAGCGGGCACTGCGAATGAGTTAATACCATCTGTCGTCGAGTGTCCCGGCCCAAGATAGCAGTAGTTCCCAGGATTGGAAAATGCATAGATAAACGTATGTGAAGGGTAGTAATTTTGAGCAACTCCTGCGAGCGCATAACGCTGGATCATACGTCCACCACCTGAATTCCCGGTGAGGACAATGGTTTCAAGATTCGGCAGAGCGCCGACCAGATGTCCGACTAGAGAATCAAGAATCGCGAAGCTGCTGATGTGAGCTGAACGTGGATTGTCGGGTGTCGATCTTGACAATCCTCCGCAGAACCAGTGTTTTTGTTTCCAAAACAGGTGTTGAGCATCCAGCTCCCAGCTAATGATGTCTTTTTCAATGAGAAATTGAGGTGCGAGGATGAGGCAGTTTTCAGCCTCTTCTTCAAAGGATGCGGCAAATTGGATATTATCGTACGCCACTCGTGATTCACGATGCATCCCATGAATGACGATGACAACTCGAGTGATGGATGGTAGGATGAGATTGATGTCATAGTTGCAATGGAAAGGTATACTTACGGTTGTCTCGTCAACTTGAAACTGGAACCGTCTTGGTGCGATCTCTTTTACCCCGGATGCGAAACAAGATGTGGATAGGATGATGAATGCGATTAGCAAGCTTATTCGTCCACCAATCCGCCTGTTCCAGCTCATTAACCATTCTCCCGATCAGTTCTATTGCTGGTCTGGAGCAACGCATTCAACCCCAGGGGAATATATTGCGTGGGTGAAAGATAGGCCGTTCACTGCTGAGTCTGATCTTCCGCACACACTTCAGACTCTGGGAGTAATGCTCTCTCACAATGCTCCTGATCGCACATCAGCGAGTAGCTTGTCAGTGGACAAACAGACATATTTGAACCGCGTTAACAGTTGATTCAAACATCGAGAAGAAATCATGTCAGCTCCAGTGCATACGTTGGAATTGCCGCTGCCGAAAGTTGCAAGCGGAAAAGTCCGTGAAATCTATGATGCAGGCGACAACAACCTGCTGCTAGTGACATCAGACCGGTTGAGTGCGTTTGATGTCATTCTCAACCAACCGATACCGAACAAGGGCGCAGTGTTGAACCAGATGTCGCTGTTCTGGTTCGAACACTTCAGCGGATCGGTGAAGCACGCGGTCGTAGAGAGCGATCCACGCAAGATGTCCGCGCTCTCTGGTTTGAGTAATGAGCTGCTCGAAGCTCTGAGCGGACGGAGTGTGCTGATGCGTAGGGCGAAACCGTTTCCGGTGGAGTGCATTGTCCGGGGCTGGCTGATCGGCTCGGGTTTCAAGGATTACACGAAGACGGGTAAAGTCTGCGGAATTGAGCTTCCTGCAGGTTTGCAGAAGGCCGACCGTCTACCAGCGGCAATCTTCACACCATCGACAAAGGCTGAGGAAGGCCACGACGAAAACATCAGTTTCGATGAAGTAGTCAAACTGATCGGACAGAAGCACGCGGAACAGCTTCGTGACCTGTCTTTGCACATTTATTCGAAAGCTGCGGAATATGCCGCTGAGAACGGTATTATCATCGCTGATACGAAATTCGAATTTGGATTGTTAGATGACGAAATCGTGTTGATTGATGAGGTATTAACGCCCGATTCCAGCCGCTTCTGGCCAGCGGATCGAGTGGTTCCGGGTCAAAATCCGCCCAGTTACGACAAGCAGATTGTCCGTGACTGGCTGGAAGCGAGCGGTTGGGATAAGGAACCGCCCCCGCCCACGTTGCCGCAGGACATTGTTGACCAGACATCGGCAGCATACCTGGACATCTACCGGAAACTGGCGAAACGCGATTTACAGGCGTAAGTTCGTTCATGACATGATGCCCTTATATCGTGAACAGCAACCTTGAGGGAACGGATGGCGGAAAAGAATCAACCAGCCCCGGCGGCCATGCCGCAACAGACCATAGAAGCGATTGCCAAATCGTTCTATCGTGAAGCAATCGGATATGGATTCCATCGTCAGGATTTTCTGCGCTACGTGAACATCCTGCTCGATCTTGGGCTTGAGACCAGCGGTATTTACAGGCCGCCGAACCAGGTGCGCCCCGAGCCAAGCCAGGAATTGACCAAGGAACAATTGGCAGCGGTGGCGGTGCGACCGTACAAGAAGGCTGATTTCAAGCTATTGAAGAAATGGGTAGATGATCCGGCAGGACGTTTGTTCTTGTCATCAATGCCAGGTGTGAAACGTGATCTCAAGGAATTGGTTGATGATTCACGGAGTTCCTTCGGCATCGTTTCTCTGGATGACAAGCCCATCGGCGCGCTGGCGTATATCAACATCGACAAGAGTACCGGCAAGGCGGAACTTCGCAAATTGATTGGTGATCCTGGGGCGCGAGGACATGGATACGCGAAAATCGCTACGCAATACTGGATTGAGCATGGTGTTTCAACTCTGAGTTTGCGAAAGATATACGTCAACACATTGGATACGAACCTCGCCAACATTCGACTCAATGAAGAGCTCGGATTGCGCGTGGAGGGTCTTCTGCGTGATGAAGTATACCTGGATGGAGAGTACCACGACATTCTCCGCATGAGTCTGGTTGTTCCTGACTAAAAAAATGTTTCATTCGTGGATTAGAGCAACTGGTGAACGGAGATAAGCCCCCATGATCATAGTACGGGAGCGAACAGAAAGTGATGATGAGTGGATTTCCAGTGTTATCACCGAAAACTGGGGATCTACGCGGGTCGTAACACGTGGAAGAGTTCACGACCTCGAGACTACTCCATGCTACGTTGCTGAAAATGATGGTGAGCTGGTAGGTGTATTAACATATCAGATCTATGGTAAAGAGTGTGAGCTGATCACAATGAACGCTCTTCAAAAGGGCGTGGGAATAGGAACTGAGCTGCTTGACAAGCTTCGTGAAACAGCAAAACAGCATGAGTGCCGTGGCATTTGGCTGATCACGACGAACGATAATGTGGACGCGATGCGGTTTTATCAGAAGAAGGGTTTTTTCTTTGTAAATGTGCATCGCGACGCTGCTGTTGCGGCTCGCAGGTTGAAGCCGGAAATTCCAGAGATAGGGTTGTATGGAATTCCAATCCGTGATGAGATTGAGCTGGTCATGCCCCTCTGATGTTCGGGCGGAACCGATGATAAAAACATAACAGCCGCCCTCTCGGGCGGCATGTTGCTTACAACGACAACGAAAGTTGGTTCTCAATAAATGAAGTTCATCAAGAAAATGTTTGGCACACGCCATGAGCGTGAGCTGAAAAAAGTCCAGCCATTGGTTGACGAGATCAATCGTCATTTCGAACCTCTCCACTCACTGAGCGATGATGAGTTGCGCGGGAAAACCGCTCAATTCCAATCGTTTGTTCAAGAGAAAATGGCGGATTTCGATTCGTTTGCTGGCATCGAGAAGTCAGATCCTGAACGCGAAAAGAAAGCCAAGAAGAACGAACTAGCAGCGGTTAACGATGTACTCGACGAGATTCTGCCTGAAGCCTTCGCGGTGGTTAAGGAGGCATGCCGTCGCCTGACTGAGCGTGAGCACACTTTCACCGCCGTCGACACTGAAATGACCTGGGCGATGGTTCCGTACGATGTGCAGCTCGTTGGCGGAATTCAACTGCACCGGGGTCGGATCGCGGAGATGGCGACGGGTGAAGGCAAGACGCTTGTCGCGACGATGCCATTGTATCTCAATGCTCTCGCTGGGCGTGGGTCGCATCTTGTTACAGTGAATGACTACCTCGCTCGTCGTGATGCCGAATGGATGGGGCAGGTTTATGAATTCCTCGGGCTAACGACCGGTGTGATTCTCGGTCAAATGCCTCCGGATGTAAGGAAAGAGCAGTACGCTGCCGATATAACGTATGGGACCAACAACGAGTTCGGTTTCGACTATTTGCGCGACAACATGGCCGTGGAAGTTGATAAGCTCGTTCAGCGCGGGCACCACTATGCCATCGTTGATGAGGTGGATAGCGTCCTGATCGACGAAGCGCGAACTCCCTTAATCATTGCTGGACCGGTCCCACGCAGCAGCGAGGGCGACTTTCCGAAGCTGAATCCATCGGTAAAGAAACTGGTGGAGCATCAGCAACGGCTGGTAATCCGCCTGCTCGATGAAGCAGACGCTCTGATGAACGGCAAGGCTGAGGCCCAATCCGGTGACCGTAATTTTGAAGCCGGGATCAAGATATTCCAGGCAAATAGAGGCGCTCCGAAGCATAAGCGTGTGCTGAAGCTGATGAGCGAGCAGGGGATCAAGTCGCTCGCCCAGGCAGTGGAAGATGAGTTCATCCGCGACAAAAAGGCGCATGAGCTCGACGAAGACCTGTTCTTTGCTATCGACGAGAAGACCAACAGCATTGACCTGACTGACAAAGGTCGCGACGAGTTGGCAAAGATCGAGCACCAGGACAGCACCTATTTCATGCTGCTCGACCTGACAGATGTTTTCCATGAGATCGATGAGGATTCATCCCTCATCGATCAGCAGAAGGTCGAGAAGAAGAACGAAGCGGAATCGCAGATGGCTGAGCGCAGCTCAACCATGCACACGATTTCGCAGCTATTGCGCGCACACGCTCTGTACCGTAAAGATGATGAGTACGTCATCGAAAACGGTAAGGTGCAGATCGTCGATACGTTCACTGGCCGGATCATGTACGGTCGACGCTATTCAGACGGACTGCATCAGGCGATTGAAGCGAAGGAAGGTGTGCGTGTCGAAGCTGAAACGCAGACCATAGCCTCGATTACGTTGCAGAACTATTTCCGGCTCTATGGCAAGCTAGCAGGGATGACAGGTACTGCGGAGACGGAAGAAGGTGAATTTTACACAATCTACAAAATGGATGTTTCCGTCGTCCCGACGAACCGTCCGATTCAACGTGCCGACCTTGACGACGAAGTCTTCCGTACCCAACGCGAGAAGTACAAGGCGATAATAGACGAGATCGTGCGTCTGCACGAACTCGGATTGCCGGTGCTGGTAGGTACTACCTCTGTCGAGATCAGCGAGCTGGTCGCCCGCATGTTGGGAACACGCACCGTCGGCGGGCGGAAGCTCAGGGAATACATCGCCGTTCTGAATGCCAAGCAGCATCAGAAGGAAGCGGATATTATCACCCAGGCGGGTCGTGCCGGGGCTATTACTATCGCGACGAACATGGCCGGTCGTGGTACAGACATCAAGATTTCGGAAGAGATTCGGAACGCACACGGTGAGAATGGTATCATCACTCAGCGATTGCAGGCCGATTCGTCCATAACACAGCGGCACATTGATGAATACGGCAGGGATCCGAAGGATCAGCTTGGCGGTTTGCAGATCATCGGCACGGAACGTCATGAAGCGCGCCGCATCGACCGGCAGTTACGTGGGCGATCCGGTCGTCAGGGTGATTTTGGACAGTCCAGGTTCTACGTGTCGATTGAAGATGACTTGATGCGCATGTTTGGTGGCGAGCGCATGGGCAAGATCATGGACTCGCTTGGGCTTCAGGAGGGTGAAGTGATCACTCACCCGATGGTGACCAAGGCGATTGAAAAGGCGCAGACGCGGGTTGAACAGTACAATTTCTCGATCCGTGAGCACCTGTTGAAGTACGACGATGTGATGAACATTCAGCGTGAAGTGATTTACGCGCGTCGTCGAAATGCCCTGCATGGTGACATTCACGAGGAGCTGCAAAACCTTCTCGAAGAGTATGTTGCAACGGTAATCGACAGGTATGCACCGTCAAGCGAGGGTGCGTACGGTTGGGAAATCGACGACCTCCGTGGAGCCCTATTGCGGACGGTTCACGTCGATATGCACATTGAATCTACTGAACTGGATACGCTTTCAGCCGATGAGTTGGAAGATAAAGTCCTTGAGAGTGCCAGATTGCGTTTCGAGCATCGTCGTAAAGAACTAGGCGATGAGCTCTATGAAAAGCTGCTGCGATTTACGATCTTACGGGTAGTTGATCAACAGTGGATGGACCATCTGTATGAGATGGACCGTCTCAAGGAAGGTATCGGACTGCGCTCTTACGCGCAGAAAGACCCGTTGATCGAATACAAGCGTGAAGGATTGTCGGCGTTCGAGGAAATGCTGGGCAGGGTTGCAGAGATGAGCCTGCGCATGATCCTTACGGCTCAACTTCAAGAGCCACCGCAGCCGCAACAAGGTGTGCTGGAAGCTGGGCAGGCTGTTAAATCTGATGCGACCGGCATGGGCATAAGTCAAGCCCAGGCGCAGGCCCAACAGCGACAGCCAGCAGCGGCAGGCGCTTCCGTGGAACGGGCGATGAATCGTCCAGCACGAGGGCAGCGTCAGGCGCAGCAAAAGCAGAAACAGGTTCGTCAGCCGGTTACACGTGAAGAGCCGAAAGTTGGACGTAATGATCCCTGCTGGTGTGGCAGCGGGAAGAAATACAAGCATTGTCACGGGCAATAAGTTACAGAACGCGAAAGGTCCGCGATGAGGGATGATTCCCTGGTCCCGCGCAAGGTGGTGGGTTTGGCCATGCACCTGTTGCGTGAAATACGCGAACAACGTATCCACCTCGAAGAAATTGAGGACATGGGGGAGGAGCTCCGTGGACAGGGCTACTCCGACTCAGAGATTAACGCTGCGTTTGATTGGGTCTATGACCGGATCGAAGGCGTTGATCCCTCCGAGGTGATGTACAGCGCTGGGTACAATAACACGTCATTCCGTGTGTTGCATCCGGCGGAGCAAGCTGTCCTGACACCTGAAGCGTTCGGTCAGTTGATCGAGATGCAGGTGCTGTCCATGCTCGATATGGAAGACGTTGAGCGGTTGCTGGATCGGGCGATGGCCATTGGCGGCCCATTGAACGATGAAGATTTAAGAACGTTGGTACACTCCTACCTGTTTGAAGAGGGCGCACGTCCTGGTAGCCATGGTGTACTCAACATGATCAATAACCGTGGCACGGTTCATTAATCTGATCGCAAGGTTCGAGGGAATGATGCAATCACATAGTTCTCGTGTAGTGATCGCCATAATGCTTGTCGCATTATGGTTTTTTCTTGCAGGCTGCCCTGCTGACGATGATGACGACGGCTTGATTGACCCTGATCCGTTTGATGCGTCCCACCTGATGGGATTCTGGCAGTGTGATGAGTTGAACTCAGACAGCTATCCGTTCACGTCATTATCGTTCGGGGACATGTCGTCCGGTATGTTAGGCGATCAGGAATCTCTTGAGTACTTCAGCTGGACAGCGACAGACACGACCCTGTTGCTAAATTTGATCGACGGGATCCGGACCTATAACTATGACGTCGCTGATGATACTCTGAGTGTCTGGGTGGGACAGGGTGGCAAGCTGTATTTCGACCAGATCGTTTCTGCGGATACGGTTTACATCGAGCAGAATCCGTATCGTGTGCAGCTCGCTGTTCCAGAGCAGCAGCATGTCAAACTATCCCTGTATGATACCGCCGGGATCGAAGTGGCGAATCTCTATGAATCTGATCTCATGGCTGGCATGTACATACTTTATTTCGATTACCCACAGGACGAGGCGGGCAGTCTGCTTGCGTTTGATGCTGTCGGTGGCTCAACCTATCACCAGCGTCAGTATCGCTATGTCACCAACCGTCCTGATGTCCCCGAGCAAGCTAAGACGCTGGCAGCAGAATTCTATGATCGCGGTGATTACCTGAGTGTTGAATACGGATTTGCTATTAATCCTGAGTATGGGGATGAGTTTGTTGGAAATGAGGATGAGTGGCACGTGTTGCCCATCGAGGACAAAGTTCTGTATTTGCCAAATAATTTCCGTCGTATTCTGCCGGAGAACTACAGCAAATCGTTCTATTGGGTGATTGGTGATTACACGTATCAATTCGGATACGCGTGGACTGATGAGGCAGATGACGATACTTTGACTGTCGAATGGGATGGTACCAGCGCGAAGCTGACTGAGTTTCGGCAGCTGCTGGGATTGGAGTGATTTGTTGCTGAAACTGGGGGAAGTATGAATTGGAACCCACTGTCCATCTGCACCGTTGTGATTCTGCTTTCAGTATTCGTGTTGATTGGATGTCAGGAAGATAACCCCACCGAACCCAATACTGTAGATTATCAAATCGTTTTTGGTTTTTGGGATTCGCAAAATTATGGAAACGAGGACTATCCATTTCATAATATATCATTTTCAAATAACAAGATTGGAATGATAGGCACCTTAGATGGTTTTTCCTACTTTGAGTGGGATTTAACTGATACTTCACTAGACCTCAATCTGTTTGATGGATCTCGTAGCTATAACTATGATGTCCTTGATGATACTCTTAAAATATGGTTAGGATTAAGTGATATATTCTTATATCATCATATTTTTCAAGCAGACACTGTATACGTGGAACAAAATCCTGATCTAATGGGCTTGGCACTTCCTATGGCATCAGAAGTTGAGGTCGTTCTACATGGTGTGGATGGGATGAGGCTCGAGATATATGCTGATGGAATGTTTAACGCCGGTATGCATACTATAATAATAGATTACCCAATTAATATAAATGGTAATATCTATGCACTTGATATATTGGTTCCAGAAGAACTCTATGTTAGAAACTATAAGACAATAATACACAGAGAGGATGCGTCTGCTGATGCTAGATATTTTATAACAAATTATTATGACAGGCAATTGTACTTGGAAATAGAATATATTTATGCCGTGGATAATACAATGAGCTCTTCTTCCTTCTTGGGAGCATTTAATGAATGGGTAAACTTAGAGTTTGAAGAAAAACTAGACTACCTTCCCTGGAATTTTAGACATGATTTGCATGATGATGATGAAGAAGCATACTATTGGTGTGTTGGAGTATATGTTGAACAGTTCGGTTATGGATGGCCTGATCAGGTGAACGATGATCCTCTGAGTAGCGAATGGGATGGTACGAGCGCGAAACTGACCGAATACCGGCAGTTGCTGGGACTTGAGTGATCGCAACGCGGTTTGATAGATGAGTTTGCCCCGACTTGCTTGCAAGTCGGGGTTTGCTCTGGTTTGAACTTGGGATGATCCGCACTTGCAAGCAAGTACGGGCAAACTTGTCTGTCACTGTCTGTTCCTACTTGAGAAGCATCCTTGCATCCGGTGCGAGTAGGAACCAGCCTCGATTGATTATGCCGAGTGTTTTCGCAGGAAGTTTCCAACCGTTGAACGCCGTGTTGCGCCCCTTGCTGAAGAAACGTTCCGGATCGACGGACCACATCGCATCTGGATCGATGATAGTCAAATCTGCCAGCGCGCCCTGCTGAATCGGGGCAGGTGAGAGGTCAAGGATCTCGCGTGGACTGATCGCCATCAGGTTAATCAGTGTGTTCCAGTCCGGTTTACCGCCGCCCAATACCTTAGCCATCACGCCAAACGTGGTTTCGAGTCCAACTACGCCGTCCGGTACAGTGGAATACTCAACCAGGCACTCTTCACCGGTCAGCGGAATGTGGTCTGATGCGACAGCGTCAATCGTTCCATCTGAAATTGCTGCGATCAGTGCAGTACGGTCATTTTCAGTGCCGAGCGGGGGCGATGTTTTGTAGTTGCCATCGAAGGTTTCGCACGCTTCATCGGTCAAAGCGAGATGATGCGGGGTGGCGTCGCAGGTGACTTTGACACCTCGTTCACGTGCCCAGCGGATCAGATCCAGAGTTTCTGCGCTGGAAATGGCTTCGAGATGAACTTTACCACTCGTGTGCAATGCGAGCAACAGCGTTTTGGCGACACCCATCGATTCGGCGATGGATGGCCACGGCTTCTGCCCGAGTCGCGTGGATACAGGACCTTCGCGCACTATTCCACCTGCCGCAAGGCTTGGTTCCTGGTTGCGGGTGGAGATAGTGAGATCATGCAGCTTCATGTACTCCAACGCGCGACGCATGATCTCTGGTGTTGCCGGAGGTCGACCAGTGTCGGAAAAGACACGCACGCCTGCGTGATAGATGTCGTCAACATCGGTCAGGCGGCGCCCTTCATCATCTCGGTTGACCGCCGCGACAGGCTGCACCAGCACTGGCGATCCGCTTGTCTTGTCCTCGATCCACTTGACGATGCCAGCGTTATCGATATACGGATCGGTGTCGGGTGTGATTGAGACGCCGGTGTATCCGCCCGCTGCTGCCGCGCAGATGCCGGAGGTCAGGGTTTCGCGGTCTTCGCGCCCTGGCTGTCCGAAATGCGCGTGCATGTCCTGGAATCCTGGCGAGAGGATCTTTCCACGAAGATCTACGACTACGTGTTCTTTCAGCTCATCGCGATCGATCTCGCCGATCTGGCTGATTTTGCCACGTTCAACGAGGATATCGGTTTTTTCATCCAAACCGGTGGATGGGTCGATGATCCGCGCGCCAACCAGGAGGATGGTCTGGTTGCGCTGTACATGCCAGCCGTGGCTTCGCAGGAGGTCGGTGCCTTGCTTGCTTCTCCAGCTCATAATTCATCACCTCCCGCGATCAGGTACAGGATTGCCATTCGTACGGCGACGCCGTTAGTGACTTGTTGCAGAATCACGCTATGCGGGCCGTCTGCGACGTCCGCGTCCAGCTCCAGTCCGCGGTTGATCGGGCCGGGGTGGAGGATCGTCAGCTTTTTGTTGGCAGATTCGAGGCGCTCTGAGGTGACGCCAAAAGTTTGGTGATATTCCCGGATTGATGGGAACAGGCCCGAATCCTGCCTTTCCATCTGGATGCGGAGAACGTTAAGCACATCCGACTTGGCGATTGCTTCGTCGAGGTCGGAATAGACCTTTACTCCGAGGCTTTCAATGTCGCGCGGAATCAGTGTGGGTGGTCCGCAAACCGCGACCTTCGCGCCCATTGCCAGCAAACCGTAAATGTTCGAGAGCGCAACGCGGCTGTGTGAAATGTCCCCGACCAGAGTAACCCGGAGCTTGTTGAAATCACCGTAGACTTCGCGCAATGTCATCATGTCCAGTAATGCCTGGGTTGGGTGTTCATGAGCCCCGTCGCCAGCGTTGATGACTTTTGAGTCACAGTGTTTAGTCAGCAGGATGTGCGCACCCGGTAGCGGGTGGCGCATAACAACCAGGTCGATTTTCATCGCTTCGAGGTTGCGGATGGTGTCGATCAGCGTCTCGCCCTTCTTTACGGATGAGGCAGATGCGGAGAAGTTGACGACATCCGCACTGAGCCGTTTTTCGGCCAGCTCGAAACTGATACGGGTACGGGTCGAGTTCTCGAAGAACGCGTTCACCACGGTTACATGCCGCAGGGTCGGTACTTTCGGGATCGGGCGGTTGAGAATTTCCTTGAAAGCGACCGCTGAGTCCAGAATTGCGGTGATATCTTCCACTGGAATGTCTCGAAGCCCGAGCAGGTGAGGGGATTTTAGAGCCATACATCCTCTCCTTTTTGCTGCGACGTTGCTTCTGAATCTGGGAAGCAATGTGTCTGGTCTGAGGTGATTTTACTTGTCATCGCTTCGTGCACTCCTCAGAAGGACGACTTCGTCCACACCGTCTATTTCATTCACTTTGACCTGAACATTCTCAGTACTCGATGTTGGAATGTTCTTGCCGACAAAATCGGCCTTGATGGGCAGCTCACGGTGTCCGCGGTCAACCAGCACGGCCAGCTGAACCCTGGACGGGCGTCCATAGGCCATCAACGCATCCAGCGCTGCACGAGATGTACGTCCTGTGTACAGGACATCATCCACCAGCAGCACAGTGCTGTTGTCGATTTCAAATGGAATCTGCGTAACCTGCATCCCCGGCCCGACTTTCCTGCTGCGGAAATCGTCGCGATACATAGTCACATCGAGCACTCCGGTTTCCATCTTGCGTCCGGAGATGTCGCTCATATGCTTCGCAATCCGTTCAGCGATATGTACCCCACGCGTGCGAACACCGACGATGCCGAGGTTTTCTACACCTCGATTTCGCTCGATGATTTCATGCGCAACGCGTGCGATAGATCTTTGAATGTCCATTTCATCCAGTAATCGGACTTGTTTCTCAGGCATATGCTCCTCCTTTGTGGTGGGCATAACGAGTATAAAAGGTGTGTTCAAAGCCCATGTCCGGCAGTTGCCTGACGCGGTTCATCAGTAGTCTGTTTCACATGTGGGATTGTTGTACAGAGAAAACGCGCAATCCCAGTGGGACGCGCATCGGCTGGCGGCTCGAGGTTGGATGGCGGTGGTGGAATCTTGCCACCCTCTCATCGGGTCCGGGTTGTGCCCGGTGTACGTCCCTTTCCCGCCTCTCCGGACGGTCCTTAAAGGGTCGAGCACGAAGATAGGGGGTGGTCGGGTTGAGGACAAGTGCAGGTTGACACTGGACAGCAAGCATAACAGTTGGAGCCAGGATTACATCAAGCAGATTCAAGGGTTACGTCGAGTTTGGGCCGTCTCTCGTCCACGTCTGGCCACATGGGGCCAAATACCAAACGATTTGGCGCGTAGTTCTTTGAGGGCGCCGTCATTCCGGATGGTGAAATCACTCTGACGCGATTTGGCCTCAGCTGAGATTTGCATTCGATAACGTTGCAACATTTCAGTAGTGGTCAGATTCATACGCGCAGCGGCTCGTTGAGCGCCAATATGTGGATCTACGACCACTGAAACGATCACATCATATCGATCCTGATCCTGCCACTCGAAGATCATTGCAGCATCAACCAGGGCAACGCAACCATCAGAAAGCGCCTCTTCAACCTTTACCTGAAGTAGATTGCGGATATGAGGCCATATGACAGCATTAAGTTCATCGCGCGCTTGTTTGTCTGCGAAGACTATCCTACCAAGTTCAGCACGTTTCAGGGTATCGCCATCGAAAATGGAAGGGCCAAATCGTTTACGCAGCCAGTCTCGATATTCAGGTGAGTTCTCAGCGACTTCGCGACCGATTGCATCGCCTTCTATAACACGTGCGTTGTAGCGTTTCCACAGGTTGGCGACAGTTGACTTACCACTTCCAATGTTTCCCGTCAGGCCGAGGACAAATGGATCGGCTGGGCCGCTCATTGTGCAGCATTTTCGATTTGTGAGGCTAGCGATTCGAGGTCAGGATCAGTTGGATTTTGCTGCTGCAAACGTGCGAACATCACACGGGCATGATCAACTTTTCCCTGACCGAGTTGCAGCTTGATCAAGGTTTTAGAAACTGGTCCGCGATATTCCTCCGGGGGTGCTTCATCCCTCTTTAGCGGAGCGGGTGGGATTGGGCGCTTGCGAGCTGGCCGGGGCAGTGGTGCCGCCATAGGTGGATCTTGCGCTCGTGGCGGCGCTTTTTGTGGCGCAGTTGGGACTGGATCTGCCTGAGCAATCGCAGGTTCGACAGGTTTCGCAGAAGTTACAGGTTCTGGGCTCGCTGACACTGGATCTGCTGGAATCTCAGGTTCAATTGAGCCTGTCGCTTGCCCTCCGTAAGGTACGAATTCCTGAACAGTTTCTATTTCTTCGGTCGTTTCCTTTTCTGGCGATGTTGCCGAGCCAGGATCAGGATCTTCAATTTGGTCAGCACTATCTGCCAAGTTTGAGTCTGGATCGAGTTCCTGCGATTCAGGTTGCTGGGGTGTAGAATCAGATGCTGAACCGTCATCCGACTCTTCCACTTCCGGTTCAGAGTGCAATCCAATTTCTACAGGTGCTTGCGAACCTGGTTTCGCACGACGCTTTGCCGCGTACTGGTCTGCAAGTTCATCAATATCCTCAATCTCAGCAGGTTTGCTAACGACCTGTTCGCCAAGATTTCTAGGATGGTCACTACTTGGCTTTTGTGCACTACTCTTCTCGACAATTTCATCTTGCGTTGTCGGGTCAGTCTTTTCAGGCATATCAGCCTGTGATTCTGACGGACTCTCTTCAACCGCTTCATCCACATCCTGAACATCTTCCAATGCTGACTGTTCTTCCTCTGGTTTGTCAGATGGGGAAGTGGAGATGGAAGTAGTATCTGGTTTGAAGGACGCCATCAGCGCATCCAAATCCGTTTGACTCATTGCTCCGGAACTGTGTGCATCATCGTCAGATTCGGATTCAGAATTATCATCGGTTTGCACACTGGTTTCCTGTGAGCCGCCATTGGTGGTGGATATTTCGGGTGCTGGTTCTTGATTCGCGGATTTGAACTTCGTCATCAGGTTGTCAAGATCGGATTGGCTCATTGATTGCGGAGAATCCTCTTCTTCAACATCCGAATGAGCAGGTTCAGCTAATTCAGGAGTGGCCTCGGATTGAGCTCGTGTTTCCTCAATCTTGGTCTGGAATGATGAGACGATTTGGTCGAGATCGCTCTCACCAATTGACTCGCTTGTTTCTTCCTCGGACAACTCGGGTTCCTGAGTCTTCTCTGCTCCACTGTCTTGTTCACTGGGCGATTCGAGGTGTTTTGTGCCGGGAGCAAGGCTTCCCTCTTTAAAAGAACCAAGCAGTTTGTCCAGATCCTGTTGGTCAAGGATTCCAGATGATGAGCCTATTTTCGATTCTGGTCTTTTATTCGATGATGAATCAATGCGTTCACCTTCTACTGATGATGATTGAGCATCTGTTTCATCTTGTAATTGGTCGGTTGCTCCAGTTAGTTGCTGCTCGGGATCAGTTATATCTTGAACGTCCAGGTCTTCCAGATCTGGTTTTTCAACTAGAACTGGTGTCTCTGACTTAAAGTTCTTGAGAGTCGTTTCATAGTCAATTATATCATCAATCGGCTGGCCTGCCGTAATCAGAGCCTGTTTGAGCTCGGATAATGGTTCAGGTTCATCGATCGGATCATCAGTTGTTGACTCGTTCTCTTCCTCAGCAGAAGTAGATTCCTCAACTGCTTCCTCGATTTCGGGTTCATCGATCGGATCATCAGTTGTCGACTCGTCCTCTTCCTCAGCAGAAGCAGATTCCTCAACTGCATTCTCGATTTCAGGTTCTTCACTTTGTTCTTCTGAGAATTCAATGTCTACCGATTCCACTTCATCTTGCATATCATCGTCAGCGGGGATTTCATGAGAGACTTCAGTCTCAGCATCAGCTTGGAGATCAGCATCGGGGTCCAGTTCGGCGGCTTCATCTTCAACACTTGATGAATCCGCTTCAGCTTCTACCTCTATCTCAATTTCTGATTCGGGCGCTGGTCCTTCAGTTTTCTCAATTGTCTCTGCAACAGATTCATCATCAGCTGCATCGATTTCGTCAGCAGCCGAAATCACACCGTCTTCTTCACTGCCCGGGGTCGGCAGGCGAGCCACCAGGAGCGACACGATAGTTTCATCAACAACTGGATTAAACTGCTTTGGAAGTTCTGAACGGTGTGGTGTCAGATCCAGCTCGGCGCAAACGGCTCTTGACAGTCCGCCGATTTCTGTGAAATCGCCCAGATGCCAATCGTTTTGCCACTCATGAGTTTCTCCGAAGAGATCAGCCATGGATGCGTCGATCAGTTCTTTCTGACGATTGTGAATTGACTCATCGGCGGGTGAAAGTTCATATAGCCGAGTGTGGGCAGCAAGCTCCATGCTCGTGCGCCCAAGTTTATTCAGCAATTCAATGTATGCCACACGTGCATGCATATTCTGAGGATCAAGTCGCAAGGTTTCTTCGTACTCGTGCAGTGCGGCTTCCTGCTTGTCCATCAGAGTATTGGTCTGTGCGAGTAAAAGGTGAGCACCTGAATTATCAGGATCTTTCTGTAAGCCTTCGGTAAGTCTTTGACTGGCCTGATCCAGCTTCCCCATCTCGATTTCGAGGCTGGCAATACGCGTGAACATGAAGGGGTTTTTCTTCCCCAACTTCTTCAGCTTTTTATATGTTGACTTCAGGTTTTGCATGGCCTGAACGGTTAGTGAGACGTCGAACGTACCAAGTTACCTATCTAGATCCGGCTTTGGGGAGTCGATTGCGACTCCGGGTACGACAGAGGTTCCAATCACGAGACGGTATCTGGCGATCGCGACATTGTGATCCATCAACGCTCTGCTCGCGCTTATCTGGATTTGGTTGAACGAAATCTGCGCGTCTATCCATTCACGAGCTGTGATCTGCCCGTTAGTGAACCGTTGCTTGCTGATGTCAAAAGATTTCTCTGCGATTTCAAGTGAAGCCAGCGATATTTCATATCTTCTCTGCGTTTCATTCAGTGATCTGACAGCACTGCGGACATCCAGAATGATGTCATTTTCAGCTTGAGTAGCTTCGTATTTTGCCCGCCGCAACGCCAATTTGGCTGATTGTACGTCCAAACTCTTTCGACCACCACCAAACAACGGAATGTTGACGTTAAAAGCAAATCCGCGATTTACCGAATAGTCGTTATAATTTGTAGATATTACGTCATCAAAAAGGTCCGATCTCAGGTCCAGATTGTAAAATCCAGTGATCTGTCCACCTATGTTCCAAGGTCGTCTCGCATTCTTCAAACCGAGCTCGGCATGATCAACCGCGAGAGTGGCGAGCCTTACTTCCTTTCTATGCGTAAGTGCCGCCTCAACAGCTTCCTCGAGCGAAACATCAATCAGTTCAAATCCGGGATCTCCCGTCACTCTGATCGGGCGGCTCAATGCGATGCCGAGCAAATCGCGGTAGCTGTCCAGTTGCCCTTCATAGTTGGCTTCGGCAGTGAGTAGCTCCGTCTCCACTCGAGCTGCCTCTACCTGAAGCTGCAGAGCTTCGACTTCCGGAATCAGTCCAGCTTCATATTTTCTGTGTGCGAGATCTGCGGTTTCCCGATTAGCTTCCAAATCTGTTTGTGCAATTTCCAACTGTCGCCATTGGGCGAGCAGGTTGTAATAGGATTGTAGCACGTTAAAAATGAGATCGCGATGAGATTGCATGCCATTAATTAATTGGCGCTCATAAGCAATTTCCGCTTGTTGCCTTGCGTATCTGAGCATGTTTCCGCGCAGCAGTTCCTGACTGAAACTCACTCGATAAGAAGAACTGTATTCTTCATCGTTCTCATCTCCAGTCAAGTCAGATGAATAGAAACGGCGGTAGAACGTCGATTCCAACTGAATCGACCCACCGGTAGGCAGTGGTTGATCAATAGATAGCCGGCCCTGCATCCGTTCGTTCTCGGACTCCACCCATTGGCGGACCGTCTGCCCGAGAACTGGGTCATATACCAGTTGTTCGTTCAGCGTTTGTTGCATGGAAGGTGCGAGCAGGTCAACATCAACCTGTGGCGAAAACATGTTGAGTGCTGCTGAACGGAAGCTGATGTAGGACTGGTTGACACTATTCTGTGCAAAGTAGGCATCGGGAGAACTGCCCAGAGCGATGGCGATAGACCGCATCAAATCCAAATCAAGCGTGTCTGGCTCGTTGAACTGGAGTGGTTGATCTTCTGCCTTCGCCAAGGTAACAGTGAGCAGAAAACTAAAGCAGAACAAGAGTATTGTTCGAGTCATCAGTTTGTCACGCGCGTTCAAGAGTGTAGTCCACCTCATCATTCGTGACGGAGAGCATTGATAACATCCATGTCCGCCGCTTTTTTTGCAGGCCACCAACCGAACACGATTCCGACTGTGGCAGATACTCCGAATGCCAGTAGCACGGCTAGCGGGCCGATGGATGTGTTCCATCCCGCGAATCGCGTGATCGTCCAAGCCATGCTGATTCCTACGAAAACACCAGCCAATCCACCGATCAGGGACAGCAGAACGGCTTCGAGCAGGAATTGGGTGACTACATCGGAACGTCGCGCGCCGGTTGCCCTGCGGATACCGATCTCACGAGTGCGTTCAACGACATTCGAGAGCATGATATTCATGATCCCAATCCCACCGACCAACAACGAAATGGAAGCAATTGTACCCATCACAATGTTGAAGATGCGCTGTGTCTGCTTGCTCTGTTCGAGAAGTTCTACTGGGACAATGATCTCAAAGTCTTTTGCCTGGTTGTGTCTTCTATTCAGAACGCGTTCAGCCGCAATAGCAACGGATCTGACTTTGTCTTCATCAGGAACTCTAATCACAATTGCTTCCAGCGGGCTTTTTGACGAGCTCACTTCAAAACGTGCGTTCAGTGTTTCAAGCGGAACGTAAACATCCAGACTCATGTCCGGCAGGTCCAATCCTGCAGATGTGAACCCACCCAGTGGCGGCTGGATGACGCCGATTACGGTGAACCACGAGTCCTTCACCTTGATCTTCTTACCCAGCGGGTTCTCAAGCGGAAACAGGTCGCGGCGTAACGTTTCGGTAATCACAGCAACAGGAACACGTTGCTCGTTATCGTTGTGGCTGAGAAATCGTCCAGCGGTCAACTGGGTGTTGAACACCGTTTGGAACTCTGTTGACGTTCCAATGATCCCGGCTCCGGACTGGTTTGGGAATTTGACTCTTTCCTCTACACGTCTGATTGGGACAATCGGATCGGCATCAACTAGCAACTCTCTGAGAGCATCCACATCCGCCAGTGTTACCCAGCGGGGATTCATGCGGCGATTCTCGTCAAGCTGGTCCTGATCATCCGGTTCCACTTTGGATACGATGATATTATTCACCCCGAGGTTCTGGATCGCATCGAGGATTTCGCTTTGCGCTCCAGCGCTAATTGAGGTCATTGCAATGACGGCGGCAACGCCGAAGATGATGCCGAGAGTGGTCAGAAAGCTGCGGAGTTTTTGCGAGAGTAACGCATCGAACCCAATGCGGAAATTCTCCGCAAGGGTAACCGGAGTGCTGCTCAGACCTACTCGACCATCATCCCGCATACTGAATTACCGCCTCCGTTGGGTACGCTATTCGCGTTGGCTGGTCGGATCTTGAGCGGCAGAGTTATTTCCCATCAACGGGGTGCTTTCGGACTCCTCGATTCCAGTCCATGTCGATGGATCGAAACTGGTGTTGGGATCAATCAAGCTCACGCGATCGTCTTGATCCAATCCCGAGGACACGATCACGAAGTTATCGTTCCTCGTTCCCAGTTCGACAGGCGTCCGCTTGAAACCCCTGTTCGCTCTGTAAACCACCGTTCCACCTTCGTGAGAAAATACAGCATCGAGCGGGATATACATCGTGTCCGCAATTTCCGTAACGACAATTGTTGTTGATACGGTCATGCCTGGTTTCAGAATGGTATCAGCTTCATCCAGTTGGACGGTAACGTCGAAGACTTTAATGTCCGCTTCACTCTCTTCGTCCAGACGCCCGAGGCCAGCCACATCAACGACTTTTCCGGAGTAAACGTTGTCCGGAAAAGCGTCCGGAACTATGACTGCACGTTGCCCAACTTCGACCTGCGATACATCAACTTCGTTCACGGTTGTCTCGACGACCATTTCACTGAGGTCGGGCAGTTCGATGAGCGCTTGACGGCGCCAAGGGGTATCTCCGACTCGAAGTTCCGCCATGGTCGAGCCGTTCCACATCTTCATATAAACTACAAGGCCAGGCTGTGATGCTGTGATCGTCAGCTCAGTTAAATCTTTGATTTCCTGCTCAAGGCTTAATTCGGCTTGTTGAACGTTGAGTTGGATTGTCCGCATTTCTGCGTTGTTGATTATCTTCTGCTGCTCGATTCGCTTTTCTGCTTGCTCGAGTGAAATTCTCGATTGTTGCAGCGCGAGCTCTTGTTCCTCTTTCACAACTTCAGCTTCAAACTGCATTTGTTCGAGCCGCAGTTCAGCCTGACGATAACTAGCTTGTGAAGATTGCAAGCTTGCGCTAAGATCTGCCATCGTACTCGCCATCGTAGACCGCGACTTCTCGAGGTTAGCCTCAGCTTTTTCCAGCTCGTTTCGACGTTCTTCGATGCGCTGCTGTATTTCAGTGCCATCGAAGATGATCAGAGTATCGCCTTCTTCAACATGCGAGCCCTTCTCTGCCAGCCATAGGACTTGCAGGTTAGTTCGGACGCTGGGGGCTCTGACTACTACTGAATTTTTCGCACCGAGTTCACCAGTTTCTGTGATCGAAACAATGAAAACGCCACGTTTCACCGGATAGTGGGGCAAGTCAGAACTACTGCCGCCGCTACCTGATATGATGAAATAGAGGACGACAACTAAAAAGAGGATAGCAACGGCACTGTAGCGCCTTGCCGGAGTTTTCAGCATGTTGGTCACGGTCATGGTTCAGCCAATCAGCATCATACTTGCGTGGACAAGTCTGCAATATAGGGTTTTCTCATGCGTACAGTCATGAAAATGTAAATTGGACAGCGCACAGAGTGAAGTCACTTTGTAATACTGGTTGGTGATCAAGTTGTGCAATAAGAAGACGCTCAAGAGCAATAAATTGTAACAGGTAGAATATCATATAAATCACTTTTTTCCTCCTGACTTACCGAAAATAATTTCATCTCGTTGATAAATATTCGCTTATATCTTAATGCTATTTTGTGCTTACAAGGTTTCACATTGAGCAAACTCTCTCCGAGCACCTTCGGAAGTCGCTTCTCGCTCCATACTTGATTCCGAGTTATCTTGATATTGAGTCAATTATTCCAATGACCGTTTGGGCGCGGTCGGTTGGACTTGGAAGTTTTGCTGCTGGTCCCGATGGACCTACCCCGCAACGATTGAACACAATCCCGGCGAATAGTTTTCCGTCAGGTGAACATTTATTGTTTCCCACATGGCGAAAATTGTCACGGATTAGCAGGAGGCGAAGCACGCTTGTGGCTGCGTCGATGAATACCCTGAAGCGAAAGAGAAAACTCGGTCTCGCGAGTGTCATAGTTATCGCGATGTTTCTGTTGGTGGCGGTTGCGTTGGCTGCCCGACCGGGCGGTACACCCCGCCGTATCCAGCAGGACGATTACTGGCACTATACCAGTGTTGGTAATCTCGGATTGACCGTGACCAATTTTGGCATCCTTGGTCAGGGGTACAACAATCCCGATCAACCTTCATGCGAATACAAATTTCGCACGACACTCGATTCTCGTAAGGATGAAGTGGAACACTTCTCTTATGGAGGTATCTGGATCGGGGGAGTGAGGGATAATCAGTTCCGCGTGTCTACAGCGATCACGGACGGTGTGTTCGGCTATGAGGATGGTGGATGGGAATTCACGTCATCATACGCTGATCAGATCAAGGATACTCCGATCTGGCGGCATCTTGCGAAAATCGACCGTCGTTTCGATCTCTCCAACATTGACAACGGTGAAGTCGTTTTCGCGAACGCTCTGAACGCTGAAGTTGTTGATGGTTGGATCAACTTCGAGTCGACAGCTTGGGATACGATTGTCACCCAGAGTTCGCTGCGAGAAGTGTCGGAAGACAGTCCGTATGGACGCCTGTTCGATCCTGCCGCGATCAGCCATCAGGACCTGGTTTGCGCGTACACTGACACAAATACCATAGTTCCCGGTACTGGTGTGACCATCGAAAACCATACTCCGTTGGGTATTCATATCTACCAGGAAGTGTATGCTTGGAGTTTTGCTTACGCTGATGCTTTCACGATCCTCAACTACACTGTGACCAACATCCCGGATGGATGGTTTGTCGCAGAGTTCGACACTACGGTTGAGTATTCGTCAAACGTCATACGTGACTATGTCGCTGGCGACACAGTGTTCACCGGAAGCGTGATCGAAGGTCCGTACTTCGGATATTGGATTGACGCTTCGGTTGGGAATATGAACTATACGTCCGCCTATGGTGAAAACACGCCGGGTGGACGTTGGTTCTGGTACGACAACCTGAATGATTTTGATGAGGAACGCCATCTCGGATTGCAATTTGATGTGGATGGGGACGCCGGCTGGGCCCAAAGCTACTTGGGAATAAAGGTTCTGGGTGCTGAGATTGCGATCGGCGATTCATTACCGGACACGTGGGATGGGTATTACAACCAATGGACATGGCAAGGTTCAACCTTTGGCAACACCTGGCCCATGCCTCAGACTGAATTAGAACGTTATCTGAAAATGGGTCAGCATGCTCCGTATGGAGCAATTCCTTCTGATCCTGATTACCAGGCTTCGTGGATGATGTTGGTTTCCAGCGGACCGTATCCGGACATGGCACCCGGCGACCGGTTCAATGTCGCGTATGCTGTTGTTTGTGGTCGTTGGAATGGCGGCGGTTCGGACACAGAAGACAGACGAGCGAACCTTTACACAAATGCTGAATGGGCACAGATCGCATATAACGGTGAGGATCGGAACGGCAACGGCGTTCTCGATCCTGGTGAAGATCAGAACGGCGATGGCTTGATTACGCGATACGTATTACCTGAACCGCCACCGGCACCGGAACTGGCGTTGATAGCCGGTGATCAGGAGGTCGAATTATACTGGACAGATACCCCCGAAAATACCATCGATCCGATCAGCAATGAGAAGGATTTTGAAGGTTATCGGATTTATGGTTCGCCAAAGACGTTCGTTGAAGGTGCAGAAGAAGTCAACGAATGGACCTTGCTGGCTGAGTTCGATTTAGGCGAGGATGAAGCCGATACGAATCTGGTTGGTTACGGAACAGGTCTTGATGCTGTGCGTCTCGATACTGCTAGGACAATTGATGGCGTCAGTTATCAGTACACCTGGGTAAACAACAATCTGCGTAACGGCTGGCCGCGCGAACTCTATTACGCAGTAACCGCGTATGATCGTGGCGATGTGGACGCGGGCTTGGAATCTCTCGAGTCCAATCCCAGTTCCAATCTTACATATGCGTTTACAGGATCACGTCCGGCTGAATCAGGCGATAATCGTGTTGGTGTGTATCCGAATCCATATCGAGGACGTGCAAACTGGGATGGATACACCGAACGTGATCGCTTGATCTGGTTCCGCAATCTCCCGGCAAAATGTGAAGTTACGGTCTTCACTATCGCAGGCGAGAAGGTCGATGGATTCTATCACAATGCAGCGACCTATTCTGGTGATGATGTGCAACGGATCAACGCTGGCGCGACCTCAAACGAACGTCGTGCATTCAGCGGAGGGGAGCACGCCTGGGATCTGCTGACAGCAGACGATCAGGAAATTGCCACGGGCTTGTATATCTATACGGTGGAAGATTTGAATTCGGGAGATGTGAAAACTGGAAAATTCCTGGTGATCAAGTGATAAAGTCGATCCTGATCACATCATTGGTGTTTTTGATTGTCGGCATAGGCCTCGCGGGCACGGTTGAACTGGATGTCAGCTTCTATGTGGCACCCGATGATCACATCCTTTCGATCATGGAGGATGGAGAAGTTAATAATGTCATCCTGTTGATCGGTGATGGTATGGGTATAGGTGAATTCACCGCTGCTCAGTTCACTACGTTGGGCCCTGAAGGTCGTCTTCACATGCAAACCATGCCAGTGACTGGATTGATGGGAACATACGCAGCTGATCGTTTGATCACCGACTCGGCGGCATCCGGAACGGCCATAGCTACAGGCTACAAAACGAATAACGGGATGATTTCCCAACTGCCGGACGGAAGCGAACCAATCACGCTACTTGAAGCTGCGCGCGATCACGGCATGGCGACAGGACTGGTTGCAACATCAACCATAACACATGCGACACCGGCCACATTTGCAGCACATCATCAATGGCGCAGTGATGAGCAGGCCATTGCGCTTGACATGGCGGGTGCTGGTGTGGATGTGATCTTTGGTGGAGGGTGGAACCAGTGGCTACCCCTGCCTGAAGGTGAGCGGGAAGACGGTCGCAACCTGTTTGCGGAGATGGAATCCAGTGGTTACACAATCGCTCGCACGTCTGACCAGATAATGAGTGCGTTGGTCACACCGATAATCGGATTGCTTCGTGACGGGGCGTTGCTGGGAAACCACGATGAGCCATCAATTGCCATGCTGACTGCTAAGGCGATTGACTTGTTGAGCGTGGATGAGGAAGGTTTTTTCCTGATGGTCGAGGGCAGTCAGATTGATTGGGAAGCGCATGCGAACGAAGAGGATGAGATAGTTCGGCGTACACTTCTATTTGACATGGCGGTTGCAGAAGCGCTGGAGTTTGCTCAAAATGATGGCCACACATTAGTAATTGTTACCGCCGATCACGAAACAGGTGGGATGACTCTGACAAAAGGAAACAGGGACGGTAGCAGCGTTATCGCCCAGTTTTCTTCACCATATCACACTGCCGGCCCGGTTGTTGTCTTCACATATGGACCGGGTGCAGTGAAATACACTGGCATGTACGAGAATTCCGATCTTGCAGTAAAGATCGCAAATTCGTTGCAATTGGATAGTTTTTTGGATGGGCGAGCGGAAAGCGTTGAGCGCTGAATCGCTCCCATATAACACGAAACAAAAGACAAACAGAAGACGATGAGACTATAACTGTGTGGGGTTAGTCTCGTTGTAGACCTGTATCATGTTAGATGAGGAGGTAGTGATGATGCGAAAGTTAATGGTTTTCTTCATCGCGATGCTCGTGGCAACAGCTGCGTTCGCGCAAACAACAATTTACGACATCCAGTACGTTGACGATCCTGTCGCGGATGATGCCAGTCCGCTGGATGGTGAGACCGTCACAGTGACTGGTTTTGTTACGTTTGAGCCCATGTCAAATGGTGGCAACAGCTTTTACATTGCAGATGCTGCAGGCCCGTGGAACGGGATCAACATCTACACCGGTGGCGAGACTTATAATCTCGGTTTCGGCTGGGAAATAGAAGTTACCGGTACAGTCGATGAGTACAACGGCCTGACTGAGATCGTTGCCTCTGCTCCGGATGCGATAACGGTGCTGAACGACCGTTATAACATGGCTGACTTCTGGGAAGATCTGTATGCCAATCCGGGTAATTATCCGGAACTTGCGTACACAGTCGTCGACGCATCTGACTTGGGTGGTGCGGCAACGGCTGAACAGTACGAAGGTGTACTGGTTCGTCTCGAAGATGTGAATGTTGAAACTCTGCCTGATCAGTACGGTGAGTGGAGCGTTAACGATGGCCTGGGGAACGTTGCGGCGATTGACGATCCGACCGACGATGACTTCGGATACATGCACATCGTGGTTGAAGGCAATCACTACGAACGCCTGCAGGGTATCCTGAATTATTCCTATGGCGAATACAAAATTCGTCCGGAAATCGCATTTGATCTGAAGAATACAATTGACCAGCCGAACGGATATTTTACTCAGGTTGGGTACTTTCAGCAAGTTCGCCCGATGGATATGACCGTCCGAGAATTTGAAGGCGAGTATCGCACCTGGGACCATTCATATGCGGCTAATGTGCGTTACGGAATCAACCAGGGTCCTGGCAGTTACGGTGAGGACGTAGTCATCCACGCTGTGGTGACCTATCCGACCGAGCTTGGGTATGCTGGAGCAGGGGCAAAGTTCATTATGACGGACTGGTTAGTTGGTGATACTCACTTGCCCTGGATGTCCGTCCTCAGTTACACACCGGATCCAGCGAACCTCGGCACGCTTGAGACAGGCGATGAAGTCGTGTTCTATGGCCAAGTTGGCGAGTATTCGACTGGCCCTTCGAATATGACGGAGCTGTGGATTACGGATGATTACGAATTCTTCACCTTTGGCAATGATGTTCCAGGGCCAGCTATTGTTGACGTTGCTGAGCTGCACGAAACCTACACATGCGAGAAGTGGGGCAATGTTTTTGTCCAGTTGCAGGACGTAGTAGTTGTCATTACCCAAAATCAGGATACCATGCCGTACGAGCTATTTGGCGTAGATGACAACTTCGACGACGATTACGCTTACATCGCGGTTGATGACGATTCAGATGCTTTTGACGAGAACTATGTGATCCCGTCGCTAGGTACGACCATTGAATCGGTGACGGGTTGGATGTATCACCATTACGGAGTGCTGGGGACGGATGATTGGGTATACAAGATTTGCCCATCGTATCCAGAAGATATCATAGTCGGCGCTGGTCCGCCGAGCATCCTTGAAGTGTACCGTGATGCTGCGACACCTGCCCCGAACCAGCCGGTTGTGATCGCAGCCAGTATTTCGGACGACAGTGCGATTCAATCTGCAACGGTGCATTACAAGTATGACGATGGCGCCTGGCAGACCGGTGAGATGGACTTCATCGGAGGAATCGATTACGAATTCGAGATCGATGGTGCTGCTGAGGGAACATTCACCCATTATTACGTGATGGCTGAAGACGATGAAGGCAACATCAGTACATATCCATCGGACACCGATACGGAATGGCTCGGGTATTTTGCCAACAGTGATCCGGGCTTGTACGAGATTCAGTGGACTCCATGGCCGAGTGGACGTAGTGCGTATGATGGCTACACCATTGGGAGTATAACAGGGGTTGCCACAACGAACTTGATCAATGCTCAGACGTTTGACTATGATGAGGGATTCTACCCGTACTTCATTCAAGTAGGGGATACCGCGCCATACAGTGGAATTTTGGCCATCCTGGATCAGGTGGTAAACCAGGGAGATGAGATCACCCTGGTAGGCGCGACTGTCGACGAATCGGGTGTTGATCCAGATGGTAACGGTTCAAGCTTCAAATGGGGCGGAACAACTCGTTTGGTCCTTCCAGTGATGGTGACGGTCAACAGCTCCGGCAACGATTTCGAAGTGTATGAGACGACTGTTGCCGATGTGAATGCCGACCTCGAATCCTGGGAAGGTGTGATGGTCAACTTCACCGATGTGACCATCACCAGTATCAACTACTATGACTGGAGCTTCGAGGACGGTTCTGGCGAAACGTTCCTCGTTGATGATGACATGGTAAAACCAGATGATGACGATCCGGGCGACCAACCGACGATGGATATCTTCGATGGTCTTGCCGTTGGTACCACGATTTCCTCCCTGACCGGTGCATTGACTTTCAGCTATGGTACCTGGAAGATCGAAGTCCGCTCCGCGGATGACTTTGGCACAGTCGGTGTTGATGAAGTCGTGATTGAGCAGCCATTGACATTCAACCTTGCACCTGTTTATCCGAATCCGTTCAATCCATCCACCACGATCAATTTCAGCATTCCTTGGACTGGGGAAGTGAAGCTGGTGGTATTCAACATGATGGGACAGAGGATCGAAACTCTGATCAATGATCAGATGCAGGCCGGACGTCATGACATCGTGTGGAACGGTGAGAACGTAGCATCTGGTACGTACTTCCTGCGTTTGACATCGAACCGTCAGCAGCATGTCCAGAAGATGGTGTTGATGAAGTAAACGGTTTTGGTTGAAAGTTGATATCTGTGGGCGTCAACGTTGATTTGACGTCCGCAGATAATCTTTGTTTCGATAGTTGAGTCATGATTTTCACATTCCGTTCAGCCTGATTCAGGCAGAGCGGTATACCTGGATCGATTGGTCATGGATATGAGTCGCATGCATCATCGCACTCTTATGGGCGTAGCGATCTTGCTCTTCGTAGCAATCGGTGGGCTGATGCTCGTCGGTTGCGAGGACAAGGACCCGCTTGGTGCGGACGGGATTGCTGGTCCGGCAAAAACTCCAATCGGGAACACGCCGCCGGAAACACATCTCTCTTTAACCTTACCGCCGGGAGAATTTCCCGACACCAGCCGCAGTTCAAAAACGCTGAACTGGTGGGGTGAAGATGTTGATGGTCGAGTGGTTGGCTATGAATACCGTTGGGGTAAAGTTGAAACGGACACGACGATCATCGCCGACACAACTTTCAGTCTGGATACGTTGTGGTATGATGAATTGTGGTCGTTCGTTGATGGGGATGCTGACCCCTACTGGATTTCGACGTCGGAAGAAGAGGTGGACTTTGTGCTCCCGATTCGTTCGCGGGATGCGTTGTTTACAATGGAAGTCCGTGCGGTGGATAACGAAGGAGCTGTTGATCAGTCCCCGGCGACTATCGCATTTCCGATTATCAACAGTCGTCCCTCAATAGCATTTCGCGACTATTCCAATCCGGGACCCAGCTCACTTGATCCGGCAGAGATTGACACCACTTTCAGTTTCCCGGTGCGCACATTTGTGTGGGATGCCAACGATCCTGATGGCAACGAAAGTATCGAGAAGATATTGTATGCTCTCGATCCTCAGCCAGGGGATACAAACTGGTTGGAGCTGCCGGGTACAGAATCCAGCGTCACCTTAACTGAGCTGACCGCAGAAACCCACGTTTTCTGGGTGAAAGCCATTGACGTTGCAGGTTTTGCATCGACGGCAATTCACTATCCCAACGACACTTTGAAAACGGATCATCCTGATTACTGGATGGTCAAGGAACCGGCACCTGGCGGGTTTTTGCTAGTAGATGACTCTCGTGCTCAATCGAGCGATTTAATGCTCGACTTCTACAAGAGCATTTTCGACAGCGTCTATAGCGGGGGAGCCGTTGGCGAGGATGAACAATACAGTGTATGGAACTTGGTAACTCTACCATACGCGACAACGGACGTTACCCAAACCCTTTTGATGTTTGATAATGTGCTGTGGTTCTCATACCGTGGTGAACCTCGCTTGACGGACGCTATCAGTTCGATGTACAGCTTTATCAATGAGCCTGGCAACAGAATGTTGTTAACGACAATCGTCGTTGATCCTGGAACAGAAGGTGTCGATCAGGGCATGTTGCTGGACATTGCTTCCGAGATCTATGAGTATTCGGACAGGTTTGGTACGGTAGAAGCTGATTCAGTGTATCTGGACCCGGTTGATGACTTGACTTTACCGCGGATCTTTCTCCCGCGTTTGATGAACTTCGTCTCATACGGATTGATTCCGCTGCCAGGGTCGGAGATCATGTACCAGCTTGATCCGTCAACGTCTGATCCACCGCAATATGAAGGAACACCAGTTGTGGGTTTGCGGCGTGCTGACAAGTCCTATACACTGGTCACATTGCCTATGCACCTCTTTGGTGAGTCTGAGGAGGATGCGAAAGAAGAAGTGGGTGAGATCATTCAAAACACGTTTGGTGATTAACCTGATGGGAGCACTCTTGCTTAGAACACAGCATGATCGTGGCACGGGTTCAGCGACCGTTCAGGTGATACTTGGGTTGCTGCTCATCCTGTGCCTGCAGTCTGTGGCACCTGCACAGGAACTCGGTAGTGTGATCGGTACAATTACCGATTTGGACACGGGTGAACCGTTGCCGGCAGTAAACGTCGTCCTTCAAGGCACGAACAAGGGCGCAACTACAGACATCGACGGAAATTATTTCATCCCGCTAGTTTCGCCTGGTAGTTATGACCTTCGTGCGTCTTTCGTCGGATACAAGGTCTTTCTGAAGACCGACATCCATGTCACGTCAGGTGAACGGATTCGCGTTGATTTGGAACTCGAGTCGACCGTCCTGGCGTTAGGTGAAGAGATTGTCGTCATCGGGAAGAAACCGCTACTCGACGTGGAAGAAACATCAACGTCTCGCGTGATAGGTGCGGAAGACATATCCGATCTGGCGGTGGAAAGCTTGGACGACGTTCTCGCCCAGCAGGTAGGTATCACGCGTGAGAACAACGATATCCATATTCGTGGTGGTCGTGCGGACGAGAATCTGTACATCATCGACAACGTATCGGTGAAAGACCCGATCAGCGGGCAAGGATTGGGGATCTACCTCTCGGCTGAGTCGATCAAGGAGTTGGAAGTCATCACCGGTGGATTCAACGCTGAGTATGGGCAGGCGATGTCCGGCCTGGTCAACGTTGAAACCAAGGAAGGTGGCGACAATTGGTCTGGTTCGTTTTCTACGAAAACGGATAATTTGGGTGGATATCCATCTGGGCACCAGAACACGAATAACGTTGAGTTCTCGCTCGGTGGGCCAGATCCGATAACAGGAGATTTGCTGCCCGCCGTTAAGCTCAACATTCCAGGTGAATCATCCATCTTTGTCAACGGGTACGGTCTGATCTCGGACACACACCTGCCCAGCGCACCGACTTCGCTGGTTCCTCGCGAAGAGGCGTATGAGCCTTTTGCGATGCGCGAAGAAAACAATTATTCGGTTCTGTCGAAGTACACCTATCGTCCGATCCCAACGCTCAAATTCGCTTACAGCTACGGTCGCAGCCTGCAAATCAACCAGGCTTATTTCGATGCGATTGTGGAAGATCGGACATACTTTCCGCTGGATTTCCTTAACATCCTCGACAATTACAATACGGTCACTCGTGAGGGTTTACAGCAATCGTTCCATGTCAAGCAGACGTTGAACAGTACGACGTTCTATGAGCTGACATTGGGCAATTTCTTCAACCGTGTGCATTCAGCATCCGAAGGCAAGCACTACTCAGAATATGTTCAGCCAGTTGACGTTGAACCGATCCTGTACGAAGTCGGCGACGACGGCGAGGTGATCGTTAAATATGGTGACGGTCTATGGGATGCTGGAAACGGTAATACGTGGCATGACCACTACAACAGTACGTGGCAGTTGCGTGGAAACTTGACCAGCCGAATAAACGACCGCAACGAGCTCAAAGCTGGCCTTGAGTACGAGCAAACCAAGTTGCAATTGTTGAGCATTCATGATCCGTGGATCGCGTCAACGCAATTCGGCGGCGACTTCGACATGTACCACGCTGTCAGTGAAGCGGGCGCGTTCTTTGTACAGGATAAGATCGAATTCAAGGGCATGATCGCGAATGTCGGGCTGCGATTAGACTGGTGGCGTCCTGGCGAGTATGTCGAAGATGCAATTGCCGACGAGAACATCATCACGTTGACTCCCGAAGCGCGTGAGCTATTCTATGAAGAAACGGTTGATGTTTTCGACCGTCGGATTAAGATGCACGTCAGCCCACGACTGGGCATCAGTCATCCGGTGACTGACAACGATGTTTTGTTTTTCAGTTACGGTCATTTCAGCCAACGTCCAAAGTATGCGTATGTGTTCGCCAAGCTGCGTTCCTACAGTCCGAGCACATACCAGCTTTTCGGCAATCCGAACCTGAATCCACAGACGACCGTCTCGTATGAGTTAGGTTTGAAGCACCGCTTTACTGGTGATCAGGTGATTGAGCTGGTGGCTTTCAACAAGGACCTGTTCGATTATTCGACCAGCTTCAACGTGAAAAGTACCAATCCACGGTTAGGCAACATCTCGTACTTCCAGTATTTCAACATCGATTACGCGCGTGTGCGTGGTATTGAAATGCGCTTCCGCGCGCGACAAGGACGTTATCTGACGGGCAATTTCGACTTTGCCTACCAGATTGCGACGGGAAAGAGTTCCAGTGCGAACGCAGAGATTCAGGCTGCGGCGAACACGAATATTGCAGAGAAAACCCTCGGCGAAGAGTATCTGGCGTGGGATAGACCGTTTAATGCCAGCGTCACATTGTGGTTGCGTATTCCAGAGAACGATACTCCACGCTGGTTCGGTTTGAATTGGCCGGGGAATTGGGGTGGAAGTCTTCGCTGGGAAGGTGGGTCTGGCAAACGGTATACGCCCACGGAGTTAACTGACAATGGTCAGGACGTGATCGAGACTGCTGATCGCAACAGCGCTGTGGCAGATTTCTGGAATCAGGTGGATCTGCGTGCGTGGAAAGAATGGCGCATGTCCCAGGGAGTTAGCTTCCGCGTGTTTGGTGAAGTGCTGAACATGTTCGATTTCAAGAAACCAACCCAGATCAACGCGCTGACTGGCGAGCCGTACAATCCCGGCGATCCAGCTCCGAAATCATGGGAAAATCCTTTCGGTAACATTCTTGTCGATCCGAGTCGTTATGCGGCGCCGCGCCAGGTGATGCTTGGCGTGTCGATGAGGTTCTGATATGAGGACAAACTCGAACGTGCAAAATCGAAACAAGGTTTGGTCCACATTGCTCCCTATGCTGGTGATGCTCTGCTTGCTGATGTCATCTCCGGTGCAGGGTCAGGATCTGTTCAAGATTCTTGGCGGGCAACGTGTTGGTACCTCTGCAATGGCTTTCCTCAAGATTCCGGTAGGCGCGCGAGCGGAGGCAATGGGCGGCGCATACGCTGCGGTTGCAAACGATGCGTTCGCGATGTATTGGAATCCAGCGGGTATTGCGCAGTTTGGGACACGTTGGCAAGGCAAATATGTCGTCGATCCTGGCAAAGCTCCTGAGGGTGTGAAGGCTCCTCCCAGCGGATTGCAGAAGTTGTTTACCGGCAATCATGCTGTTGGTCTGGTACGCAATGACTGGATCGCAGACATCAGCTACAATGCGTTGTCGTATATCCAGCCTCTGCCGGTAGGAACCATTGGCTTGACGGCCGCCTCATTGACTACGGCAGACATGGAGATCACAACTGAGTATAATCCCGGCGGAACGGGTGAGTATTTCAGTTACAGCGACATGCTGATCGGTCTCGGGTATGGCTTGGCGATGACGGACAACTTCAGTTTCGGTGTGACAGCCAAATACGCGAATGAAGTTCTGGCCGACACGCGCATGGAAATCTTCATGCTCGACATGGGCACGTATTACTGGACAGGTTGGCGTGACCTGCGGATTGCGGTTGCGTTGATGAACTTTGGTCCGAACACGAAGCCTGATGGCACGTACAGCACATATGACGTGCACGGAAACGAGCTGGATAAAAGTTTCAAGGCATATAGTCCACCGATAGAATTCCGTTTGGGTGCAGCGTTCACACCGATAGCGGTAGGTCACCACAAGTTGCTCATATCTACGCAGTTGAACCACCCGATTGACAATTCGGAAAACATGAAATTAGGCGCGGAATATGGGTTTGGTGGAATGCTATTCCTGCGCGGCGGATACAAGATCAACACAGACGAAGACCGCTATGCTTTCGGTGCGGGTGTGCGCGTGCCTGTAGGAAATCTGGCGCTGAGTGCCGATTACAGCTATACGGATTTCGGCATCCTGAGCCAGAGTCAACGTTTCAGCCTAAGCCTGGCGTTCTGATGGATTTTATGATGAATCGTAAGAGTATTAAGATAGCTGTGTTTGTCGTGATTGCAGCCTGCCTGGTATTATCAGGCTGTGTAGACACTCCAGAGCTGCCGACAAGCCTGGCTCCCGATCCGGATGACTTCGGTGCGAACGACACTTCCTTTGTGCGGGTTACCCCGAACTGGGATGCGTCAATGGGGTACGACTGGGATAATCCGGGCGAAATTCACATCGCACGCGATGGCTACATGTATGTCGCGGACGAGAAGGATGGCGGGCGTGTTGTTCGTCTGAAGCTCGATGGCTCGCCCGTAGCATATGAGTTCTTCGCCGATGTGATTGATAATTCGGGTCGTCCACCCATCGGTCTCGGTCAGGATTCGAAGTTGAACCTGTACATGGTCGATGGATCGAACCTGGTGTATGCGCGCAACAGTCTCTTCGATGCCAAGCCGGTGGCGGAGGTGGTGATATCGTTTGAGATTGTAGATTTGCGGACAGGTGATTATAACACCGGCGATCGTTACACAATCGATAACACAGCGCCGATATACCAACAGGTCGAAGACCTGTTTAATCAGGGTGTTGATAGCATCTGGGTGGATTACTACTCAACGGTCACTACAACCGATGCGGACACTCTCGCATTCTTCATGAAAGAATACGTTTTCCTCGCGGACACATCCGGTGAACACGCCAGCGCATTTACTGATGTGGATGGTGGCCCGACTGGCGAAGAAACTATCTATATCACTGATCAGGGCAATGATCGCATTGCGCAGTTTGGAGTGTTGCCGTCTCGTATCCTGGTTTTAGACAGTGGCGAAGTGACTTACGCATATGGCGCCAGCCACTTGGCAGACGCGGTGCAGTTCGGTTCCGGACAGGTTTCAACGAACAACCCGACGAGTGTGGTCACAACCGGTGGCAGTGTCAGCACACGACTGTATTTCACTCAAGTCAAAGGCAACTTCCTCGTACAACGCTTACGTCCATCTGGAACGACCTGGCAGTTTGACATCGCGGCTGCTGCGAACGGTCCGCAGATCATTAACCTCAACTACTTCGGTGCGCCGGTTGCGATTGCGGTGGGGGAGAGCGATCAACTCGGTCTCGGATTATTCTACGTTGCTGACTCAACTCAGAATCGAGTGACAGCGTTCTATTCCGGTGGTTCGACTTTCCGTCATGTTGCAGCCGAATCCGAGCTGATCGACCTTGAACCGGGCCAATTCATCGAAGATGCACTTGCAGACCTGGGTATTGAGTGGTTTCCGGATCTGAACGCTGAGTTGGACGGCTATTACTCGTCCGAAGAAGTCGAGATCCAGATCCAGGCGGGACAGACGCTGGGTGAAGCAACCATAGATGCCGGGCATGAGTTCCTGCAAGATCTGAATCCGAACCTCAGCCCAACCTCAGTGTATCTGGACGCGACGAAAGTGACTATCAACATCCCGAAGGCAACAACTGTGGCCGTCTATTCGCCGACATTGGACAAACCGCGCGGTGTCGCGACACGTGAAGGGATTGTCTACATCACCGATTCTGGTAACAACCGGATCGTGCGGTTCAGCCGCAGCGATTCGGACAGCTACATCCCGAACGATCCGAATTTTCCGTAACTCATGACCAGAGATGGCGACATGTCATCCTGAACAAAGTGAAGGATCTCTCTTTTCAACAAATCCCGGTGAACGGTGTTCACTGGGATTTTCTCTTCCTATTGCCCATAGCCTATCGCCCACAGCCTTCTTTCACGCCTTATATTCCACGCGTCCCGTTCACAAACGACCTCACTCAACCATGCACGACGCCTTGATCACAACCGACGCTGGCATCCTATTCGTCCTCGCCGCGAACGCCTCCCTGTGGTTCTTCCTTGAAAAGCGTACCGGCTGGAAGATGTTCAACTTCGTCCCGCCGCTGATTTTTGTTTATGTATTGCCCGCAGTGTTCTCCAATTCAGGGCTGATCAGCAATCACAGTGGGGTGTACAACTGGATGGGTGACAATGTGCTACCCATGTTCCTCGTCCTGCTGCTGCTCAACGTTGACATCAACGCGACGATCAAGGTGATGGGCAAGGGCGTGTGGGTGATGCTGATCGGCACACTCGGCGTGGTCATCGGCGCACCCATCGGCTACGTGCTGGTCAGCAACTGGCTCTCGCCCGACTCGTGGATGGGTTACGCGATATTGTCCGGTTCATGGATCGGCGGCACAGGCAACATGGCGGCGGTGCAGAACGCTATCGACCCGACTGGTGAGACGACCGGTTCGTTGTTCGGGCTGGCGGTGATCGCCGACAACGTCGTGTACCTGGTGTGGCTGCCGTTGTTGTTGAACCTCAAACGTTTCGCGCCGATCTTCAACAAGTTCACCGGGGTGTCGGACGAACGTCTGCGTCAGATGAAAGCTGCTGCCGACGAGATGATCGTCAAGAAGGGCAAGCCGGCGATGCGTGACTACCTGTACCTCGTCATGCTCGGGATGGGGGTGACGTGGTTGAGCGTTATGCTTTCCGAAATACTGCCCACATTTGAGAACGCAACTGGCTTCGTTGGCGAAGTGCTCAGTCCGGCGTTAACACCGAGCACATACAAGATTCTGTTGGTGACTACGTTCGGCATCGCGCTGTCGTTTAGCCCGGCGCGCAAGATCCCCGGCTCACATGCAATCGCTATGGCTCTGGTGTATCTTTTCGTCAGCCGGATGGGCGCGAAGACGGACTTGGCTGGTCTGACCGGTGAAGCAATCCCGTTCGTGGTCGGGGCATACATCTGGATCTTCATTCACGGCGCGTTCATATTGGCGGCGGCAAAAGTGTTCAAGATTGACGTGCACACAGCGGCGATAGCGTCCGCGGCGAACATCGGCGGGGCAGCGTCCGCACCGATTGTCGCGTCGTTCCATGACGAACGGCTGGTCCCGGTCTCGATCCTGATGGCCCTGATCGGGTATGCTGTCGGCAACTACGCGAGCCTGCTGCTCGTTGTGCCATTGCTGAAGATGGTGGCGGGGTGATGTAGCCCGGTTTCGCCGAAACCGGGGAGAGGTGCACACATTGAAAGATACCCCAGGTTCATCCACCTTCGCTGAAGCTTCAGCGGACAGGTCGAACCCGGGCTACATATTGACACAGCAACGGTTGGTATCATGCACGACATCGGAGGTTTGTTTATGATGGACGTCATTTTCTGGGGAGTGGCGGGAGCGATCGCACTCACCATTTTCTTCACCGTGATCGCGCCGGTGGTGTTTGGTTCGGTGAAGGCGATTTCGATCAACCTCGGACCGCCGTTGGTTGCGGCTTTGTTGTTGCTGGTCGGCTGGCGTGTCGCAGGCTTGATAGGCTGGTTGATTATCGGCGCGGGTGTGTTGATGAGCGTGTACTCGTACATCTATTACAAGGAAAAGTTGTATGAGGACTAGGATGGCGTCCCACGTCACTCGTCTCTAGTCTCTCGGAACTGACAACTGAAAACGAGAGATCCTTCACTTCGTTCAGGATGACACATGGTTTGACAGACTTGACCCGGTTTCAGCGAAACCGGGCTACATCTAACCTTCACTTGTGAATTCCGACTCATGGGAGCACTCAGCTTCTCGCCCTGAGTTGCCCGAGTCCCGCGTTATTTGTACGTTCAAGCAGAATACCCACCTTGTTCTGTTACCAATCATCCGTCCGCGAGAGGTTTTGTGACGCGGCTTCGTGACCAAAGCTGATGTAATTGCTTTTGGCACATCGAAGCATAGTTTCGCAGCCCCTTACGGGACCGGGTAAAAGGGAGATATGATATGGCGATCGTGAAGCCATTTCCGGGACTGCGTCCACGTAAAGATGTCGCCGAGAAGGTAGCGAGCCCACCATACGATGTGTTGAATAGTGCCGAGGCGCGCGAGATGGCGGCTGGCAATGATGTCAGTTTCTTACACGTCAACAAGCCGGAAATCGATCTCCCGCCGGATACGGACCCATATGCGGACGCCGTGTATGCCCAAGGCCACGCCAACCTGCAAAAGCTGATTGATGACGGTGTGTTGCAGCGTGACGGCGACCCATGCTTTTACCTGTATGCGCAGACGTGGGGTTATCATCGTCAAGTCGGGCTGGTCGCAGCGGCGAGCGTGCAGGAGTATATCGACGACAAGATCAAGAAGCATGAGCAGACGCGGGAGAAGAAGGAACGTGACCGGGTCCGCCATATTGAAGCCCTCGAAGCGCAAGTCGGTCCAGTATTCCTGACCTACAAAGCAAATAAAGATATCGATACCCTGTTCCGGACCATTCAGCAGGGTGAGCCGGAATACGATTTCACCTCGGATGATGGTATCCGTCACACACTTTGGGTAGTCGGTAGCAAGAAGCGTATCGAGGCGATCGCGCAGCAATTCAGCAAGGTTGATTGCCTGTATGTCGCGGACGGTCACCATCGCAGTGCAGCGGCAACGATTGTTTGTCAGAAGCGTAGGGATGAACGTTCAACGTTCAGTCCGATGGAGCCGATGAATTTCTTCCTGAGCGTGATCTTCCCGCATGATCAGATGAAGATTCTGCCGTATAACCGTGTAGTGCGTGACCTCAACGGTCTGTCCAAAGACGATTTCCTCGCGAAAGTGGGGGAGAAATTTGAGGTCAGCGAGTCGGCGAAGGGTGTCGAACCGACTGACAACAAGCTGTTTGGGATGTATCTCGATGGCAAGTGGTTCAACCTTGCGGCAAAGCCGGGAACATTCGATGCAGATGATGCGGTCAACAGCATCGACTCAGCGATTTTGCAGAACAACCTGTTGCAACCGTTACTCGGCATTGAGAATCCACGTACGGACGAGCGGATTGACTTTGTCGGTGGCATCCGTGGAATCAAGGAGCTGGAAAAGCGGGTGAATAGCGGCGAGATGGAAGTCGCGTTCAGCATGCATGAAACAACTATTGAGCAGCTGATGAACGTTGCGGATGCGGGCATGAACATGCCGCCGAAATCGACATGGTTCGAACCGAAGTTGCGTAGTGGCCTGATCATTCATGAAATAGGTAGTTGATATGTAGCCCGGTTTTGTTGAAACCGGGGTGTGCTCGCTCGTTATGAGGAACTTGATGAACCCAGTCATCCCCAATCTTGCAATTACGGTGTTGGCAGTGACGGACATCCAGCGGACGCGCAGGTTTTACGACGAGGCGTTCGGCTGGAAGATCATCGTCGATGATCCAGTGTTTGTTGAGTACGAGGTGCGGGATGGATTCAGGGTGGCGCTGGCTGCCCACGCAATGCACGAAAGCAAGTACGGCAAGACGCCGGTTGCTGTGACGGCAGACGGTGTTTCGGGCGTTGAACTGTACTTGAACGTATCCGATCTGGATTTGGCGACCGAACGAGTTGTTAACGCTGGCGCAACTGTTCTTGCACCGAAGAAACTGTACGACTGGGGTGAAGAAGCGGTTTACTTGCGTGATCCGGAAGGGCATGTGCTGGTGCTGGCCGCGAAGCCATGATGTAGCCCGGTTTCGTTGAAACCGGGGTGAATGCGGATGATCGAAGGTGGAAGGAGTAGATGATCCGCGTTTGCAAGGTGCGCGCCGCACCCGAGAAACACGGGCCTTTTCGTTTTCAATGATTCACGACAAAAGAGAGATCCGTCTCGTTCACGGCTTGCAACGTGAACGTCAGGATGACGCATCTTGGACTCAGGACTGTTATTGACTTTGCTCATAACTCATAGCTCATAACTCACAACTGACGTTGAGGAGGAACACATGGCGACCAAGTACGACCGCGTTTATAACTACAATGCGGGCCCGTCAGCGATTCCAGTTGAAGTACTGGAAAAGGTGCATGAACAGTGGTTCAATTATCAGGGCGCGGGAATGGCCGTGATGGAAATGTCCCACCGTTCAAAGCAATTCGACCAAATCCACAATGATACCATTGCTCGTGTGAAGCAACTGCTTAACCTCGGCGATGAGTTCCATGTGCTGATGGTCCAGGGTGGTGCGAGCACGCAGTTCGCGATGATCCCGATGAATTTCCTCGGCGAAGGCGATGTTGCGGATTACATCAACACCGGCACCTGGTCGACCAAGGCGATCAAGGAAGGCAAGCTGTTTGGTGATGTAAATGTCGCGTTCGATGGCAGCGAAGTCGATTTCATGCGTCTGCCGTCCCAGGATGAGCTGAAGCTGACCGATGGCGCGCGTTATGTGCACCTGACCAGCAACAACACGATCAAGGGCACTCAGTTCCGCACCTTCCCGAACACGAACGGGGTTCCGATGGTGATGGACATGAGCTCTGACATCATGAGCCACCCGATGGACTGCAGCCCGTTCGGCATGATCTACGCCGGTGCGCAGAAGAACCTCGGCCCCAGTGGTGTGACGCTTGTGATCCTGCGTGACGATTTCGCCAAAGGTGCAAATGAAGGCGTCACCAGCATGCTGAAGTACCAGACACACATTGACAAGAACAGCCTGTACAACACTCCGCCAACCTTCGCTATTTACCTGATGGGCGAAGTGCTGCAGTGGATCATCGACAATGGTGGTCTGGAAGGCATTGAAGCCCGTAACAAGAAGAAGGCTGACATGCTGTATGGCTTCTTCAACGAGTACCCCGACTTCTTCAAGTGCCCGGTCGAAGAGAGCAGCCGCAGCCACATGAATGTCTGCTACCGCTTGCCGAACGAAGATCTCGAGCAGAAGATGATCGCGGAAGCGACGCGTAGCGGTTTCATCGGCATGAAGGGCCATCGCAGTGTTGGTGGCTTGCGTATCTCGATGTACAACGCCACCCCGCCGGAGAGCATTGAGGCGGCGATTGCGTTCATGAAAGATTTCATGCAGCATAACGGTTAGTTTATCGTTGCTTGTGTAGCCCGGGTTCGCCGAATCCGGGGTTTGGACTGAATATTGGTGAGTTCCCGGCTTCACGAAGCCGGGCTACATTCAGGAGATAAAACCATGGCGAAGATTCTCGTCAACGACGGCATTTCCGATCAGGGTGCACAGATTTTGCGTGACGCCGGCCATGAACTAGAAATGACCAAGGTCGAACAGGACAACCTGATCAACGAGCTGAAGAACTACGATGCGATCCTCGTGCGCAGCGCCACAAAGGTCCGCACCGAGCATATCGATGCCAGCCCCGGCCTGAAGCTGGTTGGTCGCGGTGGTGTTGGCCTCGACAATATCGACGTCGATTATGCTAAGACTAAGAACATCGAGATCGTCAACACGCCAGCGGCGTCGTCGGACAGTGTTGCCGAACTGGTGTTGACGCATCTGTTCAATCTTGCGCGTTGGGGTCATGCGGCAAACGTGACTTTGCGCAAGGGCGAGTGGAACAAGAAGCAGTACAAGGGCATTGAGCTGGCCGGACGCACTCTCGGTATCATCGGTTTTGGTCGAATTGGCCAATCGCTGGGGCGCAAGGCTGTCGCGTTGGGCATGAAGGTTGTGGCTTACGATGTGGTTGATGTCAGCGTGGATTATGATGCGACGATTACGAATTCGATGGATGATGTGTTGGCTGCTGCTGACTTCCTCAGCGTGCACGTTCCGAACAAGAACTTCCTCGAGATGACGTCCGAGCACTTCAACAAGATGAAGGATGGCGCGTACATCGTGAACTGCGCACGCGGTGGTGTGTTAAAGGAAGACGATCTGCTGGCAGCGTTGAACAGTGGCAAGCTGGCTGGCGCGGGTCTCGATTGTTACGACAACGAGCCGACTCCGAACACCGACCTGTTGAACCATCCGAATGTGTCTGCAACTCCGCACATCGGGGCAGCGACGACGGACGCACAGGGCAGGGTTGGGCTGGAACTGGCGACCAAGGTGAGCAATTTCTTCGCTGGTAAGGGTGCTATAGCGTAACTAAAACGCACGTAACCGTTTGATAATTAAGCGCGTGGGGTAATATTTCCCATGCGTTTTCTTGTACTCTCATGAGAATGGAATATTTTAACAATGTGATCTATATCAATCGCAGTACTGGAATTATGGTAGTACCTTTCGCGGGGGTGTAAGAAAGCAGACAAAACATAAACTGGAGGACGGAACTGTGAGACAAATCATAATGGTCACCTTACTTCTCTTGTTCGCAACAGCGTTAGCGTTCGGAGAAGACCAAACTGATTACGCGATGCTGGAGCAGTTGCGGGTTGAATTTGAAGCCCGTTGGGAAAGCTGGCAAGGCCCGGATTACCTGGCTGCGAAACAAGCGACTACTGGCTATTACGGTGAAATCAACGCCGATCCAAGCAGAGAATTGATGGGTATTGACGAATATGGCAATCCCATCATCTACTACACTGATAACTACAACGCGGGCCTGTCAACACGCACCAACCGTATCCAGCCGGGCGGTGTTTCCGGATACAATCTGGATGGGTCAACGATCACGCGCATGTACCATTGGGATAACAGTACCGTCAACGGCAACCACAATGAGTTTGTGGGCCGGGTTCAGAACATGGACGGTGGCAACAGTAACGAAGCACATGCCAATCACACTGGTGGTACGATGATGGCGTCCGGCGTGTCTGCTTCTGCCAAGGGCATGGCGACGGGTGCAACATTGCACTCCTACAATTGGAATTGGGATGAATCAGAGATGACCACTGCCGGTGGCGCCGGTGCGAAGGTTTCATCGCATTCATACTATTCAGGAAACGGATATGGCGCGTATGTAAGCCGTACCCGGAGCTACGACCTGGTTGCGAATGCTTCACCATACTACCTGATCTGTGTTTCCGCAGGTAATGCCGGATCGGGTTGGGATACAATCAACAGCAGCAACGCGATCAAGAACGGATTGGTGGTTGGCGCGGTGAATGATGTGACCAACTATACCGGTCCGGGCAGTGTATCGACAGCGAGCTTCAGTTCACGTGGGCCAACCAATGATGACCGTATCAAGCCGGATATCATGGGTAACGGCGTAAACGTCTATAGTTGCTCAGTGAACAGCTACACGACTATGTCCGGTACATCGATGTCGACCCCGAATGTTGCTGGATCAGGATTCCTGCTGATTGAACAGTATCATCAGACACACAGCAACGCCTACCCGTATTCATCGACAATCAAGGGTGTGATTATCCACACCGCGCTCGAATGTGGCAGCTGGGATGGCCCGGACTACCGTTACGGCTGGGGTCTGATGGATTCGGAAGCAGCGGCAACATTAATCGAATTCGATGCCACCACAGATGACAACGCGATTACCGAGAACTTCCTGAGTAACGGTCAGACTAGCGAACAGTTCGTCGAAGTTTCAGGTGCGGAACCACTTCGAGTGACTATATGCTGGAATGATCCTGCAGCCAATTCAGGTGCCGCGAATACTTTGATCAACGACCTGGATGTGTCTGTAACAGAAGTCGCGACGAACACAACCACACTGCCGTGGGTACTTAACGGGAACACAAACAGCCCGCCGACGCACGGTGACAATAATGTTGACAATGTTGAGCAGGTGTTGATCGCGAATCCAAATGCGGGAACATACAGGATTACTGTTTCGCATGATGGTACTCTGCAGGGTGGTTTACAAGCATACAGCCTGATCATTACCGGTGCGTCAGGTGGCGGGGAACCACCAGAAGCAACACTAGTACTCACCCCTGTTGCAAATTTCATTTCTCCGGGTGGTGGCTCACTGATTTACGATGTGGATTTCTCGTATAACGGGAACACTAACCGTCCGAATTCATCATATTGGGTGATGGCAATTATGCCAAACGGGAGTACGTATGGTCCTGTGTTCCAGTACAACACAACCTTTACTCCTGGCCAGCAGATTTCGACTCAATTGACCCACCAGGTACCGGGAAATGCGCCAGGTGGTATTTATACCATTATCGGCAACGTTGGAACCTACCCGGATGTGATTATCGCTTCGGATGAGTTCGAGATGACGAAATGGGGCGGAACACCGGATGGTTCAGACGGATCATGGCCGGAAGATGATGCGCAGATTGCGTCGCAAGGCAACATGTTCGAGCTACCGGACAGCTATGCGATCAGCGAAGCGTATCCGAACCCGTTCAATCCGACCACATCATTTACGTTACAGCTTCCTGAAGCTGCGGATGTTAATGTCGCGGTGTACAACGTGAACGGTCAGTTGGTCCAACAGGTTGCTGAGAGTCAATTCGCGGCGGGTTCACATCAGCTTAGTTTTGATGGTTCGAATCTGGCGGCAGGTGTGTATTTCCTCCATGCGAATGTTCCAGGTCAACTGAGTGAATTGCGCAAGCTGGCATTGGTTAAGTAAGCTGCCAGAGATACTGTTGGGAGCTGTTTCCAGCGGTAGGTTTGATAATTTTACAAGTCCGGCGGAGTTTTACTTCGCCGGGCTTTTTTTGTACTATTTGCCCCGTTGGCGATCTTTGGATTCGTGGTCTCGCTGGAACTTGACTCCTCTTGACAGAACCTCAACAATCCACGTACTTTCGGGTCTGTTCGTTACGGCGGCCTTGGATTCCAAGGCTGCGTTTTTTTGGCGACGTATATTGCTTGTAACGAACGGAGTTGGCGGGGCGTAGCGCAGCCCGGTAGCGCACCTGCTTTGGGAGCAGGGGGTCGCTGGTTCGAATCCAGTCGCCCCGACTGGGCACGACGGATGAAGTTGTACGTCAGTCGTTTATTGGACAAACGCGACGCTGTTCGTGGCACAATGATGCGCCAGTAGCTCAACTGGATAGAGCACCGGCCTTCTAAGCCGGCGGTTCGGGGTTCAAGTCCCTGCTGGCGTACCACGCAGATGGGGACAGACATATGCACCCGACTGCGCGTTGATCCGAACGACAGCCCAGTTCGTCAACGAACATGGTCCGAGTAGTTCAGTTGGTTAGAACGCCTGACTGTGGCTCAGGAGGTCGTGGGTTCAAATCCCATCTCGGACCCCATATCTTACCGGCCCTGTTGATCAGGAATGTTGCAGGTCAACGGGCGGTAATCACAATCAAGTGTGCGAGCGAAAGTTCGCCTTTGTGGCCCCTTCGTCTAGTGGTTAAGACACCAGGTTTTCATCCTGGCAACAGGAGTTCGATTCTCCTAGGGGTCACCAGAAACGGCGCTCATATCCGAGCGCCGTTTTGCATTCCGGCCTGTAACCGATGTTTTAGTCCATCGCTCTAATGTGTGACCCATTCAATTGGGCTGATATGCGCGAAGGAGAGGATGCCATGCAGAACCGTTGGAAGTTGGCGCTCATAGCTTCGACCGTGCTATTGATTTCACTCAGTATGGGTTGTGCGACATTCCGGTCAGACATTATCGGCGGGATGGATGCTGATGTCGAAAAGAACTATGGCGCTGAGAAAGTCAGTGTGCTGTTTGTCTTCAACCATAGCAGACAGATGGTGGGTTTTGATGCAATCCCGAAGCTGGAGTCGCAACGTCAGATTTTAAATGGGTTTGATGATATACTCTTCGATGCATTGCCGGAAATAGGCAATCTGGGATCCTACGCTACATTCACCGAGTTTTCCACCGACGTAAACGATCCGGACCGTCGAGCATTGAAAGATAGCCTGATGGCTTCCCACGACTATGTGATATCGATGCGGATTAAAAGAGAAACGTCCTTTTCAAAGTTATTTCTCGGGTCACTGACATCAACGGTTTCTGTTACCGTAATCCCCGTACCGTACACGAGACATTTCTCACTGGACACTCAGGTGTTCAAGCGTGATGGCAGCCTTATCTCGGAATATCATCACGAAGCAAATGTGACCAAGTGGGTACAGACGTTATTGCTCTTCGCGTACCCGTTCCATCCGGAAACGCGGAAGATTGAAGAAACCTACGTTGAAATGTTGCACACCGTCTTCCGACAGATTGACGGGGAACGAATCCTTGTTGCTGAGTAAAATCGTGCTGCAAGAATGGTAGTACTAAATAACGATCAGTCTCCAAATGATCGTTATTTGTTTGCCGGATCCAGTGCAGTATCTTCCGGCTTCATGGTTTTTTGTTCCAACAGGTATGTTGACCAAACATTGATTCAGCTTGCTTTGGAGAAACTCGCATGCGTACCACAATCCTCGGTTTGATGGTTTTCTTCGTGGCTCTGTCGTCTGCTTTGGCGATGGACGGAGATGAGTTCATGCAGCATTGGAGTCAGGCGGACGGCAAGGACGCCAAGATCGCGCTGGCACAGCAGGCCGTGCGGGATGCGGACGACGTCGATGTAATTCGTGCGATCCAGGACAAATGGAAAGAATATGATCGTGATTCGGCTGTTGAATTCTTCCAGTCTCTTTTGTCAGAAGAAGAATCTGCTCGCAACCTGTACCTGATGGGGCGTTTGCAGGAATTCCCAATGGATAAAATCGACTATGCTCGACGCGCATTGACCGTCGATCCAGAATTCATCTACGGATATCGACTGCTGTGCGTGACCTATCAACAATCGTTGTACCGTGGTGACGAAAGTGATGATCACTATGCGTCGTTGGAGCAATCATTCGCACGTGACCTGCCGGTGATTCGTCAAGCGACGGATATCCTTGCCGACAATGCAGAAGCGTGGGGCTATTACAGCGATGCGCTCGGCTATAAACAGGATTACGCCGCTCAGTTGACCGTGTTGAACACGGGAAAGGAGATGGGCGCGCGGTGGGCAAGGGTGCAGGCATTCACCAACGTCCACGTTTTAATGGGCGATTATCAAGTGGCGTTGGATAATCTGGATAACATGCTGGGTGTGGGGGATTCACCCGACGGTTCTGATCTCGTTGCTGAGGAGCATCTCTATCGTTATGCCATGGCTCTGGAAAACGCTGAGGCATGGGATGAAGCGGTCAGGTACTTCACGGCTTATGACAATGAAGATCTCAAGCCGCTGGCGACTGTTTTCCTGGCAACTGCGTACCATCAGCTCGGCGATGAGGAGGCCATGTACGCTGCGTTGGAAAATGCAGTACAACTCGGATTTGATTCTCCGATGGAATTGTCAGGAATGAGCGAATTCGAAGCATATCATGGCGCTGAGCGCTGGGCTGTTATCGAAGCCGCGGTGAAGGAGAATCGTCAGAAGAACACTCCCAAGCGACGTGCTGAAGCTCTGGCCAAGCGAATGGAAATCGTAGCTCCGGAATTGGGGATGACGAAGGTGGATGGCAGTACCGTCACTCTCGCCGACCTCAATGGGCAAGTGGTTGTAATCGATTTCTGGGCGACCTGGTGCGGGCCATGCCGGATGGCGATGCCGGAGATTGACGAATTCACGGAGGCTTATGCTGATAAGGATGTGATCGTGATATCGTTAAATGTGTGGGAGAATGTCCCGGAGAAGGCGAAGAAGTTCATGACCGACAACGAGTATGACATGCATCTGATGTGGGCCGATGGCGATGTGAAACCGACGGATCTATTTGAGGTGACCGGAATTCCCACATTGGTGGTGATCGATAAGGATGGTGTCATCCGGTTCAAGGAAGTCGGCTATGAAGAGGGTTTGGCAGAGAAGCTGGGTTGGCTTACGGACGAACTGCTGTAAAGCAGATGCAATTCAAGTTCTGCCAGTTATTTTGGCTACTACCTGCCACGGATCCAAATCCGTGGCATTGTTTTGTTGATTTCAGTGTTGTCATACCTGCTCTCCTCAGAGCAATAGAACTCATATGACTTCCAAAAAGGGAGCGGATTACTTGGAACCACAAGGGTTTCGCGCTACTTTACTCTGATACTGTTAACAATCCTCAAGGGTCCGGAGGAAGCATGTCTGCACGTGGTCTTGTTTTGTTCTCGATTGTCGTTCTTGTCTTGGTTGGCGGAGTACAGGCTGAGGAATTGCACGCTCTTGGTGCGGTGTACAGCGAACGACCTGACTGGGTATTGTCTTCACCGATTGTTCCGTTCGAGGGCGGGCGGGAGCTGGATGAGTTCGTAGACAACTCCGCAGGACTGCCGCCGGTAGGGAATCAGGGCGCGCAGGGAAGCTGCACGTCGTGGGCAACCGGCTACTACTACCTCACTTACACCCAGGGCCAGGATTATGGCTGGGATCTGACTCAGCAGGCACATCAGATGAGTCCGGCATTCACCTATAACCTGATCAACGGTGGCGGTGATAACGGATCGAATCCTTATGATGCTTTTGAGTTATTCGAGACTGTCGGATCAGCAACATATGAAGCGATGCCGTACAACCAGAACACCTGTACGAACTTCCCGAGCGAAGAAGCATTCCGCAGTGGTTTACGGTTCCGGACCTCAGCGACGTACGATATCAATACCTATTCACAAGCCGGTATTAACCAGTTGAAGACACATCTTGCAGACGGCAACATCGCGATGATCGCGATTACCGTCTGGCCGAATTTTGACAGCATTTCGCAATATGACTACAACTATTGTGTCAACGATATTTTCGGCGAAGTTCGTGGCGGACACGCGGTGACTGTTATTGGCTATGATGATTCGCGGGTCACCAGCGATGGTGTTGGCGCATTCAAGATGGTTAACTCATGGGGTTCGGGTTGGGGTCAGTCTGGATTCTGGTGGATGTCCTACGAAGCGTTCATGAGTGATATGATCTGCTGGGGGTACGCTTTGTATGCTGGAGATATCATCCAGCACGAACCAACTTTGGTAGCATGCATCGAACCTGTGCACGATGATCGTTACGGCTTGGAATTCACAGTAGGAGCAGGTACCAGCAATGCACCCATCAATTCAATCAACAGCTTCTATTTTGGGTGGGTAACCGGGCGTCACGATTATCCGGAAGATGCCTGCATCGTTCTCGATATGACTGACTTCACATATCTTATCTCGGATACTGAACCGAACGAGTTGTTCGTCAAGGTTCGTGACCGGCGCACAAACAACGGATCATATGGTGTGGTGAATAATGTGGTGATCGAGGATCTGGTGAACGAACACTACGCTACATGTTACGAAATGCCCATGAATATCCCGGATAACGGCACTCCTGCCGCGATGGATATGGTCTTGTACTACAACGCTGTTCCGCCAGCATATGTCGGTGCAGATCTTGACCTGACAGACGGTAGTGTGATCCTGGAATGGCCAGCAGTAGCTGGAGGTGATGACTTCCTGGGATACAACGTATATCGCAATGGTAGCCTGGTCGCGTTCACGACGGATACCGAATACCAGGACATGTTGCCTGAGTTCGGCGAATACGGTTTCCAGATTGCTTCAGTGTGGGAACCTTGCCAATCCTGGCCGACTGAAGTCGCACATGTCAACTGGATTACTCCTGTCGCCTCCTTGTATACGGAAGTAAATCAGCTGGATGGCGACACTGGCGATTTCACCCTGACGTGGGAACAATTGCGGCCATATACTGTCTCTTATGATGATGGTGAATCTGATCAGGATCTGGTGTTCAACAACGCTGCATCACCAGGAGCCATGTTCGCCCAGAAGTTCACTGCTGAGGATGATGGAAAACTCACTGGTGTAAAGGTTTATTTCCCGCATTCAGACTATCCGATGGCTGAAGTTCAGTTCCGGATTTTGACTGATGATGATGGAGCGCCGGGCGAAGAATTGGCAACAACACATTCAATCCTCCCGACTATGGGAATGTGGCGAACAGTCAATCTGCAATTGCTGCGTCAAACAGTGGTTGCTGGGCAGGATCTTTGGATTGCTGTCGTATACGAAGAAACGGGTTCCTCTGCGATCGGGATGGACCACGATGCGGACAACTCTGCGAAATTGCTGTCACCTGATGGAGTAAACTGGTATACGCTTCAGGATGGTGGAGCCATGATGATTCGAGCGCAGTTCGGGTCAGAAGAAATTGTGAATGGAGACACCGGACTGCTTGGCTTTGAAGTCTATCAGGATGGCGATTTAGTTGCAACCCCGGACAACGGTGACCATGAATACTCAAATACGCTTCCCGACGCCGGTACATATGTCTTCCGGGTAGACGCAGTTTATTTACAGGGAACGTGGGAAGGCAATGAACTCGATTTGACTTGGGATGGTTTTACCGCAGCAGAAGAGGTCTCAGCCTTGCCGCGAGATTTCAGCGTGCGCAAAGCGTATCCCAACCCGTTTAATCCATCAACGACGATTTCTGTTACAATGCCGGTCGCCAGTGAGTTAATGGTGCGAGTTTACAACACTCTGGGTCAGGAAGTTGCTGTTTTGGCAGACGGCATGATGAACGCGGGTGAACATCGGTTGCATTTTGATGCGAGCCAGCTTGCCAGTGGTGTATACCTGGTGGAAGTTGAAGTCCCTGGTCATTTGAATGAACAAATGAAACTGGTGTTTTTACAGTAGTTTCATGGATTTGACTAGTTTCTTCACGTTTGTCTGTTAGCTTGGAATTCAGATCAAGGCTCCCCTTCAGTCGGGGAGCTTTTTTATGTATATTGTTATCTAATTGTAATCTTACTCAGGTCGCGCGAGTGGATCGAATACTCAGCGGAAAAAGCAGCTCATTGCGGCGTTCGCAGCTCCTCAAACGGCTTCGCGAGCACCATAATTTGCCAGTATTTCCGGATATATTCCATCGTTTGGAAATCATGTTGGCAGATGCTGCCAAAGTGAACGTTAATCAGGTAGCGGAGTTGATCGAGAGCGAACCAGTGATTGCTGGACGCGTGATCAAACTCGCAAATAGTGCCTATTATGGTGGCGGTCGTCGCACTCTGGACAGCATTTCGCTGGCAGTCAGCCGTCTGGGGTATACAACACTTCGCACTCTCGTTTATTCCTGCATACTGCCGGAAATGTTCAAGGATATTAAAGGATTTAACCATCTCCAGTTCTGGCGTCATTCGCTGACTGTTGGGCTGCTGGCTCGCGATTTGATGACACGTTCCATAGAAAGAACGCTCAGGACGATTGACCAGGCGTACCTGTCCGGGCTCATGCATGGCATAGGCATACTCTTGTTTAAGACGCTCGTCTCTGAGGATTACGATACAACTTTGGAGATTACAAAGGACACAGGTAGCATTCTGACCAAGATTGAACAGGACATGTTTGGCATCGATCACCCCGAACTCGGCTCGATTCTTCTTGAGAGTGAATGGGGGATGGATGCGGTAATCGTTGATGCCGTTCGTAACCAGTTCAATCCCCCTGAACCAGGACCTCCCCACAGCGTGCATGAAACGCTGTTCGTTGCAAACGCGGTTTGCCTGGTTTACAACATCTCAAACGGCACCGGGATGAACTACAACAGTCTCCATCTTGATTTCCTCGCGCATATCGGGCGTCTGGAATATGACCAGGATGAAATCGAACGGCTGCTACTACTAGCCAAGTCAGAAGTGGAGACTATTGAGGAGTTCTTGCAAATCAGAGATTAGTAGACTTGGGGACTAAAAGGCTCGGATCAAGGACCGGAATCATCCGGTCCTTTTCTCTATACTGCAGAATGCAGTCTATCTCGCAATTCGCGACGAAGAATGAATCCGTTTTCACTTCGCGGGAGATGGTCGACGGTCATGTAAAGCGTGGGAATTTTGTATTTAGGTAACTTATCAGCACAGTGCTCAATTAAATCCTTGTCTTCAGGCGTAGTCTCAGAGTTTGCTACGACAAAAGCAACGACTTCCTCACCCATACTAATGTCCGGCCGTCCGACAACAGCGCACTCCTTGATATTCTTGTGCGAGGCCAACGCGTTTTCCACCTCGGTCGGATAGACTGCGAAACCACCTCTAACAACGCGATCTTCTTTCCGGGAAACCAGATACAACCAGTGATTCACATCAAAATATCCAAGGTCTGAAGTTGCGTACCATTCCTCTTCTATTCCTCCATTATCCTGACATTCGTATCCCTGGAAAAGGTTTAAGCCTTTCACCCATATTTCCCCGATCTGATCGGGAAGCAACGGTAAACCTTCTTCATCCCGGATAGACACTTCCAGTCCAGAGATCACACGACCGACCGATTCAGGATGTCCCGGGTCGAAGTGGGCAGGATTCAGTGCAATCACGCCCGCCGTTTCAGCTGTTCCGTATGCTGTAACAACCGGGCAGCCTAGTGAGTTGGCAAATTCTGATAGAACATTGAAGTTGCCGTACGCCCCTGCGCACAGGGCAAAACGTAACTTGCGAAGCGGAGAATGGGAATGAACTGGATCAGTTGCTGATGATGATTCCGCAACCAGACGGTCAACTTGAATCTTATCCTCATCTGATTTGTCACTGGATTCCGCATTATCCGGAATGCTACTTGCTCCATCTGTTGATTGTGCGTTTGTGTCCGAGTCGTATGCCTCATCCACGTTCTGTTCTATCGTCGATGCTGGCACCTCCGCAACAATTTCTACACTCCGTACGGCATCTGCTTTGATTTCTTCTTTTTCCAACGCCTGGAGTTCTGGCAGGAGCTGCTCGAAATGGGCAGCGGCGCCAATGTAGGCGGTAATACCAGTGTCGCGCAGTTGTCGAGCGACAATCGGCGCAGACCAATGTCTGCAAGTGTGCAGCGTGCAGTTTGCCCATGCAGGAAGCAGCATCTGAAACAGGTAGCCGAATGTGTCGTAGTATGCGTGCGTTCCATACAATACACTTGATGGCAGAACCTGTAATGCCCTGCGCGCCGCTTCTGTCGCACAAACCAGATTTCGGTGGCTCAGTGGAACGAGTTGGCATTCCTGACTAACACCAGATGTATGGCGGCGTACCGCTATTGCATCACTTTCACCAACGGGTTCTTTGTCCCAGGGTTTCGCTTCACGGGGCCATTGGTCACCGAGGATGAATCCGTTCTCGCCAACTGGGAATACTGGTATATGCAGGTCATTCTGTTTGAGCTCATTTTCGAGAGCGGTTGCTTGAGATTCGAGAATGAAAATTGCTGCCGGGACAGGGTTTCGTAACAGTTGCGCCAGTTGAGGCATTGGTCGTGCGGGATCAATCGGCAGGTATACTGCGCCGAGCAAAGGTGCAGCAAATGCTAGAATCGGGTGCAGCGGCAAGTTTGGAAGCAATACTGCGACATTGTCCCCTGGCTTGATCCCCGCCGCATTCAATGCACCTGCAACCGCCCGGATGTCGAACTCCATTTGAGCCCAAGTGAGACTGCTTTCGGTATATACGAAGGCTGGTTCATCTTTCCGGCTTGACTGAGCTGCATTCAGAATCAGGTCACAGATGTGATCTGGGTGGTTCATACGAATTCTTCCCGGTCGAGTTCACGAAAACTGACAGCTTCAAGTACAGCGACTTCGTTCACTTCTTCGCGCCCTTCAAGATCGGCAATCGTACGTGCCACTTTCAACGCACGCATGTGTGCTCGAGCAGACAGTCCAAGCCGCTCGATTGCCTGACGCAATGAGGATTCAGCTTCTTCCGTGATCTTTCCCAATGTACGTAGATGCCGAGTTGACATCTCACCATTAGAGAAAATTGGCACGTCCTCAAAGCGGCTCAACTGTCGCTCCCGTGCGGTGATGACTCTAGCCCTAACCTCTGATGATGGTTCTCCCTCTTCCTTCAAACTCAACTCTTCAGGTTTGACTGCCGGGACTGGCACATGCAAATCAATTCGGTCCATTAGTGGACCTGAGATACGGGATTTGTAGGCGCGAATCTGGTTCACGTTTACGCTGTCCTCAACAAGTTCGCTTCCGCGGTAACGTCCCGGAGTCGGATTCATCGCGGCGACGAGCAGGAAACGTGCTGGGAAGCGAGTGGTTGCCGCCACACGTGCGATCACGACTTCGCCGTCTTCCAGCGGTTGCCGCAGCACCTCAAGCGTGTTCTTACGAAATTCAGGTAATTCATCCAAAAACAACACGCCGCGATGTGCGAGTGAAACCTCACCAGGGACAGGGATTGTTCCACCACCAATCAATCCAGCGTCGCTAATGGTATGATGCGGACTCCGAAACGGACGCGTTGCCATCAGCGCAGAACTGTTTGGCAATGTGCCAGCGACGGAGTGGATCTGCGTCGATTCCAATGCTTCGTCAAGAGTCGGGTCGGGGAGAATGGTCGGCAGCCGTCGCGCGAGCATCGTCTTACCCGATCCTGGAGGCCCAATCATCAACACGTTGTGGTTTCCTGCGGCAGCGATTTCCAGCGCCCGTTTGGCGCGTTGCTGCCCTTTTACCTCGCGGAAATCGATATCGTAGTTCCGCTGTTCGGAAAACAGCTCCTGTATGTCCACTGTATACGGCTCGATTGGATCTTCGCCGTTGAGGAAATCGACCACATCACGCAAAGTCGCCATTGGATATATCGGGAGACCTTCTGCGACAGCAGCTTCATCTTGGTTCTCGGTGGGGACGACCATTTTCTTCCCACCGATATTACGCACCGCCAGCGATGAAGGGAGGATACCTTTCACTGGACGGATGCGCCCATCAAGGCTGAGCTCGCCGAGAAACACATATTCATCAAGGTTATCACATGAAACTTGTCCGCTGGCAGCGAGCAAACCAACCGCTATTGCGAGGTCGTAAGACGATCCTTCCTTCCGCAAGTCAGCGGGGGCCATATTGATTGTGACATTTCGGCGTGGAAAGATCAGGCCAGCGTTCTTCAGTCCAGCGGATACGCGGTCTTTCGCCTCGCGTACGGATGCGCCCGCCAGCCCGACAATGGTGAAGTGGATCAGACCACCTTCCATCTGCGTCTCGACTTCGACAAGAGTGGCATCAATTCCTTGCAGAGCAACTGACCATACCCGGCTGAACATTATGCTCCTCCCAAGCGAACGATGAACGCGGCCATTGGTGTAAATGATTGTTTGTCACGACGATAAGAGCTAAGATAGTCGTGTTCGCGAGTACAGATTGTGGCTTGTGTATCCACTGGTACACCGGCAGTCTCAGCTTCCGCAACAACGCCTTGCACTAGATCAAGATGTGGTGCGCCATCAATTTCAATAACGGCCGATGACAGCTGCGGATGCGTGATGAACTGTTCCGCGACCTCGGGTCCGACCTCATAGTGTTGCGTGCAGATTCCGGGACCGACTGCGAGTTGCATTCCGGACCATTGGTCCTCCGGAACCGCTTCGATCAGATTCTTAACGATACCAGCTTGTAAGCCACGCCAACCCACGTGCGCCATGCCGATCCAGCCGGATTCCGGTGCACACAGCCACACGGGCAAACAGTCAGCATGCGTAGTCAATAAAACGAGGTTGCTGGCTTGGGTCAGCAGCGCGTCCGTATTCTGAAACGCTGTTGATGCTTCGCGAGCACCTTTTCGGGCGTGTTCGCTGGTGACTACTTGCACGTTGCTCGTGTGATCGAGAAACGGCGACACGAGCTGATCCAGCTTCAGATTCCATTGCCTGAGGAACAGCAGCCGGTTACTCGCGACATCCCATTCAGGACGATTCTTGAACGACATCGGTCCGAATTCACGACGGGAAAGACCCCAGACGAGCACGGATCCGTCAGGGAGCTGGGTTTCGCCCTCGATAGCAGCACGATCAGTGTTGACATCGGGGACAGTAAAAGGTGCTGCGTCCATTCTGAACCAGTCGTTCTATAGTTGACCTGCACTTGGGGCAGGGTAGACCGTGTCGGCCATATACATCCAACTTGTTGCCGTATTCGCCGGGCTGACCGCCGGGTCGTCTGAAATCTGAAAATGTGGTGCCCATCTGATCGACAGCCTGCTGCAAAACCTTGCGTATCGCACGATGCAAGCGCTTGAGCTGCGCGTCATCGAGTCCGCGCGCAGGTAGTGTTGGGTCGATTTTCGCGATCCACAACGCTTCGCACGCATAGATATTGCCAATCCCAACTATCATGTCCTGCCGAAGCAGAAAAGTTTTTATCGGCGTGCGTCGATTATGCACATATTCCCTGAACGCTGCGGCGGTGAAGCGTGAAGATAACGGTTCCACGCCAAGTTCGCGAAACCCCGCTGGTTCGGTTCCATCAACCAGGAAGAAGATGCCAAAGGTTCGCGTATCGACGAAATACAACGGCGGCTGATCCGTGAACTCAAATGTCGCACGCAGATGTGGGGAGTCTGCCGCGTCATCCTCAAACAGCAACTTGCCGCTCATCCGCAGGTGTATGGCGAGTGGGGGACGTCCGCCTTCAAACTCGATCACGATGAACTTGCCACGACGACGTACCTCGCGAATAGTGGCACCCGCAGCGCTTTTTTCGAGCTCAGACTTGTTGCTACGCCGGTAGACGCGAGGGTGATGAAGGTGCAATTGGCGAATTGTTGCACCTCTTAAACCAGGACGCAGTCCACGCACAACCGTTTCGACTTCAGGTAGTTCAGGCATACCGGTCAGCTCGCGCGTAGTCGGCTGGAGATGGCTGAAGCCAAGCGTTCCAGTTGTTCGCGGTCTTCATTTGTGTACACGTCAGGCGTATCGCCATCTATGTCGATTTCACCAATCGCCTCGCCATTGATAAAGATTGGGACCACTATTTCGCTACGTGTGTTCGGGAAACAGGCGAGGTAATCGGAACGCGCGTTAACATCGTCCACGACGACGGTTTCCTTTGTCCGCACTGCAAGCCCGCAAATCCCTTCTCCGATTGGGATTTTCACATGTTCAGTAGCTTCCGGACCCGACCAGCCACCGAGGTACAGGTGTTCGCCTTTTACCCAATACAGTCCGACCCAGGAATAGCGGTCGATTTCGTGACGGAGGCGATCAACGATCTGGAGTTCCCAATCCATCAGGCTGGATTTGGTAACGTTTCCCAGCAGCTCGCTGACAAGATTGGTCAGCTCGATGGATTCAATCGTGTCAGTCCGATCCGGTGTCCCCTGTATCGTCTTGCTGCGTTCGATCAGCGTATCTAGAATCTTGGGTGTATCCATGGAATATCCTATTCATCCGTTGTGAATGGAGTGTACGGAATTTCGGGCATGAGTGAGCACTTGTTCAGTACTCCGCGAGCTGATTTGGAGTCTCAACTAGCAGGGACACTTTCGCCTGAAAGTGTCCCGGACAATAAAAATGCCACGGACAGAAGTCTGTGGCATTGAAACACCGAGATTCTTCACTTCGTTCAGAATGACGTGTCGTTAGCATCCTGTCAAGGGCTTTACTTCCGATCCGCCCACAGCTTGCCGAGGTGGACGATTACTTCGACCGCCTTGAGCAGGCTGGATTCGGCGACCCATTCCTTGCGGCTGTGGAACAGCAATCCACCAGCGAAAATGTTCGGAGTCGGGTGACCGAGTTGTGTCAAGCGGGCGCCATCCGTTCCGCCACGAATAGCTTTGCGCAGGACTGTCAAGCCAACAGCTTCCAACGCCTCGTTCGCGATATCTACCACTTCCGGCGTTTTGCGCACGATGTCGCGCATATTCTGATACTGATGCTTGATCTCGAGCTTCATCTCAAGGCCGGGATAGCGCATCTCAAATGTTTTGGCCAGCGCTTCCATGTATTCCAGGCGTTTCTTGTTCTTGTCTTCTTCAAAGTCGCGAACGATGAAATAGGCAGACGCGTTCTCGAAATCACCCTTCACGTTGACCGGGTGGATAAATCCTTCGCGAAGTTGCGTGTGTTCTGGTGTTTCCCATTCTGGCAACGCAGCGACGTAACGCGCGGCAATCGCGACGGCGTTAATCATCTTGTCCTTCGCATAACCGGGATGGACGCCGACGCCCTTGATGACTATGTTTACGCCCCATGCGTCAAAGTTCTCGTCCTCAAGCTCGCCCGGGTATCCGCCGTCAAAAGTATAGCAGAACTTCGGCAGCCAGTCTTCGTCGATTTTGACCGTACCACGACCGATTTCTTCGTCAGGTGTGAAACAGACCTTGATCTCGCCATGTGGCAGATCTGGGTACTTCTGGAATGTGGCCATACCAGCCATAATCTCCGCAACACCAGCCTTATCGTCGGCGGATAGCAGAGTCTTGCCGGATGCGGTGATGATCGTATCACCGATAAAGTCCTTGAGTTCCGGAGAATCGTCCTGAGACAGGGTCAGTTCCGGATCATCCGGATAGGATATTGGGCCACCGTCATAGTTTTCAATACGACGCGGCTTCACGTCATCGCCTGGCTGATCTGGGGACGCATCAACATGCGCGAGCAGACCGAAAACCGGTGAACCTTGACCGGCTTCGTTGGCAGGGAGTGTAGCGTATACATAGCAATGGTCACTGAGGTGAACGTCTTGCATACCCAGATCGCGGCATTCCTGTTCAAGCATCCGTGCGAGATCCCATTGTCGCTCGGTTGATGGAGTGTCGGTTTCGTTCTCTGGATCGGAAGTAGTGTAGACTTTGACGTAACGGAGGAAGTTTTCGCGCACCTGGTTCATCATGAACTGGCGCATCTCATCGGTGATCATCTGAAGCTCCCATGTCTCGACGATTTGTATGAGTAGCGAAGATAGGGGGCAGAACGGGGGGCGGCAACTGGAGAGAACTCGCTCTCATTACGATGCAGGCATTTCTAACTACTCCCCGAAGATATATCGATTAGCGTCGAACCATCTTCCGACCGACAAACCAAGCGATAGACACTAGTATTGCGAAGATAATCCACCGTGTGACAAAGGAAGGGAAGCTTGCAAATGCATGGATGGCAGGAATCATCATTATCAAATCAGCAATGCCCATGCAGACAATGCCAACAACTATTCCAGTCCACATTCCAGATTTTGTTGATTCGGTGTCCATAAGTCCCCCAACTGAAAGCTTAACTTGTCACGTCATCCCGCCAGCATAGTGCTGGTGATCAGCAGGTATATCGTCAAGCCGACAACGTCGTTTGTCATTGTGATGAACGGTCCGGCTGCCAATGCGGGGTCTTGGTCCATTTTCTTGAGGATGAACGGCGTCAACGCACCGACCAATGCCGACACGATGACAACTGAAATCAGGGATATGGAGATAGCGGTTCCAATCAGCCAATCATTTTTCCAGAGGTAGACCATCAGCAGCAGCAGTCCTGAAAGCACCAGCCCATTGATTGATGCGACCAGCACCTCACGGCTTACCCGTCTGATAATGCGGCTCGAATGAATCTCGCCGGTTGCCAATCCACGAACTACGATTGTCGATGACTGGATGCCGACATTTCCGGCAACCGCAATGATCACGGGGATGAAGAAGGCGATGATCAGCACCGTCGCCAGTGATTCCTCAAACTGGGCGATCACCAGCGCGCCGAAGAGCTCACCGATAAACGCGATGACCAGCCACGGCAGCCGTGCTCGGATCGTATTCAGCAGGTTACGTTCGGTGGCGGTATCTTCACCGGTACCGGCCATTTTACCGAAATCTTCTTCGGCTTCTTCCTGCATGACGTCAACGATATCGTCAATTGTGATGCGTCCGATCAGACGATACTCTTCGTCAACTACTGGCGCAGAAATCAGGTCATAACGCGAGAATACCTGGGCAACTTCTTCCTGGTCAGTATCGCGTTGAATGACGATCACCTCGCCGTCGAGGATCTCGATGATCGGTTGATCAGGTGGGGCGAGCATCAGGTCTATTAATGCTATGCGGCCCTTCAACATCTTGTCATGCGTGATTACATAGATGTAATGGATGTCATCGATTCCGCGTTCTTTCGCAACGCGAACCATAGCGATAGCATCCCGTACGACTTTGTTTTCGAAGACGGTCACCATTTCCAGCGCCATCAGGCCACCGGCAGTATCCTCTTCGTATGCGAGCAACTCCTCGACTTCTTCACGGTCTTTCTTTTCAGACGCTTTGAGAACGCGATCACGAGTTGTCTCATCGAGCAAAGCGACGATGTCTGTCGCATCGTCTGACTCAAGGTTGTGCAGAATCTCGATGATGCGTTCGTCGTCGAGGTAGTCAAGCAGGCGTTCCTGGTCAGATTCTTCCAGCTCGATGAGCACATCGTGCTGCTCATCTTCTGGTGTAAGGTCAAATATGGACTGGCGTTCGGCGGAATTAAGACCAGTTATGACAGCGGCTATCTCAGCAGGGTGGAGGGTGCTTAACAGAGTCCGAACCTGAGCGAACTGCTCTTCATCCAGATAATCGCGGACAACAGTCTGCAGATCTTCAAGGTTTGGGATTGGTGCTTTCAGCTGCGCATCCATCAGAGCGCCCATTAGTTAACGTTCACGATTCGGAGTGAGTTGTTCGGCCAACCACGCATATTCAGCGGCAGACAGGGTTTGCGGACGACGTGTCCAGTCAAAATCAACGTCTTCGATAGGTCGGATACCCATTATGCCGGGAACACTATTCCGTAACATCTTGCGACGCTTGGAGAATGTGCCCTTCACCAGTTTCAGCAGAGTGCTCCAGTTCTCTACCGGGTGAAGTGGTTGGGAATATACATCCATTGTCAGCAAACCTGCATCAACTTTGGGTTCGGGATGAAATACATCGCGCGGCACCTTCATCGCAAGCTCTGGTTCTCCCCAGAAACGAAGCAGCAGCGACAGCACACTCGCCTCGCTATCACCGGGGTTGGCAACCAACCGCAACGCTACTTCATACTGTAACAGAACTACAATCCTGGTAATAATACCAGGATGAGCGCGAAACTCATCGAGTAACTTGAAGAGAAGAGAAGAAGTGATGTTATACGGCAGATTTCCGATTAGTTTGAATGGCTCTCCATCGGACAATTCGGAAATCTCTGTTTTCATCACATCGGCATGATGAACAATCAGTCGTTCATGATCACCCCAGCGTTGGTTGAGGTGATCGATCATGCGACTATCAATTTCAACGCCAATGATGTGGTAACCATTCGCCAGCAGTTGCTCGGTTAACGCACCAGTCCCTGGACCGATTTCAACTACCAGATCATCTTTTTCAGCTTCGATAGCATTTGCAATGTCACGCACGGCATTCGAGTCAGTGAGCCAATTTTGTCCCAGTGACTTGCGGGTTGGAGGCAGGCCTCCATGCTTGCGCACATATCCGATAGGGGAGGCAAGCCGATTGCGTGGATCATCTTCCGTTGTTGACGATTTTTGAGGCCGCAGCCCTTTCAGTGCATTTTCCAGTTGCTCTGAGGACATCGCCGCTTGCTCGTCATCGCTGGGAGACGATTGTAAGCTATGATTTTTCAACGGTTCCGCAGGGCGATTCACTTTGGAATCTGCGTTTTGCTTTTTTTCTGGTGATGATCCCATGGCGGGGAAGATATCGGGGGGAACGGCTTGGAACAAGCATAGTATGTGGAATCCTTGCTGCGTGGGGTTCTCAAGGGAGGAGTTTCGGTATTGACATTGTGAGAAGCCCTGCCTAGTTTCAAATCAGAACGAATGCAGGCGGATGCATGATATCGCGCATCCAGAGTCATAATCGTTCGTCCTGAACCGTCCCGGGTCGCCACGTAGATCATTACCCATGGTCCGTGCATTCTCGCATAGATGAATCGAAGTACCCTGGAATATTTGCTTTAGAAACTCCACGATAACTGCATCAGATTGACCATAGACTACCTTAACTATCAGGGAATAGAACGCTGGATCCGCTTTTTTGCGGATACCATGCCTGCCTACACCACCCGCTCATGATGAACATCCACATGGCTACTACCGCTGGAGGAGCATCTCGTGCCACTTGAGATCGCCGAACTGAACAAAATGAAAATCGAAGAGCTCAATGAAAGAGCTCGTGACCTGAAAGTCGATGGTTACAGCGGTTTTCCGCGCAAGCAACTCATTTTCAAAATTCTAGAAAGCCAGGCGCAGAAAGAAGGCTTGATTTTCGGAAGTGGGGTGCTGGAAATCCTGCCTGACGGCTATGGTTTCCTACGCAACGCAACCTCGAACTACGTTCCTGGGCCAGATGACATTTACGTCAGTCCGTCCCAGATCAAGCGATTCGGTTTGCGTAAAGGTCATATCGTTGCTGGACAGATCCGTCCACCGAAGGAGAATGAACGTTTCTTCGCTCTGCTGAAGGTGGAAGCTGTAAATTTTGAATCGCCGGAACGTGTTCGCGATTCGATCCTGTTCCAGAACCTGACTCCGCTTCATCCCGATTCCCGTCTAAATCTTGAGTATGACAAAGGCGATACTTCGACTCGTATCATCGACATGTTCTGTCCACTTGGTAAGGGACAGCGTGGGTTGATCGTCGCACCGCCACGTACGGGTAAAACTGTATTATTGCAGAAGATAGCGCACGCGATCGAGCACAACCACCCGGAAGTATACCTGATTGTGCTGCTGATCGACGAACGTCCGGAAGAAGTCACCGACTTCCAACGCAATATCAAGAGTGAAGTTGTATCGTCAACGTTCGACGAAAAGCCGGAACGTCATATCCAGGTTTCGAGTATGGTCAGCGAGATGGCGAAACGACTGGTTGAACATGGCCGCGATGTGGTAATCCTGCTCGACAGTATCACACGTCTCGCACGTGCACACAACACAGTTGCCCCGCATTCCGGCCGTATCCTGTCTGGTGGTGTTGACGCGACCGCGTTGCACGAACCGAAAAAGTTTTTCGGTGCCGCACGAAACATTGAAAATGGTGGCAGTTTGACCATCCTCGCGACCGCATTGATCGAGACTGGTTCACGGATGGACGAGGTCATCTTCGAAGAGTTCAAGGGCACGGGTAACATGGAGCTGGCACTGGATCGCAAGTTGAGCGACTCACGCATGTATCCGGCGATTGACATCAACCGTAGCGGCACGCGTAAGGAAGAACGGATTCTGGATGAGCACGTGCTCAACCGTGTCTGGATTCTACGTAACATGTTGAGCGACTACAGCCCGATGGACACGATGAAATTCCTGCGTGACAAGGTCCGGAACTCCTCGACCAACGACGAGTTCCTGGGCAGTATGAGTAAAGCAGTGTAACTAGTACAAAGTACTAAGTATTAAGTACATAGATACGAAAAGGACGACCATCTGGTCGTCCTTTATATTCTTCAAGATGAATCAGTATGTAGTTCAAGCCTTTTCCGCTTATTCCGTGGTTGATCTACTTCCCTTGTTTTTCCTGTTTCGCAGTACGGACAATGTCGCTGAACTTGAGTCGCATTGCGAACAGGCTGATTACACCCCACAGGGTCAGCGTCAGGTAATTCAGGCCGTGCATGACGGTTGCGAATATGACCGCCAGCCCTTCTGGCACGCTGAACCATGACAATCCGAGCAGCACTGCACCATGATATGTACCGATACCTCCCGGCGCCGATGGGATCGCAAATCCCAGCGAAGTGATCACGGTCATTGCAGCTGAGGGAATCCAAGCCTCTCCCGCCAGCAGTGGATATGTGCCGTCGGTGAACTGGAATGCGTCCAGCACAAACTTCATCGTCGCGATATAGATTCCCCACAATGCCAGCGTACTCCAAGCTACATGGATCATGGCGGACTTGGATTTAAGCACAGACAGTCCATCAACCAGTCGCAGGATCAACTCGCCGATAGTCCGGATGATTTTTCCACGTTTGTGTACGGCCAGATGCCAGCGTTCGAGACGGTCACGTGAATGCGCGAGTACCAGCGCGAATATGAGGAACACGAGCACGCCGCCAGCGAAACTGAGTCCGGCAGTTTGCACCCAGTCAGGGAACGGGAATTGCCAGGTAACGATTCCGAACAGGATGCCCAGACCGGCCATGTCGAAGATGCGTTCGGCGACAACGGTAGAGAAAACTGATGTGGTTGACAGGGACGACCGTCCACCAACGATAATCGCACGCAGCAGTTCACCCGCACGCAGCGGCAGAACATTGTTCAGCAGGTAGCCGAGGTTGACGCCGTGAAAGACGGTCCAGTACCTCACCGGACCGAGCTGTTTGATTATGATCTTCCAGCGCCAGGCGCGGAGGAACAGCGAACTCATCAACAGAAGCACAGCGAGTATTGCCGGCGTGTATCTGATCTGTTCGCCCGCCGTTCGAAGGTCTTCAACTCCGATGCGTGGATCGCCGAACAGCGCATCGAACAGACCGACCTCACCTGCAAACAGTAAACTCCACTGTGGATCGAACAGCACGAAATAGACCAGCACCAGGCTGATGATCGTACCGACCAGGGATTGCAGGCGTTTGAGCAGGGTTTTCATCGTAGATCGAATATGGTTGCGGTATCGGGGGGAGTGAATTGAAACTGCGCGTCATCGAGTTTGACGTTCAACTCAACATCGAGCAACTCGTATATGGTAGTGTTGCCGGCATCATCGTCGAAGGATATCCGGGTCGTGATCCATATATCACTATCCACGATCACGTTCACATTCGATACTCCCAGACCGTCTTCATTAGGGATCAACGAGAGCTGGTAGCGATCCCCGTCCAGTTCCTCAGAGGAGTCGACGTTGAATTGCTTTGGGAACTCGAACAGGAAATCGCGTGGTAATGATCCGGGATCAGCGGTGGCAATGTTTTCCGCTATGATTTGCTGGCTTCCGAGGTTGTATCGCCACAGGGTCGTACCGTCGCTGACAATAATCTGATTGTCGGTTTCGTAACGGAACAGGTTGTCACCGGAAAGCAGCATCGTACCTTCGCTGATTTCGCTCTCGCCGACCATTGCCCAGACGAATTCATGCCTGAAAGATGCGGAGAGGGTTTCCAGCTTGTCGTATGTCTTCTGGACTTTCTTTATAACCTGCTCACCTGACAACTCTTTTGCTTGAACAGGAACAAAAACAGTCATCACGAGGATGACAGCGATTAGGGAAGTCTTGATCATGAACCGTGAATTGGTCGTTCGCATCGAGTGCTCGAATCTAGTCAAGAGTTGCTTCGCCACCGTTCAGGAAAGAGTCTACCTGTTCTGGATCGAGATATACCTCGCGCGCCTTTGAGCCTTCGAACGGGCCGACGATCCCCGCCATCTCCAGCTGATCGAGCAAACGTCCAGCTCGGCTATACCCGATTTTCAGACGGCGTTGCAGCAAGGATACTGATCCCTGCTGGTGACGTGCTACCACTTTTACGGCTTCAGCGAACAGAGGATCCCGATCATCCGCGGAAATTTGTCCAGCTCCTCCGGTACTGCTATCCTCGGGCGACTTAAGCTCAATGGGTTTAACGAACATCGGTTGAGATCGGACATGCGCGATCAGCTTGTGCATTTCATCGGTCGAGATGAACGCCCCGTGGAACCGAACCGGAGTGGGTGAAGCGTTTGAGAGGAACAGACCGTCACCCATGCCGAGTAGTTTCTCCGCGCCGCCCCGGTCGAGGATGGTCCGGCCATCAACTTTGGAGGCGACCATGAACGCGATCCGTGCCGGAAAATTAGCCTTGATCACACCAGTGATAACGTCCACGGACGGTCGTTGCGTGGCGACAATCAGGTGAATCCCAACTGCACGTGCCATCTGGGCCAGGCGGGCGATTGGTTCTTCAACATCGCGTGCGGCGACCATCATCAAGTCTGCCAGCTCGTCAATGATAACTACGATGTGGGGCAATGGTTTCAGTTGTTCGTCGCCACTCTCGCTAGCTTTGCCGTTGGCCTCAACTTCTTCCGCGCGGTTCTGGACGATCTTGTTGAATTCTTTCAAGTTACGTGCACCGGTCTCAGCGAGGTGATCGTAACGGCGTTCCATCTCGAGGACGACGGATTGCAGCAACGCAACTGCGTTTTTGGGCTCGGTTGCGATGACTTCATTCAGCGATTCGAGGTACAGCAAATGGTGACGACGAAGCTCAGCATACGCTGACAATTCAATTTTCTTCGGGTCGATCATCACCAGCTGGACCTGGTCCGGACGGTTACGCATCAACAGGCTGGCGATGATGGTGTTGATACAGACGGATTTACCTGCACCAGTTGTCCCGGCGATCATCAGGTGTGGCATCGCGCCGAGGTCAACGACCAACTCTTCGCCTTGGGCATTTTTGCCGAGCGCAATAGACAGGGGCTTGTTTGTCGATGCCCACTCAGCGGACTCAATGATTTCGCGCAGGTAGACAATGTTCGCATCTTCGTTCGGAACTTCGATTCCTACGGCGCCGACGCCGGGGATCGGTGCGATGATTCGGATCGCGACTGCGGCCAGGCTGAGGGCAAGGTCATCGGACAGGCTCGTTATGCGGCTGACTTTAACACCTTTTGAGGGGCGTAAATCATAGCGAGTAATGACTGGGCCGGGATGAATTGCGACAACGCTTGCCCGTACGCCGTAATCGCCAAGTCGCTCCTCGAGCTCTTTTGCTCGACGGCGGAGCTCAGTTTCATCCCATTCGAGATCGCTGCCTTCAGGTGGCGGCGTCAGCAGTTCAGATGAGGGAAGCACGAAGTCTTCCGGACGTGGCTTCGGTCCATCTTCTGAATTGTCATCGTCTGAAACGGGCATCAACTGTTCGTTGCGGATAATCTCCGGCATGCTTTGGTCGGAATCGTCCCAATCCGCATCATCCTCATCATCGCCAAGATCAAAGCTTGGAACCGGTTTGGATTTAAGCGGAATCTCAGGCGGCGGTTTCTTCTTCGGGAGTTTAGGCTTGGGTTTACGTTCGGGGAATTTGATCTTGCTCGCGACGAATCCAAGTCCGACCGCAACGCCATGCAGCATGTCCGACCAGTTCAGGCGCAGGATAATCGTGATGTAGATGATCGATAGTGCGCCGAGTAGTATCGCGGTCCCGAGGGAACCAATGAAATGGACCAGCCAGTAATCGAGACCAGACCCGATCAGGCCGGTAAGTTCGTTGGACGGCGAGAGTTCCTGCACCCGTCGGAACCACGCCCAGATAGCTACCGATAGTATGGAAAGTGTGGTAATTTGGAGCGCCTGACGTCTGAACAAGCGTTGTCCTTTACCACGCAACAGGTCGAGGCCTGAATAAAAGAGGAACAGCGGCAGGATTAGCGCAAAAAACCGCCCGAGAGTGAACTCGGCCAGATAAAACGCAATGTGTGCGCCGAATGGACCGAGCAGGTTCTGCACATCACTGCCGATTCGGCTCCCCTTGGGGAAATCATGGGCATCGTAACTGAGCAAAGCAATAGTCGCCATCGCCGCAAACGTGATCAGTATGATCCCGAACACGTCCTTAATGCGTGACGAAGTCTTGTTCGAGGCTTTTGATTTCTTCGAACGTTTTCTGGTGCTGCTCTTTCGCTTCGAGCCGGTTACTTTCGCTTTAGGCATGTCATCCCATAGTTTTCCGCGCCCACAAGGTAGGGAGACCCTGCTCACGTCGCAAGGAGGAAAATGGGGTGAAAGATTGCTTGCGACAGTCTATATTGCAGCATCCTTTGACTAACAATCAATACACTCATGCATAGACATCTCCCGAACGTACTGACATCGCTCCGTTTCCCGCTGACCGGACTGTTTCTATACGGCTGGTTACAAGCAGAAGTCTATTGGCATCTCATCGCGACAGGTGTCTTCTTCGTCGGGATACTTACCGATTGGCTCGATGGTAAGCTCGCTCGTCAAATGGGGCGTGTGACCAAGGTTGGCAGCTTCCTCGATCCACTCGCTGACAAGGTGATGGTGATCGCTGGCTTCTATGCGATCTTCGCCACTCCCGGCTTCGAATGGGGGATGTGGCGTATCTGGATCCTGGTCGCGTTCGGGCTGATTGTCCTGCGTGAGCTGGGGATCACTGTGCTGCGTTCATGGTTGGTGCGCGGTGGTCAACCACTGGCAACGTCATTCCTCGGAAAGTTGAAGACCTCAGTGCAGATGGTCACCCTGATCATTGCGCTGCTCGGTCAGAATTTGCGTGAACTGGCAGCGTGGGATGCGTTCTGGTTTGAATCTCTTGTTGGCGTAGGTGTCTTGCTAAGCGCTGTGATTGCCACTATCAGCGGGTTAGTGTATCTGCAAAATGCTAAACAGACGAGCGCTGCATGATCTTGCCCACCTGGCGTACTTCAATCCTCGTAGCTGTAATTCTCTTTCTTTTTACTGGAACAGTTCATCAGTCGTTCGCCAAACGTTACCCTGACCATTTTCATTGGATGGAGCTGCGGGCGGGTGAGGTTGTGATCTGTTATCCGCAAGGGTACGAATCTCACGCCAACTTGCTCGCTGCGACGGCGGAGTCATATCTCGACAGCTTGGAAAAGTGGTACGGGGAACGTCCTGAGACCGCACGTATCGTGCTCAATCCGGCGATGGATCGCAGCCAGGCGATGGCGCTGATCAACCCGACACGGATCGAGATTCCCGTCGCTCCGGCGTTAGACAAGGGACTACGTCCGCAGAGTTCGTTGTATTTGGATCGTGTGACCGGCCATGAGCTGACCCATATCTACCAGATGGGTCTGCGCAGAGGAGTAGCGAAATGGCTGGCACCTTTATTCGGTGAGTCCATAGCACCGGGAGCACTTGCACCCGACTGGCTGCTCGAAGGGCAGGCGATTTATACCGAATCCGCGGGTGGTGGGGGACGGCTGTATTCAGCTTATCAAAGCATGCAGATGCGCACCCAGCTCGCGCAAAAGGGCTGGTATTGGCCGGTGACTCAAATCTCTTCCGCTGGACGCGTGAATCCACCGCTCAATCGTGCATATACAGGTGGAGCGTTCCTTTACGCATCATTGACTGGCGAATATCGTGCGAGCCAGCACATCGCTGAGTGGATGAATCACCAAGCTGCATGGCCCGGATTGACTGGCTGGAACTTCAGCCGCTCGTATAACGGTCGGACGCTCGGCGAGCAGTGGTCAGCGTTGGAAGTTGCAGAGCGGATCCGTTTACGCGACAACCTGCGAGTGCTTAACCAAGCTGGATACGCTGTCGGAATGCCTCTGCTCGAGGCACAGCGAACATCGTATCACCATCCCCATTGGACCGTTGATGACGAGCTGGTGGTCATGGAACGGTCTTACTCGCATCCGAATCGTGTCGTCACGTTGTCGAAAGCTCCTCAATATCGCAAGGATGTGCTCGCATACACGGGCGCGACTGCTCATGAAGGTCTGACACCATTTGTTGAAGGTGTAATCGCATCAGAGATCCGACGCGGGATGTTTGTTCCTGAATCGAATGCCTCAGTTCTGGTGTTGATCACGAGAGACGGTCATACCACTGACCTCGCACACGGCGGGCTGAATGGATGGGCGCCCGCGTTTCATGCTGGAACCATGCGTCTGGCTTATATCGCATCCATCGAAACGGGCGGACACGCACTGCGGATGGCGGAGCTGGATTCAACCGGTAACGTCGTCGGATCAATCATGCAGCTGGTCTCGACACAGCTCGGGCACCTTTCCGATCCGGCGTGGAGCACAGATGGCATGACGCTCGCCTTCACCGCTGATCTTGGTGACGGGGAAGCCGTATATGTGCTCGACATGACCGACCTGTCATTGCTGAAGGTTCGCATTGATAACGCAGCCACGACCTGGGACCCCGCCTGGTCACCTGACGGATCGTTGTGGATCTCTTCCGATCGCGGCGGCATTTACAACTTGTATGAAGTGAGTCTGGCGGACTCATCCGCGACTCAACGAACCCGGGTAATCACTGGCGCGATGGAGCCTTCGGTCGCGAGTGATGGGGAACGGGTAGCTTATGCCCATTACACGGCGGAGGGCTTCAATGTCGCGCTGCTCGATTCATCGCGATGGCTCGATGAACCAGTCGCAGTGTCTGTGGAAACGGTTGGCCGCGATGTGTTCTCTACACCTGACAGCTTGCTGGCAGTTGACAGTAGCGGAACGCATTCGAACTACTCACCACTGCCTTACATGGCACCGAATTATGCCATGCCCTCCTATGGGGTTGGCGATGAACTGAGTTTCGGTGCAACAGTATATGGACAGGATCCTGTTAGCCTGCTGGCCTGGAAACTATCAGCGCACTTGGGAATTGAGTCGATTTTACCTGAAATTGCCGCCTCACTGACCTATCGAGAATTGCCGGTTGACATCCGTCTATCGACGTTCGCTAACACTGAAGAGTTACTCCAGTTAAACCTTGGCATCGATAGTCATGGCGACTCGCTGTACTTCTACGACACCCATTGGAAGCACACCTCGACGACAGGTCTGACAGTGTTCCAGCAGATTCATCTGGATCGTGGCAAGTGGCGTACAACGGCGGTGCCGTATGCGGTATTGGTTCATCGGACACAATACCGTCAGACGACGCTTGAGGGTGGACTTGAAACAAATCAGTACTTGGGAGTCCGCATAGGTGGAACGATCACGCGATACTATTCAGCTTGGCGTGATCCAGTGCCTAGCCGTCTTGAATCTATGAGTTTGCTTGCCGAACGAGGATTCTCGGGTTTTGATTTGGAAGCGGATCTGATCGAGGTTAGTGTTCGCAAACATTGGCCTGGACCTTTGACGAACACCGTGATCGCATTGTACGGTTCAGTGCAGGCGCAAACCGGCGATTACAGTTTCTCTCACGTGAATGTGCGTCCACGCGGTTATGTGGATGACGATCTGCCGTATCGCTATTACTGGAACAACAATAGATGGGAGAGAAATAGTCGTTCCATGTTTGGCGGAGCAGAGGTCCATTTCCCGCTGGCATTCCCGGACGCTGGCTGGCCGGGACTTGGCTACATCTTCCTCGAACGTATCAACGGTTCTTTGTTTGCCGAGGGAAGCACAGGTTGGGGTGGGGGACTGTCTCTCGAAGAATGGGCCAATGACTACGGTATCGCATCGCTCGGTGGTACGGTCAGCTTCCGAGGTAACCTGTTCTTCCAGGCGGATACAAAGCTCGATGTCGGAGTTGCGTACCGGACGGAATATCAGGACGCTGCCGTGTTCATTAACCTTAGCTTTCCGGAGCTGGATGCGTTTATCGGCGATGTGCCGGATTGGTCAGATCTGAGCCGACGTGAATCACCATGGCGCGCACATCGCTAGTATGAATTCATGCGCCAGGCTGCACTAGGCCTGATCAGCGTCCAGCCTGAAGTTGATCTCGTAGTAAATGATGTAGAATCCGCGTTTTTGAACATTCGCCTGTGATTCCGATGATTGTACCGTATAGATCGTCGAGACCTTGCATCCTTCACGAACCGCCTCTCGGAATCGGTGATTGATCAATGCCGAGTGAATTCCCTTTCGACGGAAGTCAGGATGTGTGCTGGCGCTGGCCAGGTATCCGATTTCATCAAGCACAGCCATTGAAGCTATCCCTGCCGGTTCGCCGTTGTATCGCGCGAGATAATGGCGGGCTGTTGTGCTCCCATGATACACCAGAAAATCATCCGGGTCGGAGATCTCATCATCTTCCATGGTGGAAAAGCCTTGCACGGCAACGTTCCGCCACTCGTCAAACGCAGCTTCATCCTTCAAGTCAACTGATTCAATGCTGATGCCTTCTGCAGGTTTTGGGAATTCCTCCCCTTCGGCAAAAGGTCGCATCAATACGGAAGTCCATTCGGTGATAGCGTATCCACGGTGCCCGAGTTTGAGAAACAGTTCGGGATCAGCAAGGGAACACATCTCGATATGTGGACGGATTCCGCGTTCCTTGTATATCGCTTCCAGTTCATCGAGCACGGCATCGGAAACCGACTCTCGCAGACCAAGGCCAAAGGTTCGGCTCCACAGTTGCGAATCCTTGTGGAAGTTGATCACTCCATCGCCAATCGGGATGACCAGCTTGTCAAATTTAGGATTCAATCGCTCCCGCTCATGCCCGAGTTCAACGGAAAAGTCGAGGTGATGATTTTCGATGTAGGCAGCGTCTTCGCGTTGCAGAGCGTGCAGCCTGAACGGCAGACTCATTTGGACTCCATGCTTCCAGACTTTTGTCGGATCACTTCACCTTGAAATCTAGCCACAGCATTCGATGGTCAGACGCCAGCATGGCCAACGCGTATCCCTCGGGATCTGCTGTCGAATCAGGCCAGAACACTCCACCCGCAACTGGTTCGAGGTCAATACTTGGAAGCAGGTGATCAATACGCATGCTCCACCTTTCGCCTCCAGATGTGCGGCGTTCAATGAAATCGGGAGCACCTGCCGCCTGACCGTATAATGCGCCCTCGCTGACCAGTAGTTCTCCACAATCCCTGATCCGTGAGTGGTTGATCAGCAGGTCGAGCGCACGTTCGCCGGATTCCAATTGATCGCCCTTCGGACCAGCGTTCAGGTCGCCAGCGATGATGAAACTCTCATTTTCGCCTAGCCCGCCGCGGATTCCGACATCGTCAACCATGACTGAATCGTTGTTGATGTAGTGAACCCACATTTTGAGCTCATCATAGTTCCGGCGACCGTTCCGATCTTCCGGACCGTCGAAAACAGGTGGGGTGGGGTGGGAGACCAGGAGGTGGATTGATGTATCACCGATCTTGACAGGGATATCCCAGTGCGACTTGCTGGACAGGCGGAATACCTCGATCTCATCCTCCGAATACCAGTCTGTGGGGATCAAGTTTCCGGGAAGATCTTTCCACAGGAAATTCTGGAATGTTCGAGCGTTATCGGTGTCAAGCGGGACGCGTGAGAGGATCGCCATCGAGTATTGACCTGGATACGCGCCGTATCCATAGCAGTCGCCACCGTGATCACGTGTGCCACGGTCGGCATCCGTGGCGATCTTGCCATTGTTATCAAAATCCTTTCCCACCAGAAATCCCGTGTTGCACGGTGCGGCGTAAACATGTGGGTAGTCAAGCGGTTCATCTCCATGGTTCAGGTAATAGTCGATGAAACGCTGCGCGTTCAGGCTGAGTGGATCGCCGGCGTTGTACGCGTCGATGTCGTGATCGATTTCGTTCAGCACGAGGATGTCAGGATTGATTTGACGGATGATCGATGCGGCGGCGACAAGCTGCTCATTTTGACCGATACCGGTAGAATCAAGCTCGGTCAGTTTCTGAGTGGACATCTCCCAGATGTTGAACATCGCGACGCGCAGGGTACCATCTTCGGACAGTGAGAGTTCATCAGATTGTTTGCGGGAATGCGAAACATACGCGGCACTTAACATCATGATCACGGAGAAGATACCGGCAATTACTATCATGACCATGACATAGCGGGTAGCTTTCTTTCCAGGTGCGGAACGATTCATGGTAGTATCCTGTGTGGTCTTGGCAAGTGCGTTGGTTGAAACGTAATGCAACCAGAAATGGCAAGGTAGCAATCTCATGTTGTAAGGAGCGAGCTGTTTGACACGATAATACCGAGCGAGAAAACCCGCACAATTGTGCGGGTTTTCTCTGAAGTAGCGCGTACGGGACTCGAACCCGTGTTACCGGCGTGAGAGGCCGGCGTCCTAACCGCTGAACGAACGCGCCATTTTTCGAACGGCACGAAATGTAAGTCGTGATACTTCCCCGCGCAACCCGTGACCGCCCAATAGAGACGATGACCGTCAAACGCTCATTGTTCGCCTGAAAGAGCGTTCATCTCCGCGACCCGGTCGGCAAGTGTGATTACAGCGTCCACGTAGTCCTGGCTGTGGTTGTAGTGCCAGACGGCCTTGCGTCTCCGTTGTTCATTCTCTGTTGAAAAACGGTGTTTTTCAAGGTAGTTGGCGACCGAGGCGATGCTGTCTGACAACGTGTCGAGGTCAATGCGGTCGTCGCCGTCTCCGTCACGTGCATACGCCTGGAATGAAGATGGCAGGAATTGCGGCATGCCGTACGCTCCAGCCCATGATCCACGCTCCGTCAGCGGATCAATCTTCCCCGTTTCAGACATCTCGAGCAATGTTTTCAGCTCGCGGTAGGCCCACCGGGCTTTGGATTGACGGCGTTTGTTCGCGGTCACGATGATTGCGTCACGTTCGCTTTCCGGTACATCATCGAGCACACGGTTCCAGAATCCCGGTGCGATTGTAGTCAGCTGTTCGGATTCCAGCAGGGATAGGGTTGCGAATACGTTCAGCAGCGGAAACTCCCCCTGGTTCGAGCCAAAATCGCTCTCGATCTTCAAAATGGCTGCGACCACTTCCGGATTGACACGGCTGTTTGCAAGTACAGTGTCAAATGTTGCTCGGTTAGTCAGAAGGAAAGCGTGCGTCGTTTCGACACTCTCATCGCCCTTGAATCTTAAGTAAGCGTCCGTTGCGTCAGGCTGCTTTACGTTGACTTTCAGGAGCTGCGGCAACACCTCTGACCGCGGATCTCTGAATAGTCGGTCCACTGTCGCCGAAGAGAAGCCATCTTCAATCAAACGAGTGGTGACCTCATCAAATGCGGAATTACTAACCAAAGTTCGGGTGTCAGCTGAACTTGGTGATATTCCTGCCAGAAGTGTGGTAACAACTATCGATAGCAGAGAAGTGGCAATGGGGGTTAATCGTGGCATGACAGTGATGATCCAGTGTGAATTAGGCAGATTAACTGACTAAGTGTCTCCGGACAATCCATCCGGATTTGTCTTGTACAACATCTCAATTAAAAACATAATTGCCCGCATTACAATCTGAAATGCCTTTCTTCCGGAGAAAGCTTCCCCGGAAGTTACCTTGGCAGTCCCGTGAACGATCTGGTTCCTATAATCCGTAAGCTCGCTGAGAGTTTGTTCGAAGTTTGCCGGCCAGAGTCCGAGCCGTTCTTCGATGAACATGAGCTTCGCTCGTTTCTCGTTCATACCGCGTTTTCGTCCACGCTTGCGAATCATCGGAAAATCTACCCCGACGCGTGCCAGAATTGAATCGTAATAAAAATCCAACGCCATCGCGAGCATGACAACGCCTGCCACTTCTTCTTCTTCACGGATCAGACGTGCTCCGTTACCCAGATATTGTAGCCATAGTGGTTTTTCCCACTCGCCTGTTTCACCCAAAGCCATCCAGTTCACTGGTGCCGGATCCGCACGACGGTTTCGTTCGATTTGCCGCGAGAAGAGGATGAATTCACGTTCACTGGTAGAAAGGGGTAGCAGAACCTGGTTATTCGTGATCCATTGGCGTGCGGCTTTATTGCCATCAACGAGAAAGAACACATCCGGCGGTCGGTGGTAGCTGATGCCGAAGTCAACGATTAACAGGTCATTTGGAGCCGAAAGAACTCGACCGCTCGTCGAAAACCCTGGTGTTAAAGGAAGAGCATGAACCGGATCGATGAATAGTTCCGGGTATTCCCTGTAGTAGGTGAGGTAGCCATCGAGGTACTCAAACTGCGTTTCGCATTTTGGACACTCTACGATGACGTTCAATCCTTCGCAATTCTCCTCGGTGCTTTCAAAGCAACGCGGACAGCGAATAGTGCGGATAGGGAGGATGGTTGCTGCTTGTGGTTCCTGATCCGCTGTCGGTGTGGACTGATGGATTTCCAGAACAGCAGGTCGGTTTCCACCAGTTCGAAAAGATTTGGATTCGTTGTCGTTTTGGCTCATGCTACCGATCAAAGGTAATCGTCATGTTTGCGAGCTTCACGTATTTATCACGGGTGGCAAGGTAACAATATATGATCGAACAGTGATATTGTTATCTTGCGTTAACGAAAGAAATCCCTCCACTCCAGTCCGATGGCGAGCATGGAATCCAGCGCAGGATCATCTTCTCCGATTGGTTCCAGATCTCGTTGAAACCGAACAGCCAACCAGAGTTGCAGAGTATGATAAGGGAAGAGGTCAGCTCGGGAAACAAGTCGAAGCTGTTTTGTGATGTACGGATAATCGGGAATATACCCGGACCCGTCGGTTCGACCAGGCTGATCACTGCACCTTCGCCGTTCTGAGCGACCCCAGAGATGGCGAAAGACATGAGCAATAACGATGACACTCGCTCGTGAACACTAATTGTCAGTCCAATACCGCTACCATCGACATGGTGGTTCGCTTCCACACGTGCGGCCAGAGAACTGGTCTTCTGATGGTGTCGAAACCATAATCGTGAGATAAGGTGATCCGTTGACGGTCCAGATCCAAGTTGGTCATGACGCAAACGCACGGACGCATCCATATCGAAAGATGTCAGGGCCTGAGTTTCAAGTCGGATGAATACCGATTCACGTTGATCCGCGGATGGTTGCGCTTCTTTCCAGTCGGCTGCTACTCCGAACGAAACAACAGTTTCTGGCTTGACTAACTGGACGGCCATTTGTGATCCAGTAATTCCGGCTGGATCAGTTCCGAATACCTGCGATGGTCGTGCGTGAAAAGTTGAGAACGATTGAGTTGCTCGCCACAGGTAGCCGATTATACGCGTTGCTGGGTTGATTTGGCTTGCAGTGACTACAGCCCCACCCCAAGCGCCTGTGTTTTGACGGGTGATCTCGGTCGATATGCTATGCTCTCGAATCTGGTCACGCTCCCACTTCAATCCGAGGCCAAGCGCACTGAATTCCTGATCTGCAAAACGGAAACGAGCGCTCGTAACCTTATGAGACATTGGCTCATTGAAACGTGTGGCAGCGGCGGTAAGATTTAGCTGACCGGAGTTCTGCGGCAGATCCGTGGACAGATGCGAGCCAATGTGTATCGATGTAAGTGACGGGAGGTCAGCAGGTCGATTTGCATGATTTCCCTGAGTCGAGTAGGGGATGAGGTAGCCGTCGCTGTCGAGTCGGCCTTCATAGTCAGCGTATCCACCCCAGAGATCAAGCCGGACCGGCACAGGCGATTGTTGTGAACCCAAGGATAGAGCCAACCCTTGCCAGCCGTACCCTTCTTCGGAACTCAGGTTCATGCGAATCTGTTTTGTCGGACGCCGCAAAGGACCAAGAGGATCAGTAGCTGACGACCACGAGGGAGTTGTCGCGACAGTCCACCCCAATGCCTGATCGACACGGAAGTCACCGAGGATCACCCTGAACAGGTTTCTATCTGATTCTACAGCCACCCGCCAATGATCGAGTGCGTCGGGTTCATCTGCTTCACGAGCGAGTATTGCGCCGACTTGAAATGAATTTGTATTCACCAGCAATCGCATGAAATGGGCTGGGTATGCATCATTCGTTGGATCAATCACCCTCGCTCGCAGGTGAGGTCTATTATCCTGACTTTGCAACCAATCCCACAACGCTGCATCTGATTCTTCCGGAGCATCAAGGAACAGGGGCAGCATATCATCGAATTCAAACTCGGAATCTGGAAAATCTCTTTCGGTTGATATCGCGGTGTTATCAGCAGTCGCAATCGATGGAGAAAAACAGAGCAGAGTTGTAAACGTGATAACAATGGTAGATTTGATATACGCGTTCATACCCATCTCACCGGTCTGATGCACCATTGTACCATTGCATTCCGAATGCTTGACTCCAGCCCAGCCACGGATGGTGGTCATATGCACCCTGTCCACATAATCCAGACCATTTGATGGCAAGGCCAAGGTGTAAGCGATCACTACTCGAATCATACCCAGCTCTGACAGCGAGTGGATCAAATAACCATGCTTCAACACCAACACGCATTCCCAGATCATGATCGTCTTCGTAGATGGCATCTACGAACAAGAGCAATTTGGATGTGGCAACGATTCGGATCGCCAGTTCACCACGTCTGGGAGCACCATTGCCAGCAAATCTGACGAATTCGCTGCTCACAACGTTTTGAATCACCATTCCGACATTCAACCGCTGCCATCCCCAGTGCAATCCCAAATCTGCGCTGGATCCGAAATCGTATCCATAGTTCTTGACATGGACTTGTGTGCCGGAAATGCCCAAACCCACTTGCAACCGCTGATATATCGGATATGACAGATTCAGACCGGCGGTTCGCTCACTGTAAAGTTCATGGCCAAATCCTGATCCCCATATCCCGACAGTCCATGATCCCAATGGTGCTGAGGCCGCGAGCTGAAAACGGTCAAATTCCTGCAAGTTGAATGATCGTGCGAAGCTGGCAGACATGGCCCATTGCGTGATTTCGGAGCCTGCTGCTGGATTCAAAGCGCGAGCAGCTGGCGAGATCGGATCCGCAGTTGGATTGACCGCATAACCAAGTTGTTCAACTGAGGGACCCCGTTCGAATGGGTATGCTTGCAAGATGTCAGGGATGGATAGAAACCCGCAGAACGCGAGAATCATGAGAAATGTGTGTATATATTGAGATTGTGGCGAAGGATTCCAGTCCCGTATTATGCGTCGCATCGGCGCAGTTCTCCGATTGCAGTACTGGCTAAGTTAATACGAATCAGTATTCAGGAAGATAGAACCATTTCGTTATTCATATTTACATGAACAAAAAAATGACTCTCAAGATTTGGGATTAAGAGGTGATCGTGCTCACACAAGAGATCAAGTAATAACGAACTTGGACAGATCATCTCAAACCATGACAGTATGGATAAATACGAATGTATCACAGGTCATATTGAATGTTAGTATCTCAGTGAATTTTACAGAATATGGGGTTATTGAGTTATTGAATCTCATGTGTGGAGGCGGTAATTCTTGACTTGGACAAAGATTGAGTTGTAAACTGTCGCTATGAATTACGAAAAGTCCAAAACGTTTCTTTGTGTTTTTGTTTGCACAAGTGTGTTCGCAATGCTGTTTGGTTGTTCCGGGCAGACGGACATGACGCTTGATCCGAAGCCGGTCGATGTTGACTTGGCTCAGATTCAGGAGCGCGACACACTCCGTGTGATCACTCGAAATCACCCGTTGACGTACTACCTGTATAAGGGCACGCGTCGCGGATTCGATTTCGAACTGTTGCAGAAGTTTGCCGATGAGCAGGGATTGGTGCTGGAAGTGGTCCTTCCGCCTACTTGGGAAGACATGATCCCATATCTGCTTGAAGGCAAGGGGGATGTCATCGCGTCGATGATGACGGTCACTGATGAACGCCAGGAGCGTGTCGAATTTACGCAGCCATACCAGCAAGTTTGGCAGGTTGCGGTGGGGCATCAGGATACGTTACCGCCACGCACGATTAACGAACTGGCCGGACGCAGAGTTTTAGTGCGCAAGGGATCGTCCTACGATGAACATCTGCGGGTACTTCGAGACAGCACTGGTATTGCCTTCGATATCGTCTACCATGATGAGCTTGGCGATGTGGAAGATCCGATCCAGTTAGTTGCGAATGACCGTGCAGATCTGACAGTTGTAGACAACACCATAGCACACCTTGAACAGCAGTTCTACCCTGATTTACGGATCGGTGCATCGCTGACCGAAAGCCAGGATATCGCGTGGGCAGTCCGTCCGAACGCACCTGATTTATTGAATACGCTGAATGAGTTCATTGATCGCTATGACCGCAGCGCGTTCTACAACATCCTTCGGAAACGATACTTTGAGAGTCCGCGACGGTTCCGGATTCATCGTTCACACCAGATCGCATTGAATCAGGAAGGTCGAATCAGTCGTTATGACCCGTTTTTTCGTGATGCGGAGGCTGAATTTGGCATCGACTGGCGTCTGTTGGCTGCGCAATCCTACCACGAGAGTCGCTTTTATCCAGAACAGGTATCGTGGGCGGGAGCGGTTGGACTTATGCAGTTGATGCCTGAGACTGCTGAACAGGTAGGTGTGGCTGATCTATATGATCCTGAACAGAATATATCTGGTGGCGCTCGTTATCTGCGGCAGCTACTAGACGTTATGGACGAAAACCTCGGTGAGAATTCCGGCGATTTTCGTAACCAGGTGAGTTTTGCGCTGGCAGCCTACAACGCAGGTCTCGGACATGTGTTCAACGCGCGGCGTCTGGTTCGTACGCAAAACGGCAACCCTGACAATTGGGATGAAGTTGCCGCTGCGTTGATTCTGCTTGAACAACCGGAGTATTACAGGCAGGAAGGATACGCGTTCGTTCGTGGTCAGCAAGTACGGCAATATGTGGACGATATTCTCCATCGCTACGATATTTTCACCGACATCATCGAGGGAATTCCGTTTGACGAGACTCCGAACGATGATGCGTTGGTCCTCTCCTCGTTGTAGTTGATTCCATCTGATTTACCGTGTGACATGCCCGTGTGACCCGCGAAGCGGTTCGCAGGGATTGGATCAAGTCCATTATATTTGGTAATCCCTGTTATTCTCTTCGGGAGTAACAGGGGCATGTAGCTTCACAACTCGAATCTTCTCCTGCCTGATTGGCAGATGGTGACAGTTACTCCGCTCGCAGTGCCTCGTGGTACGTTTGCCGTTGACTGGCTATATCCCTACATTTGCGCAGTTTCGTGACGCTGGGCCGCTTTTGGCTCAGCGTTTGCTTAACCAGGCAAAAAAAAGCAGCACAAGTTTCAGAAGGAGTAGCTCATGCCAACGTACACCTACCAATGCACGGAGTGCGGGCATGCATTCGATCTGTTTCACGGGATGATGGAGAACGGGACTCGTCCCTGTACGGAATGTGGTGCGGAGTCGAAGCGTCGGATCGGCATGGGTGCTGGTCTGATCTTCAAGGGTACAGGATTCTACGAGACCGACTACAAGAAAAAGAATGGCAAGAACGGCTCTTTGAAGTCCGGGTCACCGTCTCCTAACACCATCATGGACACGAAGAGCGAAGAGAAGAGTAGTGCTCCGAAGAAGAAAACGAGCAAGACTATTTCTGCAGATCCAAAGGCTGCTTAACCGCCGGATACGAGACCAACAATCATCGCCTCGACCCGGGTAACTGGAGCGGGGCGTTTTCAGTTGAAACAGAGTGCGGATGTTGGGAGAATCACTTGTCTCCAGCGGCTTTAGAGCCGATTGACTCCATGAGAACGCACTCCTAGATTCCCAGCCACGGAAACAACAACAGTGTGCCCAGATTGCTAAGCGTTGGTAGTCTGGCGTAGAAAAAGGATTTTGTGATGGATTTTCTGGCAGAACTTGGCATTCAGGATGTGAACAAGGGTGCATGCTACGGTCCGGACGGATGGATTGGTGGCGAAGGTCGCGACACGTTGACCTCTTACAATCCGGCAACCGGCGAAGCGATCGCTATGGTTCAGCAGGCGAACGAAACCGATTACGAAGCGGTGATGACCAAAGCCACGGAAGCGTTTACTTCCTTCCGCATGGTTCCAGCTCCAGTTCGTGGTGAGATGATTCGTGAACTGGGCAATGCACTTCGAGAGAAGAAAGAACCGCTCGGCAAATTGGTCAGCCTTGAGATGGGCAAGATCTACGCCGAAGGTTTGGGCGAAGTGCAGGAAATGATCGATATCTGCGATTTCGCGGTCGGTCTTTCGCGTCAGCTGTACGGCAACACGATTAAGTCCGAACGTCCGCGTCACCGGATGATGGAACAGTGGCAGCCGTTGGGTGTGGTCGGAATCGTGACTGCATTCAATTTTCCGGTCGCGGTGTGGGCGTGGAACACGGCACTTGCAGCCGTTTGCGGTGATCCGGTTATCTGGAAGCCGTCCTCTGAATGCCCGTTAACTGCGGTTGCGGTGCAGAACATTGCGAACGATGTCGCGAAGAAGCATGGTTACGAAGGCGTCTTCAACCTGGTTATCGGAAAAGGTCGTGTAGTCGGCGAGCGATTGATCAACGACGATCGCATCCCGATGGTCAGTTTCACCGGTTCGACTGCGATGGGCAAGCGCGTGGGTGAAGTTGTCGGTAAGCGTTTAGGCAGCACGATTCTCGAACTCGGCGGCAACAACTGTGTGATCGTGACACCGTCTGCGGACATGGAGATGGCAGTCCGTTCCGTGATGTTTGGCGCGGTCGGCACTGCTGGTCAGCGCTGTACCTCGACACGTCGCGTGATCGTGCACAAGAGTGTCGCTGATGATTTCCTGAATCGTCTGGTCACTGCGTACAAGCAGGTCAAGATTGGCAATCCGCTTGATGAGAGCACATTAATGGGACCACTGGTCAACGAAGCTGCACGTGGAGACATGTTCCGTGCGTTGGACCAGTTGAAGGAGAAGAACGCGGAAGTCGTTATTGGCGGCAGCAAGATCGACGGTCCGGGCTTCTTCGTAGAGCCGACCATCGTCAAGGCCGAGCATGACTGGGAAATCGTACATGACGAAACATTCGCTCCGATTCTGTACATCCTCGAGTATGAGGACTTTGAGAACGAAGCGTTGGCGTGGCACAATGAAGTTCCGCAGGGTCTGTCATCAGCGATCTTCACAAATGATGTGATCGAGGCTGAGACATTCATGTCGCCGATGGGCAGCGATTGCGGTATAGCGAATGTCAACCTCGGCACGTCTGGTGCGGAGATTGGTGGCGCGTTCGGTGGTGAAAAGGAAACCGGTGGTGGTCGTGAATCTGGTTCTGACTCGTGGAAGGCGTACATGCGTCGTCAGACCAACACGATTAACTATTCGCATGATCTTCCACTGGCACAGGGCATCAAGTTCGGCGATTGATCGCAGGAATTGCTGCACGACCAGTGATTTGCTTTGTATCTTCGCGCCGGTGAGTATATTCTGACTCACCGGCGTGTTGATTAATAGAGATTCAGGTAAAGAGATGGGCTCGTCAACACCAGAAATTCGTAACCGCAAGGCGTTCCACGATTATCACATCGAGGATCGGCTGGAGGCGGGGATTCAACTCACGGGCACGGAAATCAAATCTGTGCGCCTGGGGCGGGTCTCCATGCGGGAGGCGTATGTCGATTTCACGACAGGTGAGGCGATGTTGATCGGTCTATCCATTTCCCAGTACCAGAATCGCGGGTATACGGACCATGGTGTTTTCCGCCCGCGCAAGCTATTAATGCACCGTCGAGAGATTAAGGTGTGGGCCCGGAAAGTGCTTGAAAAGGGGTACACTGTGGTTCCTTTGCGATTATATTTCAGTGATCGTAACTACGCGAAGGTTGAGATCGGACTCGCGCGAGGCAAGCGTGAGTACGACAAGCGTGCGGCGATTGCCGAACGCGAGGCAAAACGAGATGTCCAGCGCGCGAAGAAGGAGGCGCAGTCCTGGAATCGCTGACCCAAGAAAAAGAACCAGAACGAGTGTCGGTAGATCGGATTCGGATTTCAGACGTCTTGAAACCGATTCGTGAGGACCAGAAGGCATTCCGCTTGCAGTATAAAAAGATGCTGCGCTCCGGCATTCCATTGGTGGATGCTGTTGCTGCGCATTTGATGCGTTCACGCGGCAAGGGGCTGCGTCCAGCGCTGACATTGCTCTCCGCACGCGCGTGCGGGGTGGAGGGGCCGCTGCCTGAACGGACGCTCGTCGCGGCGATGGTCGTGGAAATGCTGCACACGGCATCATTGGTCCACGATGACGTAGTCGACAAGGCTGACGAACGTCGCGGTCGTCCGACTCTGAACCTCGTGTACAACAACAAAGTTGCGGTGTTGTTCGGCGATTTTATGCTCGCGCGGGCGCTCGACGGCATGTTCCAGCAGCGCAGTTTCCGCGTTCTCGACCTGTTCAGTGATTGTGCGGTCAGGTTGGCAAAGGGTGAGTTGGTTGAGGCGATCCAGACCCGCAAGTTGACCATGGACAAAGAGTCCTATTTCCAGATGGTCAGCGATAAGACAGCCAGTCTCATTAGCGCCGCCTGCCAGGTGGGGCCGTTGTCACTAGAGCTGGATGACGATTTTGTCGAACCTTTGGGAACGTATGGCGAATTGGTCGGTGTTGCGTTCCAGATTCGTGACGATCTGCTCGATCTCGGCGATGGATCGAAACAGATTGGTAAACCAATCGGGTTGGACCTGGTACAGGCGAAGATTACGCTTCCCCTGTTGCACACGTTGGAGCAGTTAAGTGATTCCCAGGGAAAACAGGTAATTCAAACATTGCGCAAGGCGAAGCGTCGAGATAAAAGAGGGAAGAACACTGACCTGCGTGAGATCGTTGCGTTGATTCGTGAACAGGGTGGGATTGAATATGCACGTGAGGTTGCGCATGATTATTCCGCACGTGCGACTGAAGCGTTGATGGCATTGCCCCCGACTGAATTTCGTGAACAGCTAAGGTTGTTTGCCCAATTTGCCGCTGTAAGGGATAAGTGACGTGTGTGAGGAACCCAGCCAACTCAAACCTTTCGCGTTTGATACTCGCAATTCTCAGCGAGTTATTCGTTCGTTAGTTCTGCTATTTCTCCTGCCATTGATTGCCGGATGCTCAAACCTTCCAGTCGAGGATTCTCGCTACTTGATGGGTACTCAGGTAACGATCACGATCTACGATTATGATCGTGACAAATTGCAGTCATCGCAGCTCGAGGCTGCGATGCAAGAGGGATTTCTCGAAGTAGCCCGCATTGAGGATTTAGCCCATCGGGATCAATTGAAGAAGTTGAATATGTGGTCGGGATCGCAATCGGCGTTCCTGGGCGAAGAGTTGATCACATTGATAGATAGAGCTTATTCGCTTTCGCTTGACACATATCGTGCGTTTCGTCCCGACCTCGGGCCCTTGGTCAATCTGTGGGGAATAGGGACAGATGAAGAACGTATTCCCGCCTACTGGGAAATCGAAGATAAACTGTTACTGATCTCGGAAACGATGTTTACCGTGGAAGATACGGTGATGGGACGGCTCGAACCGGCTGGCGCATCTCTGGACCTCGGTGGGGTAGCAAAAGGATACGCCGTTGACCGGGTATGTGTTGTGTTGCAGGAAGTTGGTGTAACGGCTGCGATGGTCTGGGCAGGCGGTGACTTAAAGGTCTTTGGTCGCAAGCCGGATCGTGAACCGTGGCGAGTTGCCGTGCGACATCCTCGCGATCTTGAACAATACACTGCAGTATTGGAGTTGTATGAAGATGCAGCAGTCGCGACATCTGGTGACTATGAACGATATTTTGAAGTGGATGGGGGAGGGCGTTACCATCATATCCTCGATCCGGAGACAGGTTATCCCTCGATAGCCTCAATATCAGCAACGGTTGTCGCTGAAAGTTGCACGGACGCGGACGCAATCGCGACGGCGCTCTTTGTACTCGGTCCGGAAGCAGGTCATCAGCTTGCCACTCAGTTTGACTTACCCGCATTGGTGATTGATGAACGGGATGGAGAGATTTTCGAGCTGCAAACATCATCGTTCCGACGTCTGCGTGCTGCAAACGAAGCTGCGTTGGTCGAGTGAGTGATAGACCGCATCGGATAGCGTTGATACGCTTCAGTTCGCTCGGGGATATTGTGTGTACCAGCACGGTCACTCGGGCTGTGAAAGCACGCTTTCCTGACGCAAGAATCAGTTTCATCACGACGTCGCCGTATCAGGATCTTGCATCTGCTCTTCCCGGAGTGGATGAGGTGATTGCGATACGTCGTCGGGGCAAATGTTTTAAGCAGGATGTTCAAAAGCTGAGGGAACGTCGTCCGTGGGGTCGTGTTGCTGATCTCCAGGGCTCGGTACGTAGTAAACGACTGGTTCGGGCGCTGGGGGCGGTTGGTGTGCTTACCGACCGTCCGCCTCGTATACGGCGGACTATCCTGCTAGCGACGCGAATCAGAGTTGGCCAGTTCCGTCATGTATCTGATCGTCAACTCAGGGTATTGGCGCCGTGGAATGTATGCGATGATGGTGGATCGCTAAAGCTGAACGTACCCATTGATACTGTTCAGGCGGTTCAGACGGCCCATGGTGATCTGATCAACGGTTCAATTGTACTTGTTCCTGGTGCAAAGCATGCGACGAAACGTTGGCCAGATGAATACTGGCGTACTCTGACAGCCAATTTACCAATAGACAAGAAGCTGGTTGTACTGGGTGGTGAGGGAGAATTTCCTGATAGCCTGCGTGGTGAGGATAAAGGCCGTATCCTTGATTTGACCGGCAACACGAACATTCTGGAAGCCGCAGCGGTGTTACAGATGGCTTCGCTTGTAATTACCGGCGACACTGGCCCGATGCATTTGGCCGTCGCTGTGGGGACACCTTTGGTGGCGATGTTTGGCCCGACGGTGCGGGAGTATGGCTTTTATCCGTATCGTCATGCTCAGGCTACCGTGTTGGAAGAATCACTATGGTGCCGTCCGTGTTCAGCGCATGGTTCGGCGAAATGCCCACTCAGGCATCATCGGTGCATGGGTAATCTTACACCCGAGCGAGTGCTGGCAGCGGCGGAATCGTTGTCAGACAAGTAACTTGAAACGAATTATGACTCCATGATCTGGAGAATCCTTTACAACGTGATAGTAGTTCCCATGTTGAAGCTGGGGCTTTTGCTCGTGGCATTTGGCAGCGAGAAAGTTCGTCGCGGGGTAAAGGGTCGTATGGGCGAAGGGGATCATCTACGCGTCGCTCGCTCACGTTGTGAGGCAGGCAAGGTGCGCGTGCTTGTGCATTGCGCATCTGCAGGTGAGTTGGAAAGTGCGATTCCGATCATCCGTCAGTTGCACGCCACGGGACAGGTTTGCATCATCCTCAGCTACTATTCGCCCAGCGCAATCAATCGCGTATCTGAACTGGATGAGATTGCTGATCATGTCTATATGCCGTTTGATTCACCTCGTCGGGTTCGACGTCTGCTGGACACCCTCGAACTGTCATTGATTCTCGTAATCAAGCACGATTTGTGGCCAAACATGGTCTGGGAAGCGGAGAAACGTGGTGTTCCGATGGTACTGGCGAACGCTTACAGTCGTCGTGATTCAGCGCTAATCAGGCAAAGGCTGTTACTGCCATTTTCACGTCAATTGCACGGTGCACTCACTGAAATACATGCTGTAGCTGATGCAGACGCGCGCCGATTACGCTTCCTGTCCGGAAAACGGACTGTTGTTCATCCGACAGGTGACACAAGGTTTGATCGTGTCCGTGAACGTGCGTTGAACAGCCAACGTGACCAAGGTGAGTTGGGCAAACAGTTGTCCGGGAAGCGAGTGTTCATTGCAGGCAGTACATGGCCGGTGGACGAGAAGATGTTCCTCGAATCGTGGCGAACTCTACATGGCGATGATCGGCTGTTACTGCTCGCTCCGCACGAACCCCACGAGCAACATCTACACCATCTAGAGGATCAATTCGCGGAGTATAAACCGGTCCGGCTATCCGCCCTCACATCATTATCGGGCAGCGTGATCATCGTTGATAAAATGGGAATCCTCGCTGGATTGTACGGATTAGGCATTGGCGCATATGTTGGCGGCGGTTTCGGCGTTGGTGTTCATTCGGTCATTGAGCCGGCAGTTTTCGGTATTCCGGTATCGTTCGGACCCAAGTTCGAGATGAGCCCCGAAGCCAAGGCTCAGCAGAAACGCGAAGCCGCAGTATGCGTTCATGATGGAGCGGAACTCAAGGAGTTCATGCGCGCGTGTCTGGATGACGATGAATCCCACCGTGTGATTGGACAGCGTGCGGTCGATTATGTCGAAGAGATGGCGGGTTGTACTGAGCGGCTGGTATCGCATCTCATGCAACAGTACTTGACCCATGACGACCGATCGGTCGAACCCACGCACGCCTAGCCCAATGAGCATTCCTGCCGAAAGTAACCCACTGCTCACTTTTGATGATGTCACCTATGCTCGGAACGACCATGCTATCCTGAGCCGAAACCGGCTGTCGGTTTCGCGCGGTGAGCTGGTTGTCATAGCCGGACGTAGTGGTTCCGGAAAAACCACCTTGCTAAAACTCGCTTCCGGACTTATCTCACCAACGCGTGGCAGAATTTCTACGCATTTTGACTTTCCGGACACGCCATCGACTCAACAGCTTCCGCCAATCGCGCTTGTCCGTCAGCAGCCTGAGAACCAGTTGATCGCCGGGACCGTGGAGGAAGAGGTCGCATTCGCGCTCAGCCTGGCAAATCTTCCCCACGCAGAACTCCATGATCGTGTTGAGTCAGCTTTGCGTCGAACGGGATTACTGGATGTTCGCATGCAACCACCGCACACATTGTCCGGTGGAACGATGCAACGGCTTGCGGTAGCAGCAGCTCTGGCTATGGGGCCACAACTGTGGCTGTTTGACGAACCAACATCGTACCTCGATCCACCCTCGCGGCACGAAGTTCAGCAACTCGCGCATGACTGTGCGAAGACAGGTGCTGTTCTCTACGTAGCATCATCACCAGATGAGTGGCAGCTCGGGGATCGTCTCATCTTGCTGCATGAAGGGCATATTCTGGCGGACGGCTCTCCACCGGAAGTGCTTGCTGGTTCGGAGGTTGCGAAGACTGGTTTGCAGCAACATGATTGCACCCACGTTTGGCAAACATTATTCAAGACAGGTTATGCCAGTGATAAGCACGCAGGGCGTTTCGGTCATCTCCCAGAGTCGCTGAAGCAACGTTCACGAACCGTACCTTCCGCTGAACTCGGTGCTGTGCCTTTGCTCAAGGCGACTGGTATTGATGCCTCGCGCAGCGCATTGATGAGTGAAAAACGTCAGGTTCTGCACGGTATCAACCTGGAAGTTGGTACAGGTGAATGCATCGCGTTGATTGGGCCTGCTGGAGCAGGAAAAACCACTCTTCTTGAAGTCCTTGCTAATCTGAACCCGATAGATTCAGGGCTCGTCAGCCGGGGGATTGTGAATAAGCCCGATCAGTCGGGATACATTGGAACAGGAATTTCATTTCAGTTTCCGGAGCGTCAGTTTTTTGCGGAAACGGTGTTCGATGAAATAGCGTACGGTGTTCGAAACACAGGAGTTGCAGCGTCACAGGTCAACCAAATAGTTGTGGATGCATTGTGGCGCGTTGGGTTGGGTTTAGAGCATTCGGGTAGAAACCCATTCGATCTAAGTGGTGGTGAAGCCAGGCGGGTAGCGTTGGCAATTGTGCTGGCGCTTCGTCCCAGACTCCTATTGCTTGACGAACCGACAGCCGGGCTGGATTCAGTGGATGCTGAACGGATCGGCGCACTGCTTGAAGAGGAAACGAGAGCTGGCCGGTCGGTGATTGTTAGCGGGCACGATCTGGATCGTTTCGCTGAGTGGTGTCCACGCTGGGTTATGCTGAAAGAGGGCCGCGTTGTGTATGATGGACCACCGTCAGCGCTGAGCAAGGGGTTGAGGAACAACTTCTGGTCGTGACAATAATCATGTCACATCCAAAGGTCAGATAATGTTTGTCCTGATTTGGTCGTTGGTGATATTTCGACGGCGTGTGTGAGGAAGAGATGAAGATTTTAACGTTGAATTGCGGCAGTTCGTCCATAAAATATCAGCTATTTTCCATCGCGGACGAGGAGAAGGTGCTGGCAAAGGGTGCTGTGGAACGGATCGGTATGAAGGGTGCGATCCTCAAGCACGAACGATTTGATGGCGACAAGGTCAAAGTTGCTGGCGAAATCGTTGATCACGGTGCTGCAATCGAATACATCCTGGCGATTCTGCTCTCGGACAATCACGGTGTTATCCGTGATCGTAACGAGATCGAGGCGGTTGGGCATCGTGTTGTGCACGGTGGCGAAGTGTTCACGGGTTCCACAGCAATTAATTCCGAAGTGATGGAAGCATTGAACGATTGCATCGAGTTGGCTCCATTACACAATCCTGCAAATATCAAGGGGATTAACGCCTGCCAGCGTTTGATGAAAACAGTGCCGATGGTCGGTGTGTTCGATACGGCATTCCATCATACTCTGCCGGATTACGCGTATCTTTACGGGCTTCCGTACGTATTGTATAAGCGCTACGGAATCAGACGTTACGGGTTCCACGGAACGAGTCACTTTTACGTTGCTCATCGTGCTGAGGAAATATCTGGCAAGCCACTCAGCGAACAAAAGGTCATCACGGTTCATCTGGGTAATGGTGCGAGCATAGCGGCTGTGGACAGGGGAAAATCCATTGACACCAGCATGGGTATGACCCCGTTGGAAGGTCTGCTGATGGGGACACGCACAGGCGACATAGACGCTGGCGCAGTGTTGCATATCATCGGGCGAGAGGAACTGACGCTTGGTGAGGTCAACACGTTGCTCAACAAGCACAGCGGCCTGATCGGGCTCAGCGGTGTATCGTCCGACATGCGCGAGATCGAAGATGAGATGCAATCTGGCAATGAACGGGCACGCTTGGCGTTCAATGTCTTCACCTATCGCGTGAAGAAATACATCGGTTCATACGCTGCGGCGATGGGTGGTCTCGATACCATCGTATTTACCGGTGGAATTGGAGAGAATTCGGCCGTTTTGAGGGATCAAGTCTTGGATGGTCTTGAATTCATCGGCGTCGATTTGGATGAAGCGAAAAACGCTTCGGGCAGTGGCGAACGTGCGATTCACAGCGATTATAGCCGGGTGAATGTGTTTGTCATCCCGACCAATGAAGAGTTGGTTATCGCACGTGAAACTAAGCGAGTACTCGCGGAAAACGGCGCTTGATCAACTCGATGTGAACTACTATTGCCACGGACTCAAGTCCGTGGTAAGCTAGATGTGACACAGTAGATAACATATTTACCACGGACTTCAGTCCGTGGCATTCGATTGAAAACCTAACGGGCAATGCCCATGCACGAAAAACTACAAGAATTACAGAAGCTGAGGGAAAAGTTCGAGAAAGCCATTTCTTCAGCATCAACCGCGGAGAAAATCGAGGAAGTGCGTGTTCACTTCATCGGGCGGAAAGGTTCTATCGCTGAATTATTCAAGCAGATGGGGATAATCGATACCGCGATCCGTGGTGAGTTCGGCAAGGCATTGAATGCGCTTAAGCAATTTGCGACTGCTGAGATCGAATCCAAGACTAAGGATTTGCAAGAACAGGAATCCCTGGCCGGGATTGATCCGACTTTGCCAGCGCGTCCGATTGCTCAGGGATCGTATCACCCGATCACATTGATCGAACGTGAAGTCAAACGGATTTTCTCACGGATGGGTTTTGCCGTAATGCGCGGTCCGGAAGTCGAAGATGTGTGGCACAACTTTGACGCGCTGAACACGCCTGACTGGCACCCGTCACGTGATGAGAGCGACACACTGTATCTGGCTGATATTCCCGATATGCTACTGCGTACGGAAACTAGCCCGGTTCAGATCCGCACCATGCAGGCGCAGAAACCACCAATTCGTATCGTTGCACCGGGACGTGTGTTCCGTAACGATAAACCGGACCCGACGCACTCGCCGATGTTCACTCAGGTTGAAGGTCTGTATGTAGATAAGGGAGTGACATTCGCCGATTTAAAGGGAACTGTGCTACAGTTTTACCGTCATCTGCTGGGCAAGAACGTCGTTACCCGCTTTCGTCCGCACTTCTTCCCATTCACTGAACCATCAGCCGAAGTGGATGTATCATGTCCATTCTGTGGCGGTGATGGCTGCCGAGTTTGCAAGCATAGCGGGTGGATAGAAGTCGGTGGGTCTGGCATGGTCGATCCGAACGTGCTCGAGACAGTTGGCATAGACCCGGAAGTTTACACCGGGTGGGCGTTTGGCTTGGGAATTGAACGGATGACAATGCTGCTCTACGGGGTTGATGATATTCGCCTGTTCTATGAAAACGACATCCGTTTCCTCTCGCAGTTTGGAGGCCGTCGATGAAGATTTCACTGAATTGGTTGCGTGATTTCGTCGACTTTGATGAATCGCCGGAAGAGATCGCTGAGATACTGACCTTCCTGAATTTTGAGTGCGAAGGTATAGAGTATATCAAACGATACGTTGATGGTGTCACCGTTGGCAAGGTGTTGGAAGCGATCCCGCATCCGAACGCCGACAAGCTTCAGTTGACGAAAGTCGATATCGGAAGTGAAGTGCTTCCGATTGTCTGCGGTGCGCCGAATTGTCGGGAAGGATTGATTGTTCCAGTGGCAACCGTTGGCACGAAAGTCGGCGATTTCACCATCGAATCGCGGAAGTTGCGTGGCGAGATGTCGCAGGGCATGATCCTCTCCGAATCCGAGATGAAGATCAGCGAGAATCACGGTGGTATCCTCGAACTCGGCAACGAATTCGCCATTGGCGATGACTTCAGCAATGTGGTGCCGGCGGAAGATGCCGTGCTCGAGTTTGAGATTACGGTCAATCGTCCCGACGCATTATCGCACATCGGTATGGCACGTGAACTTGCTGCCTACTGGGGTCGCCCGCTGCGTATGCCGTCGTTCGATGTGCAAGAGACGAGTTCACGGAACGTCGCTGATGAACTAAAGATCGAAATTGTCGCACCAAAGCAGTGCCCGCGTTATGTGGGTCGTAAGGTGACCGGTGTGACGGTCCAGGACAGCCCGCTATGGATGAAAGCCCGGTTGTCCAGTATTGGGCAACGTCCGATCAGCAACGTGGTCGATATCACCAACTACATCCTGTTCGAACTCGGGCAGCCGTTGCACGCGTTCGATGCTGACAAGATCAGTAAGAATCACATTGTCGTACGTATGGCGGAAGATGGCGAAAAGTTCATTTCGCTCGACGACAAGGAACGCAAGCTGGTTGCATCTGACCTGATGATCGCTGATCCGGAAAAGGGTGTGGCACTGGGCGGTGTCATGGGTGGCGCGAACAGCGAGGTGACTGACGAGACAAAGGACGTCATCATCGAGGCTGCTTACTTCGATCCGCCGACTATTCGCAAGACGGCCAAACGTTTGATTCTGCCGTCAGAAGCGTCACGACGGTTTGAGCGAGGGGCTGATCCGGGTATGCAGGCGAACGCAGCTGCTCGCTGTGCAGAACTGTTCCGTCTACATGCTGGCGCTGAAGTGCTGCAGGGGATGGTGGACGCGCATCCAGCACCGGTTCCACGTCCTCCGGTGAAATATCGTCCCGAGCGTGCGGAAATAGTACTCGGGTTTGACGTTTCAAAGGCTGATGCGATCAAGGTGTTCAAGTCGCTCGAATTTGGGGCGGAAGATAAGGGCGACGCCGTCACGGTCACCCCGCCGAGCTGGCGCCACGACATCGAACGCGAGGTTGACCTGGTAGAAGAGGTTGCACGCCACGTTGGCTACGATAAAGTTCCGACCGCAGAAGAGTCACGTGTGGTGTTGTCTAGCGAAGATCCGCCGTTGGAACGGATGCTCGACACAACGGTCGATACCATGGTTGCGCTCGGATTCAGAGAGGCGATATGTTCGGCCATGACCTCTGGCGATGACCAGGTAGCGTTCGCCGGAGGTCTCCAGCCGTATGCGATAAAGCGACCGATCAATCCGGAGATGAATGTCTATCGTGCGAGTCTTGTGCCCGGATTGTTGCGCGTTGTTGAGCATAATCTGAACCGTGATCTTGAGGATGTATTCATTTTCGAGGTGGGTCAGGTTGGCGGTCCCGGGTGGTTTGGAGTGGATGGCAGTCAGCATCTCCATCTCGGATTTGCGATGACCGGGCGTTGGATTCCAGACTCCTATGATCGCAACACAGAAGCTGTTGATCTTGCTGATCTTATGACATTGATTAACGAATTAGCGCGCGGATTGACACTTGACTTACCTCTTGAATTTGACTATGCTACTCCTGATAACCTCATGCTAGGTGTCAAGTTCTCGGATAAAAATGGGAATATAGCAGGGAATGCGGGGATAGTAAAAGTTGATATTGCAGAACGCTTCGGTATTGACGTTCCCGTATATGTTGGTGAAATTGATCTTGAACGGTGGGTTGCTCCATCAGCCGGAGAGCTTCGTCTCCCGGGCATCAATGGTGGATACCAGAGGTTTTCTCGATTCCCATCGAGCACACGTGATATTGCCTTCGTGGTCCCACTAACCACGAAAGCTGATGAAGTACGAAGAGTGATTAAAAATTACTCTGGTGGGTTGCTCGAAGAGGTTGTTTTGTTTGATCTTTATACGGGGAAACCATTGGCTGAGGGTGAACGGTCCCTTGCCTATCGTCTGGTTTTCCGAGCTTCGGACAGAACGTTGACTGATGATGACATTGACCCCATCATTGAACGAGTTGTCAAAGAAGCTCAAAAACTGAATGGAGTTCGACTGAGAGCTTAACGTTTGCCGGGGGGCAAAGGAGGGCGATCATTGGGGATGGGTGCTGAGACAGCGAGCTTTGATGAGTTGGCGACGCTGGAAGTAAAGATCGGGCGAATTGCGGATCAGATGGATGATATCCGCAACGTGAACGGCCAACTCAATGCTGAGATAAATCGTTTACGCGAGGAACTGGTTTCGCGTGATCAGATAGTTGAAGAACTTCGGCGTGATCTCGAGCGTGCTCGGAAAGATCGTCGTGACATTGCTAGAGAGGATTTAATACGCGGTAAACTGACCACGCTTCTGGAAAAGATTGAATCGCTGGAGAGCGTGTCAGCATAGGTATTACAGCAGGATCGTGCAGTCGCTTTCTGGGGGTTGAATCGGACTTGAGGATTCTTCAGTGAGTGAACCAACTCAAGTTGTAAGTGTTTCGATATATGGCAATGATTATCCCATACGTGCTCAATTGTCGGATGAGGAGTATGTCCGCAAAGTTGCCGCGTTTGTGGATGGACGTATGCGTGAAATCAACGAGGCGATGAAGCCGTCAACCACGCTGAAGATTGCAATTTTGGCTGCATTGAATATCGCTGATGAGTTGATGAGCACCCAGGAGGAGAGTCGACGAGTAATTGACTCGTACCAAGAGAAGATCACATCGCTTTCAGGCCGGTTGGACCAGATGATGGACCAGCCTCAGGCGTGAGGCGTTTAACTACGCGATCCCTGCATAATTCCGCGACACTGATTGAGAACCAACACTCTCAATTAAGGGAGTTCGGCTTCGTTCGTGGCGAACATGCTTTTCTGGTAACAGGAAGGAAGTCCAACACGAATGGGAGGACACCCATTTGGTGAACTATAGCGTTCTCCAATCTGCTCGTGGGTATGTAGGGATTCGTTTTTCCGGGAGAGGAGGCCTCCTCACCCGAAGGAGATAGATACAATGGATATGCTAACCCTGCTTATCGGTGCGTTGGCTGGCGCCGCGGTGGGAGCTGTAGTCGCGCTGATTATTCGGAACGGTACGGACAAGTCTCGAGTTCAATCGGCCCAGAATCAAGCCAAGAGTATTGTTGATACTGCCAGCAAGGAAGCGGAGAACATTAAACACGCAGCTTTGCTTGAGGCTCGTGACCAGTCCCTTGCTGAAAAACAGAAGATGGAGTCGGAGGTTGAACGACGGTTTGAAGAGATCCGTCGTGAAGAAAAGCGAGTTGCAGAGCAGGAGATTCAATCTGAAAAGCGCTTTGAACGGGCGAAGCAGCGTGATCGTGAACTGAAGGAACGTGACCGGAATTTGCGTCGTCAGGAAAAAACGATCACTACAAAAGAGGAAGAACTCGACGGTCTGATCGCTGAACGTCAGGAGATGCTACAGCGGCTTGCAGGAAAAACTGCCCAGCAGGCTCTGGAAGAGCTTCAGGCGACATTAGTGGATAAGGCACGGACGGATTCAGCAGATATGGTCAAGGATATCCTTGACGAAGCACGTGAAAACGCCAACCGTGAAGCGAAAGAGTTGATTGTCAACGCAATCCATCGGAGTGCTGCTGAACATACTGCTGAGATTACGGTTACCGCGATCCCGCTACCCAACGATGAAATCAAGGGACGTATCATCGGGCGCGAAGGACGTAATATCCGTGCGCTCGAAGCCGAGACTGGAGTCGATATCATCGTTGACGATACTCCGGAAACAGTGGTCGTTTCGTGCTTTGATCCGGTGCGTCGTGAGTTGGGTCGGATGGCGTTGGAGAAACTAGTTTCTGACGGTCGTATTCATCCTGGCCGCATTGAGGAAGTTGTCGCAAAGGCTCAGAAGGAGTTGGACGAGAAAATTCTCGAGGCCGGTCGAAACGCAGCCCAGGAAGCGAAAGTTCAGGGATTGCATATCGAGTTGATCAAGGCGTTAGGGCGGATGCTATTCCGCACAAGCTATGGTCAGAACCAGCTGCGTCATTCGATCGAAGTGGCGAAACTGACCGGTGTTATGGCTACGGAGCTCGGGTTCAATGCCAAGCTCGCGCGTCGTTGTGGCCTGATGCACGACATAGGCAAGGCAATTGACCGTGAGTCCGAAGGCACGCACGTCCAGCTCGGTGGTCAGCTGGCGAAGAAGTACGGCGAACCACCAGAGGTGATCAACGCGATCATGTCACATCATGGCGATGTCCCAGCTGACAATGTCATCTCAGTGTTGGCAGCTTCAGCCGATGCGATTAGTGGCAGTCGTCCGGGTGCACGTCGCGAGAGCATGGAAAACTACGTTCAGCGTCTGCACGATCTGGAGGATATCGCCAAGGAGTTTGAAGGCGTGCAGAAGGTTTACGCGATTCAGGCCGGGCGTGAAGTTCGAATCATGGTCGAAAATGGCAAGGTGTCAGATGCCTACGCCGAAGTGCTGGCCAAAGACATCGCGGAGAAGATCGAAAATGAGCTGGTCTATCCGGGCCAGATCAAGGTGACGGTCATTCGCGAATACCGGGCTGCTGGTGTCGCGAAATAGCATTTTTTGACTTACGAGTTCGAGCCCGATGCGGAAGCACCGGGCTCTTTTGCATTCAGCACCGAAACTTCGTTCATTTTCACTGGTTATCTTAGCAGCAAATCGTCGTGAAAGGGACACTCAGTGAACTCCGCAGCACATATCGAAATCGGTCAGCATCGTCTGACGCTGGAACAACTGAAACAGGTGAGTCGAGGTGGGGTCGAAGTTCACCTGACGCAGGGCGCCATTGATCGTATGAAGGCTTCTAATGCGCTCGTCCAAAAGGTGATCGAGGTCGGTGATCCGGTGTATGGCGTCAACACGGGGTTCGGCAAGTTCAGCGAAGTGAAGATTGATGCGGACGATCTTAGCTTGTTGCAAAAAAATTTAGTCCGTTCGCACGCCTGTGGTGTTGGTCCCGCATTGGAACCGGATCTGGCACGAATGATCCTGCTGAGCAAAGTCATCGGACTGTCTCGCGGGTTCTCCGGTTGTCGTCCGGATCTGGCGATCCTGCTCATCGAGATGTTAAACCGTGATCTATTACCGGTGATCCCCGCACACGGCAGTGTAGGCGCGTCGGGTGATCTCGCGCCATTGTCGCATGTTGCATTGGTAATGATGGGTGAGGGTGAAGCGACGATTGATGGCAAGCGGGTACCAGGCGACGAAGCGTTGCGCATTGCTGGATTGCAACCAATTGAGTTCGGTCCCAAGGAAGGGTTGAGTCTGATCAATGGGACACAGGTATCGTTCGCACTTTCAGCGAAAGCCTGGTTCAGGCTCGAGCAGCTTGTCGCAGCGGCTGACGCGGCGTGCGCATGGACGCTGGAGGGTATGGCTGGTTTGACCTCGGCATTTGATCCACGAGTGCATGAGATTCGGGGCCATGCGGGCGCGATTGCCAGTGCAGCGGTGATCCGGGCTCACGTTGAGAATTCCGAAATCCTGGTTAGCGAAGCATCCAAGCGGCGCGTACAAGATCCATACGCTATCCGTTGCGCACCACAGGTGCACGGTACTGTTCGCGATGTGCTGGCGAACGTAAAGCACATGCTGGAGACGGAGCTGAACGGTGTCACCGATAACCCGCTTGTGTTTGCGGAAACAGGTGATGTGATCAGCGGCGGCAACTTCCATGCGGAGCCTGTCGCGCAGGTGTCTGACCAGTTATCTATTGCGGCGACGGATCTGTCTTCAATCAGCGAACGCCGAACATTTTTACTTACGGATGCAAGTATCAACGGGCTGCCGGCATTCCTCATCGAAAACGGTGGTCTGAACAGCGGTTTCATGATTCATCATGTGACTCAGGCGGCGTTGGTCAGTGCGAACAAAACCCTGGCGCACCCGGCGAGTGTGGATAGCATCCCGACATCGGCGGGTAAGGAAGATCATGTGAGCATGGCTACATGGGCCGGATTCAAAGCGAACGAGATAATGGACCGTGCTGCGACAGTCATCTCAATTGAGATGATGGCGGCGGCTCAAGCAGTAGATCTACGGTCGCCATTGAAGTCGGGGACAGGTATTCAACAGTTGCAGACGGAGTTGCGACAGCATGTTTCCATGCTGGATGTAGACCGCTATTCAAAACCAGACATTGATGCGGTCGGGGCGTGGTTGCGGAACCGAGTTTGGGCTTGATCAAGCGCTGGTGACTAGTTTTCGTGTGGACATTTGAGGTTGAGTGAATTAATATCTGCCACGGGTGAGTATCCGTGGCATTTTGCATGACCTGTTAGGAGATTCGGGTGGCGAGAACAATTTACACCGGCGCGAAGGTCCATCAGCATGACCGGGCGTGGGATGATGCTGCTGACGAGGTGATGGTTGAAAATCAGCGTATTGTCGCGGTTGGACACGGCGAAGAGTTGTCGTCAGGCGCATCATTCGACGATCAGATCATCAAGCTACCGGGTGGACGGCTGCTCCCGTCGTTCTTCGACGCCCATCTGCACTTGGACCAGGGTGGACGGTTCCTCGCCAGCCTGCAGTTAATCGACAAGCTGACCTGTGATGATGTGCTGGAGGCGATCCGTCAAGTTGCTGATCACAGCGACGACTGGTTAATCGGAATCGGCCTCAACGAACACGCCTGGCCAACCCTCACCGAGCTGGATACTGTGTGTCCGAACCGACCGTTGTTGCTGCACACCCGAGACTATCACACCGTTCGTCTGAATACTAAAGCGATGCATACCATTGGCTTGACCTCCCAGACCCCCTTGCCTGAAGGTGGATGGCAGGAACTGGATCAGACCGGGCAACCGCTTGGGGTTATGTGCGAGAACGCTGCGCGTTGGGTAGAACAGTTCCTACCTCAGGAGACTCCAGACCAGCTGCGTCATTATTTACGAACGGCGATGAACCACCTGCTGTCGTTGGGCGTGACGGGAATCAGCGATGCGGGCGATCCGACGTCCTATGAACCGGGCTTGTTGTGGTTAGAGCAGCACGAAGGCTTACCAATGCACATCGAGAGCTGGCTGCGATGTGTTCATTTTGGAGACGATTGCCTGGCTCAGCCGCGTAAGATGACAGGAAAGCTGCGCCGCAACCGGATCAAATTGTTTATCGATGGCGCATTGGGTTCTCGCACCGGCTGGATGAAGCACGAGTACACGGACAAGCCGGGACATACGTCTGGCCCAGTGCCTGATCTGGATGAGTACTCCGACTTCCTCCGCAAGGGTGCTGAGGCGGGGTGGTCATTCACTGTGCACGCTATTGGCGACGCGGGGGTGGACTATGTCGCCCGCAGCCTCGCGAATCTCACTGCACCCGCCGGTCGGCACCGGATCGAACACATTCAACATGTTGATAGTGACTCGCTACGGGTTCTGACGGAATCGGATATGGCACTGTCGGTGCAACCTTTGCATCGTGTTGATGATCTGGCGATGTTGCGTGAGCGAGTGGGTGAGCGCACCGCTTGGGCATACCCGTTGAAGAGCTTGAATTTGTCTGAGCGATTGGTCCTCGGTAGCGACTGGCCGGTAGTTGATTGCGATCCACGCAAGACGATCCGTGCCGCACTGCTACCCCGTGATGCGAGCGAAGGCATGCCGGATGAACAGCTGACTGCCTCGCAAGCAGTACTGGCGATGACGCGTAACGCCGCCCGCCTCGGTGGATTCAGCGATCTAGGCTCCATCGAACCAGGCTACATCGCGGATATGATCTGGCTCGATGCCGACCCTGGAAATGATCCCGATGCATGGCTCGGCGCAAATGTCGGTGCCGTATGGACCGGAGGCGAACGTCTGTACCGGGACAACGATCTGATTTGACCCGGACCATGCTGCGGCAGTACCCTTGCTCGTGTGAATCTGTCGCAGACAGTTCACAGGGATGATCAGATTTCTCAGGACGGTGTATCCCTGTGAACCACTTCGTGGCTTCACACGGGCATACAAATTTGCCATCATCATCCACCTGCGAACGGCGAACCATGGCGAAAGCACGCGACTTCAAACCTCCGAACACCTACCTGATCCTGTTCAGCCTGCTGGTGATCATCGCGGTGCTGACTTGGATTGTCCCCGGCGGACAATACGCTACCGAGGTTGTCGATGGTCGCGATATGGTCGTCCCCAACTCGTTCGAGGCCGTCCCTAGCGAGCCGCAAGGCTTGATGGATCTGCTCGAAGCACCGATCAAGGGCTTCATGGACGCAGCCGAGATCATTGCATTTGTACTGATTGTCGGCGGCGCATTCGCGGTCCTGCAACTGACCGGCGCGATTGACTCGGTAATCCGTCGGTTGGCGGCGGCGAGCCGCAAGTCAGCTGTGATTCGTAGTGCGATCATCCCGCTGTTCATGGTGCTGTTTTCGTTGGGTGGTGCGGTGTTCGGGATGGCCGAGGAGACGATCCCGTTCGTGCTGATCTTCATACCATTGTCACTGGCATTAGGATATGACTCGATTGTCGGTGTCGCGATCCCGTTTGTCGGCTCAGCGGCGGGATTTGCGGGTGCGTTTTTCAACCCGTTCACGGTAGGTATCGCCCAGGGAATAGCCGACCTGCCACTGTTCAGCGGGTTGGAGTATCGTGTCGTCGTGTGGCTGGTGACGACGACGATTACCGTCACATTCGTCACCCTGTATGCCAACCGTATCCGCAAGGATCCGACGCGCAGCCTGGTCTACGATATAGACGAGAAGCTGCGTCACAACCTGCACCTCGATGTCGAGAACGACGGTGAAGTCGTTGGCTCGAGTAGACGGCAGGTCTGGGTGCTGGTCGCATTCGCGGCGGCGATGGGCATGCTGGTCTTCGGCGTGCTCAAATGGGCGTGGTACATCGAGGAAATCGCCGGCCTGTTCCTCGCGATGGGGATTGTGGTCGGGATTATCGGCGGGATGAAAGGCGGCGACATCGCGGACGGCTTCGAGCAAGGCGCAAAGGATCTCGTCGGCACGGCGGTGATCATCGGCCTGGCCCGTGGCATCCTGATCCTCGCCCAGGACGGCTTGATCATTGGGACGATGCTGCACGCGCTGTCCGGCGTGGTCGGCAGTCTGCACCCGATAGCGTCCGCGGAGGCAATGTTCGTCTTCCAGTCGATGCTAAACTTCTTCGTGCCATCGGGGAGCGGGCAGGCGGCGTTGACCATGCCGATAATGGCGCCGTTATCGGACCTTGTCGGTGTGTCGCGTCAGACTGCGGTGCTGGCCTACCAGTTTGGCGACGGTTTCTCGAATGTGATCGTACCAACATCCGCAGTGCTGATGGGCGTGTTGTCGCTGGCGAAGATACCGTGGACCGTGTGGGCACGCTGGATCGCGCCGCTGGTGCTGATGTTATCGTTGGCGGGCGCATTGATGTTGATCCCACCATTCATGGGAGTGTGGTGAGATGAGACGGCTGATTCTACTCGACAGGGACGGCACGATCATTGTCAACAAACACTACCTCAAGGATCCGGAGGGGGTGGAGCTGATTCCGGGTGCGGCGGAGGGGATTAAGCGCCTGAACGATGCCGGGCATGTTGTTGTGGTCATCTCGAACCAGAGCGGTGTCGCGCGCGGGATGATGACGGTGCAGGATGTCGGACGGGTGATGGGGGCGATGCTCGCCCAACTGATGATGTCAGGCGCGCATATCGATCAGATATATACCTGCCCGGAGGTGGATGACAAAGCGCCGTGCCGCAAACCGAACATCGGCATGCTCGAACAAGCCGCGCACGAGGCTGGGCTGCCACTCAGCGAGGCGGTAGTTGTCGGCGATAACGCTCCGGACATTGAGGCCGGGAAGCGTGCCGGATGTAAAACAGTGCTGGTTCGTTCCGGCAAGGCAGCAGACTTCGAAGCAGCGCGTGCGGTTAAGCCTGATGCGGTGTTCGATACTCTGGCCGACGCGGCGGATTGGATACTTAATAAGTTGGCTGACTGAATGTTGTTACAAACATCATGATTAATGAAAATGGCCAACTGGCAAAAGCCAAAAGGGATAGAAACGGTCTCGGGATCACGGACCCAATCAACATAGAAGCTACTAATCCTCCTGGCATGGCAATGACCATAAGTAAAAGAGGGTGCAAAAGGTCGGTCCTGAAGCCATAGATGATCAAGAAGACGATACCCGCAAATCCGGCAATGTTGGTAGACAGCGTGAATGCCATATAGCCTTTTGGTGATGCGTGTTGGCTTTGCGCGATTTGCCACATTATTGAAGCATCAAACAGGCAAGCATACAGGATCATCTGGGTATCAGGCATTGTCGCTCTCCCCGAACTAGTTTCACCCGCTTCCGAATAATGTTCGTTCGCTGAGCTCACACAGCATGTGTCCGACGAAGGCGTGCATCTCTTGGATGCGCTGGGTGTCATTAGACGGAATGATCACTGCATGATCACACACCTCAGCCTGTTTTCCGCCGCCCTTGCCGAGAATGCCGAGCACCTGCATGCATTTGCCATGCGCGACATCGGACGCTTTCAGAAGGTTCGGTGAGTTGCCGGAGGTGCTGATGGCGATGAACAGGTCGCCTTTTTGACCCAGGCTCTCGACCTGACGGGCGACGACCTGATCGTAACCGATATCGTTCGCACCGGCGGTCAGGATTGATGAATCAGTGGTCAACGCGATGGCGGGCATGCTCGGACGGTCCAGATCACCGCTGAGTCGAACAATCCACTCCGCAGCCCAGTGTTGTGCATCCGCAGCGGACCCACCGTTGCCAGCGAGCAGGAGCTTGTTGCCAGCGCGAAAGGTTTCGACGACCAGTTCGACAGCTTTCACGACGTCATCTTTCAAAGCATCCATCTGCTTCGCGACGTCAATGTGCGCAGCTAATCGGCTGTCATATGCGGAGTTTAGGTCCATCATTTACACCTTGCGACCGAAGCCGACGTAGGTCAAACCACCTGCCTGAACGTATTTCGGATCGTACACATTACGCCCATCAAACAGCACTTTGTCCGTCAGCTTGGAGGCGAGCTGCTTGTGATCTGGTGTGCGGAAATCATTCCACTCGGTAACCAGCACGAGAGCGTCCGCGCCCTCAACAGTGTCATCTTCAGAGCTGCAATAGGTGATTGTGTCGCCAAAGGTTTCTCTCGCGACATCCATCGCTTCGGGATCGAAAGCGCGTACCTTTGCACC
>CAZKGR010000004.1:0-155536 GCA_964552465.1 uncultured bacterium
GTGATCTCGGTGGAGATATTTTGCCGGTACTGGGGCTTTGGACCGGTGCTGTACAAGGTGATCACGCACACTGGTTATGTCGGCAATGAGGGTATTGTCGAGAGTACGTTTATCAATCTTGGTAGCGCTCAACGCCACAAGTTCCAGCGCAGTCTCGAACACGGGATTGACCGTGAGATGAAAAGCTGGGCGAAACGATTCTACAAGATTCAACAGAACGAAGAACGACTGGAAGATCTTTACCACAGTATTTACACGAAGTAGTTCACATCGTTCTACCAGACATTTGAATACGTACTACGCGAGAATCCCTGCAATTCAGCAGGGATTCTTGTATTTATTGATGTGAGATCGAGAAACATAAGCACGCGATGCATCGGAGAGATTCAACAGTAAAATAATCTGATGAATATTTCTGTCAGATTTTGAGAACGATATCAAAAAATCGTAAGTGCCGGGCAAGTTAATTTCCGGAGAATCATCGCTGATATGGACAATCATTCGCTATATTCACATCGGGATCGTCAGCATGTCAATGCCTGATGGTATCGTCATAACTGATAGCCCAGAAAATTGTTGCAAACGTGTTGATTGATGGATTCCACGGCATCTGTGCACGCACTATTGACAGGACTTTTGTGTGATGGCGAGTTGGTTTGAGAAACAAGAGGGTGAAACTGCGCTGGTCGTAGGTGGGGGAGAGGGGTTAGCACGCCTGATCCGGTCACGCTTCCGTCGAGTTGTCGCGGCCGATCCAACCCACACCCTCGACGCTCCTCCTCGTGCACGTATGCTCAAAGAAGGTGAAGTCCTGTTTGTTCAAGGGCGTGATGCGCAGCCAGATCACCTACCACACGGCTGTGACCTGATCGTGCTCGTTTTTCATCTGGCTCGACATGACAATCCCGCTGAGTTCATTGGAACTTGGGCTCGTTTGCTCAATAACCGTGGTAAGCTGGTGCTGGTTGAATGGAGTCCGTCGAATGACCGGTATTCCGAAGAGCAGCAGATACACTTGCGATTGTTGGAAACATTGGAAGCGCAGCATAGTCTGAAACGTGTGAACAGTCGCGATCTGGTCCATTGGATGCAGGAAGCGGGACTGATCCACGTTCGCCAGTTCACGGATGAGGTACCCAGCTATTTCAGTGAGGCGGATGCGCGCCTGCTGGCCGCAGAAGGATTGAGTGAGCTGCGTTCACTTGAGATGGCAGACAGCGAACTGGCAGAGCGTCTTCGCCAGCAGCGGCGTATCGATCCTGGTCCAGTGTTGATCGTACATGGAATCCACAAGGCACCCGTGGAACTCCGTGAAACCCATGTCCGGGATAATCTCGAGATCGATGTAGATTCTGAGAGCATTCCCAGGGAAGAATTGGCACCTGTCTTCGATCATGATTCGTCGCTGGTTGAATTGCTAGCCAGAGTGCTGCATGGATGGGTTGATGAACCACATGTCATTGCCGAGCGTCTGCTTCGCACACATGGTCGCAAAGGTTTGGTCAGCATGCGCGACGCAAAATCATTTGCGCGTGAGAATGGAATCCCCGTCGATGACGCCGAACGCTTGATCCAGATCTTTGCTCTTGGGCGCCGTCTGTTCGCCGATTCGGCTGACCTGGAGATCCACGGCCCTGAAGACGCTTACCAATATCTCGGGCCCGAAATGTCGCAGCTAACGCGTGAACATTTCCGTGGATTGTATCTTAATGTGAAAGGCGGATTGGTGGTAGATGAAGTCATCAGCATCGGCACCCTGACATCCTCGCTGGTCCATCCGCGCGAAGTATTTGGTCCTGCAGTTGAAAAGCACTGTCACTCAGTTCTCATTGCCCACAACCATCCATCTGGCGATCCAACTCCCTCGCCGGAAGACATCCGTATAACGCGTGAACTTGCCGAGGCCGGTCGTCTGCTCAACATCGAGCTACTCGATCACATCATCATCGGCACGGACGGGTATATCTCCCTCAAGCAGGAACGTCACTTCACTTGATCTTTTTATCACCTGAAGCTCGGAATTCATGGATGCTTATTCTTCCCACTTGAGTCTTGAGTTTGGATCACCTAATATATCGCCTCGGGAGAGCTCTTAGGGGCTCCTAACAAAACCACAACACCCTGCGGTTTTTTGCATCCAACCCTTATAGCAATACAGCAAACCAACTTTTGGAGAGAGAAGATGTCGTACACACTTCCAGCGCTGACGTATGATTACGACGCGCTTGAGCCACACATTGACGAAGCAACGATGCGCTTGCACCATGATATCCACCACAACAGCTATGTTGTCGGGCTCAACACGACGCTTGAGAAGATGGCAGCCGCACGAGAATCCGGCAACTTTGCCGGGATGGACGCGTTGAGCAAGGACCTGGCGTTCCACGGTTCCGGCCACGCTTTGCACAGCATTTTCTGGACCAACATGGGTCCGAACGGTGGAGGTGAAGCGTCCGGGGCTGTTGCTGACCAGATCAACTCCGACTTCGGCAGCTTTGCGGAGTTCAAGGCGCATTATATCGCCGCCGCGAACCAGGTCAAGGGCAGCGGTTGGGCGATTCTTGGCTGGCACGAGGAGTTTGGAAAGCTGATGATCATCCAGGCGCAGCTGCACAACGACATGACGGTGCACGGCATCACTCCGCTGCTCGTCTGCGACGTCTGGGAGCACGCTTATTACCTGAAGTACCAGAACAAGCGCCCGGCGTACACGGAAGCCTTCTTCAACGTGATCAACTGGGACGATGTGAACGCTCGCTTCGCTGGGGCGAAGGCGTAATAGCTTACACTATAAGTCGAATTGGAAGTCATCCTGAGCGAAGCGAAGGATCTCTCTGTTCAATTGCCGGGACACTTCAATGAGGTGTCCCGTTTCTCATTTCGTATTCATCTCTCCCTCTCGGCAGGTCAAACACACACCCCGTATATTCCTGTTCGTCAAAACGTTACTAATAGCGAATCCTTCTCATGAACACGAATTCTCATACATCTGAGCAGCACAAAATCGGCACAGTCTATCTGGTTGGTGCCGGACCGGGGGACGCGTCCCTGATCACGCGCCGTGGGTACGAACTCCTGCACCAGGCGGACGTTGTCCTGGTCGATGCGCTGGTCGATCCGGCGTTGCTGGCCGAACTTCCCGATCACGTTGAACGGCGCTATGTCGGCAAACGCGCCGGTCATCATGTCATGCCGCAGGAGCAGATCCAGGAACTGCTGGTTGAGCTGGCGCAGGCGGGTAAGAATGTCGTCCGGCTCAAGGGCGGCGATCCGTTGATTTTCGGACGGGGTGGGGAAGAGGCGGTGGCACTACGTGAAGCAGGAGTTCCGTTCGAAATCGTGCCGGGGGTTACCGCGGCCATTGCAGCGACAACATACGCCGGAATCCCACTCACCTATCGTCGCAAAGCCTGCTACTCAGTGTTGTTTACGGCGAACGCTGCACCGGCACGTGATGACGAACACGGTGTGGTTCCGTTACAAGATTTCGCGAAGCTCAAGGACGGAACGTTGGTCGCGTACATGGGTGTGCGTGTGCTCGACAAGGTGGCGGCGGCGTTGATTGAGGATGGCATGCCCGCCGACCAGCCGGCAGCGATGATCGAACGTGGGGCGACCGGTGCGCAACGAGTGGTCCGTGCGCCGTTAAGCGAGCTCGCCGCGACAGCCAAGGACGCGAACATTCGCCCGCCAGCGTTGATCGTGATTGGTCCGACGACGGCCTTAGCCGAGCAGATCTCGTGGTATGAACCCGGTCCATTGGCGCAGAAGCGAGTGGTCGTAACCCGTCCGGCTGGGCAGTCCAAAGTGTTGGTTGATGGTTTGCGCGAATTAGGCGCTGAAGTGTTACACATCCCGGCGATTCGCTTTGAGGAACGCTTTGATCGCGATGCGTGGCAGCAGATGCTGGATACGGTCGCCACACACCGCAAGCAGCATCACGGCGCACAACGCTGGCTTGTGTTCACCAGCGAAAATGGCGTCCGTTTCTTCTTCGACGGCTTGCGCAAGATGGACCGTGACCTTCGTTTCACCGGGTTATTCAAGATCGCGGCGGTGGGTGTTGCGACGGGTGCAGCATTGAAAGAACGTTGCTTGAATGCTGACTTCATACCGCAAACCTCTACGGGTAAGGCGTTGGGCGACGAGCTGGCGGCTCTTCTCGGTGACGGCGTGGCCGGGGCTTCAGCCCCGGATTCGCTGGTGATTCGCGTCCGTGGCGAACTGGGGAACCCGGCGGTGGAATCGGCGTTGCAGGATGCGAATGTGCCGGTTCACCCGTTGACCGTTTACACGACGGTTGATCATCCCATTGACGAGCTCGACCGCGCGTGGATGGATCAGCGTGATCCGGACATCGTGATCTTCACCAGCGGGTCAACGTTCCAGGCGTTTCGCCGTCAGTGGGGGGAAGAAGAGGCCGACCGTGTGCTTAAGGCGGCGACGGTATGTTCGATCGGCCCGGTGACCTCATCCCTGATCCGTGGCCTTGGCTACGAAGTACAAATCGAGGCCGAAGTACACAATAACTCTGGCCTCTTGGAAGCTCTACGAACTGAATACGCTGCAAAGTAACCGTTATTTGATCAACACGGCTTTCTGAGTAAGAGATCCATCAAGCTCAGACCGGAGTGTGATGAAATATATCCCGCTGGCGAGATCCTTTCCGTTCAGGTAGCTTGTATGTGGACCTGCACTACGCATCCCGTCGACCAGTGTTGCAACACGCCTTCCCAAAACATCTGTGACCTTCAGTTCAATATGACTCGGGCGTTGCAATGTATACGAAATCCGTGTCGCCGCGTTGAATGGATTTGGGTAAGGATCTTGAAGACTGAATCGCAGAGGTTGGGCATTCTCTGCGTGAGTTTCCCCGACATCAAGCCATAGCTCAACCATGTCATCAATAGTGTCCCCCAGCCCCTCGAGTCCATAGCCGATGGCATATGTCATTGCTAGCTCAACACTTTCACCCGGCGCGAGTGTGAACGGTCCGGTTGTGATCAAAACCCGGTAATCGAACACTGAGTCCGGTTCAGCTTTGTAAGCTCCACCGGATCCAGGATGAATACCAGCCATGTACTGATATTTTTCGAAGTCGGTTTCGGGCCAATCGGTCCATGCCCACCACTGGAATGCAGCAGTTTCAGTGGGGCCGTCCAACAAGCGGATGCCTGCTACTCCAGGAATCCAGCCGAACTCGCCCGTGTCATCGATCTGGCTCAGTACGTAATCATCGTCCCACATGTAGGCCAGCTGACGTTCCGGTTGATAGGAACACATGTCGTCAATATGTGGCTCAGTTGGGTCGCCTTTTGGCCCTGATGCAAGATCCATGTCGAACTTCCAACCGGCGTAGACGCTATCCAGCTGAACATCAGAATCGTTGTACAGGGTTTGCTCGACAAGGTGCGCGTTTTGCGGTCCGTTCATACCATCGAAGGCATGGACAATCTGTTCGACTCGTAATCCGAGCGGTGTGTGATCTTCGACGGGATCGAAGTCGTCATACTCACAGGCGTAGTAGAAGTCTCCGTCACCCAGCAGGTTGTGTTCCACTTGCGGTCGTGAACCACCACCCGCAGCGGTCGGCTGCCATTCGTATGATCCATAATCAGCATGGGAAACATAGTGCTCTTCACCGAGTTTGGCACCCACCCAGAAGTCGCCGCTCCAGAAGTAATACCGTCCACTTCCCGATGGAAACTCACCTGACGGTAGAAGATGGTTTGGTTCGGAATAGGTACCGAAATTCGAAACTGGATTGGCCAGCGTTGGGTCTGGATACGGTTGCTGAATGTCGGATCGATAAGACCACATCAGCTCATGGCTTGTAGTGGCAACGCGGACAATGTCATTACTACCATCGTCATTGATATCGGCGGCAAATGCGTCAATATCATCTGTCAGCACGCTGTAGACTTCATATTCGAGTTCACCAGTGCCATCATTGATCAGCATCATTGGTGGACGGTAGCCCAGAAACATGTCAAGGTCGCCATCATTGTCGATATCCTGAACTCGTCCAGGAGATTGGCCCAGGTCCAATTCAGGCTGGTTGTGCTCCGTGAAATTCAATCCGCCGTTGTTTTCTAGCCAGTAGGTGCCATCCGGCAGATAGGGGGTGACAATGTCCAGATCGCCATCCAGGTCCATATCGACCGCGGATACAAACCAGCATCTGTGATACAATTCTGCAAGATTGATTGGTGGGGAGAACTGATTTGCCCCATCGTTCTCAAATACGCCCAGTGAGTAGCCGGTTTCAGAATCGACGTCAGCATAATTAGCGATCAGATCCGCGTCTCCGTCTGCATCGAGGTCGGCCGCACCGACGCAGGTATACGGTACACCCTCCACCAGCGTGTGTTCAACGAATTGCTGCGCGTCAGTGAGCTCCAACCACATCACAAAACCAGGCGAATCGGGCTGATAGCTTACGCGATCGGATACCAGAATGTCGGGATCGCCATCGATGTCAAAGTCGGTGACATGAAATGTAGGTCTATACTGAAGGCTATCCAGTGCCACATGTTGCTCAAAAGTCAAGTCGCCGGTGTTTTCGAGCCAGACAACGGCTGATTGATCACGGAATGTCACCATATCCAAATCGCCGTCCACATCCAGGTCAACAACAAGTAGTTGATGCCCGAGGGAATCGTCTTCTGTAAATCCGAGTTCGTGCTGAGTAAACTCGGCATCTCCGTTATTCTCCCACCAGTAAATCATGTAGGGATCATAATAGGCCCAGGTCACAATATCATTGTCACCATCGAAGTCCAAGTCAACAGCTTGCAGCATGGTGCATGGGTCGACTGATTCTGCGAGGGTGGATTCCCACCAATAGTCCTGAGCGGTTGCGATTGTGAATGAAGTGAGGTAAATGAATACGAGGACAGAAAACCAGCGAACCATAGCATCCCCCCAGATATCAGGTAGTGTTTCTGTTATACAGCGCTGATTATGGACAACTAATATAGTCAAAAAGTGTACTGGATTAGCGAGTTTGGAGAGGGCAACTTGTTAATAAATCAGGGGATCACGAAGTTGTGTCAATCTGTAGCCTTTCGTCAAAGAACAGCAAAGCCCGGGTATCACCCGGGCTTTGCTGTTGCTCATACCTCACAACTCAAGACGCGTAGGTCGCGTAAGCGAAGCCACGAGACGTGAAAGGGCTCACCAGCCGTTCACGCCTTGAACCACTTCGCCTTGCTGATGGGTTGATGGTCCTTCGCGAAGTACTCTTTCTTCCACGCGACGATCTTCGGTGCGAGCAGGACCAGCGCGATCAGGTTCGGGGTCGCCATGATCGACAACGCGACATCTCCGAATCCCCAGACGACTGCCAACGCGAGGTTCGAGGCGACGAACACCACCACAACGTACACCATGCGGTAGATGCGCACATATTGTTGCCCGAACAGGTAGACGACGCCGCGATCACCGTAATAGGACCATGATATCGCGGTTGAGATCGCGAACAGGAAGACGCCGAGGGTCACGATCCAGCTGCCGACATTCCCGCCTGTTTCACCGAAATGTTCGCTGAATGTTGTCCGGAATGCTTGCGCGGTCAATGGCGATCCGTTGCGCAGTGCTGATCCTTCGATGAATGCCAGGTCTTCGAGCGATTCGTCGTCAGCGTCGTAAATGCCGACAATTTCACCGTCCTCGATTTCGAGACGAGCGGAGTGCAATGTGATCGCTTCACCATCCGGATCTTCGACGATGAAGGACGGGCTTCCGACGAATCCATTGTTGAAGATGAAGCTGACGTTCTCTTCCAGTTGCCCGTGACTGACGGTCAGTTCGCCCGAATACTCATCCTCATCGGCGACAGTCCCGCCCGGAAGCAGCTCGGCGCTGGCAAGCACGACTTTCGGCGCGGTGGCGTTGATACGTTGTTCAAACGTTGAGTTCCACGCCCCGGAGATGAGAATCGTCAGGCCGGTCAATGTGCAGATCAGCAACGTGTCGAGGAACGGACCGATCATCGCGACTGTGCCCTCACGAACCGGTTCTTCGGTCTTCGCGGCAGCGTGCGCGATGGGGGCTGATCCCTGGCCGGACTCGTTTGAATAGATGCCGCGACGTACGCCCCACAACAACGCGAGGAAGAAGGTCGATCCTGCGAATCCGCCGACTGCACCTTGCGGTGTGAACGCGCTCTTGAAGATCGTCGCAAAGATGCCCGGCACCTGCTCGATGTTCATCCCGATGACGAACAGGGTGCCGAGGATGTACAGGGCCGCCATGAACGGCACCAGACGGCTGGCGACCACTCCGATCCGTTTGATCCCGCCGAGGATAACCAGTGCGACGAGGGTGGAAAGGACGGCACCCGTAATCCACGGTGGGATACCGAAGTCAGTTTGGAATGAGTCGGCGACGGTGAATGCCTGGATCGCGTTACCGGTACCGAAGCTGGATATGACGGTCGCGCCTGCAAAGATGACTGCCAGCGATTTCCATTTCGGACCGAGCCCCTTCTCGATGTAATACATCGGGCCGCCGGAGACGCTGCCGTCCTTGTGTTCCTTGCGGAAGACCATCGCCAATGTCGCTTCTGAGAACTTGGTCGCCATGCCGAGGAACGCGGTGACCCACATCCAGAACAACGCGCCCGGTCCACCAAAATGGATCGCGGTCGCGACGCCTGCGATGTTGCCGATACCGATGGTTGCGGACAGCGCGGCGGACAGCGCCTGCAGGTGGTTGACGTCACCGGTATCGTCGTGCTTGTCGTACACGCCGGAGATTACCCGCCACGCGTGCTTGAAGTGCATCATCTGGACGAGTCTCAGCCGCCAGGTGAGGTAGATCCCGGTTCCGATCAGGGGGAGGATGAGCCAGGTAGCAAACCCTCCGGCGATGGTGTCAATCCACTCTTGCATCAGCGTGTCCTTCGCATGAAAATCGTATACGAGGTTACTTCCCCGTAATATTTAGGATGGTAACATCTCTACCAATCTGCCTTGCCACGTCGATTAGCTCTTTGTTACGGTTTAATGCCCGATAATGTATGATCACAACTTCAGGATTATCTTCGATCCAAGGCAGAACAGCGGCAATTTTGTCAAACAAATACCTACTTACTTCTTCAATATGTTCCATACGCTCCCATTTTAATTCTTCAAAGAAATGACTCCTAGGTGCATATGGAAGTAAATCAGAAACAACTATAATCTTATCTGTATTACGGTCATAGCGCAATTTTATAAGATATGCTGAATATTGATCGAGACTTGGTTTCGTAATATGATGAGTAGCTGTGCGTCCTGCTTGCGCTACTTTGTCCTTTGCACCATAATACTCCATCCAGATAATTCTTTCTACACGAATTAGTTGGTAGTCGATTTCTGAGAATGGAATATCAACCAACAAGCTTTCGGGAGCAATTTCGGATAATCCAACTGGGTCTTCTGACCATGCGATACTTGAGTAACCAGCGACAATCAAAAGTACTGTCACCCATCGCATAGAACCCCCTAAATGAAGTTGAAAACGAGAATCGTGCCCACTGCAATCGGTGCGAGAATTCGCACCGCCCACAGCCAGATGTAGTACAGCCGAACCTGCCCCGATCCGGTCAGGATCTCCTCTTTGACCGCTTTGCCCCAAGCCCAGCCCGCAAAGATGGCGATGAGAATTCCTCCGAGCGGCAGCATCACGTTAGCGGTGACATAATCAGCGAGCTTGAAGAATGAGAGGCCGAAGACAGACACCTCGCTCCATAAGCCGAAACTGAGTGAGCTCGGGACTCCGAGCAGAAACGCGACCGCAGCCATAATCATCGTCGCACGTGAACGTGTCCAGTGTAGTTCATCCGTAGCGAAACTGACCATGACTTCGAGCAGGCTGATCGCCGACGTAATCGCCGCGATGGTCAACAGCAGGAAGAACAGTGAGCTGAGAATGTTTGACATCGGCAACTGTGCGAACACGACAGGCAACACCTGGTACGTCAAGCCCTCACCTGAGGATGGTTCCATCCCCATTGCGAAGACAGCCGGGAAGATGGCGATACCCGCGAGTATCGCGATGCCAGCGTCCAGGCCAGCAACAGTCACTGAACTGGAAAAGATATTCGTTTTACGGTCGAGGTACGAACCGTAGGTGATCATGACCCCCATCCCGAGGCTGAGACTATAGAACGCCTGCCCCATCGCCATCAGGATGACATCCATGTTCAACTTGCTGAAGTCGGGGGAGAAGAGGAACGCTAAACCTGCGCCGCTTCCGGGTAGGGTGACCGACCGTCCGATGAGAAGCAGGAGCAGGACAAACAGGGTCGGCATGAGGATTTTCGAGTATCGCTCGATGCCGCCTTTGACACCCTGACTGACAACGAAGATGCCGAGAATGGTAAACAGGAACTGGTAAAACACGACCAGTCCACTATTGCTGACGAATGCGTTGAAGGCCGTTTCGGCTGCTTCAGCCGTAGTGAAGCTGCTAACCACACCGGTAACTGATTTAAACAGGTAGTAGAGCGTCCATCCGGCGACGACGTTGTAATACGAAAGGATGATGAAGCCGGTGAGAATACCGACCGCGCCGACAACCCACCACGCGGAGTTGGGAAGAAGCGATTTGAAGGCTCCGAACGGATTTCGTCCGGACCCACGCCCAATCACCATTTCAGCGCCCATAATGGGCAACCCAATAAATATAACGCAGATCAGATAAATGAGAAGGAAGGCAAAGCCACCGTTTTCGCCCAGGACATACGGAAACCGCCAGATGTTGCCCAACCCAATGGCAGATCCCGCAGCGGCAAGAATAAAGCCGAGTTTCGATCCCCAGTTCTCACGCGTCGGCTTTCTTTCCACCTGCATTCTGTTGCTCCCCTGTGTGTACCAACACCCAGAATACTCCTTTCCCCCGTGCAATGGATCGAAAGGTAGGCGCGGGGCCTGTTAGGCGCAACCATATCCAAATTAAAAAGGAATTGTCGGGGCAGATGGAATCCCTTTGGTGAAATGAGATGCAGTGAGAAATCTGGTGTTGATAAAGCTATCGAAAACAAATCAGTATTTCGGAAATTGTTCGGTGAAAAATATCAATTCGGATTCTGAGAACCACTCCCATCTACTCCCGATTCCTCACAGTCCTGTCTCTCGTCTCCACCTGTTCCTCAACTGAGAGCCGTGAAACACGGGCATAGAACTGTATTTCAGATTGAACAGAACATGTGTTCAGGCCCCAGAAATGAGTGAGAATCTATTGTCTCACGTTGACACTCGAAACAGCAGTCCGTACCATGTGGAGCGAAATGGAGTGTTTTGGAGTGGACAGGAGCAAGCCATTCGTGAATGAGCTCATCACGCACGCTAGATACAATCCGCTGTCATCAGGCAGAACCAACAGGCTCGGAAACCGACGTTGAACTATTACGCTGGCACACATACCTGCGATCTGGATACTAAGGGGCGAGCGGTTGTTCCAAGTGCCTTCCGCAAAGTTCCGGATGAAATCCGTTGGGGTGAAGTGATTCTGAGTCCGAGCGCAGAAGTCGCTGGATGTGTTGAGGTCTACCCTGAGCCGGAGTGGGAAGCGTTCGTTCAGCGAGTGGCCGGGGCTGAGAACCTGGGTATAGGCGAAAGCCGAGAGTTACTTGCAGAGATGTTTGGCGATGCTGACCGGACAAAGATTGACAAACAGAATCGGCTTGTGCTGTCCCATGCGTTGCGTGATGTGCTGGGTGTGGATGGTGCGGATGAGAATGTCACTCTGTCATTCGTTGGTGCCGGCAGTTACTTCAAGATCTATGTGACGGCTGAGTACGAGAAGGATGCTGAAACGCGCCGTCAACGCAAACTTGACCTGATGAAGAAGTTCATGGCCGGACCCAACCGTCCACAGGGTGGAAGCGGGCATGGAGAAGGCTGAAGGGTATCATGTGCCCGTGATGCTGGCCGAGACGCTGGCGGGTTTAGCAATCAAGCCGGATGGGACGTATCTGGATACAACCGCAGGCGGCGGCGGACACAGCGCCGCAATCCTTGACAAGCTGAGTAGGTCAGGACGTTTGCTGGCGATCGATCGTGACGATAACGCGTTGGAAGTAATTCGCGGTCGTTTTGAGAACGATGCACGCGTTGCCGTTCACAAGCTGAATTTCAGCGATATCGGCGAAGACACAATTGTCCAGTCATGGGGTCCGTTTGATGGCATCCTGTATGACTTCGGAGTTTCGAGTCGGCAGATAGACGATGCGGATCGCGGATTCAGTTTCATGCAGGCCGGTCCGCTGGATATGCGGATGGATCAGACGGAAACGTTGACGGCGGCGGATGTGGTCAATGAGTATGACGAACGCAGTTTGATCCGTGTGCTGAAAGAATTTGGCGAAGAACCTCGAGCGAAAAGGATTGTCGCTGAATTGATCAAGCACCGCCCGATCAAATCGACGGAAAGCCTCTCGTCGCTCATGGAAAGTGTGGTTGATCCAAGAGACAAGGTGAAGACGTTAGCCAGGGTATTTCAGGCATTACGGATTGAGGTGAATGGGGAGCTGGAAGCGATAGATCGTGCGCTGGATGCTTCCTGCGAGTTGCTCAAATCTGGCGGGCGTTTGGTGATTCTGAGTTATCACAGTTTGGAGGATCGGCGGGCGAAGCGATTCCTGCGCAGGATGGAAGGCGAGAGTGGGGATCGGTTCCTGGCGATGCCGGGACAGATTGACAAGCGAGTACTGATGAAAGCCAAGCCGCGCAAGGCGGTGACGGCGACTAAGGATGAGATAGGACGTAACAGTCGCGCGAGAAGCGCTCGGTTGCGAATTGCGGAAAAAGTTGGTTGAGGTTGGGGGCAGTGTTTCGGCATCTGTTGGCAAGGGCGGATGCCGAAGGGTGGAGCAGAAATGAAGGCAGTAGCATACGGCACCAGAGCCTTCTGGGCTAACCGGATGAATCCGGTTTTTCCGGTGCGTGAGATCGGTCTCACGTTGCCGCTGGTGCTTCTCTCCCTGATACTACTTCTGTTTTTCTTCACGATGGTTCACCTTCAGGTTCAGAAAGCGCATTTCGGTCAACTCATTCAGCGTCAGAATGAACGAGTAGAAGCATTGCGCGGAGATGTGCGGGCCTTGAACGGTCAACTCGCCACGATGACCGCGTTGCCGTCAATCAGGCAACAGGCGCTTGAGCAGGGAATGATCGAGCCGCAGCTCCCTCCGCAACGGCTGCTGGTTCGATTGACCGGAAGTGAAGTGGAGCGAATGGGTGGGATTGAGGCGCGTAATGTTGTCGAGCTCTTTGTCCGTCGCTGGGGTGGTGGGTTGACCCCTGCGGCAGGTGGGGAGGGGCAACCATGAGTCGCGCTTCGAGATCGAGACCTCAGCATGTGCCCATGGGTGCGCCAATTCAGGCGAAACGACTCGTGCTCGTCTTTCTCGGTCTCGCGCTGCTCGCCGGAGCGACGGTTTATCGTCTGGTTTCTATCCAGGTTCTCAAACACGATTCGTATTCCGCTCGCGCCGAGCAGCAATACACAGACACTCACGATTTGCTCCCTGATCGCGGTTTAATTGTCGACCGCCGTAATCGCCCGTTGGTTGAGAATCTCGAGAATTACGGTTCGATAGGTGTGCGTTTGTCTCGTTTGAGTGATCGTTCGATGACGGTCGCCCGTCTGGCGGACGAACTCGAGATGAACAGTCGTGAGATCACCCGCAAGTTGAATAGTGATGCTCCGTTTGTTTGGATCGCTCGCAAGGTTTCGCCCGTCAAGGTCAGTCGCGTTGAGAAGATGAATTTGCCTGGCGTCGAAGTAGAACGTGAGACGAAACGGTCATATCCGTACGGGGAGAGCGCTGGTCAGGTTGTCGGGCATGTCAACATCGACAATCTCGGCGGTTCAGGTATCGAGCAGTTGTGTGAGGATGTGCTGGCCGGGCGTCCAGGCTGGGCGGTTATGCAGATGGATGCGCATGGTGTTCCGCGCTTCGACCCGAATTTCCCTCGCGAAGAACCAGTGCATGGGGGTCGTGTTACGCTTGCCATCGATATAGACGCGCAGTCCATCGCCGAAGAAGAATTGGCGCTCGGGATTGAGCAGAATGAAGCGCTCAGTGGAATGGTGGTGATTACCAAGCCATTAACCGGTGAAGTGTTGGCAGTCGCGTCATGGCCGGGATATGATCCCAACCATCCATCAGCCGGACCTGTTGTGAATCAGAAGAATCGTGCGATCACAGACGTTTATGAGCCAGGAAGCACGTTCAAGGTAGTGCCTTTCGCAGCTATTCTCGAACGCGATTTAATCGATCTCGATAAGATGATCGATCTCGAGGAAGGACGCTGGAGGGTTGCGGATCGCACGATAAAGGATTCACATCGCTATGACTCGCTGACTGTCCGTCAGGGTTTTGCCAAGTCGAGCAATATCCTGACCGGCAAGCTGGCACAGTTGATGTCGCAGGGCGATTTCTACACTGTGATGCGTGACTTCGGATTTGGCCAGGAAACCGGTATTGACTTTGTCGGTGAGGTTCGCGGGATTCTGCCGCCAGTACGTAAATGGTCGGGTGTCTCGCAAGCAAACATGGCAATCGGGCAGGGTGTGGCAGTGACCGCGTTGCAACTGGCTATGGCGTATGGCGCTATCGCAAACAACGGCTGGTTGCTGCGTCCGATTCTCATATCGTCCACTGTTGATCCTGATGGTCATGTGGTACGGAATGATCCGATGCGTGTACGGCGGGTGATGATGCCATCCACCGCCCGCATCCTGCGCAAGCTGATGATCGAAGCCGTTGAGGACGGTACCGGCGGCCAAGCGATGATTCCAGGTGTGACCGTTGCCGGAAAAACGGGCACAGCTGAGAAGCCTGACCCGATCAACGGCGGCTATATGTCCGGTCAGCATTACATCAGCTCATTCTGTGGTTTCCTCCCGGCTGAGAACCCAGAATGGTTGGCATTGGTGATCATCGATGATCCACAGGGCAGTCGCTATTACGGCGGTTCGGTTGCTGGCCCGGTCTTCCGCAACATCATGCAACGTTTGTTAGTCACACTGCCGCAGTCCGAATCCATATATGCGCTGGATGAATCCATTGATCCACGAAGGGTTGAGGATGATTGGGTAGTGATGCCGACGGTACTCACGTTGTCACCCGAAGAAGCAGTTGCTCATATCAAGGATTGTGGATTGAAGGCATCACTCATTGGCGTTGGGGACATCGTAATTGCCCAATCTCATAATCCCGGAAGCTTGTTGCGTGAAGGCGATTCGCTTGAGTTGACACTGGGATGCAACGCTGGCGCAGATACGCTCAGAGTACCAGAATTACTACATCACAGCTTGCGGGATGCATTGGCTGAGTTGACTCGTTGCGGATTAACACCAACAGTCGAAGGATCGGGTTTCGTGGTTGGCCAGGATCCAAGGCCTGGTGTGCGGGTGCCAGCGGGATCGCGGGTGCGTTTAGTTGCTGAACCGTTAATCGTGGCGGTTCGATGACGGTCGCTGAACTCATCAAGAGGCTGCCAGGTGCAGATTTGGTGGGCGACGGAACGGTCGAACTTAGTGGCCTCACTTACGATTCGCGTCGAATCGAAAGAGGTGAGTTGTTTTGTGCGTTGGTCGGAGAAGCGTCGGATGGGAATTTGTTCATCCCTATGGCGCTCGAAAAGGGTGCGGCTGCAATTCTGACCGAACAGGCTGATGCGGTGCCGGAAGGTGTGGCAGGAATCATCGTGAGCGATGCTCGCATCACGATGGCAAGTGCTGCGCATGAGCTCTTTGACAATCCAACTGAATCCCTTCTATTGACAGGGATTACAGGTACAAATGGCAAGACAACCTGCAGCTACGTGATGCAATCCATTCTGGAGGCCGCCGGACGCAAGACTGGACGCGTTGGAACTACTGGATGGGAGTTCGCGGGTGTTGGGACGCCCTTGGAACGGACAACTCCGGAAGCGCCTGACATGCTGGGTTTGCTGGCGGATATGCGTACGCGGGGTGCGGATGCGGCGGTGTTGGAAGTGACCAGCATTGCGATGCCGATGAAACGCGTTAATGGATTCAAGTTCGATGCCGGCCTGTTCACCAACCTCAGCCAGGATCACCTCGATCTGCACGGTTCGATGGACGAGTACTTCGCCGCGAAGAAGCAGTTCTTCGCGATGCTGCCGGCGGAAGGTATCGCTGTAGCGAATGCGGACGATGAGTATGGTCCGCGCATCCTGGAAGGAATTGCAGCAAAGGGATTCACGTTTGGTTTCGAAGCAGGCGCAGATATTCGCGGTGAACTGATAGAAGAATCTGCTGAAGGAATGACATTCCAGGTGACATTTCGCGGTGAGTTATTCGAGCTATCTACACCGTACATCGGCCGGTTCAACGCGTCGAATGTACTGGGTTGCGCAGCGGTTGCGTTGGCTTCAGGGGTGGATCGCGAGGCAGTGAAAGTTGGTGTGGCAAACGCGCCACAAGTACGTGGACGGATGGAGCGCTTGCAACTGGGTGTGGGAGTGACCGCAATAGTTGATTACGCACACACACCGGATGCGCTGGAACGAGCGCTGGAAGCATTACGTCCGATGAGGCGTGGCAGGTTGATCGTGGTCGTGGGTGCAGGTGGAAACCGTGATGCGAGCAAACGTCCGATCATGGGACACGTTGCATCGGCGGGATCGGATTTGGCGATAATCACCAGTGATAATCCACGCTTCGAGGATCCTGATGAAATCGTGCGGCAGGTAGCTAGTGGTGCTGATGAGTCAGTCATCACTGTTGTGGATCGCCGCAAAGCGATTCGGACAGCTTTTGAGATAGCGGCCGATGGTGACATCATTCTCGTCGCAGGCAAGGGGCATGAAACGTATCAGGAGATTGAGGGCGTAAAGCATCCTTTCGATGACCGTGCCGAGCTGCTCGCGTTGCGGGGGATAAAAGAATGTTGATCAACGCTGACATGCTCGAGCGTGCGGGAATCAAGGTTGTCGGCGAATGGGATGAGTGGTTGCCCCCAGTAAAGATTGATTCGCGTCTGATAGATGATGGTGATCTGTTCTGGGCTTTGCAGGGTGAAAACGTTGACGGCAACGAGTATGTCCCGGCAGCGCTGAAGGCAGGCGCAAAGGTCGTAGCGGTGAGCGAGGATTGGGCGACTCAGAATGCGGGCAATCTACCTGAAAGCACCGTGCTCTTCGTGATGGAGGACACGCTACAGGGTTTGCAACGGCTGGCATTGGAGGTCCGGCGGTCACTGGGTGCGCATACGATTGCTATGACCGGTTCCAACGGCAAGTCAATGACCAAGGAACTGATTGCTGCCGCATTGTCGACCATCGGCAAGACAACTGCTACATCCGGAAATTTCAACAATCACATCGGTCTGCCGTTGACAATTCTCAACGCAATGGGCGATGAAGAATATCTCGTGCTTGAGATGGGCGCGAACCATGTTGGCGAAATCGATTTCCTGTGCCAGATCGCGCACCCCGAGTATGGATTGATCACGAATATCGGAGACGCGCATGTCGGTGAGTTCGGTGGCTTCGAAATGGTGCAGAAAGCGAAAGGTGAGCTATTCGAGTTCATAAAGGATGACGGATTGGCGGTGGTCAATCTGGACGATGAACGTATCGTCGATGTTGCGGCGAATGTGAGACGTAAATCAGGGTATACACTCGGATTGAATCGTATTCCTGAAGAATGGACACAAACCATCTACTTCGGTGAGATCGTGGATCAGGACTCATGGTCACGTTGCACGGTTCGGATCGAAGGCGTAGAAGCGAAGTTGAAGTTGGTTGGAGTGCATTGGGTGGCGGCGGCGTTGGGAGCAGCGGCACTGGCGATGGAGCTGGGCGGCGAAGCAACTGAAATCGTACCAGCGTTGGCAACTGTTGAAGCGTTGCCGGGGCGAGGTCAGATCGTTGAGCTGGGCGATGGCGTGGAATTGCTGGATGATTGCTACAACGCGAATGTCGCATCTATCGAAGCAGCGCTTCTGACCTTATCACGCCGTGAAGGAAGCAAGATCGCGGTGCTTGGCGATGTGATGGAGCTGGGTGAGTTCGAGGAAGACGAACATCGTCGCATTGGACGAATTCCTGAGTTGGAAGAGGTGGACCATTTGGTCTTTGTTGGCGAGCGGATGAGCTGGGCATCGGAAGAGGCGTCGCTGCTTGGGCATCCGTCAGTGCGATCCTTCGTCGAAGCGGAACAGGGCGAGATCGCATCGTATGTCGGATCCTTGATACAGCCGGGTGCGAGTTTGCTGGTCAAGGGGTCGCGGAAGGTCGGGCTTGAACGAGTTGTGGCGGCAATAAACATCGGGTAGTCAGGCGAACGGGAGGAGTACGTGAGTTCGATGTTCTCCACCGAAGAGATCCAAGGCACGAACGCGCTGGTTCTGGGCGCGAGTCGAAGCGGCATGGCTGCTGCACGACTGCTCAAGGATGCTGGCGCGAAAGTGTTTGTCAGTGAACTCCGGCCGCTGGATGCAGTGGAAACGGTTGCCGCCGAGTTGGATTCGCTGGACATCGTGCTCGAAACCGGTGGACATCGGCTGAAGGGATTCCCACTTCCGGATTTCGCAGTCGTCAGCCCCGGCATCCCGACAAATGCGCCGATTGTCGATCAGCTACGGCGACAGGGCAGATCGGTCGTCAGCGAAGTCGAAGTTGCGTCATGGTTCTATGTCGGGACAGTGATTGCGATTACAGGTAGCAATGGCAAGACGACAGTCACCCGTTGGATCGAACACACGTTGCGTGAAGCGGAAGTAAATGCTGTCGCCTGTGGAAATATCGGATACCCGTTCTGTGACATGGTGCATGAACAGCCGAAGGTGACGCACGCTGTGGTCGAAGTTTCGAGTTTTCAGTTGGAAACTATCAGTTCATTCCACCCGCACGTGTCGGTGCTGACCAACATCAGCGAGGATCATCTCGATCGGCACGGAAGCATGGAAGCTTACGCCGAGGCGAAAGCTCGGGTTTGGATGAATCAGGATGAGAAGGACTACGCGGTTCTTCCGTCCGGAGATGATCTGATCGCATCGATTTCGCTCTCGATCCGTCCGCATACGATAGAAGTGTCCCTGGATCACCTGCCCAAGATGGGTGCGGGGATCGAAGAAGGTGAGATTCGGTTGCAATTGAACGGTGAAACGGAATCAATCATGGGGGTCGATGATCTACCGATTCCAGGTCGTCATAACATCGCCAATGCGCTGTGCGCAGCAGCAGCATGCCGGGTGCTCAATCTGTCAGTGGGAGAGCTTCAGCAGGGTTTGAAAACGTTCCCCGGCGTGCCGCATCGGCTGGAGGTTGTGACGAACAACGGTCGTGTATGGATCAACGACAGCAAGGCTACCAACGTTGACAGCATGCGTGTCGCACTTGAAGCGGTACGTGGGCCGGTAGTCTTAATTGCCGGTGGACGGGATAAAGGTGCGCCATACACGCCATTACGAGATCTGATCAAGGAAAAGGTCGCTGGGTTGCTTCTCATTGGCGAAGGTGCGGATCGGCTGAAAGTGGAGTTGGGTGATCTGGTGGACGCTGAATGTGTCGGGGACTTACCGGTGGCGGTCCGTGCGGCTGACAAGTTGGCAGAACCGGGTTCCACAGTTTTACTCAGCCCGGGCTGCGCAAGCTTCGACCAGTTCAAGAATTTCGAAGAGCGTGGAGATGTTTTCCGCGATTTGGTTCACGATTTGAAGTCAAATGGTAAGTCTGGAGAGATTAACGGATGAGCCGTATCGCCACAGCCACAGCGAAGGCTTCTGACAAGCCGGTTCGCCGCACCTACAGCAGGTTGTTATGGCTGGTGCTGGCCTTGACCGCGTTTGGTTTGCTGGCTGTGTTTACGGCAGGTAGCGAGCTTTCGGAGCGAATGTACGGCGGAAATCCATGGCATCTGTTCCTCGAGCAAGCGAAACGTGCGTTGCTTGGGCTGGCGGTGATGTTACTACTCGCGCGCGTTCCTTATAAGACATGGCGCGTTCTGGCGATACCTGCTGTAGTAATCGCTGCGGGCTTTCTCGTGCTGGTAACACTAAATACACCATTGGCAGTGACCGTGAATGGTGCAACCCGCTGGCTGAGATTGGGATCATTCCAGTTCCAGCCGTCAGAAATCGCGCGGTACGCAATCGTGCTGTTCATCGCATGGTGGGCGTGGAAACGTGGCCGTGAGATGAAGAGTTTCCGCCTTGGGTTTGTGCCCGCGCTGGCGGTGGCGGGTGTATTGATGGGCTTGATACTGCTGCAACCTGATTTTTCAACAGCCGCGATGTTGATCGCGACATCGCTGGTATTGTTGTTCATCACCGGGGTGAAATTCTGGCACATCGCGGTGCTGGTCGGGCCGGCAATCGCTGGTGCTGTGATGCTGATTGTCAGCTCGGATTATCGGAAGGAACGATTCCTCGCTCTGATCGATCCGATGAGCGATCCAACAGGAGCTGGGTATCAGTTGATTCAGTCATTCACGGGAATGGGACGTGGTGGATTGATCGGTGTTGGACCGGGTGGATCGCGGCAGAAGATGTTCTTTCTGCCTGAAGCGCACACTGATTTCATCTACTCGATTATCGGCGAAGAATTCGGTTTGATCGGCACACTCGGCCTGTTGCTCCTGTTCATGGCGTTGATATACATGGGGTTGAAGATCGCACGACGCAGTCCAGAACCGTTTGGTGCGTTCCTGGCAGCTGGAATCACTTTGAGTATTGGCTTTTACGCACTGGCGAACATGGCGGTAGCAGTTGGTGTACTGCCGCCGACAGGGTTGCCGCTGCCGTTGATCAGCTACGGCGGAACATCGTTGATGATGACGCTGGCGATGCTTGGAATCCTGCTCAACATCGCCCGGACGGTGGACGATGAGCCGCTACCGTTGCCAGCATCGAAGAAGAGTACGAAGTATAAAGTACAGAGTCGAAAGTACTAAGTAGAAAGTAGGAAGCACAAAGTATCAAGTACTAAGCAAGAAGTAGAAAGTACAAGAATATAGAAGGTATCAAAGGGTTTGTAGTGAGAATATGATGATTAACTTAATATCAGGATTGACAGGTGACAGTTAAAGCGGTGAGTACTAATTACTTTGTACTTGGTACTCGAGTACTGGAGTTCATTTGACCCTGCTGCGGAAAAATATCGGGCGTCTGCATTTCATCGGCATCGGTGGCATCGGGATGAGTGGCATCGCCGAAATTCTCGTGCGACAGGGATTTGTCGTGTCCGGCAGCGACCTGAGCACCAGTGAAGTGACTCGTCACCTTGAATCACTCGGGGTGATGGTGCATCAGGGGCATGATCCGTCCAATGTGGTAGGCGCGGAAGCGGTCGTCTACAGCAGCGCGGTCGGTGAGGACAATCCGGAACGTGCACATGCTAAAGAGCTGGGAATTCCGGTGATCCGTCGTGCGGAAATGCTGGCTGAATTGATGCGGATGAAAACCGGTATCGCGGTCGCGGGTACGCATGGAAAAACGACAACCACATCATTGCTCGGCACGGTGCTGACTTCCGCCGGACTTGATCCGACGGTGATAGTTGGTGGGATGGTTCGCGACATGGACACCAACGCGCGTCTGGGTTCCGGCGAATGGATGGTTGTTGAAGCTGATGAGTACGACCGCAGCTTCCTCAAGCTGACGCCATCCATAGCGGTCCTCACAACGGTCGAAGCCGAACATCTGGATACCTATGGAACCATCGAAAATCTGCGTGATGCTTTCGTTTCATTCGCAAACATGGTCCCGTTTTATGGGCGCGTAATTGTGTGCGCTGATGATACTGAATTGCAGGGTTTGCGAGGATTGATCGAACGTCCTGTTCGCACCTACGGATTCAGCGAAAGTGCGGATGTGCGGGGCGTAGACCTCAAGCTTGGAGTTGTCAGCTGCTGCACTGTAATAGTGAACGGCGAAGAAGCAGGTGCGTTCGAGCTTCCCCTGGCGGGCAAGCACAACATGTTGAACGCACTGGCTGCAGTCGCGGTTGGGATTGAGTTGGATCTGCCGTTTGAGACGATAGCAGCAGCGCTGAAGGAATTCAGTGGAGTGCGTCGCCGGTTTGATCTGCGTGGTGAGCAGGGTGGAGTGCTTGTGTTTGACGATTACGCCCACCATCCGACCGAAGTGATTGTGACCTTGGCAGCCGCCAAAGACGCATACCCGGATCGTTCGGTGGTTGCTCTGTTCCAACCCCATTTGTACAGCAGAACGCAGCGTTTCGCAGCTGAGTTCGCAGATGCGCTGATGCAGGCGGATCGTGTTGTGGTGACCGATGTATATCCGGCACGTGAGGAGCCGATTAAAGGTGTGACCGGCAAGTTGGTCGCAGATAAGCTGATTGAGAATGGACATGGTGCGGTTGATTACATCCCGCGTTTCCAGGATATCGTGCCGTTTGTTGCTGAAAAGCTGACTGGAAATGAACTGGTGATCACACTTGGTGCAGGGAATATCTACCTGGCGTCCAATGAGCTGCTCAATCGACTCACGGACCGGGAGGGTGGTCAATGACTGATTGGTCCCGCATCGAACAGCTCATGAATGAGGTCGCACCCGGATTTGTCCGCGAGAATCTTCTGCTGGCACCGTTTACCAGCTATAACATCGGTGGTGCCTCGCGGTTGATCGTCGAACCGGACAGCGAGCAAATGGTTGGTGACGTACTCAAGGTGCTGGCGAAAGAAAAAGTGAAACCGTTCATTCTCGGTGGTGGCAGCAATGTACTGATCTCGGACGATGGCTGGGACGGCGTCACGTTACACATCGGTTCAAACCTGTCTGGCTGGGAATTCGCGGGTAATGATGCAAATGTGAAGGCTGGATCATCCCTGTTGGAATTTATCTGCGGTGCTGTCAAGCACGGATTGGGTGGGATGGAATCGATGGCAGGAATACCCGGCGAAGTCGGGGGTGCGTTGCGAATGAACGCCGGGGCATTCGGTCAGGAAATCGAAAGCACGGTGAAGGAAGTTCGCGGTTTCACTATCAATGGCGAGCAGGTAGCATTCGGTCGTGACGCGATTGATTTCGGTTATCGCTCAGCGCCAGAATTGCAGGATATAATCATCACTTCCGCGCATTTCGAGTTCAAACCCTCAGACGCGGATGTGTTGAACGCACGGATGGATGATGTGTTGGCTATGCGCTTAGAGAAGCAACCGTTGGAATATCCTTCCTGCGGGAGCGTGTTCAAGCGTCCTCCGGGCAATTACGCCGGAGCGTTGATAGAAGAGGTTGGGCTGAAGGGCATGGTACATGGTTCGGCACAGGTGTCTGTAAAACACGCAGGGTTCATCGTCAACATCGGTGGGGCTAAGGCACTGGATGTGCGTGAGCTGATCCAGATCATTACGGACAAAGTGAAAGATCGATTTGGGGTTGAGTTGCAACGAGAAGTGAAATTCGTTGGCTTCGATGATGTGAGGGAGTGACGGCTGATGAGTCAAAACCGATCCACGTATCGTGATCCAGTGAGACTGCCTTCCCGTCCTATGCACGACCGGGCTCGCAGTCAGTACAGTGGTTCGATGGCGTATGAAGGGAAACGGCGTCGTCAACGCAAACCACGCAAGATCGGACGGAAGATCCTGGCTTTACTGCTGCTGGGGGTACTCGCGTGGTACGGGCGGGCAGAGATTATCAGCACTGTTCAGGGTTGGTTCGGAACGATTGTGACGGATGAAACCACTGCGGACATGATCGAAGCTGAGTCCGAGGACACAGTCATTTCCAGCGAAAGAGTTACTGATACCCCGGAACCTCTAGAAGAAACGACTCCGGACGACAGTGTGAATCGCGCAGGATTGATGAGCAAGGCCGGCGATTGGTTGGAAGACCGACTCAGCGGTGTGTTCATGGTGAAGGACATCGAACTCGAAGGAACACGCTCATTGGCGGAAGACTCGCTGCTGAGCGGTCTGGAATCCTTGCAGGGTACACCGTTGTTGAGTTTGAACGCACCAATGTTGGCGGATTCAATGCGTCAGCATCCACGGATTCAGGATGTCGTGGTTGGACGCCAGTTCCCGAGTACAGTGACTGTTGAAGTTGAAGAGCGTCACGAAGTTGCAGTTCTGATCAGTAACGGCGGCGTTTGGGGTTTAGACGAATCACGCGTTGTGTTGCCGCTGCCAGGCCGTTCCTGGCCGCTGGATTTGCCAGTGATCAGTGGGCTGGTCAAAGATCCGGAACCGGGATCGACATTAACCAATCCGGCGATTGTTATGGCAATGGAATGGGTAAACGCTGTTTCTGATCTGCCGAGAATGCATTCGTGGTTGTCGGAAATCCACATCAGCGGTGAACAAATCTCATGGGTTTCGGGTGCGGATGGACGAGTGGTGCTCCCGGGTGAGCATGAGGTGATTGTGCAGGTGGCAACACTGGATGCTTTCCTCGCATCTGATGACAAGGCTGACGGACGTATCGTGGATTTGAGTTTGCCTGATTATCTGATAGTGCGGGATGAGTTGTGGTCAGCACCGGAAAACACAGAAGGCTGAAACCGGGGACGCTTTCTCCGAAAGTGTCCCATGTAATAGACAGGGCGGGAGACATCCCATGGCGGGACGTGACATCATCGTAGGACTTGACCTCGGCACGACTAAGGTCACGACTATCATCGCTGAAATGGGCGAACACGGCCCGGAGTTGATCGGTGTAGGTCACTGTGCGTCGCATGGTATGCAACGCGGTGTGGTGATCAACATCGAGAAGACGGTAGAAGCGATCAAGGCGTCGGTGATCCAGGCTGAACGTATGGCCGGGATGCAAGTCGATTCGGTGATTGCTGGCATTGCGGGTGATCACATCCACTCGATGAACAGCAAGGGTGTTATTGCGATCAGCCGTCGCAGTACAAAGGAACGTACTGGCGAGATCACGCAAGCCGATGTCGACCGTGTAATCGAAGCTGCCAAGGCGGTCAATCTCCCGATGGATCGCGAAGTGCTGCACGTTCTGCCACAAGAATTCGCCATTGACGATCAGAAGCATATCAAAGATCCAATCGGCATGGCGGGTGTACGGTTGGAAGCGGATGTGCACATCATCACTGGTCAGGCTGCATTGGCCCAGAACATTTATCGTTGCGTCGAACGAGCCGGAATGCGGGTTCGCGACCTGGTTCTTGAACCACTGGCATCCAGCTTTGCGACGATCAGCGATGACGAACGCGATATCGGTGTTGGACTGCTCGACATGGGCGGCGGAACCAGCGACATCGCGGTCTTCAGTGAGGGGTCAATCCGGATGACGTCAGTGATCGGACTCGGCGGCGAGAATGTGACGCGCGACCTGTCCGTTGGCCTGCGAACACCGTTCGAACAGGCAGAAAAGATCAAGCTCCAGCACGGCCATTGCTACCTCCCGAACGTGGAACGTGGGGAGGATGTTGAGATTCCCGGAATCGGGGGACGTCCGCCGGTTCTGGTCACTCGCCAGCAGATCACAGAGTTCATTCAGCCGCGGATGGAAGAGTTGTTCGAACTGGCGATGGCTGAAATGCACAAGGCACAGGTGTGGGACATGCTGAACGCTGGCATCGTACTCACTGGTGGTGCAGCGGAAATTGAAGGTGCAGCCGAACTGGCACAGGAGATGTTCAATTTGCCTGTCAAGGTGGGAGTGCCGACGGGTATGGGTGGATTGATCGAAACGGCGCGCAGTCCGGTCTATGCTACGGGTGTTGGCTTGGTCCTGTACGGAATGGATGGCCAAAGCCCCTTTGAAGTGTTGGAAGATTCTGACGAATCCAAAGTGTTCAAAAAGATACTACGGAGGATGAGAGCATGGTTCGAGGACTTTTTTTGATTCCAGCGGACGGCCCATCCTCGCCAGGGGGCGAAGGGTGGAAGCCTGACGAGTTCATGCGTTTTGGGCTAGAGGAAGACACGAACCCCTTGAAAGGCATAGAGGAGGAAAAGGTGGGAGATTCACCGGATCGCCCCAGCGGTCGTAAGTCAGTGGCAGATATCATAGCCGCCTGCGAAGCATTGGAACAACGTGCGAAGGAAATGCAGAAGCTCGCAGCGAAGACACCGGGTGAAGAGGAAAACAAACACCGCTTCACTATTGGTGAGGATGGCGGCGACGTTTCGGTTACCGGTCCTGTATACATGACAGATGAGCTGATCGACAAGGCAGCCGAAATGATTAGCAAAGGTGGCAACAAACCCGTTGAGCCTGAAGAAGGGTCAGTTGACCGTATTCCGCGAGATGACTTCTCGGCAATCTCCGATGATGAAACGGATGCGGACGCCTCACCGTCATCAGATTTGTCAGTTGAATCGGTCGATAACGCTGCGTCTTTGGCGGTAGACAACGTAGAGCAAACCGCTAAAACTTCGACCGCTGATATGCAGACTGATGATCCGATTGAGGATCGCGAACCGGCAGATACAACGGTTGAGAAGCAACATGAAACAAAGAAGCAATCGCAGATAAAGGAGTCGGCCATGAAGGAGAGGAAGGAACCAGGCGGCAATCTCCGGATACAGTTTTCACCGGATGATCAGCGCGCCAGATTGAAAGTAGTTGGGATCGGTGGGGCTGGCTCAAACGCCGTCGACAACATGATCACGAGCCAGCTTGCTGGTGTTGATTTCATCGCTGTAAACACAGATGCGCAGGCTTTGTTCGACGAACGTTGCCTGGCACCGACCAAGATCCAGATCGGGAAGGATCATACTCGCGGCTTGGGTGCTGGCGGTGATCCCGAGTCCGGGCGAATTTCCGCAGAAGAGGATCTGGACCGTCTACGCGACTTGTTCAACGGGGCGGACATGGTCTTCATCGCTGCTGGCATGGGTGGTGGTACGGGTTCAGGCGCGGCGCCAGTTATTGCGCAACTTGCACGCGAACGTGGAATCCTGACCATCGGGATTGTGACCCAGCCGTTCACCTTCGAAGGCCGGAAGCGGATGCAACGTGCCGATATCGCTATCGAAGAGATGAAGGATGCTGTGGACACGTTAATCGTGATCCCGAATGATAAGGTGTTCGACCTGTTCAAGGATGATCTGCCGTATCATGAAGCGTTCCAGCAGGTGGATCAGGTGCTGTATCAAGGTACCAAGGGCATCAGCGATGTGATCAACACTCGCGGCTTCATCAATGTTGACTTCGCGGATGCCAAGTCGGTGATGAGCAATTCCGGTGATGCGATCATGGGTATCGGTGTTGCGGAAGGCGAGGATCGTGCGGCCGCAGCAGCCGAATCTGCGATTGACAGTCCACTATTGGACAACTTGCGGATCGATGGCGCGCGCGGCATTCTGATCAACATCACTGGTGGCAAGAGTGTCGGCATGAAGGAAGTTCAGCAGGCGGTACAGGTCGTCACCGAGAACGCGCAGGAAGATGCTGACATCTACTTCGGGCTGGTGGAAGACGAGTCGTTGGATGACAAGATCAGCGTTACCGTTATCGCGACCGGTTTCAACAACAATCCGTCTCATCCATCGCCGACCAGGTTCAGACATCCGAACGTTGAGCCACATGTGAAGTTCTCGCAGCCCGGTCGCAATCCGCGAACCTTGAAACCGGTAGAAGACCATTCAAGTCATGCCAGCGGTAAAAATGGCAAGAACGGCACAAACGGTACCAATGGTACCAACGGCACGAACGGGACAGATGATCAAAACGGCACACATGATCCGACCGAGTTTGTACGGGTTGATGCTGAACCGATGTTCGTCGACGAAACTCTTGCCGATCCGGAAAATATCGACTTCAGCGACAAAGAGGTGCCAGCGTGGCTTCGCCGCAAAGGCGGTATGCGCAGAGGGAAGTAGTGGTTACAAGATTTGTGGAGAATCCAGCCCGGGTTGTTCTGCAACCCGGGTTTATTCGTTTCCAGTTGTGGGAATTTCCATTGCAGGTTCTGTCACCCATTCATTGATTTCATCTATATCCCCATACTGAACCGTTCCAGCGAGCAGCATCCAAACTGTAATCAAGACAACACCAATCAGGTTGAGCAGCAGGCCGGTTTTTGCCATGTCGATGACGCGCAACCGTCCGCTGCCGAACACGATCGCGTTCGGAGGGGTGGCGACCGGCATCATGAATGCGCATGATGCGCTCAGTGTTGCCGGGATCATCAGCAGGAACGGATTACGTCCGATACTCACAGCCACAGCAGCTAGGATTGGTAGCACGAGTTGAGTTGTCGCGGTGTTGGACGTGAGCTCGGTGGTGAATGTCATCATCGTGCAAATGGAACCGACCATCAGTGTGGGGGACAGGTTGCCAAGGCCAGCCAGTTGATCACCCAGCCACATGGCCAATCCACTGGAGTTGACCGCCGCCGCCAGCGCAAACCCGCCGCCGAACAGCAGGACGATCCCCCACGGTAGTTTGCGTGCAGTCTCCCAGTTCATTATGCGTTCGCCCCTTTCTGATGCTGGCAAAATGAACAGCAGGATCGAGAGGGCGATTGCTGGTAGGCCGTCTCCGGCAAAACCGGGTTCTGGTAGCAGCAGCGACCAGCCAGGTACAGCAAACAAGCCGAATTCCAGTGTGTTGCGAGTAATCCATAGCACGGCGAGCAGTGTGAATACGATCAGCACTGTGCGTTCCTCACTGCTCATCGGTCCAAGTGCCTTGATCTCACGTGTGTAAGCTGACCTGAGCGATGATCCCCGTTTACTTGTTTCCGATGAGTCAGGTACCTGTAATTTGGTACCACGTGTGTACATCAACACGAGCAATCCCCACGTCAGCAGCAGGAACATCAGCGACAGCGGCAGTGCGAATGCCATCCATTCACTGAAGCTGATCTCCGGTCCACTGGGAAATGACTGAGTAAACAGGGCGGTGAAAGCCAGGTTAGGCGGCGTTCCGACAAGATTCGCCATCCCGCCGATAGACGCCGAATAGGCGATTCCGAGCAACAAGCCGATGGAGATTCGGCTCGCGGCTGGTTGATCGAGGAGGTTGTCATACCGTGCTGAAACCGCGAGTGCGATAGGGACCATGATCATCGCGGTTGCGGTGTTGCTGATCCACATCGAGAGCAGCGCGGTCGCGGCCATGAAACCGAGCAACGTGCGCGTTGGGCCACCTCCGATTGCCCGTAGGATGACGAGTGCGATGCGCTTGTGCAGATTCCAGCGTTCCATCGCCAGGGCGACTATGAACCCACCGATGAACAGAAAGATGACGTCGTTGGTGTAGTTGCTGGCGACTACCTTTGATGGCATGACGCCCAGAGCCGGTAGTAGCACAAGAGGCAGCAGAGAGGTGACCGCGAGTGGGATGACTTCCGTCAGCCACCAGATTGCCATCCACACTGCTACGGCGGCCGTCCTTCCGGCGAGAGGAGCTTCAGACTCTGGAAACAGAAACAGCACAATGATGGCGAGCAACGGACCAGCAATCAGAGCGAACAATTTCCACGGCAGACGGCGCATTTTCCCTCCCTGACCAATAAGGATAGGGCAGGAAGCAAGGTGGGGCAAGACGATTGCGTAACGATATGCCCTGCTGGAATTCGCGAGTACTGATGCTTGCACTTTGCCCAAGTTCATGCAATACTTTGACTTCTCAGAGGATAATGGGTAAACGGAGAGCAGATTTGTGAGCTGGAAACTGTATTTCCTGCGTCATGGAATCGCAGGTAATTCTGCTGAAGACGGCAGTTACAGCGATGAGCTTCGTCCACTTACTGATGTTGGTCGTCACAGGACGGCGCTGGTGGTTCGTTCGCTGAAGCAGATGGAAGCTGAGGTGGATGTCATTTTCCACAGTCCTCTGCTTCGTGCGCAGCAAACGGCTGAGATTGCTGCACATGAGCTTGGCGTGGACACGTTGATAGAAACGCGCAACCTGTATCCCGGCAGTCATCCGGAAGAACTCGAAGATTTGCTGGCCGAAAACCTCAAGCCTGGTCAAAACGCAATGTTGGTTGGGCATCAGCCAAACATGAGCGCTTCGTTATCTTGGATGATCTCGGGTCACAACGGGTCGATGCTCGACATGCGCAAGGCTGGATTGGCTTGTGTTCGTTTTGCTGGCGAAACATATCGCGGTCCGGGCGTACTTGAGTGGTTGATCACTCCAAAGTGGGCACATATCGTGCATCCGGACGAAAAGTGGTAACTTACAAGTTTGATACGAATTCAGAAGAGCAGGCAGTGCAATGAGTAGTGAACGTAACAAAAAGCAGGGTAAGCGGAAAAGTGGCTCGTCAATCACGACCGCTGAGTCAACGCTTAAAACAAATTCCAAGCGCAACGGGCACAAGGCCAATAAGCGTGTGAAAAAATCGCTCAAGGTCGATCCGAAGCAGGCGAATGGGCATGACTCGTTTCATGTGAACATCGGCGCGGATCCGGTTCCTGAGGACTTTGAAGTTTCACAAGGGCAGTTGGATTCGTCTTTCCTGTACCTGAACCGTGAGCTAACATGGTTGAATTTCAACCGTCGTGTCCTCTACGAAGCGCAGGAAAAGCGTAATCCTCAGCTCGAGCGCATGCGCTTTATCGCGATCACCTCGTCGAACACGGACGATTTCTTCATGAAACGTATCGGCGGTCTCAAGCAATTGGTTGGGGCTGGCGTACGATCGTTCAGTGTTGACGGTCGATCCCCGGAAGAACAGATCCGGTGGGCGTATGAAGAAGTCAGGCGTCTTGAGTACGACAAGTCCGTAATATTCCGCAATCTGCAACGTTCACTGCATCGACGCGGCATTCACATTCTCGATTACGATCAGCTGGGCGAAGAAGATGTTCAATATCTGCGTCAGCATTTCACGGACAACATTTTCCCGCTGATCTTCCCGCAGGGCGTAGGTCCTGCGCATCCGTTCCCGTTTATCTCGAACCTGTCTTTGAACCTGTTGGTCACGATCAAGCATCGCACCCACGGTGCGAGCTCGTTGGCCCGTGTCAAGGTGCCGGTTGGTCCGGACGTACCGCGTTTCGTCAAGCTGGGTGACAGCTATCGCTTCGTGAAGGTCGAGGACGTTGTTGCTAACAACCTGGATCTGCTGTTCCCAGGCGTGGAAATCGAGAACGCTGAGTTGTTCCGAGTAACTCGAAATTCAAACACCGAGAAGGATGAGGAACAGGCGGATGACCTTCTGGAGCTGATTGAGAAGGAAGTTCGGGATCGTGCATTCGCGCCGATTGTGCGGCTCCAGGTCGAAGCGGATATGGACCCGGCTCATCTCGAGATCTTGCTTAGTGAACTGAAGCTGGACATGAATGATGTGTTCATGATTGATGGGATTGTTGGCAAGCAGGATCTGATGGAACTGGCTGAGCTCAACGTTCCGGATCTAAAATATCCGGTTTACCGGCCAATTGAACACCCGCGTCTGCGTGGAACGAAGCACATCTTTCACGTGTTGCGTCGTGAAGGCGATATCCTGCTCGCGCATCCGTACGAGTCGTTTACAAATACGGTAGAACGGCTGCTCAGGGAAGCGGCTTCTGAACCGAATGTCCGTGCGATCCGGATGACGCTTTACCGAACATCATCTGAAAGCAAGGTTGTGGAATATCTCAAGAAAGCTGCGACAAACGGAAAGCAAGTTGCAGTAGTAGTTGAATTGAAGGCAAGATTCGACGAACAGGCAAACATCGCTAAAGCAAATGAGCTGGAAGAGGTCGGTATTCACGTTACCTACGGAGTAGTCGGCTTCAAGACCCACACCAAATTGATCCAGATAGTGCGCAAAGATTATAACGGTTTCCGAACCTATACGCATGTCGGTACCGGAAATTATCACGCTGGTACCGCACGGCTGTACACCGATCTTGGACTGCTTACATGTGACCGGGATATCGGTCGTGATGTCACCGAGATTTTCAACTTCCTGAATACGGGCTACAGTCCGTCACGTAAGTACCAGAAGATGCTAATGGCCCCGAGCACGATGAAGAAATCGTTGTTGAGCTTCATTGATCGCGAAATCGAGCACCAGCAGACAACAGGTGATGGCCTGATCCGTTGGAAATTGAATGCGCTTGAGGACAAGGACATCGTAGTCGCTTTGTACCGGGCATCGCAAGCGGGAGTGAAGATCGAGCTGTGTGTGCGTGATACGTGCCGGATACGTCCGGGTCTGCCCGGTTTGAGCGAGACAATTCATGTTCGCAGCATCGTCGGACGTTTTCTCGAGCACAGCCGCATTTTCCATTTCGGCAACAATGGCGAGGACGAATTGTATATCGGTTCGGCAGATGCGATGCGGCGTAATCTCGAAAATCGTGTCGAAGTCTTGTGTCCGATTCAGGATGATATGCTGAAGAAAGAACTGCTCGCCATCTTAAGTCACACTTTCAATGACAAATACGGCCATTGGGTATTGCAGACGGATGGAACATATCGTCGTCCTCTGCATCATAAAGGCCGTGCGCTCGCCAGCGGACAGCAGTTCCTGCTCAAGATTGCCAAGCGTCGTGAGAAGGAAGGCGAGAAGCTCAAGAAGATCGCTTCCAAAGGGAAGAGTCGCCGTGAAACCTGGGCAGGTCACATCCGATAAGCCTATGCCCGAATCAACTCCCACACTTCAACCAAATGCTGATCATCGCGGCGAGTACGCGATTGTCGATCTGGGTTCCAACAGTTTTCACCTGCATGTTGTCCGGTTGCTTGATCATGAGTGGCAGCACATGGACCACCATCGCGAGGTTGTTCGATTGACCGATGGTTTACGTCATGATGGGATCATCCTGCAAGAAAAGCAGGATGAAGCTCTTGACGTGCTTAAAACCTACGGTGAAAGGATAAGCGGATTTTATCCAGAAAATGTGCGGGTTATCGGAACTAGCGCTTTTAGACATGTGAGGCAAGCATCTGATTTCTTCCGTGAAGCGGAAGCCGCGCTTGGATTTCCCATTGACGTGATTTCAGGTGATGAAGAAGCCCGGCTGATTTATCTCGGCATTGTCAGCGAGGATGAACCTCGCGAAAAGAAACGGTTCATCATCGATGTTGGCGGCGGTTCGACTGAATTCATCTATGGCGAAGGGCGAAAGCCAGTCTGTATTGACAGTGTAGAACTGGGCAATATCAGCTTGACGAAAAATGTGTTTGCTGAACAGAAGCTGACACCTGAGTTGTTCACTACGGCGGTGTCGGATATCGTAGAGGTATTGCGCGCAACTCATGTCCATGAGTACCGCAAATCATTCCAGGTTGTACTGGGCGCATCGGGGACTTTACGATTGATCGCTTCATTGATTGGAGCACTTGAACTGGGTCCAAACGGGATAACTCCCGAATCTCTGCACAAGCTGACGAAGAAATTCGTTTTCAAGGGGAAACAGAAATCTGTCATCCAGGCTGGCCTGCCTGAGGAACGGTTGACCTCATTCCCGGGATCATTAGCGCTAGTGACAGGAATAGTGAAAGCCTATGAGTTGGATCGTATTCAAATCACGCATGCCGGTGTCCGCCAGGGGATTCTGCACGACATGCTGCTGTTACCACGAGGCGACGACAGACGGCAGCGCACGCTAACACGCTGGATGGAACGGCACCACGTAGATCGCGAACAACGGGACAGGATTCATAATTTCACAGTCCATCACTTGCCGGATATCAAGGCGCATCTTCCCAAGTCTTGCTCGATGCCGAAATCGATGCTCAGTTGGGCGGCGGATTTGCATGAAATCGGCCTGACGATCAACTATAGCGGGTATCACAAGCACGGCGCGTACCTGATAAAGAACAGCGATTTGCCCGGATTCACCCGCGAACAGCAGGGACAATTGGCTTTCATCATCTTGAATCACCGGAAACGTATCAAGCTTGACCGTCTCGAACCTGAGGATTCGGTGCCGCTTCCATTGCTGTTTCTGTTTCGTCTGGCTTGGGCGTTGTACCGTAAACGGGCGGCGATTGAGGATCCGGTGAAACGGATACATGTGGTCGAAAAGGGATATACCGTTAAGTTTGAACATGGATGGTTGCATGACCACCCTCTGGTCAGGCAACAGCTTGCACGCGAACAGTTGCAATGGCAAGAAGTGGGATATGAGCTGGTGCTGGCTGATGTGTAGCGCACTTGATGAGTAGCCATACTGTTGGATAGTCGGAATTTAGCACCTGATGATGCTTTGAGGGCAAAGTGTCCCAGCTTCCCTCATATCTCATAACTCACTACTGCCATTCCCTCAGCTCTTCTTCACGAACAGGTCATCGTCGGGTAGGATCTGCATTCCTGGCGACAATTCCTCGAAGCGGATTCCGGGCTGGTTGAGGTGGTATGCGTAGTTGAGGAAGATCAGCATCTTGGTGAGACCCTCCATCGTTGGGGCAGCATCCACTTTACCAATGTCATACCCCTGAAATCCCATTTGTTTGATGTAAAGCTGCAACTGATGCTTGGCTTCGAGGTCATCGCCGCAGATACAGATGTCGCAGTTCGGCGGCATTGTATGGTTGAGCAGCATGGTCGCGCTGACGTTCTTGAACGCACCTACGACAAGGAAATCATCCCCCAGTATTTCCTGTGCTTCAGCTGTATAGGAACCCTCTTTCGGCCAGATCTCGTTCAGGTGGTTTTCCGGATCGACTGGCGCGGTAACATCGACGATCAATTGTTCGTCGTCAAGGTGATCCTTGATCGACTCGAGCGCTGCCTTATGGCCGGTGCTGGGGACGGTGATGAAGACGACATCCGCACCCTTGACCGCGTCAACATTGGTCGCGGATTCGAACCGTTCCGCGGGCAGTCCGACAAATGGCGGTAGATTTTCCTGGAGGATGCGCGCTTTCTCGATATCACGTGATCCGATCACCGCGGTCCAGCCTGCTGCTGCGATCCGTGTCGCGATTCCCGCACCTTGCCAGCCAGTCCCACCAACAACTGCACACCTCATAAATCCTCCGGGAAGCCTGTGATTGTCCTAAGTGGGGGAAGTTAGGGCAAGCTAACACTCAGGGCAACTGGGGACATCAGTTCACGGGGTCTCCCGGCATGTTTGAGACTTGGCGTGCAATCCGATGGGGTGAGAGTGAGCAGGGGACACTTTCTGATGAAAGTGTCCCCAGGCAGTTCCTCAGGACTCGCGACTCAGGACTATGTTATTACTTCATCAGCACCAGCTTCCTTGTTTCGCTGGCTGTCGCGGTTTGAATGTGCAGGAAGTAGAGGCCACTGGTCAGCTGTGAAGCATCCACTGTAAATGTATGCTGTCCCGCTGGACAGGTTGCATCCGTCAGCGTTGCTACATGCTGACCAAGCGTGTTATACAGCGCGACAGTTAACTTCTCATCAGCGGGCAGCGCGACCGTCACACTCGCTTGTGCGTTGAACGGATTCGGCCATACCTGGCTGACTGCGAACTGATTTGGCAGCATCATATCAGGTCCGAAGGGTTCAGCGGACTCGATGAAGACGTTCTCATCGTTGGACATTTCCACAGACCATTCTTCGACAATTTCGCCACCATCAGCAACCAGCGCTTGCTTGGTGAATGGGAACATAGTGGTAGTTGCTACGAATCCCGGATAATAACCCACCTTACACACATACTGATACGGTCCTGACGGCGCCATCGCCGGGACATTGACCACATTGTTCAAGCTCTGCCAGACAATGCCTGGTTGAACGGTAATCGTTTGCTGTGAAACGTAGTAATTGCTCCCATTCGGTAGGATAGCTTCCCACCATATCTGCCCAGTCGCGGGGTTAGCAAGACTATTGTAAATCAAGACATCATAGTTTATCTGTCCCCCATTATTAGGGATCCAGACTGGCCAGGTGAGCGGATACATAATAACAGTGGCTGGAGGGCTCGGTGGCACGGGATTGCCGACCAGCAGATCCACTCCAACAATGGGTGGCATTGACAGCATGTTTATACTAGCCACGCCAGTAAAGTTGCCGTTGTAATCATTACTGTTTGGCCAACTACCAGGATCGAATAGCGTTACTCCCATTGCTCCCGGGAAGGGGTCCGTTGGATCTCCGAAGTTGACGTTTTGCTCCAGATGCCACAATCCATCTGCCTGTTCCAGAGCTACCCTGTAGTGTCCAATATTGGGCGCCCCGGGGTACCATTCGTTGTTGTTCCACGTCATGACATTGTCATCAATGTGGTAGATGCACAACTCCGCCCCAGGCAGGAATGCATCGAAGCCAAACGGTTGACGATTTTCAACCAGGAAATACTCGTTACCGTAGGCTCCGTTAGTCCACATCCTCATGATTTGTGGCACTTGCTCTACAGGAGCAATCAGGAAACCAGGCATATCCTGAAATACGTTCTCAGGTGCGGCGAATCTGGCCTGTATACGTGACCAGGCATCAAGATGGGCGGGCGAACCACCTAACCACATTGGACCGTTCCACATACCGTATGCCATCAGGCTCCAGAATCCGAGTCCCAGCGAGCTGTAATCAGTGTCGTACAGGTCAGGTAGACCGAGCACGCTGTGGCCCATTTCATGGCAGATGACTCCGGGTGTCAGGTCTCCCGGCACCATGTAAAGTTCTGGCACCATGGCATAGTTTGAGACATAAACCCCATCTGCTGTCCAGAACGGTGCGGGCAGGCTCCATGCGTGTGACCAGACATCCCAATTTGATCCTGACAAGGCAGCATCGGTGCCCGCATGCACGACGATCAAGCCGTCCACCGATCCGTTCCCATCATGATCATAATTCGCGAAGTTGACCATCGGATCAACCATTGCGACAATGTCTTCAACCATCTTCTGGCAGTTTTGAGGGTACGGGCCGAAACCGTTCATCCCGTTCACATACCAGGAATACAGCATGGGCATGTTGATCCAGCTTGTCGTACTCGGGAAATCAAATGTACCCAGTTGGAATTCGCCGTAGCTGACCTCCTGCATGTAATCATAGACTGTACCCGGTACGTTTGAGAAGAAGAGGTTGTCATAAAACGGTGGAGCCGTCATGGCGGGCATGTCAACAAAGGTTGCGAGTAAAACGAGTGAGTTGAATTGGAAAACATCGAGTTCGCCGCCGGAAAGTGCAACCGGCATCGGTGCATCAACACCCATTTGATGTAATAAGACAGAATTTTCATAGGCATAGGGTGGCGGAATCTGGCCTGATTCGACCAGATCTTTGGTTTCAGGATGGATCGGTGTTGCGAGTAGAATGATCGGGAAAGCGAGCACTAACGCGAAACCCGCTGCGATCCGAAAAGTTTTCCGTTCCATGGATCCTCCAGGCAAGGGGTGCGATATTCAAACGGGGGCAGTGTTGGGACTCATAATTTGGGATTATTTCACGAGAATGGACAAGGGACAGAATCTTTGTTTTTGTCTCGACGAGACAAAGAATATCAATGAACCTGTTGCATAGTAAGAAGTTAAAACCCCCGGCAATGATCTGACCGGGGGCAATGGAAATACTCTCCAACCAAGTGCTTCAAGAATGACAACTACTTCATCAGCACCAGCTTGCGGGTTTCAACGGCGGTGGCAGTTTGTATGTTCAGGAAGTAAATGCCGCTGGTCATGGTTGAAGTATCGACGGTGAAAGTATGCTGTCCGGCAGAATAGGTCGCGTCCGCCAGTGTCGAAACATGCTGACCCAGTGTGTTGTACAGTGTGACCGTCAATTTCTCGTCGGCTGGCAACGCGACAGTCACATTTGCCTGTGCGTTGAACGGATTCGGCCACACCTCGCCAACTGTGAAATCGCTCGGCAACAAATCAGCGCCGAACATCTCTGCTGACTCGATCACTGGAGTGGCGTCACCGGGAACGATATGCGTCCATTCGTCACCGCCTCCAGTTCCATCGGCAACCAACGCCTGTTTGGTGAACGGGAACATTGTCGTCGCCGCAACGAAGCCCGGGTAATAGCCAGCCTTTGCAACGAACTGGTATGCCCCGGCCGGTGCCATCATTGGCACGTTGATCGTATTTCCAATGCTTTGCCAGGTGATGCCGGGTTGTATTGTGATTGTCTGTTGTGAAACGTAATAGACGTTGTTGTTTGGCAGAATAGCTTCGTACCACAGCTGACCAGTTCGTGGCGTTGCCAGGTTGTTGAAAATGAAGGTGTCATGGGTGAATGATCCGCCGTTGCTCGGGATGTTGATCGGGAACACGTAGGGCATCATTTGTAGTGTTGCCGGTGGATTTGGCGGTACTGGATTTCCGACAAACATGTCCGCTTGGATCAACGGGAACGGATTCATGATGTTCAGCACGCTGACTTGGGTCGGAAAACCGGCGTAGTCATCACTGGTTGGCCATGAGGTCACGTCGAAGAACGGCATTCCCATTCCACCGGGATATGGGTCAAACGGATCACCGAAATTCATGTTCTGCTCGAGATCCCATAATCCGTCTGCTTGTTCCAAAGCTACCCTGTAGTGTCCAATATTGGGCGCACCGGGGTACCATTCGTTGTTGTTCCACGTCATGACATTGTCATCAATGTGGTAGATAAGCAGTCCAAAACCGGGAAGGAATGTATCAAATCCGAATGGTTCCCTGTTTTCCAACAGGAAATACTCGGTGCCGTAGGAACCCTGAGTGTACATCCGCATGATTTGGGGCACGTGTTCAACTGGGGGCAGTGGAAACATGGGCAAATCCTGGTACACGTTTTCCGGCGCAGCGAAAGTAGCCTGAACTCGTGACCAGGCGTCGAGATGCGCAGGTGATCCACCCATCCAGACGGGACCATTCCACATGCCGTAAGCCATCAGACTCCAGAATCCGAGCCCAAGCGAGCTGTAATCAGTGTCGTAAAGGTCTGGAAGTCCGAGAACGCTGTGGCCCATTTCGTGAGCGATGACACCTGGAGTCATATCCCCAGGTACCATGTAAAGTTCCGGGACCGTGCAGTAGGTGGAGATGTAGACACCATCTGCCGTCCATAACGGTGTTGGTAAAGCCCAGGCGTGAGACCAGACATCGTTATTCGATCCTGACCATGCTCCATCTGTACCAGCGTGGACGAGGACCAAACCATCTACTGATCCGTTTCCGTCGTGGTCATATTGGGCGAAGTTGACCATCGGGTCTGCGGCCATGACCGCATCCTCAACCATTTTCTGGCAGTTTTGCGGGTAAGGGCCGAGCCCGTTCTGGCCAGCAACATACCACGAATAGAGCATCGGCATGTTCATCCATCCAGTCATGGATGGGAAATCGGTTGTGACCAGTTGGAATTCTCCGTAGCTCACTTCCTGGAAATAGTCGTAAAGCGTGCCGGGCGTGTTTGTGAAAATCATGTTGTCGTAAAATGTCGGTGCCGTAAAGGCGGGTTGGTCGGCGAACTGTGCGAGTAAAACGATAGAGTGAAACCAATATGCGTCCAGTTCGCCACCAGTAAGTGATACAGGCATTGGCGCATCGACACCCATTTCATGCAACATGACAGAATTTTCATAGGCATAGGGTGGAGGGATCTGGCCCATTTCGACCAGAGCTTTTGTTTCTGGATGAATCGGTGTTGCCAGCAGACTGATCGGGAATGCGAGAAGCAGGAAGAAGCATGCTGTGATCCGAAATGTGGTGCGTTCCATAGATCCTCCGGGCAAGGGGTGCACATGTCAAACGGGGACAGTGTTAGAACTTATAATTTGGGATTATTTCACGAGAATGGACAAGGGACGGGATCTTTGTTTTTGTCTCGACGAGGCAAAGAATATCCCTGAACCTGTTGCATAGTAATAAGTTAAAACCCCCGGCAATGATTTGACCGGGGGCAAGGGAAATACTCTCCAACCAAGTGCTTCAAGAATGACCACTACTTCATCAGCACCAGCTTGCGTGTTGCAGTGATCTCACCTGCACTAATATGTAAGAAGTAGATGCCACTGGTGAGCTCGTTCGCATCAATCGTCAGGCGCTGCTGACCGGCTTGGCGCTGACCATCCGCTAGCTTGAGCACTTGCTGACCAAGTGTGTTGAACACAACGGCGTTCAGGTTTGACGCGTAGGGTAGCGAGATCAGAACTTCAGACCGCGCATTGAACGGATTCGGATATACTTCGCCGACATTGAATTCACTGGGAAGCGTGTTGCTTGCCACGCCAACCATTTCTTCCGTTTGCTCCCAGCCGCTGGTGGTCCATGAATCACCGGCTTCATCATCTGCGGAAGCTATCGCTGACTTGGTGAACGGGAATTGGTCGAACGCAAGTACGTTGTTCGGATAGTTCCCGACTTCAACGCGGAGGTTGTATGCGCCAGCCGGTGCCATCGCCGGAACATTCTGGTTGATTGACGGCTGGTTGATCGGGATTCCCGGCTGGAAATTGATTGTGTAAGTCTGGACGTGATACACGTTCCCGTTTGGCAAGTCCGCTTCGATCCAGGCATTATACTGGGTGGGTGAAGGTAGAGTATTCGTGATCACGGCTGCGAAGTTGATGTTGCCACCGTTTGCTGGAATTACAATCGGCGGGTTGGTCGGAGTCAGGGTGACATCGAACAACGGACCGCCAGCGTTCCCAACTGTTAAGTCAGCCGTCATTGTGGACGCCGCGTTGCTGATATTGGTGACAGCGACCAGAGTGTTCTGGAAATTATAGTTATCGCTGTCCGGTGTGCTGTTTCCGTTAAAGGTGCGGTTCGTTGTTGATCCCGGGAATGGATCGCCAGAGTCAGCACCACCGTTTTGTTCCAATTCCCACAGACCGTCGGCCTGTTCCAGTGCAACCTGATAATTGCCATCATTGGTGTGTCCAGGATACCACTGGTTGTTGTTGCCGTACTCGCTGTCGTCGCAATGGTAGATCAGCAATCCCTGACTCGGTAGGGAAGTATCATATCCCAAACGTCGCCGGTTTTCGACGAGGAAGTACTGATTTCCCATCTGACCCTGTGTCCACAAGCGATAGATGACGCCGTTCTCGTTGACATTTGGAATGGAGACATTGGTCTCATCGAACATGACGTTCGTCGGAGTGACAAAACCCATTGCGACTCGGCTCCATGCGTCCGGGTGAGCTGGCGAGCTTCCCAAATATCCGCCCCAAGAACCACCGGACATCAAGCTCCAATCGTCAAGCCCGCGCGAATCGTATCCGTAATCGTAGAGGTCTGGCAGGTAGAAAACCGCGTGGCCCATCTCATGCGCGACCACACCGATTGTCATGTCGCCTGAGTTATACCAGAATTCCGGTTGCATGGCGTAGACATATGCTTCAACTCCGTCCACTGGGACTCCACCATCAATCTGCCATTTGTGCGACCAGATGTCATTGTTGCTTCCGGATAGTTCAGCGCCTGTACCGGCGTGCATGATAAACAAACCGTCGATAAGTCCGTCATTGTCGTGATCGTATTGGGAGAAATCCACGTACGGATCAGCGGCGAGAACAGCATCTTCGGCCAATCCTTGAGCGTTGTTCGGGTAGCTGCCGAACCCGTTCTGGCCATCCACGTAGTAATCATAGTTATGCGGCATGCGCAGCCAACCGATAGTAGATGGATAATCCTGCGACGTCAGCACGAAGTCGTTATAACTGACTTCGCTGTAATAGTCGGCTACTGTACCGGTACCCACACCATACATCAGGTTATCGAAGAAAGTCGCGTTGGTGATGGCCTGATGATCGTCGAAATCAACCAGCAGCACGATCGAGTTGAAGATCGTTTCATCCAGCTCGTTGTTCAGGTTGACGAAATGCGGGGTATTGACACCCTGTTCGAGCAATTCCTGACGGTGTTGCAGGAAGTAAGGATCGTCGATCAGCTGTTGCTGAATTGCTTCACGCAGCTGCGGGCTGGGCGGCATGGCAATCACAGTCGAGCCCAAAAGCAATCCTGTGAGCAAAATTGTGAATACCATAAACGGTGAGCGGGTCATGTGGCATCTCCTGCGTTTCAAGTGTTTCGGTGTGTTCTTTGATCTCGCAGTATACGAGTGACGTATGTTTGTCCATGTGATGCGAATCAACTTGCACTAGGTGCGAGTGGTATGAATCGATGGTATACAATACTGCGAACAGACGAACCCTTCGCTAACATACTAAACGAGGGATGACAATGCGCAGTCATCCCTCGAAAATCCGAAATTTATCGACTCTTCAAGTTTTGGATCAATCGAAGACTGGTACAGACAGTTGCGGAACCACGTCGTTGATCAGCAGCTCCATCGACTGGCGGACCTGATCCATCGGCATCGCGCCGTAGTTTACGATGAACTGCAGATGCGTTACCCCTGTATCAACGATCTTCTGCAACTGTTCGGTCGCTTGATCGACTGTTCCTGAGAGAATTACACCACGTTTCAAGCATTCGTCATAGTCAGAATGCTTGGCGTACAATCGGCTGTACACGTACTTCTCAATGTGCGCCTTGTTGATCTCGTTGTGGTCAGCGTCGTTGTCCGGGTTCACATGAGCGTGAATTGCGGCGAAGATGTCACCCTGACCGTCCTGACCGGACTCTGCCCAACCCTTCTTATAATTGTCGAAGAGCGGTTTAGCATCGTCAATTGTATCGACTGTCGCATACGGCACGGTCATGATCCCGTACCCGCGTTTGCCGACATGATATGATGCCAGTTCAGTGAGAATCGCGATCTTGAACTCAATCTCTCGTTTCTCGTATGGGGTAACATTCAGCTTGGTTTTAGGCACATCGAAGTACTTGCCCTGATGGCTGAATTTCTTCCCGGTCAGCGCCTTTTGCAGAACATCCAGCGCCTCATCGAACCGTTGCCGTTTGTCCGCCGGGGTTAGGTTGAAGCCTTCGAACTCGTGCTGCAGGTAGCCGGAACCGACACCAGCGATCAGCCGTCCCTCGCTGAGTTGATCAAACATCGCCATCTGTTCGGCAAGGCGGACTGGTTTATGGAAAGGCAATACCGAAATCGCCGGGCCGAGTTTGAGACGGCTGGTTTTCATCGCAATGGAGGTCAGGAACTGCATTGCGTCTGGAACCAGACCGTACGGGTGGAAATGATGTTCAGCGATAAAGAACGCCTCATATCCGAGTTCTTCCGACCATAATGCAACCTGATGAAGATCGTTATAGAAACTGGAGACCGAGGGGTGCGTATCTTTGTAATAATCAGCAACAGAAAAGATGGAAACCTTCATGTATGGATTCCTTATTTCTGTTTGTCAAGATGCCGGCTGATGTCGCGATAATGTTCGTACAAGTCATCGATGATATCAGTATCAAATCCACCGAAGATCTCGCCTGTTTTACCTTCTTGACGTTGTGCGAATTCGATAAAGGTCCCGTATGGTGCTTCCGGCTTTGCGAAGAACTGGTTCAATTTGCCTTCGTTCTCATCACTGTAATTGAGGACTGGCGTCATGAACTCCCAGCCGTCTTTCTTCAGCATCTCATAGACTTCGTTAACGTCCACGTTGGGATCTACGTTGTACGCAACGTGCTGAATGCCTGCACCATATCGACGAACGAACTCGTTGATCGGGGAAGCATTGTCCTCGCTGACTGACAATCCAGTCATCGTCAGCCATGGGAAGCCTTCAATCTTGCCGCTGACCAGTGCGATGTGGGTAGCGGGGAAGCGGACGGTCCGCAGGCGGACGGTTTCGTGGAAACCAAGATGATGCCAAGTGTCGCAGAACCGCTGTTCATCGTTATAAGCTGTGACATAGGTGACATGGTCAATGTGACGGATTGAGGTTAATACTCCACTCTTGTTTACAGCGTTGGGCATTCCCTGAAATGAACTCTGCATGGGTTGTTCTCCGGTAATCAACAATGAAAATCTCCGCACTTTGATGAAGTCGGAGAAAAGTTAGGCATTCCTAATTATAACTCTATTGGCTACCGAGCACAAGTGAAACAGCCTCCGGATCGGCATCTAGATGCATGGAATGTTTGATTGTCTCTCTCTCGGGAAGAGTGTGGGTTGGCTGGATGGTCTTTAATTTGAACTCTGCCAGGGATCAGTTGACATTGAACGGTGGTTCAGGTCAGTGATTCAGCTTATATTCCTTCATGACAGCTCAGGTATCTGTAAATAGAACGCAGGAGTATTCACTGTGACAATGCGGATCACACGTTTGTTCGTCGTGTTGTTTCTCCTTGGGGTATTGCTGGTTGGATGCGATAGTGGATGCTCATGCCAACAGGAGTCTGCTCCGCCACCACCTCCACCTGAACCGGAAGAGGAAGAGGAAGTGACGATAGTCCAGGAATCGGAGCTCGAAGTCATTCGTCCTGATACCTCTGATGTTCTCAAAGAAGCTCCGACGACTCCCTCAGCGAAACCTGAACCTGTTGAGTCCAGCGAGTTGACAGATTTGCGTCGTGAAAGAGTCCGGGAGCGTCCTCGGTTGGCGGACAGGCGTCGCGAAACAGTTGTCGTTACTCCTGTACCACCACCGATGCCAGTTATTGAACCGGACGCTGTACCTGTACCAGTCAGTGCACCGATGCCGGAACCAGTACCTGTTGAAGAGCCCGAGATTGAGCTTGAGCATGCAATCGAAGTGATGGAGGGACCGTACGGGATCATCTTTGCGAAGATTCCTGATGGTCAGTATTCAATGGGTTCGGAAGACGATGAATGGGGCCGCGATCTGGACGAAGGTCCGACAAAAGAAATTACAGTCAGTGAGTTCTGGTTGGGTCAAACCGAGGTTACGCTTCGTCAATGGCGGTCGGTGATGGGTCATTTACCATTCCGTTGGCAGTCAGGGAATGCTCCACCAGAGTGGACGCTTGATGAACCGGTCAGGTATGTGAGCTGGGATGAGGTTCGTCAGTTTTTAAGTGAGCTGAGTCGGCAGACTGGAAGTGAATACAGATTACCAACTGAATCCGAATGGGAGTATGCGTGCCGGGGGTGGGAAGAGACTGCGTTCTGGTGTGGTGATCACGAGGCAGATGTCCGGGAAACGGACTGGATGGGCCCGTATGGCGCTTTGCATGAGGTCAAAACTTCCGGACGTTTCAATCCATTCGGGTTATATGACATGCATGGGAATGTGAGCGAGTGGGTAGAGGATGACTACGTAGACACCTTTCGTGATTTTCCAGACGATGGTAGCGCGTACATCTATCATCCACGTTTACCCTTGCGTTTGTCTCGCGGTGGCAACTTCCTCAGCACGCCGGGCAACTCACGTAGCGCAGCTCGAGAGCCGGTCGAGCCGTCGACACGTTTCAGCACTATTGGATTCAGGATTGCCACTGAGAATATGACTGAGGTAGCACTGGGCGATTAGTACCTGACTGGTATTCCGAACATCATTAACGTCAACGAGTACTTCATTTTCATCTGCTTGTTCATCATAACTTCTCCTGCGATCATTGAGGTTCGAGACCCGATGGCTAGGTGATCCGCACCAGCTCTAGCCTCCATCGTTTATTTCGGAAAATTCGAAAAATCCCTTCAAATCCCAAGAGAGATGTCTTACTTTCCACATCGCGCCAGCACCGTTGCGAGACGTGCTGGAGAAAAAACGGACACAATTCTGTACTGTACTGTGTTTCGAGCTTTGTGAGAACGGATAAGCACAGTTCAGTGCGATAGATTTGCTTTGACGAAGGAGGGTGTGTAATGCGTGGGTTACGGGTTGCCCTGACAACGATGATTCTGCTTTTTGTGATGGTTTCAGGGGTGTTTGCTTCGGCGACGCTTGAGCAATCTGCAGTGCGATGGGAGTCAGTTGAATCGGACGAAACTGGCGTTCGCGCCAGACTTACTGTCCAATCGTTCAACGTCGTATCGGATGATATTGGCGATTACATCGATGTCCCCGGCATGTTGCCGACGGATTCTCCCATCCCTGTGATTACCACGTTTGTTAATGCCCCGAACGGGGTTGGCGTGACAGCCACCGTAGTCGCCAATGGTTATGTAGGTACAGGTCTGTACGCACCAGAACTGGCTGGTACGATGGAGAGTGTGCTGGTTGGCGATCCGGTTGTGTTCCGTGGGATTCGCATGTTCCCTGTGACACTGGCACCAGCCCGCGTGGCTGATGATGGCGAAATCATGTTCGCTAACAGTGTAGACATGGATGTAGCCTTCGAGGGTCAGGATGACCGTGGTGAAGGTTCGATTCAGGAAATCAACTTATCTGCTGAAGTCGAACGCTACATGCGTGATCTGCTTCTGAACATTGACGAAGTGGACTTGAATGTTGTCGCGCCGGTTGGTCGCTTGCTTGTCGTTGTCGAGAACAATGCAACCCTTATATCGCGGATGGACCCATACGTTCAGTGGAAGCGACAGCAGGGTTATGAGGTCATCGTAGATCACCCGACCTCAACGACTTCCACCACAGCGATTTTCAACGTGATCAACTCATACTACAGTGACGGCAACGAGGTTCCCCTCGATTACGTGTTGCTGGTCGGCGACCACAACGGTTCAGTGGACATGGTCGCATACAACTCGCTGACTGACCACTGGTATTCGCAGCTTGAAGGCGGCGATATTCTCGGTGATGTCGCGATTGGGCGTTTCAGCGTGCAGGATGCTTCCGTTGAGCTTGCGCGTGTTGTGAACAAGGCAATTGCGTATGAGCGCGATGTTTACATGGCCGATACCAGCTGGTTGACGAATGCTGTGTTAACCTCGGGTACATCTTCTGGTATCAGCACAATTCTGACCAATCGTGCCATTAAGCAGATGCTCCATGATAACAGCATGACTGCAGACACATTGTGGTACACGATGGGCGGCGATATTCCCCAGTTCATAGTGGATAATGTGAACGATGGCGCTAGTTTCGTGAACTACCGCGGTTACCTGGGAATGTCGGGTTGGAGTACGACTGATCTCAACAACATGACAAACGGATCCCGTCTACCTGTCGTAATCACGATTACCTGCGGAACAGGCGACTTTGCGAACACGACAACGGAAATTACGGAAGGATTCTTCCGCGCAGGTGCTGGCGGGACAGAGTTCTGGGGTGGTGTGGCGAGCATCGGAACCGCGACAACAGCAACTCATACTCGGTTCAATAACATCGTAGATGGCGGTATTTACGAAGCGATGTTGCAGCGTAATATCCGTCCTTTGGGTTGGGCTCTGGTGAACGGAAAACTGCGTTTGTACGAAGCATATATCGGTACCGATGATGCTGGCAGTATTCAGAACTTCACCTATTGGAATAATCTGATGGGTGATCCGGCGTTGAGGGTGTGGACCGGTAGACCGGATTATGCCACAGTCACTCACGAAAGTGCGATTCAAACGGGTCAGAACTACCTGGATGTTGATGTCAGTTATCCAAACACATGGCCGGAATTGATTTGGGCAACACTTGCGGATAACGACCGAGTGTTGTCGACTCATCGCATAGATGCATCTGGTAGCATTCGTCTTCCATTCGATCCAAGCCTTGTCGGCCACACAATGAAGCTGACGGTAGTCGGTGACAATGTGGTACCGTATCAGGCAGACATTTCGATAAATACCGTCGCGAACTACGTGTACGTCTCTTCGATGACCATTAACGACGGTGCTGGCGACGATGATCTCGCGAATCCAGGTGAAACAGTCGCTTTAAATCTTACGATGCGCAATGGCGGTTCATCGGCCGCTCCTGGTCAAACAGCGACAGTGACAGCAGATAGTCCATACCTGTCCATTGTCGGAGGCAATACTTTCAATGTACCAGCACTCGGATCAGGCGCGTCAACGACTATCAACGCTGCGGTTCAGGTTGCGGTAGATCCGACAACTCCGAACGGTACTCAAGCGGATTTAACTGTCGTTGTGGGTGCAACTCAGGATAGTGATGCGCATTTGACCATCGTTGGTTTCACTGCGTCTATAGGTGGCGGAACCCTTGATATCAGCGGTAACGGCCAACTTGACCCGAACGAGACAATCCAGTTGTCGTTCCCATTTACGAATCTGGGTGACGCGACTGCTACTGGCTTGACTGGTGTCCTATCTACACCCAATCCACATATAAACATCACCGACGATACCGCTTCCTATCCATTCGCGGCAGTCGGTGCAACGAGTATCAATACGGCTGATCCGTTCGTTGTAACTGTTACCAACGATGCCTACAACGGTGAACCGGTTGATTTCACGTTGACGGTTACTGATGACGATGGTGGGGAGGATGAAACCAGCTATCGCGCTTATGTCGGCGATCCAGCAAACAACGGCGTAACTGGTCCTGACGCTTACGGATACTGGGCTGTTGATAACACGGACGTCAACTTTGGCGCAGTTCCAATCTACAACTGGGTCAGCATTGCCTCGCCTGGCAATTTGCTCAACGTTTCCGATACTGGCAACGAAGATGATGATGCGGAAATGATCACGCTGCCGTTTGCTTTCATGTATTACGGACAGGCGTACAACCGGATCACTGTAAGCAGCAATGGTACGGCAGCGTTTGGCGATAGTAACACGCTGTACACATTCCGTAACTGGCCGATCCCGAACCCGCTTGGCCCGCCGGCGATGTTGGCGGTCAACTGGGAAGACCACTTGACGTCTGGCGGCGGTGTATATGCTTTCCATGACAGCGGTAACGGTCGCTTTATCATCCAGTGGAATGTGCAAGCGCGTAACACCGGTGCGCCTCAGGTATTCCAGGCGATTCTGTATGATCCATCTCTCTGGCCGACGCAGACTGGTAACGGAAAGATTCAGTTCCAATACCAGACCTTCTCACAGGAACCGGGCATTTACTACGATAACGATTACTGCACCGTGGGCATCGAAAGCCCGGATCAGTCCACCGGAATTCAGTATTTGTATTGGACGATGTATGACGATGATGCTGCATCGATCAACGGTACTCGTGCGATCATGTTCACTGACGATTTATCAGGTGGAGGAGGTGTCGATCCGGATGCCCAGATCGGACCTGAGAACATAAGTGTGCAATACGAGGGTATACCTGTTAGTGACTATGTAAGTATTGAGAACATTGGTCAGGAAGGCACATTGGTCTGGAGCATCACAGAGAACGACAACCAGGTCATGGGTGCTGCACGTCGCGAAGGACTGGGTTTGCCAGCGGTTCCAGAAGTTGATGAACCATCTGACGAGGTGATTGACTGGCTGCAGTATAACCGCCAGAAGGAAGAGGAAGCCGCGCAACCACAAGCCAACCTGATTGAGGAAGAGGGTCAGGGTACTGATCCAGTCATTGATGATTTCGGTGGACCGGATGCGTTTGGATACTATTGGAAAGACTCGAACGAACCTGATGGTCCAACATACAGTTGGCATAGCAATTACGGCACAGCGTTCAACTCTGGTGACATCGTAAGCGGTAGCATGGATGACGGCTATTTCGGTGGAGAGTCACTCGGATTCAGCTTTGACTTCTATGGCGCCACTTACACCTCAGTCTTCATCAACACGAACGGATTTGTGACGTTCCAATCGAACCAGACCGGTAGTTCGACATACGGCAACCGCAATCTGCCGAGCACAAACGCTCCGCGTTCTGGTCAGCCGGCATCAATGCTGGCTGGGTTCTGGGATGACTTGAATCCTGGAGATGGTGGTACGATTTACTTCTATACCAACAACTCCAATCTCGCTGTGATCACCTACTACGATGTGCCGGGTTATGGTGGCAACGGTTTGTATCGTTTCCAGATCCAGATTCATGGTAACGATCAAGTCTTCTTCATGTATAACAGCATGGGTACGGAGGATATCACTAACGCTACCATTGGTATCCAGAACGACAACGGAACCATTGGCTTGGAATCGGTTTACAATGGTGCCTATGTCGAGGATAACCTGGCGATTCTGTACTACTCGTCTACAGTGTGGTTCGAGGCGATCGACAACATCGGCATGCTGAATCCCGGCGAATCTACGCTTGCCGAAATCCAATTTGATGGTGATGGCCTGGCGGATGGCATATATGAAGGTTCGCTGACAGTTGCGACCAATGACCAGGATCTGCCTTCAGTCAATATCCCGGTTGCGATGTATGTTGGTGTGGCATTCGATCCACCAGTGGTCAGTGACATACCGGATCAGTCAATTGATCCGGGCCAGACTTTCGCTCAGATCAGCCTTGACGACTACGTCATTGATCCGAACTACCCGGATAACCAGATAAGCTGGACGGCTACAGGTCAGACCGATCTTACGGTGAGCATTGTCAACCGTGTCGCAACGATCACCACGCCAAACCCACAATGGACGGGTGCGGAAACTGTCACATTTACCGCGACGAATCCGGATAACACGTCGGATAGTGACGACGCGACCTTCAGCGTCGGCGCCGGTGCAGTCGGTGTACCGTTCGCAGGTGGACGTTTCGAGTTGATCTCGTTCCCGGTCGACATCCCATCTCTGGCGGTTGAGGATGCGTTCTCTGGCATGACAAACCTGATTCTGGTGCGTGATGATGACGGTGGAACCTACTGGCCTGGGCAGGGTATCAACACGATTGGCAACATTGATCTGACCGAGGGATATCGCGTATTCACAAACACGGCTCAAACGTTTACCATGACAGGTGTTGAGCTGGGTGCGACGACCACCTACAGTGTTTCTTCAGGCCAGTGGAACTGGGTCGGAACACCATTCATAACGCCAGTGGATGTTGTGACCGCCTTCAGCCCGATAGTCAACAACCTCTACATCGCTGTCAACGATGACGGTCAGATCTACTGGCCGAATCTCGGCATCAATACAATTGGTGACCTGACACCCGGTGACGGCTACTACATCTATGTAGCGCAGAACCTGAACTTCCAGTACAGCGACGGTACAATGGTAGCGGCGCTGCCTGACAATACGAATATGATCACCGAACTGCCTTCTGCACCAAGTGCACCAGCTCCGACAGGCACACTGTACCTGGTCCATGTGCAGTTGCACGAAGACTTGCAAGGTGTTGGTGTGGAAACTGTCGAGATTCTCGACGGCTCAACGGTCGTCGGTGCTGGCTATTTGCTGCCGGACCGTGACGAAGCGGTTGTCGTGACGTGGCAGGGTGATGCGGAAGCGCAGATCGCAGGCTACGACGAAGGCAACGAGTTGAAGGTTCGGTTGTTGAATGAGTCTGGTTCGACGATCAAGACGGCAATCGTTGGCGAAGGGAGTGTCTTCGGTGAAGGTTCACATGCGACCGTTACTGTTCGCAACGCCGAGCTCCCGCAAGAGTTTGCGGTGAGTACTGGTTATCCGAATCCGTTCAACCCGACGATCACTATTCCATACGCTTTGCCGCAGGCGGGGAAGGTACACTTCGCGGTCTTCAACGTGCTTGGTCAGCAGGTGTTCGCCAAGTCGATGCAGCAGGATGCTGGTCACCACCAGTTCCTGTTCCATCCGGATCGTGGCATCTCCAGCGGCGTGTACTTCCTGCACGTGCAATACGGTCAGCACATGGACCGTCAGAAGATCATGTTGTTGAAATGACAGTCCCGAGTCTCGAGTCCTGAGTCTTGAGGAACAAACTTTTAGCGGTCTCATCGGAGCTCATCCGGTGGGACCGTTTTGCGTCTACAAAACGTATGTTATGCACATGCGTGATGAAATGAACCAGAAAGCCACCACAGAAGTGCCAGATCAATCCGAACCACAGCTCTCACTTAAGGAAAAGCTGAATCTCCTGCCGACCGATCCGGGTGTCTACCTGTTCAAGGATGTGAACGGTAAGACGATCTATATCGGCAAGGCAAAAGTGCTGCGCAACCGTGTTCGCAGCTACTTCACGAAGGGCCATGACGGGCGTTTCCAGTATGAAATCCTGACTTCGCGCATCGCGGATGTTGAAACAATCATAACCGTCAATGAACTTGAGGCGTTGATCGTCGAGGCGAACCTGATCCGTCGGCATCGCCCGCGGTTCAACATGGACGTCCGCGATCCCGGATCGTACCCCTACCTGAAGGTGTCGAAGGAGCGGTTTCCACGTGTGTTCCTGACTCGCAAACCGAAGGATGACGGGTCGAAGTATTATGGTCCATTGTCCAACGTTACCGAGATGAAGGATACACTTCGTACCTTGCGCAAAGCCTGCCAGATCCGGACATGCAGCCTCAAGATCACACCGACAAGCATCGAAAAGCAGAAGCACAAACTGTGTCTTGAATATCATATCGGCAACTGTGAAGGTCCGTGCGTAGGTCTGGTTAGTGAGAGTGAATACGGTGACGGCTTAAAGTTACTCGTGAATGCTGTGCACGGAAGACAGGCGCCATTGATCGAGGTGCTCGAAGACCGGATGCGTGACCTCGCGCAGAAGCTCAAGTACGAGCAGGCGGCGAAGGTCCGCGATCAGATCGGGCGGACGAAACAGTTGACCATCCGTCAGACAGTGTTGTCACGCGAAGCGGTTGACCGCGACGTGTTCGCGATGGCACAGGAGGATGATGACGGCGTCGTCGCTGTGTTGCGCATGCGCGAGGGCAAGATCATCGGGCGGCACCACGTCAACCTCAGTCGTCTTGAACAAAATGCGGCGGCGGTTTGGATGCGTGTGCTCAGCGACTATTACCTCGGCGAGTTGCACCATGTACCTGCCGAAATCCTGATCCCGGCAGCGTTGGACGATGAGGACAAAGAGCTGTTGTTGATGTACCTCGCCGAAGAGCGTGGGCGGAAGGTGACGATCACCGTGCCGCACCGGGGTGAAAAATCGCGGCAGGTCCATCTGGCGCACAGCAACGCTCAGTTGTTGCTCACCGAACGTCTACTCGCGAAGGCGAAGGCGGAACGTATTCCGCACAGCTTGTTGATGCTCGAAGAACACCTCAGGCTCGATGGTCCGCCGCTGGCTATTGAGTGTTTCGACAACTCGAACCTCTTCGGACAGCATCCGGTCGCGGCAATGGTTCGCTTTCAGGACGGACGTCCGGCGAAGAAGGAGTACCGCCATTACAAGATCAGGAATGTGGTCGGGATCGACGATTTCGCGTCGATGGAGGAAGTGGTCGGACGTCGCTATCGCCGTTTGTTGAAGGAAGATCGCGATAAACTACCAGATCTTGTCCTGATCGACGGCGGCAAGGGTCAGGTCAACGCTGCTCGTCGTATTGTAGATGAATTGGGGCTGCGTGATCTGCCGGTTGTCGGTTTGGCGAAACGGTTGGAGGAGATCGTTTTCCCGGGCACCGTTGAGCCGATCACGTTGCCGAAGACCAGCTCGGCATTGAAGCTGCTGATGCAGCTTCGTGATGAGGCGCACCGTTTCGCGATCACCTTCCACCGGAAGCTCAGGCACGGCGCGTCGGTCTCGTCTGTTCTTGAGGGACTGGAGGGTATTGGCCCGAACAAGGCGAAGGCGCTTCTACGTCATTTTGGTTCGGTGAAACGGTTGAAAGAAGCATCACCGCAGCAGATCGCGGAAGTACCCGGCTTCTCCGTCACGGCGGGGGAGAAGCTGCTCGAGAATTTGCACGGTGACTAATAACGATGCCCGCGGGAGCTCAGCTACCGCGGCTTATTCCAGGAATTGGGCTTTGGATGAACCGCGCCAGCACAGCTTGCGCGGGCATCATGCGGGCGAACTTAATAAGGATGAAAGGGAACGGAGCCGCGTTGGCAAAGCCAACACGGGCAAGAAGTAGTTTTCTCGCATCTCGTGTCACTCCCGACTCCTGACTGTAGACTGCGGACTGCCCCCTGTGGACTGACAACGGAACCTCAACTCTCCATTCGAGTGGAATCGGTTGTACATTCGCCGCATCCATTAACCCGAAACATGTTCGTCTCATGCCATTCACGCCCATCATCATGATCCCGTTGTTGCTGGTCCAGCTCGGCATCGGCTTTCCGTTCTTCAAGAAGGACAAGGCCGATAGCTACGAGGAGGACAACTCAGCGTGGGTGTATCCGCCGTGGGAACACACGTGGGGCGTGGTGCTGGCCCGAGAATCTCACCTCAATTTCTTCACTTTAGGCAAGGCGACGTTCGACAACCCGCAGGGTCTGACAGCAGTTCGTCTCGAGGCAACCAACGATCCGGGCAAGAAGAGCGATGACGACGAGGTCACCGTTTACGGTATCAACACTGGCGAGAACTCGATCATCTACAACAAGTCGATGCACAGCATCGGTTTGTATGGGTACAAGGATGACGAAAAGGGATTTCTCGAACAGCCGTGGGATGTGGCGGCGCTACCAAATGGACTTGTCTTCGTCACCGATTCCGGCCACAAGCGTGTGGTCAAGTTCCGCAATGTGGATGGCAGACTGAATTTCATTGCTGAGATAAGTGTTGAGGGTGATGGTGCATTGGTGCTACCGCGCGGCATCGTAGTGACTGAGGGTGGATATGTACTGGTCGCGGACGCTGGCGCAGATCGTGTAGGGATCTACGATACAAGTGGTGTGTTCCTGCGTGCGATCGGTGGATTCGACCGTCCTGTAGGTATCGCGGCACTGGACAGCTCAAGCGAATACACACGTCCTCGCCGAACATATTTCGCCGTAACGGACAGCGGCGGGCAACGTCTGCGCAGGGTCAATTTCGCTGGCAAGGTGCTGGCCGAACGTGACATATCAAGTATTCAGGGGACTGGGAATACATACGGTGGTCATGTTGAGCTGGATTTGTATCACAATGTGATCGTCAGTGACAGCGTCAACAACCGGCTGATAAAATTCGACGATGAGTTGAACTTGCTGTCAGTGTGGGGTCAAGGTGGGGAAGGGCGCACGCGGTTCAACGGTCCGACCGGGATCGCAATCTGGCGACGTTTCGGTCAGACATTCGTCGCCCATCAGGATGGTGCCCACTACCTGTGGGTTGGCGTGGATATCAACATGCCCCCTCGCCTGCAGTTCCCCCGTCCGGGTCAGCTTCTTGTAGGTCTCAATCTGACTGAACGTGCCGAAGTCACTTTGGAAATTCTTGGTGACGATGGTGAAATACTTCGCGAGCGTTCTTTTTACAAAAATGAGGGTGATCAACGAATCATCTGGCAGTATGACAAAGCGTACTTCGTTAAGCCTTCGAAAAATGAAGATCCGGTGATCGTACAACCGGTTCCTTTGGCGCCGGGAGAGTACCAAATGCGCATCCGCATGTGCGCTACATATTCCAGCCGTAAGGCTTTTGAGAAGGTGTTGGAGACCACCATCAATTTGACCGGGATGTGATATCAGGATATATCCACTAATTCACCCATCTTGATGAACGGCTCTCAATAAGTGGAGCCGTGTCATGTTTTTTTCTGGTTTTTTCGCTTTCAATTGTCTTATGCAGACTGGGAAATGTATCTTTCAGGTCGCGAATAATTGAGTCGCAGAAACTGTCATACGTGACGCATGAGGGTTGTGATGAAAGCCATGAGATTTGCGAGCTTCGTTGTACTGACCTGCCTGGTGATGGTGGCGAGCGTTTCCGCACAACATTTTACCCCCGTACCTTCGACAGGGATCCCATACACATTCGTTGTTGACGACGCAACGTGGAACAGTGGTTCATCGCTTCAAGCTGGTGACGAGATAGCAGTTTTCGATGACGCTTTATGCGTTGGCGCTGTAACAGTCGATGCATTTCCTGTCGTATTAACTGCATGGGAAGAATACCCGGACATGGGTCTGGACGGGTATACCCCAGGCAACCTGGTCACATTCAAACTATGGGATCAATCACAAAACGCTGAACAACCAGCATTGGCACACTATGCAGTCGGTAACGCTCAATTTGGGACCGGATTTGGTTCCCAGGTGACAATCAACAGTTCGGATTTCCCGGTACTCTTTGCTATTTGGTCAAACACGACCGAGGTACCAGCTGGTGGCGCAACTTTCCAGTTTGGCGCCCACCTGTATTCGACAGTTCCAGTGACACGGACTGGTGCGCGTTTCTGGACCACGATCACCCGACCTGATGGATCAGAGACTGGCACTCAATTCCAATACGACTTCAACCTGTCCGCGTTCATGCATGTCGCAAACTCAGGTTTACCGCAGAACGTTCCGGCCAACTGGGATCCAGGCGTGTACACAGTGAACGGCAAGGTGGGCATGTATCCGGTCGCGACGCTGACAGATTCCTTCACCTTCACGAAACTCCCCTGAGAATCTGAGGTTGAATGGGTATTTTCTGGTTAACAGATCACCCCCGAATAATACGTCGGGGGTGATCTGTTAAGACAGAATGAGACACGTTAGTTGAATGTCGGTGTTTGTGACTCTCAGTGAGTCAGGGGGTACCCGTGTAAGTTCTTTATGATCATTGTGTAAGCAGAATACGTGCGATTTTAGGAAGACCAAACATTCCTTGTTCACAGGGACTAAAAGTTCATATACTCTAGCTGTATTCTTTGTTTTAACGGATCTTCTCCTCGGGGTGAGGAGCAACGGAACTGACTAGGAGACTTGAGGATGACACGTGTAAGCGTTGTGTTGATGGCGCTATTGCTAGCCTTCAGTGCATCTGCTGATCCACAGCAGATGACGGTAGATGTTGATGGACTCGAAGCATTTGCCGCTGAATACAGTGCCAAGTGGGAGAGCTGGCGTGGGCCAGAGTTTTTGGCGGCTCAACAGGTAACCACCGGAATTCTCGGTGAGATCAACGCCGATCCCAACCGTGTGCTGGTAGGTATTGACGAGAATGGCAACCCGATAGTTGCGACGTATCGTAACGTCAACGCCGCACATTCTACTCGCACTGATCTGGTTCAGGTTGGTGGTATAAGTGGTTACGACCTCGACGGATCAACTACTACAGGTATGTATCACTGGGATGGATCCAGTGCCAATGGTAATCACCCGGAGTTCGTTGGACGGATTACCAACGGTGATGGATCAAGTACAAACAATTCGCATGCGAACCACACTGCCGGTACGATGATGGCATCAGGAGTGAGTCCGAATGCTAAGGGTATGGCAACGGGTGCCCATTTAACTTCTCATGACTGGGATAACGACCAATCTGAGATGGCAATTGCGGCAACACAGGGCATGAAAGTATCGAGCCATTCGTATGGATTCGGTCAAGCCTACAGTGGTTCATATGATCAATGGGCTCGCGGATATGATATAATCCAGCACGATGCGCCGCATTATCAGTCAGTTATCGCTGCCGGTAACCTCGGATCCAACAACTACTACACTCTGTACGATGACGTTTGCGGCAAGAACAGCCTCGCCGTTGGTAACGTGAACGACGTAGCCAACTACACTGGCCCTGGTAGTGTTATAATCGCTGGTTCCAGCTCGGTTGGTCCGCCGGATGATGGCCGTGTCAAGCCGGACATCATGGGTAACGGCCAGAGTCTTTATTCTTGTACAGCAAACAGTTACACAACAATGTCGGGGACATCGATGGCTTCCCCGAACATCGCTGGTTCGCTGTTCCTGATGTATGAGCTATATGAACAGACGCACAACGGTGATGTACCGCTTTCTTCGACGATTCGTGCGCTCCTGTTTAACACTGCTGACGAGTGCGGTCCGAACAACGGCCCGGACTACAAGTACGGCTGGGGTTTGATGAACACCGAGCGTGCCTGCGACGTGATCGCGGAAGACGAAATCATGAATCCGAACGCCATTGGCGAGTACACTTTGCAGAACGGCGCGACGGATGAATACGCTTTTACTACTGATGGTCTGCAGTCCATTACAGTAACGGTAGTCTGGACCGATCCGGAAGCTGCATTGTGGGCAAATCCGACTCTGATCAACGACATTGATGTCGAGGTTGAAGAGCTGGGTTCAGGTACTCTGCATTATCCGTGGATGCTGAACGGCAATATTCCTTCAGCCGCTGCGACCACAGGCGATAACGATGTGGACAACGTCGAGCAGATCTGGATTGAGAATCCGAGCGCTGGGTCAATCGTGGTTCGTGTCTTTCATGAAGGAACTCTACAGGCTGGAGCGCAGGATTACAGCCTGGTGGTCCGCGGTTTGACAGGTGGGGACTTGCCACCGTACATGCTGAGCATGACACCTGGAGATAACTACATCCTTCCGGGTGGTGGTAATCTTACCTACGACATTTCGTTCCAGCATACTCAGGATCAGAGTGTCCCAGGACTTACCTATTGGAACATGGTCACCCTGCCAAACGGCAGCCCGTACGGACCGGTTTACGAATACAACTTCACTGCAACGCCATACATGCAGGTTGACCGGACCATGACGCTGGCAGTTCCGGGGATGGCACCTAATGGCACATACGAGTTCTTCGGATACGTTGGGTTCTACCCGGATGAGATTTTGGTGAGTGACTCATTCGAGATGATCAAGTTCGGTCCTGGTGCCGATGGCGAGTTTGTTGAAGGTGGCACATGGCAGGGTACTGGATTTGGTGAGGTTGCAGACGAAGATGGCGGTGTGGTTCAGCGTTCAATGCCGAGCGCATTCGAACTCGGTGAAGCTTACCCGAACCCGTTCAATCCAACAACGTCGATCAAGGTTAATTTGCCAGAAGCGGCGGATCTGACGGTGCAGGTGTATAACCTGGCCGGTCGAGTGGTTGCAACGCTGAGTGACGGTCAAGTGTCAGCTGGTGGTCATACAATGACATTCGACGGCAGTAACCTGGCGAGTGGAGTGTATTTCATCAAGGCATTTGTTCCTGGTGAATTGAACGCGACGCGAAAGCTGGTGTTGATGAAGTAAGATGTTATCCAGATGTGACAGCGCGACATCGAAAAAAGATGTCGCGCTGCTCACTCTTACATACGTAAAAGACGATAGCAGACATGATCAAAAATGAACTCCTGGTTTGAACAAGTTCTGATCCTACTGGAAATCAGTTATATTCAAAGTTTCGCATCTCTCACATTTGAGGGAGCTTCAGGGTCTACACGAGAACGGTCATCATGAACAAGTACACATTGCGACCTGTTTTTATTCTGGTTGCTTTTCTCATTTCTACTTTTGCTCTAGCTGATCTGCCACAGACAGATATTGAAGGTCTGGAACAACTCTCTGGACGTTTGGCAGCTCGTTACGAAGCCTGGCAGGGTTCGGAGTATCAGCGACTCAAAGCCATTCGCACAGGGTACTGGGGTGAGCTGAATGCTGATCCTGAGCGTGAACTAATGGGCGTGGATGAGCACGGCAACCCGATCATCTATTACACGGACAACATCAACGCCGGGCGCAGTACAGGTGCGGATGAACTCCAGCCGGGTGGACTGTCTGGATACGATTTGACCGGTGCCACGGCCTGGGGACTAGCAGTTTGGGACAATGGAGTTGCGAACCCTGATCATCAGGAGTGGGGTGGCAGAGCTCTGATCGGCGACTACTCAAACAATTATGCCGCACACGCGAATCACACAGCAGGAACTCTGGCTGCTGCAGGTGTCAGCCCTAATGCCAAGGGGATGAGCATCGCTGCTTACCTGAACACCTTCGATTGGGGAATGGATCAGCAGGAGATGTCAGAAAATGGCAACTGGCTGAAGGTTTCCAGTCATTCATATCACTCCGGCGGTGATTACGACACTTACTCGTGGCTTACGGCAGACTTTGACGAAATCGCTTATCTCGCGCCGTATTACCTGATCTGCCAGGCTGCGGCTAATGACGGACCCGGTTTCCACACAATTCCATCTAGCAATCTTGGGAAAAATGTCATGACGGTTGGCGCGGTCAATGATATTCCCAACTACAATGGCCCAGGCAGCGTGTCAATCGCTGGCTTCAGCAGTCGTGGACCGACAGCTGATGGCCGTTTGAAACCTGATCTGGTTGGTAATGGTGTGAACTTGTATTCCACTCTTTCGACAGGTTATACATCCATGTCCGGCACGTCCATGTCAACGCCAAACGTTGCTGGATCGCTGTTTTTGCTGGTTGAACATTATCAGAACACACACCTGTATGCACCGTTTCTATCATCCACGCTGAAAGCGCTGGCTATTCATACGACTGACGAGTGTGGCAGCTATGATGGCCCTGACTACACTTTTGGCTGGGGTTTACTCAATGTTCGTCGCGCGGCTGATCTGATAAGTGACGATGTAGAAAATGATGGCCGGATTCAACAGCTGGTTCTCGAGGAAGGGCAGTTGTTCACGTATGAATTTGAAACGGATGGCACAGTCCCGATTAAGGCGACAATCGCCTGGACTGAAGCGCCGTCGAATACTGGTGCGAATCCAGCGTTGATTAACGATCTGGACATGCAAATTGTCCGTGTCAGCGACGGTACGTTCTGGGAGCCTTGGGTCTTGAATCCGGAAAGCCCATCGTCACCTGCAGTTACAGGCGATAACAACCTTGACAATGTTGAGCAGGTATTTGTTGGGACAACATCGCCGGGCACGTATCGAGTTGAGATCACAAATGATGGCCCACTTGATGAAAGCCAGCAGGCATTCAGCTTGATCGTGGACGGTGTAACAGCGCAACAGGGTGTTGTACTCACCATGACACCATATGTGGTCGAAGTTGGTGAAGCTGGCGGTACCGTTACATACGAAGTCTCCTTGGACAACAACACAGATACGAATTATACCGGATTGCAGTTCTGGACCATGGCGATTCTGCCCAACGGCAATGATTACGGACCATTGTTCACGAGTAATCCGTTCTCATTGGATGCTCAATCACAGATGACTTCGCCTGTCTTATCTCAGGACGTTCCGGGATTTGCTCCGAATGGCATTTATACACTGGCCGGCAATGGGGGCGAATTCCCCAATATCCTCGCCACCGACTCATTTGAGTTCAGCAAAGGGCTGATAACATCTGTGGATGAGGGTCCGTTTAACGATTGGACCACTAACGGGGCACTCAACCATACTGATGCTGAAGTTCCCGGCAATTTCGTGCTGGAAAGCGTGTGGCCAAATCCATTCAATGCTGAAACACGAGTTGAGGTGTCGCTAAAATCAGCAGCCACATTGGAATTGCATGTGTACGACGTTACGGGTCGGCTGGTAGCGATCTTGGTCAATGATGTCCTATCGGCAGGGCAACACCAGTTCACCTTCACCGGTGATGGACTGGCTAGTGGCGTGTATTTCTTGCATGCAACAGTGAATCAAGCTGAGTCAGTGACGCAGAAGCTAGTTCATATTCAATAGTTGTCAAAATTGGGTACGGCTGCTGTATTCAAAGGCTGATTCTGTGGAGCAGATGGAGATTGCTCAATTTGGAGTTTTATGTGTCTCTCATTGAGAATAAAAAATCCTAAAAAACTGCTTGATTCGATTGTGAGCGAATAATAAAAGATCTAAATTCACAATCGCTCATCTGTCAAACGCCAATCATTCACGGATTGGTGGATCGTATATTTTTTGAGGTACAGTTCACATGGGGGTGTAGGGACCCCCAATCAGGTAAAAAAGGGAAAACTGGAGGTAATCGATGCGTAGGAACATCGTGCTTTTCCTCGCGCTCGCACTGATGTCTGGCATAGCCTTCGCCAGCACACCGATCGAGATGCAGAGGACCGCGTTCAATGCCAACCCGCCGCAGGCTGGTGTGGATGAATTGGACGTAGTTGTGTACATTGAAGATTTTGAAGGCGATGTTAGCGACTGGACGCAAGTCAGCCCCGACATCCAGCCGAATTACTGGTTCACGGATGACTTCATGGCTGCCAACGGTACCAACGCCTGGCGTTGCGGAAGCTACGATTTCGGTCTTCCCGAAATCGGTGGTTACGCTGATGACTGGCTGCAGTTCATGGTCAGCCCGGTGATGGATTTGACCGCAGCGACCAGTGTATCCATGACCTTCAACTTCAGTGCGTACATCGAAGATGGCAACTGGGATGGTTGCAACGTCTGGGTATTCTACGGTAACGACCCAGAAACGTTGACCAAGGAAATTGCTACCCCAACTTCCCCGGCTTACACCGAAACCGACCTTGTCGCATTTGACATTTGGTTTGGTGGTATGCTTCCGGCTTATCCAGGCTGGGCTGGTGAAGGTGGCGAAGCTTTCAACGACGCCTTTGTCGCTGCAAGCTTTGACCTGAGTGCTTACACTGGTTACTCGAATGTGCATGTCGTGCTGGCAATGGCGACTGACACAGCTTACAACACCGGTAACAACACTGCCATGTACGGTTTCATCGTTGATGATATCGACGTGACGGTTGACGGTGGCACCGTCTGGGCCGACGACGCTGATGGTACTAATGTTGGTGGTCCGGCAACCTTCGAAACGGGTGCATTTGCAGCTGGTCTGCCAATCCTTCCGTACCAGGTTGAAATCGGTGATGCAGGTGCATGGGGTCCGGCTCCTTCTCCGACCAATGTCTGCGGTGTCTTCTCTGACGCTGATGCAGCATTCGATCACTACATGGAAGGTCCGGAGTTCACGCTTCCGGCAGTTAACCCGGGTGAAAGCCTGTGGCTCGACGTCATGTTCAACAGTGACATTGAGTACACAAACGCCTTCCCGGCTGAATTCTACTGGCGTCCCGAAGTTTGGAACCCGATCACCAACGGTTGGGTGCAGCCCGCGACGAGCGGCAACTACGTGTATGTCGGTGGCAACGGCTCGATCTGGGAACCGTTCTCCACGTCTGGTTTCACCTATGACTGGGATCTGACCTACCTCGCAGGTGAAACTGGCGTACGACTACGCATGTTCTTCCATGCACCGTCGGAAGATCGTCTGATGACCCACCACTTGATCGATGATCTACTTGTCGATCAGCAGAGCTTGCAGCATGACATCTCAACCGTGTTGACCATGCCGTATCCGACCTCGGTTGGTACGGATGTCTATGGTAAAGTAACGTTGACGAACAACGCTCCGAACGACGAAACCGGCTTCATGGCTGTTTGGGATCCGGGCACCGGTGGTGCATTCCCGCTCGTTCCGGCTGGTCCGTACAACTTGCTTTCCTTGACTTCCATGGAACTGTCGATTGATGATCCGACCGATCCAATGCACGTTGGATACTGGGTCCCGGCTGCCGCTGGTACTCTGTTCCTCGATGCGTACCACACATTGGCTGGCGACGAAATTCCGGCCAACGACAACTATCCGGTTGATGTTGACATCCTTGCTGCTGACATGTGGGAAGTCGGTACCGACTCCCGTAACTTCTACGGTTCGCTGTCGGTCCACCTTGGTGGCACCGGTCCGGTTGTCCACATTGATCCGACCATTGTCAACGGCGATTACTTCCCAGCGGGAAGCACGTATGACATGGCTGAGCTGCGTTTGGATGGTTTCTTCCACAGCGCCGCTGGTGGTGCTCCGGCTGGCTGCACCATGGACTTTGATGTCTATGCTGGTGGTGCGGTTCCGGGTGCCTTGCTCTACACAGGTACCTACACCTTCACCGAAGCTCCGGGCTACCTCGGTTATACACAGGCCATCCAAGATGTCTCTGCTGAGGCCGCTCTGCAGGGCATGACCGGTGACTTCTGGGTTGGTGCACGTCTGACGACCTTGGCAGGTGGCGGTTACTATCAGCCGTTCGCCTATCGTACAGATGGCAACGCTTTCGACGACACCCAGTACTACGATCTGGCTGACGCTCAGGCTGACGCTCCGATCGGTGGATTTGGTCACCACGTGACAGCCGTTCTAACAAATGTCGACCAGCCGAATGCGTTGTTGACGCTGACTCCGACCTCTTCGACTGAAATTCCGGCTGGTGGTGGTGTGTTGACATGGGATACCCGTATCCAGACCTTCATGGGTCAGAGCTTCAACGGCGTGGATTATTGGGAAACCGCAATCATGCCGGCGGGCAACAACTACGGTCCGTGGGCTCCAGTGCTTACGTTCAACGTCACGCCGTTCTATGATGTGACAATTGGTCGTAGCGCGACGGTCCCACCAGGTGCACCGGCTGGTGATTACACCATGGTTGGTCACGCTGGTTACTACCCGCAGGTTGACTACATCCAGGGTTCATTCGATTTCGTCAAGCTCGGTCAGGCTGCTGGTTCCTCTGAATGGACAGGCGGCGGCGAGTCCTTCGAAACTGCTGGTGAAGCTACAAACGTAGTGATCCCGCAGGCATTCGAACTGGGTCAGGCTTATCCGAACCCGTTCAACCCGACCACCGCGATCAGCATCAGCCTGCCGCAGGTAGCAGACCTGAATGTTTCCGTGTTCAACGTGATGGGTCAGCAGGTTGCAGTGCTCGCAAGCGGTTCATACAACGCTGGCGTCCACACCCTGACCTTCGATGGTTCGAACATGGCCAGTGGTCTGTACTTCATCCAGGCACAGGTTCCGGGCCAGCTCAACGAGCTGCGCAAGGTCACCTTGCTGAAGTAAGCTGTTGACTAATTGACGTTTATTACGTCATTCCAACCCCGCGTACGATCAAGTACGCGGGGTTTTTCATTCGATTGCGGTAAACTGCATTTATCGTTGAGAGCCCTGGTTGTTATTGAGACTCGTCGGTTAAACCGCTTGCACGTAACGGAGTTACCCTGTTGTTATAGGTTCCAAACATTAGCTCGACATTATTCATCTTGAATAAAAATATCGGTGTATACATTTGCACGTTCAATTCATAACCTCTACTTTACATTCGATGTATGAAATTGCAGTAGTATGTCGTTTTCGTGAGGTACTCAGAAGTCTCGCACAATGGCTGATATACGGGAGAATGGGGATGATCCGGTATCACCTGATGCTGGCATTATGGTTCTTCGCATGTATAGGCGTAGCTCTATCCTCTCCGGTCGTTGACTCCCCGGATGTACCTCTACGCGGTGACGAATCCCTGCCAATCATCAATAGTGGTATTGGTTTCAACGGTGGTGCAGCCTTGACCGGTACACTCATCGGTGATACACTCATCGTTGGTACTACTGGTTGGGATATGCAGCATAACGGTAATGTTGGTCGTCAGATTTCACATTTCCTGGATGATGATGGTTGGCATATATCAGTCGCTTGGATGAAGCTTGAAGGTGTGCACGCCGATAATCCTCGCCATGTGGTACAAACAATGATTCACGGATCTGATCAGGGCTACACGTATGATCCAGATCCACCTGACATTGTCCACAATGGTTACCGCAGTGGTTTTGCAACAGTTGCTGTTAATCCCAACGATGGATCACCTTTCCTGGCGTTTCACCACAAAATGCTGCAATCCGATAGGTTCGACAGTTATGCTTATCATCCCTCAGCATTTATTCCTGGCGTCTGGATTCCGCATTTGACTCCTCGAATCTTCACCGAAGAACATGTGTGGCCCAAAACGACTATGGGTGCGGATGGTTTCCTGCATGTTGCTAACCATCATACTAACGCGTCACTAATATCGCCCTCGCACCTGAGTTATATGCGGTGGTACATGGATGAGGCGCTAGGCTTGATTCCGGCTATGCCTCATGGGAATCCAGACATCGTATCATTCGCATTGGCAAATGTCAGTGCTGATATAGTTACCAACCGGGACGGTTCGAAGGTTGCGTTAGCGGCTTGTGTGGATCGCAATTACACCTTGGACGAAAAGTTTATGAGCGGCCAGGGTAGATGGAACAATGATATTTACGTGTGGGAGAGCAATAATTCTGGTGGTGGATTTTCAGATTCACCGATGGACATCACGTCCTTCTTTGGCCCAGTGTTTGATGCTCCGGACACGAATTTTGCAAATCAGGATGTCCGAAGAGCTTACACTGATTGCAGCTTGTTCTACGATGACGAAAACCAACTGCACGCAGCATTTACGGCACATGATTTCGATTTCATTCGAGCAAAGGTTTATTACGAGAGCAGTGTGTTCCACTGGATGAAGCACAATGGCGAAGACATATGGACACTGATTCATCATCAACCATATAATGGCCTGCCTGAATCCTGGGGGCGGACTGTAGACCGTCCGAGCCTTTATTTCGATGACAATACTGGGATTCTCTGGTGCGTGATGGAAGTAGTCGATGCCGGGCCTGAGGGAACTGATATGAGCGTTTCCTCTGGTTGTGCGAATACGAATATCTTCATCTCTGCCAGCCCGCCCGGCGAATACAATGGTCTTCTGTGGACAAAAGCTGTCAATATCACGAATTCGAAGTATACGCAGCCCGGGGGGGCGCTACCCGGTGATAGCCGGAGTGAAACGGATGTGAGCATTGCATTGAACAATGACGGTGACTATTTGCACTTACTATACATGTTGGATCTTGACGGCGGTTGTGCGGTTCAGTTCGAAGGCACGATGACGGACAATCCCATGGTTTACCACCGTGTCCTGAAATCAACATTATTGCAAGAGTTCGCGAATACTGGCGAGTGGGTAGCGAGTGATTCGCTTCACTTCAATGGCTGGGGGTGTTGGGAAGATCCAGGTGAATGGTTGTGGGATGAATACGGCGGATTTTATACGACCTCGCGTGATAGTGCGTCTGCGTTGTCCTTGGAGATGGAACCAACTGCCAACTCGGTTGATGAAAATGGCGGCTTGATCAGTGCGATGGTTACTGTCAATAACCAAACCCTCATCGATTACCCAGGTTTGGATGTGTGGACTATGATAACTTTCCCATCTGGTGAACAATATGGTCCATTGCTGACGTTAACTGTCGATCTCTGGCGAAGGACTACTATTCCAAATGTTCCAGTAAACCAGATTGTTCCACACGATGCGCCTTCCGGCACGTACCAATACTCGATGTATGCCGGGTATTACCCAAATGACATTATCAGCGACTCTTTCACATTCCCCAAATATCCAGGTGGCGAGGAAATAGACACATTCAATCCGGAGGATTGGCCGACGTGGATGTGGCCCATTGTCCAAGATCCACAAGACGAACCAGAAGAATTTCTGTTCCCAGATACGTATAAGCTAAGCCAGGCTCATCCGAATCCATTCAATCCTACTACAACGCTTGTGTTGAGTTTACCATCAACAGTTGATGTATCGGTTGTCGTGTATGATATCACTGGTCGCCAGGTTGTAGTGCTCGCTGAAGGTCATATGCAAACTGGTCACCATGACTTGGTGTTCGATGGATCTTCGTATTCCAGCGGAGTGTATTTTGTTCATGCAGTGGTTGATGGGGAGTTGACTGAATACCGTAAGCTCGTGTTGATCAAGTAGAAACATTCATTTATTACAGAAGAATGCTGTCTGAACCTCACTGTGTGAGGTTTTTCTTTGGTACCCTTGCCTCATGTTTGACTGCTTTGTTCGCTCCACGCTTTGACATTGCAGTTGTCCAGTGGCAACTTCCCCGGTTCAGATCGAAACCATCAGTGTGGTTTCCCGACCAACTCATTCAAGTGGTGAAAATGCGTATATCGACACTTATTCTCGTTCTCTTGCTTCTGATGGCATCCCAGTCCAGTGCGAATTTTACCCTCACACTGCTTCACAACAACGACGGCGAATCGCAGTTGATCAACCTCGGTGAAGGGTTGGAGAACTACGGTGGCGTTGCGCATTTCAAGTCGAGGGCTGACAGCGTGAAGGCGTGGGCAGATTCCAACTCAGATGGCTGGATCATGCTGACCTCAGGCGATAATTTCCTTGCCGGTCCTGAGTGGAACGCCAGTCTTGATCGTGGAATATACTTTGATGCTCTGGCTATAGATCGCTTGGGATACCATGCATTATGTATCGGCAATCACGATTTTGACTCAGGTCCAAGTGTACTGGCTGAGTTTATCGATGCAACCGGTAAAGTATCGAGTCCGTGGTTTTTGAGTTGCAACTTGGATTTCACTGATGAACCGGCCCTACAGGCGTTGGTTGAGAAGAAAATATCGGGAAGTCGCATATTTGAAATAGGTGGAACTGTGGTCGCGGTTATCGGTGCGACCACCCCGAACGTGGAATTTGTTTCAACCACCGGTAATGTCAATGTCATCAATGATGTGGTCGGTGAAATCACAAGCGAGGTCGCAGAAGCGACGGAGAACGGGGCTCAGATCATCATTCTGGTGAGTCACATGCAGGGGATTGAAGAAGACATTGCCATGATCGGCAAACTTCGCGATGTTGACATCGTAATCGCGGGCGGCGGGGATGAGCTGCTAGCGACTTTACCTGATGATCAAATAATCCCAGGTGACGAAAGCGAATGTTACGGCGATTATCCGATGTATTCGGAAGACGCAAACGGGCAGCTTGTTCCGGTCGTGACGACACGTGGGAATTTCGGGTATCTCGGCGTATTGGTCGCCGAGTTTGATGACAATGGTGTGTTGCTTCTAGTGGATGATGACAATTCCGGTCCACGCGTCATCGCCAATGAAGAGGTGGACGGTGGAGTACCTGCAAATGTTGAGATGATGGAAACGGTTGTTCGTCCGGTATCGAAATACATGGCTGCACTCGAGTCTCGCATCATCGCAACTAGCGAGGTGAAGTTAGACGGGATTCGCAACCATGTTCGAACACAAGAAACCAACGAGGGCAACTTGATTGCTGATGCGCTTCTCTGGTCGGCGGTTCAGCTACACGAACGTTATGCCGCACCTCGCCCGGAGATCGCGTTACAAAACGGCGGTGGCATTCGAAATGACAGTTACATCCCGGCAGGTGAGATCAGCGAGCTGAACACATTCAACATGCTGCCATTCGGGAATACTCTGACCATTGTCCATGACTTGTCTCCAAATGAACTGAAATCTGTAATGGAGAATTCGGTATCGGCGGAATTTGGAGGGTCCGGTACAGGTCGTTACGCCCAGATAGCCGGATTCAAATATGAATTTGATCTCAGCTATCCTGCTCAGAGGTATTCAGACAATTTCGAAGTAGAATCTTGTGGAGAGCGTGTAAGAAATGCGTGGCTGGACGATGGCACGGTGCTGGTAGTGGACGGTGTTGTCAATGAAGATGCTCCTCATGTTGACTTGGCTACAGGGAACTTCCTCGCTAACGGAGGGGATCAATATCCATTGCGCCATAAAGCGCGCACGCTGCTTGGTCAAACCGATCAGCAGGCATTGGCGGCCTACCTCAAACACATTGGTATTGTAACGGAATCTGCCTATCCGCTGGAAGGTCAAGGGCGGACGATAGCACGATAATTGAGAATAATATTGTTTGTGGCTTCATGAAAGCTGCAAATTAATCTGACTTATATCATTGAATATATTTAACTTAACCCTCAATATTTAGAAGCTCCTGCAGGCTCACGCTTATGAGAGAAATTTAAATATCTCATCAGGATTCTGGCAATCGTTGTACTTTTTCGTTTATTCTAGTATCTCCACTTTCTACAATGTTGAGTTTTCTGCTTGACGCAAGTCAGTGTCAGGTGAATTCAGGCAGGAGCAGTTTGTGAAACTGAAATGGACAATGTGCGCCGTATTGATACTCGGATTAGCTTTCGCAGCGGTTGCGGATAACCGTTTGCGAACATTGCCAGCGTCCGACTTGGTCGGTCGTGAACTGGTCAATATTCCCGCGGACCTTCTTGAACATGAGCCAACCGGAACTCGTCAGGTTGGTGTTCTCCTCGGTGATACGATTTTCGTTGGAGCATCCACATGGGACGACCAGCATAATGCTGGTGCTGCTCGTCAAATCTGTTATCAACCAGGTGATCAATGGTTAGCACAAGTAGTGTTCACCAAATTATCGGGTGTTCTACCTGGTGATCCACGTCATGTCCGAGCGATTCGAGTTCGCGAAGATGAGTTCGGCAATCTTGAGATATGGCCAGTTCCTTCCATTCAAGTCGATAGCCAATATCGGAGTGGTTACGCTGGTATGGTGTATTCCGTACTTGCTGAAACCCCGCTTCTGGTATATCACGGGGCGGAAACTGCCGGTGATGATTATTTTACGCTAACCGCGATACGGGATTCCATAGATCCCAATACTTTTAATGAATACACCGTCCCTGGTGTATTCCCTCAGTCACATCTTTGGCCTCGTGCAATCGCAGGGGCAGATGGTTACTTGCATATCGTTTCTCACAGCCAGCGCGTAACAAATACGGATCCAATATCCCTGAGCTACATGCGATACAGCATTGATCCATTGTCGCTCACCTTGACCCCAGCAACCATAGATAACAATCCTGTGCTGATCACCTCTGAGGCAATGAACATCAGCAGTGACATTGCCACCACGATAGATGGTCAAACCATCGCCATTGCTTCCTGCGTTAGTCGTCATGAGACGCGAGGTGAACGCTGGGGTGGATTGAGCGCGACTCAGGTTAACAATGATGTGTATGTGTACCAGAGTATTGATGGTGGGCAGACATGGGATTTGAATAATCCGAAAAATCTGACCCAGTTCATTGGTCCGGTTGATGAGGTACCTAACGATACCATGCGGGCTTATGCGGATTGCGGAATTGAGTTTACCACGCAGAACAAGCTCCGTGCTGCATTTACGGTTGCTCATGGTAATGCGGTAACAGGTGAATCATTCTACGAAAGCCGCCTCTACAGCTACGTTGAAGATGACGATGGTTTTGAGTGGTGGTCTCAGATTCATTATCAACCAGATCCTGGTTATCCGCCAGAAACATGGGGTCGTACAGCCGACCGTCCCAGTCTGTTTTTCGACAGCCTGACCGGTGTCCTCTGGTGTATGTTCAGATCATTCGGTGGTGGTGAACACGACTATTCTGAGAGTACGGGGATAGGTAATGGCGACCTCTACATCACAGCATCTCCACCGGGCTTGTACAACGGTTTGCTTTGGGCCAAGCCGGTAAACATCACTTATACAAATTGGGATATTGCAGGTGGAGCTGGAGTTGGCCAGTCTGCCAGCGAGCTGGATGGGGCATTAGCGATTAACAGTAACGGACCCTACCTGCATCTCAGTTACCTGTTGGACATCGAAGCTGGAATAGGAGTTGCGAGTCCGGCTGAAGGCACGATTACAAACAATCCATACGTATATCACCGGGTCTTGAAGGAAGATCTATTCCGTGATTTTGAACTGAATGCGGAGTGGGTAGTTAACTACCCGATGCATCATGACAGCACAGGTTTCTGGCAGGATCCGGGAAACTATGAATGGCATGAACACGGTGGTTTCTTCACGGGTGTTCGCCTTCCGCTACCTGTAACGCTGACGCTAGGTATTATTGATTTCACGATACCTCCTGGTGGTGGTACGGGACTTTTCAACGCCACAATCAACAGCACTTCCCCGCAAACGTTTACGGATGTCGATTTCTGGACGATGATCACCACTCCGCGAGGCAATGTGTTTGGGCCGGGGGTGGATACGACATTGGTCCTGGATCCGTTCGGTACCTGGGTTGCGGACACATTATATCAGGATATTCCTGCCTCAGCTCCGGGTGGTTCATATTTCGTTGTTGGGCACTTGGGGTATTACCCGTTCTCATATGTGCAAGACGTTATCGAGTTATTCAAGTTTGGTGAAGTGGCTGATGGTCAAACAGTGAGTTTCGATCCGAACGATTGGTTAGGATACGGCACATTCCAGATGGTAACAGACGACGATTCCGCAGCGGATGCAGTGTCTGAAAACAGCCTCCCCACTGAATTCAGCATGTCGGCGGCGTATCCGAATCCGTTCAATCCGGAAACATCTGTGTCATTGTACTTGGATCGTTCTGTAGAGCTGACGGTGGAGGTATTCAGTGTGACAGGTCGTCGCGTTGCAACCATTGCCGAGGGTGTACATGGAGCTGGTATTCATGAACTGAGCTTCAACGGGTCGGGTTTTGCCAGTGGATTGTATTTCATCCATGCGCACACTGATCAGCAGACTTTGGGTGTGCAGAAAGTGACATTGCTCAAGTAAGTGATCGAATCAGCTATCGAATAGATAAGGCGTGTTCATTGAACACGCCTTTTGTGCATCTGAATATTCAGTATTCGATCAGCCAGAGACTAGTATCGTTCCTGCTTTGCCATCAAGCGCCGCGCCTGCGTGCTCAAGATCGGTGATTATCACTCGTTCGCCACCATTCTCAATGAACTCGATCGCAGCTTCCATCTTTGGGCCCATGCTTCCGGCCGGAAAGTGGCCGTCCGATGCGTGTTGACGCGCCTCAGATACGGTCAGCCGTTTCAGATCAACCTGGTCTGGTTTGCCGAAGTTCAGCGATACTTTCTCGACGGCGGTCATGATCAGCAGGTCTTTCGCACCGATACGATTTCCGAGCAGGGCAGAGGCGCGATCCTTGTCAATTACTGAATCAACGCCTTCGAGGTGACCGTTCTCATTACGATATGCGGGTACACCACCGCCGCCAGCGCAGATGACGACATGGTCATTTTCCAATAACAAGCGGATCGTGTCAGCGTTCACGATTTCCTTAGGGATTGGTGAACCAACGACACGGCGCCAACGTCCGTCCTTGTATTCCTTCATCCGCCAGCCGTCAACATTAATCTTGTCCTCGGCTTGCCGACGGGAGTATGTCGGTCCGATAAACTTGCTTGGATTAAGCAAGGCGGGATCATGCTGGTCAACGACAACCTGCGTGACCATGGAAATTACTGGCAGCTTGATGCCTTCATCAGCGAGCCGGTTCATCAGTGACTGCTCGATCATGTAGCCCATCCAGCCTTCGGTGTTGGCATCGAGCACACCGATGGGTTGATCGGGTGCGACTCCATATGCCGCTTCCACACGCAGGAGTTCATAGCCGATTTGTGGACCGTTGCCGTGTGTTAGCGCAATGCGGTATCCAGCCTTAATCATCGAGACAATTGCGCCCATGCTGCGACGCGTCTGCTGAAACTGAGAATGGATCGTTTCGTTCTTCTCGCTCGGGTCGCTGATTGCGTTCCCGCCGAGTGCTACGACGGCGATAGGTTTGTTCTCGCTCATATTCTGCCTCACACGGAACACAAACCCGGCAAACCGTTTAGATGATTTGCCGGGATAATTCCAGTGACGGTCCTGATTCAAGATTCAGGACTAAATACTCACACAAACTTTGCGAGTACGTCATTAAGGTCCGGCTTGCCGATCACCTGCAGGTCATAGGTCACGCGGGTTGCCGGCTTCTTGATCTTGATCACCCGACGCAAGTCAATCGGTGTACCTATGATGACGGCATCACAGTCAACCTTGTCGATAGTCTTCTCGAGATCCTTCATCTGCTTCGCGCCGTAACCCATGGCCGGGAGCAGGATTCCGATGTCCGGATACTTCTCGAACGTTTCGCTGATCGTACCGGTAGTGTACGGACGCGGGTCTACGAGTTCATCCGCACCGAACTTGGATGCTGCGATGATACCGGCGCCGTACTGCATCTCACCGTGGGTCAATGTTGGGCCATCTTCCACGACCAGCACCTTTGCGTCACGGATCATCTCGGCATTATCAACCGCGACTGGGCTTGCGCCTTCGAGGATAATCGCATTCGGATTGGCGAGCTGAATATTCTCACGGACTTCTTCAATGTCGTCGAGGTCAGCCGAATCGACCTTGTTCAGGATGACGACATCTGCCATCAGAACGTTTGTCTCGCCTGGGAAGTAACTGATCTCGTGACCCGGACGATGTGGATCGGCGACGACGATACTCAGGTCGGCCTTGTAGAAGGAGGTGTCGTTATTGCCACCATCCCACAGGATGATGTCCGCTTCCTTCTCAGCTTCGCGCAGGATGGCCTCGTAATCGACACCAGCGTAAACGACGCCGCCAGCCATGATGTGTGGCTCATACTCTTCCATCTCTTCGATTGTGCAATCGTGCTTCTTGAGATCGTCGAGTTCAGCGAAACGCTGGACCTTCTGCTTGACCAGATCACCGTACGGCATGGGGTGACGGATGGCGACAACCTTTTTCCCAGCAGCACGCAGAGTTTCAGCCACAGCACGCGTAGTCTGGCTCTTGCCGCAACCGGTACGCACGGCACAAATGCTGATCACCGGCTTTGTCGATTCAACCATGGTTTTTTGCGCATCGGCGAGGACGAAGTCCGCACCGGCGGCGTTGACGAGCGACGCCTTGTGCATGACGTATTCGTGCGGCACATCGGAATAGGCAAAATAAACCTGGTCCACGCCGTGATTCTTGATCAGCGGAACGAGATCTTCTTCGGATTCGATCGGAATACCGTTCGGATAAAGGTCGCCAGCGAGTTCGGCCGGGTATTTACGACCGTCAATGTCCGGAATCTGGGTCGCTGTGAAGGCAACGATTTCGTAGTCAGAGTTGCCGCGGAACAGCACGTTGAAATTGTGGAAGTCGCGACCGGCGGCTCCCATGATGAGGATTTTCTTGGCCATGATGAAACATCTCCATGAAGCGTGAACCTATGACTGCGTGCAGCCTGAATGGTTTCCTTGAGCGGAAGTTTGGTTGACTGCTCATAAACTTGGAACCATCACTTCTTCGGCGCAAACTCCTCATGCCAGGGTTGGCGAAAGGACCTCGGAGAACGTTCGCGTAGATGTGCCGAAGACAAGGCATACCGCCTATCCGGTGTGTGGAATATAGAAGTGGGAATGTGAGGAGGCAATGTGGGCGCTCTGCCGCCTACTCAGCGCCCTCCGGCGCTGGCGAGCGCGCCCTTGACCCGCCAGGTTGATTCACCATCGACGGATTGGATGTCAGCAACGTATGCGTATAGTCCTAGTGGGAGATGGTTGCCGCTGCTCAGGCCCGAGCGACCATCCCATACCCACTCGCCGCCATAACCAGGAACGCGGACATCGCGAGCGATGACGCCGAGCAGTCGTCCGCTAGAATCGAACAGGCGTACGGTGACTGTGAGTTCTTGCGCTGGCAGATCGAAGATGAAGGAGACGGTGTCTTCGTACCCATCACCGTCCGGGCTGAATGGGTTTGGAGTGACAAGCAGGTTTGGGAGATGATTGTCGTCGTTGGATGCGGGGATAAAGACGTTGAACGATGCAAGCGGCTGATGGTGGTCTGGGTTACTAAAGCCAAGGCTTAGATCAAACCATTGCCAACCGGCAGTTTCCCTTATTTTGCTAGTTGGAATCGCTGTAGAATGCCATACGGATCTAGAGGGCGCCGGTGCTTTTAATGCACCATTCGCAACACTTTGGAAATCCCACTCCCACGGAATCAAGATGATCCATGGTATTTCTTCGTCAATAAACCATCCTTCAGCACGTACTTCGAAATCAACGATCAGTGAATCACTTGTGCCTTCAAATCCAGTAAGAACGTAGGCTGAAACACTATCGATCAGGAGTTCAGATGATGGGAAACCAGCCTTATTGCCGAGTCCGGGTGATGCGTAGGGCTCATAAATATGTGGAAACCACTCAACAGAATCAGCCAGTTCATGAAGGATCAGGCTCAGTCCAGGTTCTGGGGCTGAGTAGCTGGTAGAATCAACTATGAATCCGTTCGGATCAACCAGATAGATCGTGTCACCGTCGTTGTTCAAGCTGAACCACGAATCAGCGATGATTAGTTGTTCAGCACGCAATCCATCCCAGTTCAACGCATCTGCAGTTTCAGCAAACACGACCAGCGAATCGGGATCGAGATCTGGAACGATCTGTGGGAATTCAGCGCTCGTGCCTGAAGCATCCCGCATTGACCATTCGGATAGATTCAGCGGTTGATCGGTATCGTTCCGCAGTTCCAGCCATTCACAATCAACTGGTGCAGGCGGCGGTGAAGCCATGATCTCGGTGATGGTTGGCCAGCCCATCTCAGGAATTGGCTGGTATGTAAGTGTGATTTCAGCCATTGTACTGTCATTTGCAGAATTGTCGTCGTTAGGGGAAAGTGTCATCAAGGTTATGAAATTGCCTTCAAGAAGAGGAAGTGTAGCTTGACGCTCAACAGATATTCTCGTTTCTGCTGGCATTGGATTGATCGCAAGCGTAGCGATTAAAGAGTCAGGAGTTTCTTCCACAGGCCCGAGGAAAAGACGAAGTTGGCGTGTTGATGAAGTCTCGGCACCAACATTCTCGACCACGCAGGAGGCGAACAACTCGAGGTGATCGTCAATCTGCTCGTATTCCACAAATAGCGAATCAACAGACAAGTCATTGGGCTGAGGTGAAACTGAATTGCGGAATCCAGGTGTTCCGCCGGGTGCGGATAATGCCCAGTTATCATCTGACTCGTCACCGTCGGCGCGAATCCGTTCTTCGCTGATCCCTCCTTCGTCATTGGGATGGTATGTGCGCTCGGATACTACCAAGCCGTCCTCATTGATCAGTTGAACTGTTTCACCGGTGGAGTTGGAAAGGCCGTTATCGCCAAACTGGGAATCTTCGATGGTGAGTACCAGCGTGCCAGGCAGGATGCGGTCGTCGTACAGTGTCTCACCGTTCTCCCAGTAGCCGCTGTCGATAATGATCGCATAGGCAGCGGAATCAATCGTGATCGATGTTGAATCTGGTGCACGGATCAGGTAGTCGAAGGATTCGCCGTCGGATATTCGCCAGCCATAAAGGAAGACAGCCTCACCGAGGTTGTACAATTCTATGTATTCGGTGTGATAGTCGTCGCCTTCAGGATTAAACATTATCTCGTTAAGCACGACTTGGGCATACGCAGTGGGAAACAACACGAGTATCAGGAACAATGCGCAGAAGAAGCTGGGTAGATTCTTTTTCGTCCGGTTGTACTCAGAGTGTCGCATCGCATTTCACCCCATCGCAAGTTCGATGAAATGGCTCATCAATGCGGGGAAATCCAGGCCGTTCTCACGAGCTGCCATCGGGACAAGTGACAAGTCGGTCATCCCTGGAATGGTATTTATCTCGAGCAGGAACAGCTGATTGTCTTCCGTAAGCCGGAAATCGACACGTGCCAGATGGCGGCAGCCAAGTGCTTTAAAGATGGTTTCGGCATACTCGGCAGCCAGTTCCTGAACAGCTTGATCAACCGGCGCGGGGCATAGGTAGTCGGATTTTCCGTGCGTGTATTTGTTAGCGTAATCGTAGTATCCATCGCGAGGGCGGATTTCGATCATCGGATAGGCATTGTCGCCAATAATAGTGATGGTAACTTCACGCCCGGGGATGTATTCCTCGAGCATCGGGACATCGCCAATTCTGAGGATGGTCTGTAATCCATCGTGCAGCTCGTCTTCTTGCGCACTAATTGTGATGCCAACCGTCGAACCGCCAAAATTCGGTTTGAGCACGACCAGATGCGGGTGATCATCAGCCAGCCGTCCCCAACTCGCGTCCATGGTTGCAGAGACTGCTGTATGATAAGCGTAATTAAATGTTGCGGGATTTGCAGGATCAATCTGCAACAAAGCGGCCTTGGCAACTGGTAAGCCGACCTGCTCGGCAATATCGTGGGTTCGCATCTTGTCCAGCGCGAGCGATGAGGATCGCATGTCGCAGCCGAGGTAGGGGATACCCATCAGTTCGAACATGGCTTGGATGTGCCCACCTTCGCCCCACGTTCCATGCAGAATAGGGAAGACAGCGTCGAAACGCTGATCACTGATCGCGTTGAACAGCGTCAGCCAACCTTCGCGGTCGAGGCGCGCGTCAGTCAATTCCTCAGGAGGTACGAGTCCAACGGGTCCGTCGAGCAATGGATGATCTGCTCGAACGAACCGACCTGGATTAGCAGTATCCAGCTTGAGCACGTCATGCCCGGCAGTCGCCAACCCGCGGGCTACAGCATCTCCGCCTGCTAATGATACACGGCGTTCACCGTTATCCCCACCACAGATGACCAATATGCGTGCCATACTCTATCTCGCTTGGGTAATTACGACTCAATCACTTTAACTGTAATCAGAGTGAGGTCGTCTCGACCGGCGCGCTCATGCCCGGCGTAGTCACGGATGGTTTGCAGCACCTGAGTTACTAGCATATGTGGATCGAGGTGCTTGAACTCATCCAGGGTTTCGATCAACCGGTTACGTCCAAATTCGACATCAGTTTCGTTCATTGCTTCTGTAAGACCGTCTGAATAAGCGGTGAACAGATCACCGGCTTCAATTCCGACCTCCGTAGAGGAGTACTCAGCATCTTCCATGATTCCAAGTAACATACCGCCGTTTTCAAGGTTAATCGGCTTGCCTCGGCGGATGATGAATGGGACATCATGCCCGGCATTGACATAGCTCATCACGTTGCGTATCGGATCGAACAGGGCGGCGAAGAAAGTGATGAACATGTCTGGAGTTGAATTCTTGCATACCTGCAGGTTCAGTTGCCGAACCATTTCCTGTAGTGTTAAGTTGTGAGTCGCAAGTAAACTCAAACTCGCTTGCAGGTTGCTCATCAGGACAGCAGCACCAACACCCTTACCGGACACATCGCCAAGCACAACCAGCAGACCGCGTTTTCCGAGGTCGATGCAATCGTAATAGTCACCGCCGACCTCAAAGGCGGGATCACTGTGCGCGCCTACTCGCAGCGTCGGTCGTTGCGGTAGTTCAGTTGGCAACAGGTGAATCTGGATACGGCGAGCGATTTGAATCTCACGTTCCAGTCGTTCCTTGACCGTTACTTCCGAGATCATGCGACGCAGGTCACTGGTCATTTCGTTAAAACTGAGAGCGAGGTCACCGAGCTCATCTCTGCTGCGCGGCTTTATTTGAACCTCGAGGTCACCCTTTCGCAATCGCTCGGTACCGTGTCTTAGTTCACGCACAGAGCGCATGATTGTACGTGTTATTCCCCCTGCCAGCAGAGTGGAGAAGAGAACAGCCAGACTGAACATTGCAACCAGTGCGATCAGGCCAATTACAACCAGTCGGTTCATCCCTTCCCATGAATAAAGAGTGGTGAACAGCCCAGCAAGACTGGTGTGGACAACCACTCTTCCCACATAGGTTGATGAACGATTCTCACCCGGCCAGGACTGAAGTTCGCTCACACCATGGACGACATGCTGATGCCAGAAATCGCTGCTGGAGTCAGGAAATGTGCTTAGCTTGATGTCCACTGTACCTGTATCAGATTCGTCGCTGAACTGATAGTTCAAGTCGTCATCATCTGAACCCAATTGGATTATATCAAACGGGCTGAGAGAAATTTCTGAACGTACAGCTCGCTTATATGGGTCAAGCGTGCGCTGGTTCATTGGTCGCATGGCGATTTGCACCTCACCAGGCTTACCGGATTCGACATGAGCGGTTGCGTAGGCAGCTTTATCCTTGGCAATCGGGAGAATACCGTGTCGCGCGGAAGCTGTGTATGTCCATCCCGGAAATGGTGAAAGGGTGTCTGGCAAAGACCATACGCCTGATGCATCATCGATTTTTACCCAAAGTTCCAGCGGTCCGAGTTCCCCGAGCAAAGAATCAACCTGAGCGTACATTTGCCAGCTCTCAGGCAGGTTCGCTTCGGGTGTGCCGAATGGATCGGAGTCGAAACTACCATCACCGGTACCAAATGGGTTTGGTGGTGGCGGAATTTGGTCCTTCTCAGAACCGCTGGGGAAAATGCGTCGGTATCTGGCTGATGACACACTGTCTACAGCAGCATATCCCTTAAGACGGTCATCAGCGAGGGCAAGTTCAAGGTTTTGTAAATCCTGATGGATAAGGTCACGTACCAATTGGGCCCGCAGAGAACCGATACCGATATATACACCCAGCAGAACAAGCAAGAGGAGGAGAATTCCAGGTATCAGCGTGCTGAATACATATGTCGTGCTGAATTTCAGCCAAATCGGAATCCGGATGCCGAAGAGCCCCTGAAACAGGGCAACAGTTAGCTTGAGCGGTACTGCAAACCACGTATACGCAATGAGATCGGCAATCCACTCAAGGATTGGGCTGCTCAGAAACTGTTCAATTGACGAGGACGCCAGACTAATCGTAAGTCCATCCGCCTCACTGGCGTTCCATCCGCTGGTAAAGAGAATGAAACCGATGGGTGCCAGAATGAAGAGGAGCAGGATGATCCATCCATCTCGACCTCTGAGCAATTCCACCCATGACCACGGAAGGATGAAGAGTACAAAGACAATCGCGAGCACAACCAGCAACGGATTTGGGGCGCCCACGAGGATTAGTGTTAACGCGGACGCTGCCACAATCAGGACAGAACGTCTGCGTTTTCCCCAGCTGCTGATTCCACCGAGCCGCACGAGGCTCATCATCGACCATGCAATGCTTATGGCCTGGGGAATGTGGGTGAGCAGTAGCCAACCTCGTTCAAGGGGTGGAATCTCGGAAAAATTCAAGGCCAACAATATTGAACTGAAGATGGTAATCGTGCCAACATGGATGAGGATTCCCAGTGCAAACCTGAGGATCTCACCTCGAACAGAGCGTGCCGGTCTTATCCGTTTGATTAGCACAATAGCCGAGGCAAAAAGAGCAATGTCGTACAGATGTCTGGCGAACTCATGCTTGTAGGCGCTACCAAAAAACAGGAAGGCAACGATCGCACCGGCCAGGGCGATAGAGATGGTTAGCATGCGCCGGTGCGTCATCAATGGACTATCCTCGTAGACAAAACAGAAAGTGAGTTAGTGGGTCTAACGATTGTGTTGCCGGTTAAGCAGCAAGACAACGCGTGCTTCTACAGATTCGCCACGTCCTGCAGGCCCAATACCTTCCGGGCTACGTTCCTTAATAGAAATCACCATAGGATCACAGTTAAGTGCGTACGCGATGTTTGTTCGCATTTTATCCAGGTATCGTGATACGCGCGGCCTGCGGATCAGCAAGGTGCTGTCCATGTTGATTATGGTCGAACGCATTTTCTCCGCTCGGCTGCTGACACGTTGAAGGGATTCTAGTGCAGTGAGCTCATCTCCCGGACCCACAGGTGCCGGACCAGGATCGCAGTATGCACAGGCCCCAAGGTACGCGTCAATTATCGCGCGAATAAGCACATCACCTTGCCCTGGGCCGTCCAATCCTCTGTCGGATGGAATCTCCACCCCTCCAAGGACCAGTGGCTGGTCCTCACTGAATCGGAGCATATCCACTCCGTATCCGACACGCATCATGCTGTTTTTCTCCTCAATTCAAATATTTGGTCTTGATGGACTAGCGCCTCAAACCGGCGACGATCCTTTTTGGATAAAGTAGCAGGTCGAGCGCATCAATCGGGGAATTCACGACGATATCAGCCGCACGTAACGTCGCTCCAAATACTCCCTCGTCGCCAATAACGGCAATACCAAGCGAGGTAGATGAAAGAGCCTTTTCATCGTTAGCACCATTTCCGATATACGCAGTAGTCAGGGTTCCGTAGTCGTCAACCGCAAAGCGTTTGGAAATGGCTTCGCTGCCTGGATCAATGACTCGAATGTCTACTGGCAGGTTGTCCAGTTCGGATGCAACCGTGCCGAATGTATCTGCGGTGAGGATTACAACTTTTGCTTGTTTTGCAAGCTCGGTAAGACGTTCTGCAACACCACTGAGAAGTTTACCATCTACGGCAAGCGTACCATTGTAATCGATCAGAACAGCGTCAATATTCAAGTCACGCCAGCCTGGTATTTGAACCTGGATCATGCAGGTTCCTCCGGGGAGAATCCATATTTCTGCGCGGCCATGCGATCAACCAGCGCATCAGGTAGATGTGCACGGAGAAAAGGAAGCACCATCGCAGCCGGATGGACAGGATAACGCGCTTTCGGGTTAGGTGATTCCACGGCTCGGAGGATTACATCAGCAACGCTGGCTGGTCCCCAGTACTCATGCGGTTTGAACGGTGGATTTTCGAGAAATCGTCTATATTGCTTGAAATATGGCGACTTCTCATTATCCAGAAGTGGTTCCGATTGCCCCTTGGCGATGTCTCCGAAATTGGTACGGATTGGTCCGGGTTCAATCAGTGTGACTTTGATTGACCACGGCGCCAGTTCCAGACGCAGCGCGTCCGAAAGTGCTTTAATAGCATGCTTGGTGGCGGAATAGGTCCCGCTAAGGGGGAATGTGACGCGACCCACCACCGAGCTGACCATGATAATCCGTCCTTCCCGACGCTGTCGCATTTCCGGAAGAACGAGTTTCGTCAGTTCGACAGGTGCATAGACGTTGACATCAAAGATGTCGCGCATCATGTGTGCAGGCACATCCTCGACCGCGCCGCGCAGGCCATAACCCGCGTTGTTGACAAGCACATCAACCGGACCACGTTCTTCACGCAATTGCGCATAGACTTCTTCACGCTCGATTGGGTCAGCAACATCAAGAGGGTAAATGTGAATGTTGCCGTCTTTTTGGCGCAGGGATCTCAGGGCATCCACGTTTCTTGCGGATGCAGCAACTTCGTAGCCACGGCGTGCGAAGTGAAGTGCTGTTGCCCAGCCGATACCTGAAGAGGCACCTGTGATCCAGACCAAGCCTTTCGGAAGGCTCATGAACCAACTCCAGCTAAGGTCGTTGAAGATGCGCAGGATTACTGAATAATCCTTGTGACAAATTGGGACATACTCTGCAATGAAACCGTGAAAGATGTATAAACCTCCTCTTTCAAGGCTACCTTATAAGCTAGTCCGATTCCACCTGAAAGACAAGCGGATCAAAGAGTTCCAGTCCCGTTTGCTCCAATTTGAAGTTTAGAAAAACTACAGTAAAGACTTATGCCAGATTTGTCAGCGCTTTGATTCTCATATTTAAATAAGATCAGCGTGATCACGGGCCGATCAAGCGCACCAGGAATAAGGATAAATCTTCCCAGTATGTGATTATCAGCAGCACAATCAGCATGATGCCGATAAACGGCAACGTTGACCTGTAGAGGGTCAGGATCGATTTGCGAAACCGGAAACTTGAGATGAACAGGTTTAGTCCGACCGGAGGTGTTGAATAACCGATTTCCAGGTTGGTCAGGAAGATAATTCCGAGATGAACTGGATTGACGCCGAATTCCTGGGCAATGGGTAGGATCAACGGCACTACGACAATTATCGCGGAAAAAATATCCATCAATGCGCCAACTATCAGCAGGAATATGTTCAACGCGATCAGGAAAGTCCATTTCGAGTCAAGTGTGCCGCGAATAAAGTCGAAGATGACTGCCGGAATTTCTGCGTCGATGAGGTAATTGGTCAGACCCAGTGCGGATCCGAGGATGATCAGAATTCCGCCGACCAGGACCATGGATTCACGTGCGATCAACGGCAGGTCTTTGGTAATGTGAATGTCACGGTGGATCACAACCTCGACGATGAATAGATAGAAGGCTGTCATCGCTGCGGCTTCGGTGGCTGTGAAGAATCCAGAGTAGATGCCAGCGATGATTCCGATGGGGAGCGGGATTTCCCACGCCGCTTCCCGGATCGCCAGAACTGCTTCCTTCATCTCAAAGGGTTGGGTTGGGATCTTGTTTTTTCTTGATATCCAGCCGCTAAACAGGCTGAGCGCAATGATGAGCAGCAGGCCGGGGAGAATCCCGGCCAGGAATAATTGATCGACTGAGATAGACGCGATCATCGCATAGAGAATGATGGGCAGGCTCGGTGGAAACAGTAGCCCCAAGCTTCCTGAGCTGGTCAAAAGGCCGAGGGAAAAGCGTTCAGGGTAACCCTCCTTGATCAAGACAGGGAAGAGCAGTCCGCCAAGCGCGACAATGGTTACGCCAGATGCACCCGTAAACGCGGTGAAAAAGCTGCACACTAGCAGCGCTACGACTGCCACACCTCCCGGCAACCAGCCGAAAAGCGCGTGTGACAGTCGGACAAGTCGTTTGGGAGCACCAGATTCCGCTAGCAAATAGCCGGCGAATGTGAACAGCGGGATCGCGAGTAAAGTCGGCTGAGAAGTCATCCGGTACATCTCGATGATGACGACGACCGGGTCAAGTTCAACTGCCGCAAATGCGATGATCGCTATACCGGCGAGCACGGCGTACAGCGGCGCACCGCCTATTGCGAGCAGCAGGCAGCCGAGGATCAGCAATCCTGTCACCGTTCTTCCTCCCGCTGCGAATAGGAATCCGATGGAACAAGAGTGGCTGAATCAGCCTTGGGATCGAGGGATGATGCATGTTCCTGGCTTGACATTCGCCCGAGTAGCAGGTTCAAAAACACCTGAACAGCGAGCAACACGAATCCGACGGGCAAAACCAGTTGGAATGGCCAAGCGGAAAGTCCTTCCACCAGTTCGCTGGCATATTCCTTCTCGGACAGCACAAAGATCCACGATGCCCGTGCGAGGATGAGGCTAATGACTATCGTGAAGGTGCCGGTAATCCAAGTGAGAATTCGGCGGATGAGCGGCCCGGAGATGCGTCCAATTACGTCTATAGCGATTTGACGACCTTGACGTGCGGCGATCACCGCGCCAAACATACCGACCGCGAGAACGGTGTGTTGTAGAACGATTTCGGCCCAGGGAATGCCTTCACCGACGACATTACGCAGGATAACCTGGGTAAAAGAAAGGATTACCATGAAGGCGAGCAGCAGCACCACCGTTGCGGATACGACGGTGGTCAGCCCACGGTCAATCCCTTCCACAAGTCTCCGCACCCTGCTCCCCTCGGTTGTTCTTCTATTCTGTAGAATCTACAACCACTTCTGCCCGGTAGGTGTGCAGCGATTGTTCGATCTGCGTCAGTAGTTCCCTCGAATAGAGTCTACCGACGAGATTTTCGCGGACCGCTATTCCGATGCTTTCATATGAAGCGAGAGTTTCATCTTCGGGCGGTGACATCAGGGTCAGGCCGGTTTTTGCAAGTTGTTCAATGCTTTTCGCGTTGTCTTCGCGGGTGACCAGGGTCAGCCGTCGCATATGTTCCCGACTGATTTCAAGAAGTCGAGTCTGCTCAGTTTCATCCAGCTTATCCCAGACTCTTTTGGAGAGCAGAACAGCGCCCATGGAATTAGTAATCGGATAGGTGTTCATGTATTCGGTTCGAGTAAACCATTGCAGGCTGATCGCAGCCATCGGCGAAGTGTAGACGGCGTCTATCATTCCCGTTTGAAGAGCCGTCATGACCTCAGTCACGGACAGGGGGACCGGTGTAATCCCCATCGCCTCAAACAAGGCTGCAGCCAGCGGATCACCCTGCCATGTCCAGACCTTTATTCCCTTCAGATCATCGAGTGTCTGAATCGGGGAATTGGAGAAGAAGTAGACGTAGCCGACTTCGGTCCAGCCGAGCAGGACGTAGCCCTGCTCACGAAATGCTTTATCAAAGCGATCAGTATAATGATTGATGATGTAATCGATCTCATCCTTGTTGTGGAAGAGGAAGGGGAGTTCCAGCACCCGCGCTTCAGGGAGAATATCGCCGATGCCATTTCCAGTAAATCCGGCCGCGTGGATCTGGTTGAATCGCATCTTGCGCAACACATCCGGCTCATCGCCCTGCACACCGCCAGGGTAAAGCTTGAATCCAACCTCTCCGTTTGTCGCGTCACGCACAGCATTATCGAGATCGTGCATCAGGTTCATCCACGCAGATCCTTCAGGCGCGAGGCTGGCGAATTTTATTTCGTGTTCTGGTTTTTCTGCGTACAAGAGAGTTGGGCTGGTGGATATCGTGATCAACAGACCCAGCATGATTGATAACGGCAGCTTCATGGAATCCTCTACGATTCACTCTTCATCACGGAACAGATCTGTCACCCGTTGATTGAGTGTACGATTACACATGTTGGATAGTTCACGACAATGCTTAAAGGATAGTTTCCGGGGAGCGAGGAGAATTCAATTACAGGAGTTGGTCCATGTTATCGAGCATCTGTTCAGCTTTGGCTTGCGCAACACGGTTCAGCAGACGTGTGTCTTCCGCAGCGCTGAAGATATCAAAGTCCAGAATTTGTTCAATGGTTGATCGGCTGGCAGGTTCGTCGAGTTGTCGGAGATAGACATATTTGACCATGAACAGTTGACCGAACAAAAGCTCACCATTGGTCAGCTCGATTTGTCGCTCAAGGTGAAAGACGGCCTTGTCCATATCACCGCCTAGAATTGCCGGTCGCGCACCGTAATATCCGCCGAAGAACAGGTGTGCGAAACCATAGAAGAAATTCTCGTTAATCTCAAGCGAACGCCGCATCAGTGCTTCGACATAGGGAAGCTGCGATACAAGAACGATATCATCCAGCCCGTTGAGTATTTGCGAACCCCACGAATTTCCGAGCCAGAAAATTCCTGCAACAGCTTCGTCATCCAACTCAGCAACAGCTAATTCAAACTCCGAAAGGTCGGATATGGATAGAAGATCAATGTCTTCTTCCTCAACAAGCCAACGGTTGGCATAGTTGGCAGCACGTTGGTAAAGATGTCTCGCTTCTACTTGATCCATGTCTTCAACAAATGCGAGTGCGTAAGCGGTGTATCCCTGGGCAGCGAAGAGGAGCAGTGTGGTGTTGTTTGGATCGCTACGGAGCATTCCTTCGACGAGCTTCAGGTTCGAGGCAAGGGCGGTTTTTGCGATATCGAGATTGGGTTCAGCCATCATCGCATCGAGACCACCGGTGAGGATTGGGTTCATCGTCGAACGAACTACAGTCCGTTGAATTGCGCAGCCGGGCAAGAAGGCATAGGTTAGCAGAACAGCGATCATGGTGATAACGAGCTTGCGGTTCACGATGGCTGGTCCTCGTCTACGATTCCAAATACTTCCCGTCCCCGCGCCTCAAACTCATGCTTGCCCACAGCCATTACGAACAGGCCGGGCATAACTTCTCGGACACAGTTTATCATTTGGTTTGCCAGGTCACGGATATCCCACTGCGCATGGGCATCCTCACGCAGTCGGCTGATATGGTATAGTTCACGCGCGTTCGCTTTGAATATGACTCGACGCCGGTGAGCGTTGCACAATGCGTAGGCTGCGGCCGCCTGCATCGCCGGGGAATTATCGATCTGGGCAATTTTGTCTGCGAATTCCGCGCTGCGGGCAAGGATGTCATCAAACTCACCCTTCATCCCAGCTTCATTTATCGTCTCCGGCATTGTGCAGCCGAGCGATGGGTCGTATGGACCTGTTATCTGAGTACTTATCCGGTGACGCTTTAGCTGTCCGAATGCGGCAGCTGATAGAATCAGTTCAAATGTGAACTCCGCCAGTTCAAACTCTCGTGGTGCCGGATCCCACTGCGCGTTCGGTTTAAGTATATCGCGAAACAGGTCTTCGCGTTCTTCTGGCGTCATCGCAAGAGTGCGCTGTCTGGCCTCTTCCCACGAACAACCACTACCGTGTACGATCAATGCTGCAATTATTTGCTCATCGCCATTCTCTGAGTAGTTGATCAGTCGGACCGCAACTGGGTCAACAGCGTGCGCCGGGGAGCATTCCGGCCAGTAATTTGAACGCGCGAACTGGGTTCGCTCATAATCAGTTGCTTTGACATATTTAATCAAGCTTGGCGCGAGGCCATGCACCTGGGACAGCAGTTGGTTACCAACCTCACGTACTTCCTCGAGCGGGTGGGCGTGCGTGTCTCGGATCATTGTTTCCAGTATGCGCGCATTGACCGTCATCCCAAATTGTGCCTGCGTGGCCAACGAGACGACATAGCGCGCATCCTCTGCTGCTTTTCCGCGGGCTCGGGTCTTCGGTCGTCCTTCGCCATCATCCTGGAAACGGGGGAGGTATAGCTGATAGAGCTGGGCTTCAATGATCCAGTATATCTTATTCTGGTCACGGATAAGCTCTTCAAATTGCTCGGCAAGCCCAACTCGTTGCAATTCAGGGGGGATGACAGCGTCGCCGTCGAGCTTGATATACCGCTGTGACTTCTCAGTGAACGATACAAGTCGGTGTCTTTCGATAGCTTCAACTGCGAGCCGACTGATCCCAGTGACGTCCATGTTGAACACGGCGTGTTCAGCGACGGAGCTGTGTCCGAGGCCGAAGACAATGTTCTCATTGCTCCGTCTCGCCTTTTCAACTTCTACCCTAGCTTCCGCGCGAATTTCCCGGATGTCAGCTGGATTGCGGCTGATGCGGGCATAAGCGGCTGACAAGGTTTCTGGGGTAATCGCTTCTCGCGGAGGTGCTTCTCCACCTTCAAAGGCAGCGCTCTCCAGCCCGCGAAGCGTATCGTGATCAACATTGAAGCCCGCGAGCTCAATGCGTAGTGGTAGTGGTCGTTTCATGGATCAAGTGTTGGCAATCGTTATCGATGATTGCGAAAGGTACAACGCTGGAGGGATGCGAACAGCGACAGGAGACAGCGTGTGTGATCACTCGGTGCCGAGAACACGAGTCCGCAGACGCCGCATGGCCTCGCGCAATGATGGATCGAGCAACACGATGTCTTTCGCACCACGTTTCAACCAGTGAGTTATGCGTTTGTGTTCGGCGGCGCGAACGAGGATGATAACATGTGCGCGGTTTTGATCTGCCCATTCGCGCGCTCTCGCGAGCATGGCGTCGATTTCGACCTCGAAACTGGAAGCATCGAGCAGTACCCAACGTGGTTGCCGTTTTTCCAATGCAGGTAGCAACCCTTCCAAGCGCTTGAAGACTGTGAACCTCATGCCACCAGCTTCCAGGAAGGCAAGGCCGATTCGATAGCGTAAACGGGTATTCTGAGTGACGAGCATGATTCCAACTCCCTCACCATACGCATCATCCTCCATTGCCCAATGTAACCGATTGATGGCTGTTTCCACCGGCAGAGTGCGTGGCATCAAGTCGAACGCACCGTAATCGACGTGATCCAGATACACATCATGACCAGGATCTTCAATTTCGAGTTCCGGGTCATCATCGCCGTATCCGAGGTGGATGTCGCTGGACTCCCACGGTTGGCCAACAGTTCGATCACTAATCCAGATGCGGGGAATCGATCGGTAGCGGCTGACGGATCGCAGCAACCGTTCAACAGCGATGGCCTTATCACCCCACAGGTCAGCATCCGCGATGAACAAATCGCTTGGGGATTCGGTGACCGATTTCGTGAGTAATTCCAGATCGGTCTCAGTGACTACAATTACATTGCCCAATTGACTCAGGATTTCGCGCCAGTTTTCGTCGTCGGACAGCAAGATGATATGCGGACCGGAATCAAGTACTGTCCGCTGCATGTATCCCACATCTGAAGTAACCTTTGATGTGCGACGTGAACTAAGCCCGGCTTCCGTACGCCAGATTTCCTCTATCAACGCTGTGAGCTGTTGACGACCTTTTAACTCAATCCTCGTCAGTTCGGCTTCGAACTCACCGTTGCGTGCACGTGTAACCTTCAACCGCACGGGGACATACTTGCCGCCTTCTTCCAGTTTAATGATTGCCAGTTTAATGATTGCCTGTGAAACCGAATATCCATCGGGGCTGCGAAACTCTGTGAGTTCAGCATCGAAGAAGAACCGCTTAATGGTTATTCGCTTTGGCTTCACATCAATCCACGATCCCATCCATACAAAAGACAGTGCTACCGGATTGGAGATGGGAACTGTTGCGATGTATTCCCGACTCGAACGTTCCAAATCGGCAATGTTGAGCAGCTCAACTCCTTTGTGTTTCTTCAGGCTTACCTGTTCACCGACCTGGGCTCTGAAATCTGCAATTTCTTCCATACCGGCGTCGAATGCGGTCAAAGTGCATTGCAGAGAAACCGATTCATTCCAAAAATCGTCATCTGGCTGAGGTAGAAGTTGGTCAGCAATCAGCGCCAGTTCACCGTTCTGAACACGTGAATCAACGACTGAGCTCACGTATTTCTCTTCACCAGCGCGTGAAAGGTCCAATCGACCTTTTCGGGCTGGCTCCGACTTGAACCATCCAAATGGCGACGAAGCTGAACTTTCACGACGCAGAAGTCGCGATATAGAAGTTTGAAGTTTGGATTTCTCGTTCATGTTGTTACGTAGTCCGTGAGCTCGCTCCAAGTTTGGGCAATATACGGTTCTACGGGCAGGGTGAAAGCCATAGATCAAAGGAGTTGAACAGAGAAGGGAATACCAGGTGCGCGAAGATCAAATCGTAAGGTCAATGCTGGGAGGGTTTTCTGGATCTACTGGACGTGGTTTCTGGTTCTTTTCTTGTACTACGTCGTTATCCGGCAAATCCTTCGATTGTTTTTCTTTTCTTTTCTGCTTCTGTTGCGGTGGTTTGCCGAATCGTTTGTTGAAATTCACCGGGGGAACCGCGCCATCCTCAGCCATAGATCACCTCAGCGAGCATAACTGATCTTATGGAATAAAGTTAGAGAGATGATACCAGTATAGCAACTACGGATTCAAAGAATACCCTTCTCCAACTAGATGATCTCGAAACTCGAGATGGGCACCCACCCTTGACGTCCATCGGCGAGGCGAATCTCAACCCAGACATCGAGACTTTGCACGACGGCAACCTTGGTTCCCTCATGTAGAGCAAAGACTTCTTTCGATGTGCGATCCGGAGCTGAACGCACTTCAATCTTGTCTTCCATGATGATGGCTGAAGAATCAGTTTTGTCGGCATGAACGCGTAATCCCACCAAGCTCAAATTCACTACGAACAGAGCTGCAAACACCCAGGTAGTTGCTCGAAGTGCAGGCCACAGCGGACTTCCGCGCATGTTGATTACCAGCGCGATTGTTAACGCCAGCATGATGCTGATAACTAACGCGCTGATCGTGATCGTGGATGGGGGGAGCCAATCTCGAAGTGTGTCCACCCATGTCCAAATGAACAGACGAGGAGGCGGATCTATACGGTCAACAGTCCTTTCCCGGGCAAATTCCAAGTTGTGTCGGACATCATTGTTGTGCGGCATTAAGCGAAGAGCTCGTTCATACATCAGGATTGATGGCCCCAATCTACCTGATTTGAAATACGAGTTTCCCAAATTGTAGAAGAGCTGTCCACTGCTGTATCCTGAGCTGATAATGCTCGAATACAAGTTCACAGCCTGATCGTACTTTCCATCTTTGTACGCATTATCAGCTTCGTTTGCCAGATCCTGTAGTGGCTGCGGAGACGCGAAAGCGATTCCGTTGAGTAGACAGAAGCTGATCAGGATCACTGCGATTCCAAACCTCGAAATATGTTTTTGGTTACCTCGCACCAACCCAATTCTCCTGGTTATCCACATGCAATCCACACCGGTTCTTCGGGAATTATCCCCAACTCAGTATTCTTAGCAGAATCTATAGTATTCTCGCTAACATGCAAATATTTAGATGGTTATATGATCGGCCACTACTGTCGACACATTGGTAAAACAGTTTTCCACAGGTTATCCACAATGCATTTCCAGTTCTTATTCACCGGTTATTCACTACCCGGAAAACTTAGTTCATGGGTGTTCCACGCTCTCAGCTCAAGTGTTTTGCGAACATTACAGTTTTTTCAAACTTGAATCGGCTTCAATCTTCGGTCCACTGTCGAGATCCATTGTTCGGACCGTTCAATCAGTTCGGCAAGAGTATTCTCGCTGTGGCCATGTGGACTGAACCGGGCCGTGTCGCACATGGAGAAAATATCCGATAGTTCGTCTTTCGATGCCTCAGAAATCTGATTAGCACTCAACAGCTTCATTCTTTCCTTGTCATTCAGAGATGCTGCCGGAACCGCAAGGCGTTCGGCCAGATACTTAGTGATTCCCAGCGCTAGCGCATCATATCCTTCTGCGATGTTGTTGGTAGCTAGATGGTGACGTGCCTGCTTCAATGCCGCAATAGCACGTTTGGCAGCCTTGCGTGAGCGGATCATCGATTCCTGCCCGACCATGGCTTCGCGTTTTTTTCTCACTGTGAAGCCAGCGAAGACGATGAATACGGGTAGCAGGAAACTCGCCCAGTATGCAGGATGATTATGAAGCATGCTGGCTGATCCATTCAAACTGGGAGCAGTGTCCATAATCCATCGTATTTCCCGGCCAACAGACTCAACAGGCGCGGGTACTCCCGACCCATCGACGTCGGCAACACTCCATCCTGATGCCGGGCTGACGTCCAGCGTACCCGGATTAGCAGTTAGAGTTCGGTACTGTTCTCTGCTTGGGTCAAAAATGCTTATTTCTACTGGCGGAATTTCCTGCTTTCCAGGTCGCCGCGGGATCAACAAATAGGTGAATGTCTTCCTTCCAGTAACTGTCCCATTGCCTGCGCGTTTGCTGACACTGACTTCTGGCTCATACAACTCGATGTCCGGCGGAACGCGAACCTCCGGTGCAGGCAGAAAGCCGACATTCCCCTCGCCCGAAAGTGTCACAGTAAGCGTTACCGACTCGTTGGTTTGGACGTTTTCAGCGTCCAGATTCGCTGACAGGTTCCAGAATCCAACGACATTTTCAAATCCATCCGGTTGACCGGAAACGGGTAGAGCATCAATCTTGACTGTCAGCGGTTCTGAACTGACTGCTGTCTGTTCGACATAGCTGTCAAAGATGCTGTCGAAAAATGTGCGGTTGCGGCTGCGTCCACTGACGTAATGGACTACAAGGTCCATCGGGCCGATGGTCAACTCACCAGTACGGGTTGGAAACAGGATCAATCGATAGATGTTGGCAGCATTATACAGGCGTCCATTTATATTGCGTTCAACGATACCGGGTGGATTGGGAACAGCCCATTCTTCCGACCAGAATCCCTCTGTAGACGGGAGTTTTTGCACGTCAAAGTTGCGTACGGATGGCTGAAAATACAGCGTAAAGTTGACTACCATCGCTTCCTGCAGATAGCCACTGGCGGGTTCGATATTCGCCTGCAGGAAAATGGGACCCATTTGGTTAACGCTTACGTTTCTTTCCTGCGGGACCATATCACCGGGTGCAGGTTGAGCAGTTGCGCCTGAGCCCGGTTGATCAACAACGATGCGGATCGCATTGCCAGTGTATTGCCGACCTTTATGCGTGACTACCGGTGCTGGTAACGTAAACTCACCTTTTCGCAATGCGCGAAGGGTGTACGTTAGAGTTCGTGATGAAGACATCTTTCCGTTCACGAACTGCATACTGACGTTGCTGTTCGGACCGGATAGGACTTGAAATGAACTGGGAATGTTGCTGCTGGGTGTGGGCAGAGTGCCCGATCCTTCAATAGTCACCTGGTAAATGAAGCTGTCACCGAGTTCGAGATGATCTGGCGAAGCTGAGGCACGGATCGAGTCAACCTTGGCCTGCGTGGGTGAACTTGCCAATAAGAGTGCCGACGCGATCAACAGCAACACAATTGCAGGATGCCAGCGCCTTGGACTCATGGTGAATGGAATCTCGCTCACCATGGTTTCTTGTTCCCCTGACTCTTGACTGGAACTTGTTGCCGGATGACTTGTTTCAATTGTTCTTTCTCATCCTGCTGCATTTGATCAAGCAGCCGTTCCGCCATTTCCTTGTTCAGATCGTCTGGCTCGGTCGGGGGGACTTCCTGTTCTTGATCCTGGGGCTGCTGCTCTTCGTCTTGCTGTTCTTGCTCGTCTTGATTCTGTTCTTCCTGTTGCTCTTGTTCCTGCTCATTTTGCTCTTCTTGATCCTGCTGATCTTGATTTTCTTCCTGATCCTGTTGTTCCTGGTCTTGCTGATCTTCATTTTGCTCTTGATTCTGGTCTTGATTTTCCTGCTGTTCTTGTTGTTGCTGCTGTTTGCGCAACGCGAGCTCGAGGTTGATCTTCGCATCTTCATCGTAAGGATCACGTTTCAGCGCGTCGATCAAGGCAGGCACTGCCTGCTCATACTGCTGTGCTTCGGCGAATGTGGTGCCGCGATTGTAGTCAGCTCGGGCGAGCAATTCGCCGTCAGTTTCTGGTCCGAGGGCACGGAAGAGGGTGTCTGCACGTCCCACTTCGCCTTTACGAGCAAAGACACCGCCGAGATTATAGATGAGCTCGGGACGCAGTGTATCGAGTTCTGTCTGGGCGTGAAGGTAGTGTTCCAACGCCTGATCGAGATTTTGCTCGATAACGTCTTTGTTTCCCTCTTTGACCAGTGAATGGGGTGTCTCAGCCACGGCGAATCCGGGTATCAGCCAGAATATGCCCGCAGCTATTATGATGGTCGCGACAGTGGTTTTCATGGAAGCTTGCTCAGTTTCTTCATCGTGCCTGATAATTGGACGCCGTCTCCTTGTATCGGGCAGCATGAACTGTACAACAAATAGTAGTAGCGCGGCAAGGATCAGAGGCTGAAAACGGTCCTCGTGTCCGGTAATCTGCTGTGCTTGGAATTCACCACGTTCGAGCTGAAAGAGTTCCTTGTAGAGTGCGCGGAACGCTCCGCCGCCCTGGTCAGCACGTCGGTATTCGCCGTTGGCAGTGCGCGCGATATCCCTTAAGATCTCTTCATTCAGACTGCTGGTAACAATTTGGCCGTCGTCATCGGTTAGCCAACCCGTGCGTGTTCCCAGATCGTTGTATACAGGCACTGGGTCGCCTTTTTCCTTGGCCATCCCGATGGTGAAGATCTGGATGCCATCGGCTGCCGCTTTCCGTGCAGCAGCGACTGCATCGCCCTCATGATCTTCGCCGTCCGATACGAGTACAATCACCTTTGCCCGGTCCTTCTCCTCGGAGAAGACTTTCATCGACGTTTCAATCGCTTCTGACAGTGCAGTCCCTGGGTTGGGGATCAACTCAGCGTCCAACAGGTCGATGAACAGGTTTGCTGCGGAATAGTCGAGTGTGAGCGGGAGCAGGGGGTAGGCGGTTCCGGCGAAGGGTACAATTCCCACGCGGTCGCCTTTCATCCCTTCGACGAAACGAGCCAGTTCGTAGCGAGTTTTACCGATGCGGCTGGGGCGGATGTCCTGGCTGTCCATGGAACGGCTTACATCGACTGCGAGCACGATGTCAATTCCTTCGCGGACGACGTCTTCATAACGAGTGCCGATACGTGGATTGGCTATGCCGAGGATAAGCAGGAGCATGGCGATGATGAAGAGAATCCGTTTCGTTCGCACAAGCCCGACGTTTTGCCCCGGTGCGAGCCGTGGCCATAGCGGCATGCTCGCAAACCGTTTCACTAGATGACGGTCGCGGTTACGGAGGATCAGTTCTACGATGATCAGGGCTACTGGCACGATCAGTGCGAGCAGCCAGAGCGGTTTACCCCAAAGAATCATAGTTTCAGCACACGTTCAATAATGTTTGGTGTTGTACCTGTTTTCGTTAGTTACCACTCCCAGTCAACGGGAAACGATCCGGGAATATGCGTAGTGGTTCCCACGGTTCTTCAGTTTCGTCGGATAGTTTGCTCTGGATGTACATCATCCCATTATCACCAACCAGCCAGCGGCGATCTAGCCAATCCACGGTAATGTCGCGCGGGGAATCTTTTGACGGAAACACAATGATCTCTGGATGATCATCCTGGATCGCCAATGTCCACAATTCTGATTGCCCCATTCCATCATCGGCGATCATAAAGATTGACCAATCTAGAATCTTGATCTGAGTGAATGCGTTCCGTGTTTGCCGTTCATTCTTGAACCAACGGTTACCACCGCTGCGCGTCCACAAGATTGTGCCGTCTTTTCCAACCGCCCAACCGCGATCCTGGTCGAAGAAAGCAATGTCGAGCAGCTTGTCTTCCTGATACACCGGGATCAATGCCGGTTTGAATGTGAACGCATCATCTTCGCTGATGTAAACAGCCGTGTCGGCAGTGACAACAACAGCACGTTCTTTCAGGTTGAAAGGCGCTCGAACCGTGACGGCAGAAATCGCGTCAGAGGTTGGGACTTCAACCTCTCGCCAACCTCTCGCAGGCGGTTGGAACGCGATCATGTATGGATCGGTTCCTGAATCAGTTTCTCGTCCGCCGACTGCGATGATCGCGAAGTCGGTCCATCCGTACCGACCGTCGTTGATGTCGGTCAACGGTAGCGCTGCCATATCGTGAATTGTTATCTCAGGTCCAGCGCTGAGGATCGGCATCCAATCCAGTTGTTCATCCATGTAGATGCGGATCTGCCCGCCGGGTCCGATAAGGAACAGCGGGAGCTTCTCTCCATTGCGGACCAGTTTCCATTCGCCGTTCAGCTCTTCGTGCCGAATCCACTGTTGCGATTGGCTGGTTCGATAGAGCACACCCTCTTGCGACGAGATCAGCCAGCCGGTTCCATCCTCGGCAAAGGCGATTGAATCGAAGTTTCGCCAGGCTGGAGGATCGGTTCGCCGCCACTCGTTGTAGCCATCCATTGCATCCAGAGTTTGAGCCAGATTCGGTTGTCCAGTGATGCATACGATGACAAAGAACACGGATATGTACGTGAGACGGGTTCGTCTCATTGAGGTTACCTGAAAATTAGAAGGTCGTTACAACCTCTACTTTGAGGATGAACTCGACTTTGGTTTCGGTTTTGGTTTATCGCTCGGTTTTGGAGGCGGCTCCTTCTTTGGCTGCTCCTGCTTCACCGGTTTGGGCGGTGGAGGAGATGGACGCGGTGGAGGAGGAACCGGCTTTGGCACTGGCTTTGGTGCCGGTTTTACCGCGGGTTCACTTCTCACGGGTGTTGGTTGAGGCGCTGGCGCTGGCTTTGGTTTCTCATACACCGGTTGCGGTTTCGGCGCAGGTGCCGGATTAGGTTCTGGTGGTGGTGGATTATAATCCGGTTCGATTCGGGTTGCCGGTTCTTCATCGCGAACAATGCTATCAACCGGTCTGGGAATGACTACTGGGTTCACAGGTAATTCACCAGGGACGAGCATTTGCTTTTGATTTTCAATTGGCAATGGATCAGGATCGAGGTATTCATCGTCCGGTGGTTCCGGAAATTCGATTGGTTCGGGAATCTCGCGTCCATACTTATCGAACGGTGGTTGTTCGAAATCTTTGCCTGTTTCGGGATCTGCGAGTACCGAATGGTCATAAATGCGTACTGATGAGACCACAACACCGTTCCCATAGGGGTAGTAATATGGGTGATAGGTACTGATCCACTGTTCACGATATGGCGTCTTTTTCAATTGAAGAACCTGACCATTCGTCCCTCCGCAGAGGAATTTGCCGTCCTCAAAGATTACTGAAAGCGGTGTAAAGCCTGCTGGTAATTGTATTTCATCTATCTGGTATTCCTGTGGATCAAGACGATCTTCTCTTGGTTCCCATGAGATTCGTCGCAGCTTGTTCTTGATGTTATCACCGGAGATGACATACGGTCCACAAATCTCAAGAATCGGTTTGCGGAAATTGTATTTCAACCGTTCCCACTCTCGAGTTGAGGAAGAATAGATAAGGTGACCGCCATCAGTTCCAGCCAACGTCGGGAAGCTGGTGTGGGTATCCATACAGGTGATGGTTTCCGGGTCACGAGTTGGCTGATACAGCGGGGTAATCTCATAGTTGAATGCGTCAAGAGCGAATATGTCAGTGCCTTGAGTGAATATTGCGTATGATGAGTTCGCATGCAGGTTGCGAACAGTTCCTTCTCCGATAAGTTCAATTTCCAACCAGTTTGGTGAGTCAGCTGGTTTAATCAGCATGATACCAACTGAAGTGGTTTCATTGACGATTCTTTCACCCGCGATCAGCAGATCACGTTTGACAGGTTCATCCGTCTGTGAATTCTGCTCTCGAGTATTCTGCGAGTTCTGGAATTCAAGCAGTGAACTATCCGCAAGCATTGTTGTTCCGGTGTAAATTCGGATATGTTCAGGGACTTCAAAGACCATATCCCAATAGCTCTGATCAGAGGGTGCGTAACGGATCTCCTTTGACGGAACTGAGCGCCAAACTTCCTTGTCCGGGACAATCAGGAAGGGTGGATGTCCAGTCACCACGGCTGGTTCTTTAACCCTGATAACTGAATTCCAATATTCGGAATAATTGAACACCCAAGTGTTATCAACCAATGCCGCGAGTTGACCATCAATCTTGAAGAATTTGGTTATGTCGCCCTTCAGACCGATATAGTTGACATCATACTCAGCATATTCAACAGGTTCGAGGTAGTAGTAACGCTGACCGTAATAATCACTTCTGTAAATGCCGGTGTTATAAGCATACCGTCGGTGCTGGTTTATCCAGTGCGGATCATACAAGTACCGGTCACGCCGGTAGTAGCTGTGCCAGTAGGTGTTGTCGTAGGTGGGCCAGGTACGATCATAGTATGGGTCATACTGGTAATGTGAATACCAGCCGTGATCCCAGTAATGATCGTGGTAGTGTTGAGCTTTCACCGGAACTGCGAACATGAGAGCCAGAACCAATACAATAAGGCTCAGAAGGACATAGTCATTCGTCTTCATCTATCACCCCGCCAGTGCAAGGTTACGAAGCCGGGTAACGGTCAGAACACGTTCAAGCAGCAACAGGATAAACGCGGCAATTGCATACCAATAGAACAATTCCCGCCAGTTGCGGATATGTTCAATCTCGACTTCGGTACGTTCCAACTGGTCGATCTGATCATATATGGCACGCAGAGTCTCCGTCGAAGTTGCACGGAAGTACTGCCCGCCAGTCAAATCTGCGATTTGTCGCAGCAAATCTTCGTCTATGCGGACTTCCACATTGCGATACGTGACTCCGCCGCGCTGCGTTCGTACTGGAGCACGGGCAGTGCCGCGTGTACCTACACCAATCGTATACACCTTGATGTCCAGCTCAGCCGCCGCACCTGCTGCGGTTAACGGATCTGGCTGGTCAACATTGTTGACGCCATCAGTCAGCAGGATCAGGACTTTGCTCTCAGCTTCGCCCCCTCGCAGACGGTTGGCTGAAACGGCGATTGCTTTTCCGATGGCGGTGCCGTCTTCTACTGTCCCTGCTGCAACCTGGTCCATCAATCCAGCGAGGACTTCGTAGTCCAAAGTCAACGGCGCCCAGGTAAACGCCTCGCCCGCGAACATCACCAGCCCTATGCGGTCGGACACCCGCCCGTTGATGAATTCCTTGGCGACCATCTTTGCCGCTTCAAGGCGGTTACGGGGTTCCAGATCTTCCGCCAGCATTGACGTCGAGATGTCGATTGCCATCACGAGATCTATACCTTCGACGTGCACGATCTGCTCGTCCAGTGCAGCACGCGGACGGGCTACGGCAACACATAGTAGTATAACCGCAAATATCCTAAGAATAAAGGGTAAATGGCGAATCATGGGACGAAATCGTCCCATCAGTGGCTTGAGTGTCTTTGTCGAGGGGAAAGTGATGGTCGGTTGGAGATGCCGTTGTTGCCACCAATACCATACGATCATCACAGGGACAATCAGAAGTCCGAGAAACGCCCATGGGGTAGCCCATTCGGTCATGAACGATCCTCCTTTTCGGAGGAGTCCAAGCGCTGAGCAGAGTCCATTGATGGTTGAGTGCTGGTTTCTTTTGGAGAAGTCGTGACCTCAGGGGCTGAGGTCGACCACGAGGTCGGCTCCGTAAGCTCGGCGGACAATTCAGACTTCTTCCCCACGGAGCCGCCGCGTGGATTTTGAACTGAAGTTGTTGTAAGTATTTTGTGAGTGTCGATATTTGACGTTTCCCGAACTTCATAATTATCTGCTAGTTCAGGGCGCGGTCGAAACTCATCTATAATACTTTCAACGTGTAAGTATAAGTTCTGAGCGACATCTTTTTCCAGTGTTCCACGGGCGAACTTCACCGTATCAGAGGCACTCAAGAGACGAACTAGTTCATGCGTATCAAAAGAAATAGTCTCACGTTTTAGCCATTTCCTCACTTCATACGACGTCATCTCAAGGATGGGCTCTTCAAATTCTCTTTCAAGGAGTCGTTTAGTTATAAAAACGAGTGTACTGACATAAGTCTTAACGTCTCCGCGCACCAACGGATTATTTTCACTCAGCTCAGCGAGCGCAGCAATGGCTTGCTCATAGGGTGGTGGAATTGGGATGGTTTGGTCATCATCGTCGCCAGCCTTAACACGATGTATCCACCAGCGCCACACCAGCCAACCGAGCAATATGATCAGTAGAACACCACCAACCCACGGTCCGTAATATCGCAACCAGTCAGCCAATGTAAGCTTGAGTTCAGCTTGACTCTTAAGTGGACGCAGGTTGACTGTGGTGTCAGCTAGTACGCTGGCGATGCGCACGCTGTCACCGGGCAAGGTCCACGGATTATCGCCGACAGTGAAGTCGATGGGGCCCGTCGAGAAGCTGCCTGTATCGTACGCGGCGACGGTCAGCTCGAGCGCAACGCCATCGATGTCTTTCGCACGTTTACCTATCAGAGTGTCAACACTGAGGATGGAAAATCCGCCCAATTCTTCACCCAGATTCGGCCAGATAATATCACTATCGTCCTCGTGATCGGGGATAATGATCCGCAGCGTAAGCGGATCGCCGATATGTGCGGTGTCCGGGGACATCTCGAGATATGGGATGATATCCTGGGCTACAACGTTGGTAGACACCAGAGTCGTGACAAACAAGAACAGGATCAGGGCATGTTTCATCTTTGCCGCTCCCGCTGCTTGAAGAAGCGAACAAGCGGTCGCAAATAGGGCTGATCTGGTTCGTTGAGATCTATCACAACGCGGTCGATACCGTTGTGCTTGAAAAACTGGTCGATTTCGTTCTCACGGCGAACCTGTCTAAGGTGATATGCAGCTCGCACAGTTTTACTTGACGTGTCGAACCATACCACTTCGCCGGACTCCGGGTCTTCGGCGGCGAACATGCCCACATCGGGCAACTCGCGTTCGCGTGGATCAATGATGTGTAGCGCGACCAGGTCATGTTTGGCTGCAGCGACTTTAGCCGCATTTCGCCAGAGGATGGAATCAGTCTGGAAATCGGAGATTAGGAAGACGATTCCGCGTTTGGTCAGTCCGCGAAGCAGTGTTTCCAAACCTACCTGCAGGTCTGTTCCACGGCCTTTAGGTTTCCACGCCAGCAGGTCACGGATCATGCGCAGAGTATGACGGGTGCCACCTTTCGGGGGTACATATTCTTCAAGCCGATCGCTGAACAGGATCATTCCGACCTTGTCCTGATTACGGATCGCGCTGAACGCAAGCACGGCTGCCAGTTCCGCTGCCAGTTCCCGCTTGAACGAAGCCACAGTCCCGAACTCACCAGACGCGGATACGTCCACGAGCAGCATCACGTTCAGCTCGCGTTCTTCCTCGAACAGTTTGACAAAAGGTTTGCCTTCGCGCGCAGTCACATTCCAGTCGATTGTGCGAACTTCATCGCCGGGAACGTATTCGCGCACCTCGCTGAACTCGATGCCACGGCCCTTGAACGCTGAATGGTATTCCCCGCTGAAGAGTTCATTGACCGCACCGCGAGTACGAATCTCGATGTTGCGAACTTTTCGCACGAGCTCGCGGGTGGTCATGGAACCTCGACTCCCATCATGATGTCATCGACGATGTTGTCGGAGGTGCGTCCTTCGGCTTCAGCTTCGAAGCTGGGCAGGATGCGGTGCCTCAGAACATCATGACCTATGGACCGGATATCTTCCGGAATCACGAACGCGCGCCCTTGCAATACAGCCCACGCCTTTGCGGCCTTGACCAGGAACAATGTCGCACGGGGGCTGGCACCATAATTGATCAGTTCTTTCAGGTCACCCAGGCCATGTGCTTCCGGATCACGTGTTGCAAACACCAGATCGAGTACATAGTTCTCGATCTTCTCATCAACGTAGACCTGGTCGACAATACCGCGTGCGGCGATGATGTCTTTCGGATGTATGATCGGTTGAACATCTTCGACCGGAGCGATGGAACCGTGCAGGCGGAGGATATTGCGCTCCTCTTCACGTGACGGGTAACCAACTTGCAGCTTGAGCATGAAACGGTCGACCTGGGCTTCGGGTAGGGGATAGGTGCCTTGTTGCTCGATGGGATTCTGGGTTGCGAGTACGAGGAAGGGGCTCGGCAGCTTGTGCGTCTCTTCGCCGAGCGTGACCTGTTTCTCCTGCATTGCTTCGAGCAGAGCGGACTGGACTTTCGCCGGTGCACGGTTGATCTCGTCCGCGAGGATGAACTGGGCGAAGATCGGCCCGGTTTTCGTCTCGAATGTGCCTTCGCGGGGATTGTAGATCAGGGTTCCGACGAGGTCGGCGGGGAGCAGGTCCGGCGTAAACTGGATGCGGTGGAAGCTGCCGTGGACGGCTGAGGCTAGCGTTTTTACAGCCAGCGTCTTCGCCAGACCAGGCACACCTTCGAGCAGCACGTGCCCATCGGCGAGCAACCCGACCAGCAAGCGCTCGACCATGTATTCCTGCCCGACCAGCACTTTTGCAACTTCTTCAGTAAGCTTCCTCAACGGTTGGCTGACTGACTGCACTTGTTCGGTGACAGCCTGAATATCCTGATTCATCGACTCCTCGATCCCCTGTAACTGAATTGGCTTTTCTGTGTGAGCGGAAGATGTGTGATGGGGTTACAACTTGATGTGCAAGCCGAACGAAACCAACTCTAATGAGCCACACATTCCTCCCGAATGATATGGTCCGGTCACTCTGCTCTTCTGCGTAAAGTTCCCATTCCATTAGACTTGAGAGTACTTCTGAGTTGAAGAGTAATGAGAGACCGTTTTTCGTTATTTTGGATTTATTCTGTAGAAAATCAATTGTTTGCCTTGCAAGGGAAGATGTTAAGTGATATACTGTTGTTAGACTTGGTCGCCATTCGGCTTGACGTGCGTTAACAACTAACGAATGAGCGCAGTAGGGCTCGGAATTTTCCATTGGGCGCAACCGAGGCCCAGTGGCGACCAGACGGGGACATGCCATCCTGGAAAAACGGGGTGGCATTAGTCGTTATGGAGGTCCTGAGTCCTGAGTTCTTAAAACAGGCCGGTGCTTGCTGCAAGCACGGATCACCGAACAGTATTGAATAACTCTATCTTGCCAGTGTTGGGAGTGTCCAACATGTTTTTTACTTCTGTGAAATGTTTGGAATAGACAGACCAAGCAATTTGTACTGCTGCCTGACTTTTTCAAGCGTTTCACCGAAGGTCCAGACCTGAAGATCATCATCAGCGCTGATGCGGTCGAGTAAAGTTAGATATGTTTTTCCCCATTCACGATAAAGGCGGCTTGATGGATAAGAAGTTCGCGCATGCCAGTCAATAGCGACAATTGCGCTATGTTGCTTGACCGTTGAGAGTAATCGTTCGATTTTCACATCCTGAGCCTCAGGCGACTGGTCATCGCCCGCCTGGAAGAACATCTGATCCAACAAAGCAGCTGGCAGCTGCAGGACATTTATCTGTCTGTTCTCATCTGGTATGTAAGGGTAAAAGGGATAACCGATACCCAGGTTTTGTGTTGAATGAGATCGATGAATCGATTTCAAGACCTGCACGTTCATGTTCAATCAGAGTCGACCATAATTCCTTTTTCATATGCCAGTAATGATGACGGTTAAAGCGCACCACTTCGCCACAGGCCTGTTCAAGCCGCTCCTTCTGACGTCCAATGGCACCGGTTGATTCACGGGCGCCATATCCTGCATGCAGACCAATCTCCCAGCCCTTTTGCCTGAGGTTTCTGAACAGTTTCTGCATGGGTGCGGAAAAGACACTGTAGTGAACTTCATGGACATGGGACGTTTCAGGATAGCCAAAAGTAGCCGAACTGAACATGAACGCACTTTTGAAACCGCGCTTAGCTTCTTCTTCAACGACCTTTTCAAATGTCCATAACTTCTGGAACGGATATTTGATAAATCGAAGTGAATTATAGAGGAGATATTTCAGATGAGATTTTAAATATGGACGTAATTCGGCATATCGTAAGGAATAATAAATTAGCGACAGTGGATTAATTAAGTCGCCAGGCGACACCGGATCATCGACATCATGGCTGAGGATGATTGCACCCTTGGATGCCGGCAGCAATGGATTGGTATCCAGTTCAAAATGGGCCAGAATCCAATCGCGAAAAGCAATCATGTAAGAGTTTACGACTGGGATATGAAAAAAATCGCGTTGAGCTTGAACGGAGCGATCCTCAATAAGACGATCGTGCGGATCATAGTCATCATCGCTGTAAGAAGCGGCAGCTTCATTACAAAGCCAATATCGCATAGCAGAAAACAAATCAAAGGGAAAAATATTCTGCTGAAGATTTATGTTATCAATCACAGGAGCAGGAATTGTATTTTTATCCCACGGACCTTGAACCGGTATCTGCAAAGAGTCTTCGTCGGGATGCGAATCCCCGTAGAACACATCGCAGTCAGTAACGCCCTGTTCTGAAACGGTGACAGCTCGAATAGCAAAACCGCAGAAACTGGAAAGCAGAACCAGAAGATGTTCGTCAATACTTTGGTTCTGCTCTACGGCAATGAGAATCGATGTTTTCATCTCGTTCCTCGATGAGCGTTCTGTGGAAGTGCAGTTTGAGGACTGATGTAGGTGTCAGGTGTTTTGACCAGTCGGTTAGGGAGTGTGTCCCCGTCAAAAGCTTGTTTCCACTTGTTATATAGCTCAGTCGCTCGTCCTTGTCTGATATATTCTTGAACTTCATGTTGCTGTTTGTCGGAGAGTTGTTTGCAATACCTGTATTTACTGGATTGTTCGTATCCATTTGGCGGATTGGCTGCAACATAAGATGCCGCAATGTCTGCCATGGTAACGACTGAGGTGCGGGTGGATTTTGTACGCAGGGACGCGAGGGAATCATAGGGCTGAACAGGAAGCAGTTTACGTGTCAAAATCGTGCCGGTATCAATACCTGTATCGACTATATGCGCACTGACTCCAACCGCAACTCCTCTCAAAATAGAATGTTCGATGACATTCACGCCACGGCACCAGGGAAGCAGGCCAGGATGCACATTGATGGTGGACAGAGTTGGAATCGAAATTATTTCAGACGAGATGATGCCGCATCCTGCCAGTAATAGCAAATCCGGCTGTAACCGGGCGAGATTATCAATCATCTCATCGCTGTTCAATGCGCCGCACTGTATCACAGACTCTGCAAAACCGTTGTACTCATCAACCGGGTTCATATGTCGTTCAGGCCGTAGACTCCGGTCGAGGTGATCAATAATTCGAGTTGCTGCGATATGGGCGATCTGGCGGGGCGAGTAGCGCCGGAGTTTCCGTTTTTGACTCTTGAAATCTCGTTGTGTTGCCGGGATCAGCACAGCATGCACCCGCAAGCCTCGGGCTTGAAGTTCGCAGAGAATGTCTTTGGCGTACGATCCACCGTGTGTGAGAACGACAATTTTCACAGCAAAATGTCTCCGAAAGATGGGGTTGATTCCTGCGTGATGGCATGCTCCAAATCAGGATCGCTTGTGGCGAAGATCCCTGCAATAGATTGAAAAGGTAACGCAGGTGTCAAAACGATACAACTTTTGTGCTCATGAACTGTGCACTAATACTCAGCTTCTAAAAGTCAATTCCTGTCCGCGCACGGATTCATCAATCTCGCCCTTCCAGAAGACCCGATTGCCCATTACCCAAGTTCCCACAGGCATGCCCTGCAAAGTGGTGCCATGCCACGGTGACCATTTAGTCTTGGTTAACTGGTTCTCGTCGAGGATGGTGTGTGTAGCATTCATGTCGACCAGTACGAGGTCGGCGTCGTATCGTTCCCGGATCTGTCCCTTGTTCGCGATGGACCACACTTCGGCAGGCTTGCTGCACATCCAACGCACGACCTGTTCCAGCGAGCACGCGCCTTTGTTCACCTGATCAAGCATGAGCATCAGTGAGTTCTCGATGGCCGGAATTCCGGATGGGGACTTGGGATACGGTCGTGATTTTTCCTCGAGGGTGTGCGGAGCGTGGTCGGTGGCGATCATATCAACGTCACCGTTCAGCAATCCCTGCCACAGGCCGCTGTTGTCCTCTTTGGTCTTGATCGACGGATTCATCTGGATGCGTGTACCGAGGCGTGGGTAGTCGTCCACATTGAAGAACAGGTGATGCGGGCAGACTTCGGCAGTGACCGGTGTACCGTTCGCTTTTGCTTCGTGGATCAACGGGACTTCGTCGGCGGTGGACATGTGCAGCACGTGAAAACGGTGATTGTGCCGGGACGAAAGATCGATCGCACGTTTGGTCGCGATGACCGCGGCCTCATGATTGCGGATTTCGCTGTGCAGCTTGATGTCGGCTTCGTCGGCATTGCCAATCAACCGTTGGAAATTGGAACGGACGGTTGTTTCGTCTTCAAGATGCGCGCAGATGGGCAGCGTTGTTTCGGCGAAGATGGTCTCGAGCGCCTCCTGTTCATTTACCAGCAGAGTACCCGTACTCGATCCGATGAAGATTTTGATGCCGGGCGTGCGGGTGGCGGCTTTCAGGACATCGAGGTTGTCCGGTGTCGCGCCGACGTAGAAGCCGTAGTTGACCAGCGATTTGCCTGCGGCGAGCTCAAGTTTGTCATCCAGCGCCTCGAGGGTGGTTGTCGTCGGATTGGTATTTGGCATCTCGAGGAAGCTGGTCACTCCGCCTTTGGCGCATGCCATTGACGCGGTACGCAGGTCTTCCTTATGCGTGTGTCCGGGATCGCGGAAGTGGACCTGATCATCGATCACGCCAGGGATCAAGTGCAGACCGTCCGCTTCAACAATCTGGTCAGCCGTTGCGGAGCTGCTGGCATGGGCGTCAATGATGATGCCGTCCTCAATGAGGATATTTGACTTGGTAGTTTCATCGGGCAGGACGCAGACTGCGTCACGGATCAGGGTGCGCATCAATTGAGCCAGTGTTGGTGAATTGCTGAGGGAAGGTACAGTCCTCCAGTGCAAATGTCAGCATGTGTGGCTTGCCCGCGAGGGTGTTCCGGGTGTAACGTGAGAACAATTGTACTGTCCAATGCACAAACAGTCGTGCGAAGCTCTGGAGGGGATGTGAAAACGAAAGTGTTGATGGTTGCGTTTGCGATGATGATGCTTGCGATGCCGGCGTTGGCAGCTCAACAGGTTATTGGCATTCAGCTTGGATTTCACAATCCGAAGGCGACGGATACCGGGTTTATCATCGGGGGCACGATAGGTTTGGAAATCGACGAACGATTTGATATCGGCGTCGGTTTGGATTTCTATCGAAAATCTTACGAAGAGAACACCACAATTGCCGATGAAGATGATGAGGGCAATTTGATTCACAAGGAAGTGACAGACGTTAAGTCCAGTGTGTTCATGCTCCCGTTGATGATACATGCACGCTACAAAATTCCGCTCGGCAGTGCCGTAGAAATTCCCCTGATGCCTTACGTGCAAGGCGGTCTTGGTTATATCATGAGCTGGTATGGCTATGAGAATTACGAAACTCAGGTTGATGAAAACAAGTATTTCGGCGGGTTTGGGTTCCGCGTCGCGTTCGGTGCCATGTATCAGATGGGTTCGTCCTCACAGTTTTCTTTTGAACTCTACTACATGTCTGCTTCGCTGACGCATGAAGAGGATGACGAAGAGATCGGCCGTCCGGTAAGGTCCGAGCTGGACATGTCTGGTCTGGGTGTGCGTTTGGGTTTGCATTTTAGTATGGGTACATTATAGTAGATTGAGTGACTTGAGAGATATTGTCAGGTTATTTGAGTTTGATTGGAACTGGCTAGCTGTCAGTTTGTATGTTATCGAAACGAGCGGCGAATGCCGCTCGTTTTGTGAAGGCCACTAGAAGGTTAGAAATGAACCGTCGCGAAGGAAAAGAGGTTAGTCCGGCACATGCCGGGCGTCTCACCACACCATCCTGCCTTTAAGTGATTAGAGAACGGGATCTCGCAAGTCCTCTCTCTGACTCATCATTCTTACGTGAATTCGAGTATTTATAATAATGGCTGCCCGAACTCGGGACGGTCTCGCGGTAGACGCTTGTTGTTCGCGGTCCAGCGGGATATCTTCCCGGTCCAGTGTGGCAACCTGTAAACCTTGTGAGAGAACCATGTCATTGCAGATACAGTTTGATAATGGTAACAGCATCGAAGTCGCTGAGGGTGTACGTCCATCCGACCTGTTGGAAGAGGCGGGCATAAATCCGAAAAAGGTGATTGCGGCGAAGCTGGACGATGAGATCGTCGAGTTGAACCGCCCGTTGAACCAGAGCGGCCAGTTGAGCTACCTGCCGAAGTGTGATGGTAAGAAGCCGTGCAATCCTGACTCGTTGCATGTGCTACGTCATACCGCGGCTCATGTGATGGCGCAGGCGGTGATGCGTTTGTTTGATGATGTCGAGTTCGCCATCGGGCCGACTATCGAGGACGGCTTTTACTACGATTTCGACCTCGAGCATCGGTTGAGCGATGAAGATTTCGAGGCGATCGAAGCCGAGATGCGCAAGATCATCGCTGAGGATTATCCGGTAGAGCGTCGTGAAGTGGATGATGCCGAAGCTGAAGCGATCCTCGATTCACAGAAAGCGCAGTTCAAGCGAGAGCTGGTCAAGGGGCTGGAGGGCCAGCAGCTCAGTTTCTACACTCAGGATGATTTCACGGATTTGTGCCGTGGTCCGCATTTGAGCAGTACCGGTCAGATCGGTGCGTTCAAGCTGTTGAGTGTGGCTGGTGCGTATTGGCGGGGACGTGAGACCAACCCAATGCTGCAACGCATCTACGGAACCGCGTTCTTCACCGAGAAGGATCTGAAGAAGTACCTGAATAAGTTGGAAGAGGCGAAGAAGCGTGACCACAAGAAGCTGGGCGCGCATCTGAACCTGTTCATGTTCGATCAGAGTGGTCCGGGTTTCCCGTTCTGGCAGCCGAAGGGCGTGCGCTTATACCGTCAGGTGGAGAACCTGATGTATGAGAAGATGGATGAGTATGAGTACGACATGATCCGTACCCCGTTGATCCTGAATGAGCAGTTATGGCGCGACAGCGGTCACTGGGAACATTACGGTGACAACATGTACTTCACCGAGATCGACGAAAAGGCGTTCGCGGTCAAGCCGATGAACTGCCCGGGCGGCACCCGTGTGTTCAACAGCGGGTATTACAGCTATCGTGATCTGCCTGTCCGTCAGGGCGAATTCGGGTTGGTGCACCGTCATGAAAAATCCGGTGTGCTCAGCGGGTTGTTCCGGGTGCGAAACTTCACTCAGGATGATGCGCACATCTACTGCACCCCGGACCAGGTTGTAGAAGAGATCGTCGGTTGTTTGCGAATGGTGAAGGACGTCTACGATCAGTTCGGATTTGATGACTACAGTTTCGAGCTATCCACCCGTCCGGACAAAGCCATTGGTACTGATGAAATGTGGCAGATGGCTGAGACTGCGCTGGAGAAGGCGTTGGAGCAGGAGGGCATTAACTACCAGCTCAATCCGGGCGACGGCGCGTTTTACGGTCCAAAGATCGACGTTCACATCCGTGACGCGATCAAGCGCACCTGGCAATGCGGGACGATTCAGGTCGATTTTTCGATGCCCGAACGCTTTGATTTGAATTATATCAATGAAGAAGGCGAGAAGGTTCGTCCGGTGATGATTCACCGTGCGATCTACGGCAGCTTTGAACGTTTCATAGGCATCTTGATCGAGCATTTCGCTGGCAAGTTCCCGACTTGGCTGGCGCCAACTCAAGCGGTCGTGCTTCCGATCAGCAAGGACAATTTCGGCGAATATGCGGACAAGGTCTACGCCGAGCTGAAAGCGGCCGGTGTGCGTGTTGCCGTTGATGACCGCAACGAGTCGCTGAACAAGCGCATCCGTGAGCAGCAAAAGCAGTATGTGCCATACATGCTGGTCGTCGGTGAGCGTGAGCTGGAATCTGGCACGGTCGCGGTTCGACGTCGCGATGGAAAGCAGCTCGCGGAAGCGTTACCGATCAGCGAATTTGCAAAGCTTGTTGTGGCAGAAGAGGCGAGCAGGGTTGTCGAACTTACCATTGGGAACGATGCGTAAACATTCAATCGCTCCTGATCTGTAGTGATTTCTCATTCGGTCGTGTCGGTTTCAGATGCGACCGTTTTTCTCGTTGAGCCGCCTTTATTTCGCAAACGTTGTCGGTATATTGCGACGGGCAGCGAATGAGGAGGAAAAATGTTGTTTAATCGTCTGATGATAGTCATCATAGCTTTGCTCGCCATCGGTGCGGTGGCGGATGCTTCGTTGTATTACACCGGTGATACCGTTCTAATCGCAGAGGAAGACACTCTGCGGGAGAACGTAATGTTAACCGGCGAAACAGTCAGCATATACGCTGATATATTTGGGGATGTAATCTCAGCGTGCCGTAACTACAACCAATATGCTGACGTACATGAAAACGTGTTCGTTGCTGCGCGATCTGTTTTCATTCAGGGTAATGTTGATGATCTTCTCGCACTCGGTCAGACACTGGATGTGAAGTCGGACACAACTGGCGACATTCGTGGAGCAGCGCAAACTCTCAACATCTTTGCCTACGTTGATGGTGACGTAATTGCTGGTGCAGAAACGGTTTACATCGCACCAGGCGCGGTGGTGACAGGCGATGTATTTGTGGGTGCTTCTGAGATTACCATTCTGGGCGAAGTACTCGGCGATGTAAAGGGTGGAATTGGCCAACTGACCGTCGGAAACACGATTCACGGTGATGTGGAAGTATGGACGGATGACATCACGTTTATTAGTGATGGCGAGGTGTTGGGTGATCTGGAATACCATGCGGAAGAGGAGTACGAGTGGTACTTCTCAGACAGTGTCAGGGGACGGATCAGCTTCAGTCAGTGCTGCGTGGACGAGAAGGATGTTTACGATCCACTCTTTGGTTTTGCCTTTGGCTTCTTGCTGCTGGTAACCGCTCTTGTTTCTGCATTTTTGCTGTTGGCTGCGTGGAAACGTGGAGTTGAAGGATCGCTTATCGCAATGGATCAGCGCCTGGGAGCAGTCATCCTCGCTGGGATTGTTGGATTTGCAGCAACGCCAGTGGCGGCAATCCTCGCATTGATAATGGTGATCACGTTTCCAGTGGGCCTGATATTACTCACAATTTATCCGGTTCTCATGTATCTTGGATGGCTCATTTTTGCTATATGGTTGGGTAAACTGTTGCTGGATGGGCTGCTACGTCGTGACGTATCTCTCTGGGCTGCTACGCCTTTGGGTGTGCTAATCCTCGGGACACTGGTGTATGTGCCATACGTTGGACTCTTCATAGCTCTAATTTCGACGATCATGGGCATGGGTATGTTGATTATTCAGATGATCGGGCTGCGAACGTTGCGGACTTGGTAAGATCTCAAATTCGAGGGTGATGTGGCTGCAGATTCTAAGCGCATTCTTGTGACTGGTGCGTTGGGGCAAATCGGTTCTGAGCTGGTCCAACGATTGAGGAGCATTCATGGAGGTGAGAACGTAGTCGCCTCGGATTTGCGCAAAGATCCTCCTGCGGATATGCGTGAGAGTGGTCCATTCGAAATGCTGGATGTAACGGATGGCAACCGTGTCGCTGAATTGTGCAGCAAGTACAAGATTAACACGCTCTATCATCTCGCGGCGATTCTCTCCGGCATTGGCGAATTGAAGCCGGATCTCGCGTTTAAGGTCAACATGACCGGATTGAAAAACGTGCTTTCTGTGGCTAAAGAAATGGAGATGCGGCGGGTAATGGTGCCCAGTTCAATCGCTGTCTTTGGACCGAGCACACCACGTGAGAATACTCCGCAGGAAACGCTACTTCGCCCGACATCAATGTATGGCGTGACAAAAGTCGCTGGCGAGTTGTTGTGTGATTATTACTGGCAGAAGTATGGATTGGACGTCCGAGGAGTGCGTTATCCGGGGTTGATATCGCACAAGGTTCCTCCCGGCGGCGGCACCACGGACTACGCAGTTTCGATCTATTACGATGCGATTCGAACGGGCAGTTTCACTTGCTTTGTGAGCGAAGATACCGTCCTGCCGATGATGTACATGCCTGATGCACTCCGCTCGATAATCGAACTCGACGACGCGCCCGGGGAAAAGTTGCGTTATCGGAACGCTTACAACATCGCGGCACTGAGTTTCTCAGCGGGTGATCTGGCAGCATCAATACGGAAGCGGCTACCGGAATTCGAGGTAACTTATACGCCTGATTTCCACCAGGAAATAGCGGACAGTTGGCCAAGCAGCATTGATGACAGTGCTGCTCGTTTGGACTGGAACTGGTCGCCGGAGTATGATCTCGACCGGATGACAGATGATATGTTGGATACATTGAGCGCACGCTTGAAGCCGGAAACCGTGCCTGATTGAAGTACTGATTGCTCACTGCGACTCACATTTTAGCTAGTGGGCATACGATTTATCAGGATATGATTGTTGGGACATGCTGGGATGCGTGTCCTTTTTGTTGTTGCTCAGCGTTGCCTCACATTTCGTTGCGGTTGGCATTTCACCTGTCTACATTGGCGGTCTTTCATTTTGGGAGTTGTTGCCGTGACTCATCCATTAGTTGACGTCGTTGTACCGGAAGCTCTTCATTTCACATGGCATGAACACTGCCACGAGGTGAAGCTGGGACCGTTCACATTTGCCGGTGATGTGTCCATCCCGGTAGCTCAGGGGCGGAACGAGCTGGCTCGCGAGGGTTGGTTGAACGTCCCCTACGCCGAACGTCCTGTTATCGCTGCGGGACTGGAGGGTGAGGGATCAGAGGTTGATGCGACTGAGCTGTTGCGTGCGTTTCTCGAAGGGCATTTGCCAGCTAGCGCGCCAGACTATCAGAGCCTGGTAGATGAAGTCGCCCGCTGTCTGCTCATTCACGCAACTTTTGGCGATGGTCAGGATTGGCATGCCGAAGCACAAGATGTGTTCGCTCGAGCTGATGAAGGAGCCGCCCTGTTTGAAGTACTGATTCGCCGTGCGAAAGGACGAGTTGGCGAAGGGGTGCATTTCCTCCAGCAGAAGGACGGGGAACAGGCGCTGTACGAATACCTGTTGGCGCGTATGCTGTACAATGGCGCACATCTGATCAGCCCGACGACTCCCGGCGTGTTGTACGAAATGGGTGTACTCACGCACGATCTCGCACATCAGATTCAGGTTGCGGATGGGGTTGAACATGATCGATGGCGGGTATCGCTGGCACGTGAAGCTACCCTCTTCCTCAATATGTCTTTGTCGGACGAAAGTGTCCGTGAGGAAACTCCCGCACTTTACCTTCTCGGTGTAAACCGGGAAGCTGTTGGTGAGATAAAAGCAGCAGTTGACGCGTACAATCGTTTTCTTGACGGCCCGGCGGCGAAATCTCTGCCTGGGGTAGCTGAAGCAGCGCGGCAACGGATGCAACAAATTGCTGGAGAAACGGTAGATCAGTCTCGTCCATGACTCACAACTCAGCGAATAGGGGATTACACTGTAATTCTCTTTCAATCATGTTCGATGTTGACGTGTTATTTTCATTCACTCTCGATGTCTCGTGATAGTATGATGAAGTTCGCTCATGAGGGGAGTAGAATTTGACGAAGTCTTGCTCGCGTGAAACCAGAGTATTACGTTAGCTAGTCTATGAATTTGTACCTGAAATCGTTGCGTGAAGGCCGAAACCCGCTTTCAGAAACGTTTCCGCCAGAACGGCTTGGGTTGGACAATGAGCTGTTTACGCAGCCGGTTGATGTGACTGGGAGTGTGGATTGGAACGGAGATCACGCGGAGGTGCGTCTTCACATTGTCGCGCCTGCGGGTTTTCTCTGCGACCGTTGCGCGGACGATTTCACCTTGAGCATCGAAACGGATGCCAGGGTGCAGATAATGATGCAGGACATGCCGGACGATGATGACGAAGAACAGCATGAAGGACTCATCTACGCCGGGAGACAGGATAAGGTTATTGATCTCACGGAAGAGATCACTGATGCAATCCTGCTGGGAGTGCCGTTGAGGCGATTGTGCAGTGAAGACTGCAAAGGTTTTTGCCCGCAGTGTTATGCGAACTTGAATCAAGGATCGTGTGAACATCTGGGGAAGCAGGATCAGGCGACCGACGAGCCGAAAGGGGAGACGATTGCCGAAAAATTGGCCAAAAAACAACAACGATAGAATTGAGGTGCATTGTGGCAGTCCCGAAGAAACGAACCAGTGCGGCACGTCGCGACAAACGTCGCTCGCATCTGGCATTGACTCCTGTGAACGTGAGTACGTGTGATAACTGCGGTGCGTATACACGCTCGCATCGCGCATGTCCGGAATGTGGCCATTACAAGGGCCGCATCGTCACAGCGACGCGCGAGAAATAAGCGATTCCCATGGCGAGGGAAACGCCGGTTCGGATAGCGGTTGATACCGCCGGTCGGGAACCTGGATGTAAAACGGTTCTTACTGGTGTAATGGCTGCGCTTGAGGATACCGGTACGCAGGGCGAAGAATTCCACCCTGTTTTATATGGTTCTTCAGAAGAGATTCACGATTCGATTCAGGATATTACCGGATCTGCGAAGGAAGCGGAAAAGTTCATCATCCGGCATGCTCCTGAGACGATTGAGATGAATGAAGAACCCGCCGAGGCGCTCCAGTCGAAACCAAACAGTTCTATCTTGTGTGGTATCAAGGATTTAGCTGCCGGAGCGATCGATGTATTCGTGTCAATGGGGAACACGGGTGCAATCGTAGGTGCCAGCCGTGCGATACTCAGGCAAGCACGTTGGATAGGCAAGCCGGCTCTGGCAGTACCGATGCCTCGAATTGGGGGGGGGCAATCGTTATTGCTGGACGTAGGTGCGTCACCGGACCCCAAGCCGGGGCACTTGTTGCAATTTGCTGCGATGGGTTCGGCCTATGTTGAGTTGCTGCACGATGTGAAAGACCCGCGTGTTGGGTTGCTCAACATCGGATCTGAAAGTCACAAAGGTGATGAACGTGCACGCGACACACACAAACTGCTCTCTCGTAGCCCACTGAACTTCATTGGTAACATTGAAGGCGGTGATATCTTCCAAGGCAAAGCCGACGTAGTCGTGACGACTGGTTTTATCGGCAACATTCTTTTGAAGTTTACGGAGTCGATCCCATCGTTGTTTGGCAAGATGACCTCTCCAGATGAAGGCTTGCCGGATGTCTTAAAAGCGATGGAGCAGTTCGACTACCGGAGACATGGGGGTGCCAACCTGCTTGGTGTGAATGGTACTGTGGTAATCGGTCATGGCCGGAGCAATCCGGAGGCGATATCCACTGCTGTGCGCTGGGCTAGAACGTTGGTACGCAGGGATATGCTTGGCGCGATACGTGAGCAAGTCTTCAAGACTCGCCGCGCTGTTTGGCTGTCCAACCCGTTCTCGCGTGGAGAAGGCGCGGATGATTCATGATATAGACAGGCCAGTCGCGCGTATTGCGGGCACAGGCCATGCCACCGGAACACGAGTTCTGACCAATGCCGACCTGGAGAAGATGGTCGACACGTCGGATGAGTGGATTACGACGCGAACCGGCATTAAAGAACGCCGGATCGTGGAAAATGGCATGGTGACGTCCGACCTCTGCTTCGATGCTGCCCAGCAGGCTTTGGAGGATGCCGAAGTCGGTGCCCATGAGATTGATTTCATCATTATTGGCACAGTTACCGGTGACATGAAATTCCCTTCGACTGCGAACATTGTACAGTCGAAATTAAAGGCTTACAACGCTACGACATTTGACATTTCCGCTGCATGCAGCAGTTGGATATATAGCCTTGATCTTGCAGATAGTCTGATTCGTTCCGGCAAGGCGGACAAAGTTCTGGTGATTGGTGCAGAAGTATTGTCAAGCATGGTCGATTACACTGACCGTCAGACTTGCGTGCTGTTTGGTGATGGCGCTGGCGCAACAATGGTTGTTCGTAGTGATGATGATCGAGGGATACTCTCGACGTATACCGGTTCGAACGGCGATCTCGCGCACTTATTAAAATGTGATGGTGCTGGTTCCATGAAGCCAGCAAAGAATAGAGAATTTCCGGCTGAAACATTTACACTCGAAATGAATGGGAATGAGGTGTTCAAGCATGCTGTCAGGATCATGGATCACGCGGCATTAACGGCGTTGGAGAAAGCAAGAATACTGCCGGAAGATGTTGACATGTTCATCCCGCATCAAGCGAACACACGAATTATTGATGCGATGAAAAAGCGTTTGAAATTCCCGTCTGAGAAGATCATGGTCAATATTCAGAAGTATGGGAACACGTCGTCAGCGTCGATTCCGACCGCGTTGAATGAAGCCCGCCAGGAAGGTCGTGTGAAGGACGGCGACATCATCCTTGCTGCAGCGTTTGGCGGTGGGTTTACTTGGGCATCAACAGTATTCAGAATGTAATTATTGTCATCGCGCAGGTTCTGGGCGGAATTTGCATGCTGAGAGTGCAGGTCCGTGTTTGCTCGCAAACGCGGTTTTGCGAACGTTGTTTACTTGAGAATATCCGTGTTGGACAAGCCAACACGGGCAAGAAGTTTCCGGGGAGCGGACACAGGGGACATGATGGGTACAGCATTTCTCTTTCCTGGGCAAGCCAGCCAATTCGTGGGCATGGGGAAAGACCTCTACGACCAGTTTGACAAAGCACGCGAGTTGTTTGATCGTGCGGATACCGCTCTCCCGTTTGATTTGAAACGGCTATGTTTCGATGGTCCCAACGAAGAGTTGACCCAAACCCGTGTTACTCAACCCGCCATCTTTGTTGTTTCCGTGATTGCATCAAACCTGTTGCGGCCAGTGTTACGGCCGAGTGCAACTGCCGGGCACAGCTTGGGTGAGTATTCGGCTTTGGTATCAGCGGGTGCAATGACGTTTGAGGATGGCCTGTCGTGCGTTGCGTTGCGCGGTGAGTTGATGCAGAACGCTGGTGATGTACGTCCCGGAACGATGGCAGCCGTCATCGGGCTTGATGGCGATAAAGTTGTTGAGCTGTGTGAGGAAAGCTCATCATCGGATGAGGTCGTCGTCCCGGCGAACTATAATAGTCCTGGTCAGATTGTGGTCTCGGGCGATGTGGCGGCAGTGCAACGGGCGGTTGCGGGTGCCAAGCCTGCCGGCGCCAAGTTGGCAAAGCTGCTGAACGTGTCAGGTGCTTTTCATTCGCCGTTGATGGCGCCTGCCGCTGATGAGCTGGCGAAAAAGCTCAATGACACTCCGATTACCACGCCTGAAGTCCCAGTTTACTTGAACGTAACAGGTCAAGCCTCGAGTGATCCTGGCGAAATCCGGAATCGTTTGAACGATCAGTTGACTCATCCAGTAAAGTGGGAGCAATCGCTTAAAGCGATGGCGGGTGATGGAGCAGATCGTTTTCTGGAAGTTGGACCGGGCAGTGTTTTGCAAGGACTGGTTAAGCGAGTAGTAAAGGGCGTACCCTTCGGCGGCGCAGGAACCGTCGAGCAGATTAACGAATGTTTGTCGTTAATTTCATAGGTATCTGACAGTGTCCGGCAGTTGCCGGACGCGGATGAAGAGAAGGAATAGATATGGGTCAGCTTCAAGGCAAAATTGCATGGGTTACCGGTAGTGCTCGAGGGATTGGTCGCTCCATAGCGGAAAAGCTCGCTGAAGAGGGCGCCACGTTGATCATTCACGACATTCTTGAGGATGTCGCAAAGGAAACTGCCGAAGAATTTCGCAGTTTCGGATACAGGGCAACAGCGATAGCCAGTGACGTTTCCATTGCTGAAGATGTCGAATCGACTGTCGGTCGGATACTCGCGGAGCATGAACGTATCGATATCTTGGTGAACAATGCCGGGGTTACTCGTGACAACTTGATCATGCGGATGAAGGAAGAGGATTGGGATCTCGTGCTTAAGGTAAATCTGAAGGGCGCGTTCCTGACCACGAAAGCTGTCACCCGCACGATGATGAAGCAACGTTACGGCAAGATCGTCAACATTGCCTCAGTTGTTGGTGTGATGGGTAACGCAGGCCAGGCGAACTATTCCGCCTCGAAGGCGGGTTTGATTGGCTTCACCAAGTCGACGGCGAAAGAGCTGGCAGCGCGCGGGGTTACAGTTAACGCAGTCGCTCCGGGTTACATCGAAACGGAGATGACGGCGAAATTACCACCTGCGGCCCGCGAAGTCTTCTTGCAGCAGACACCGTTGAATCGTCCCGGCAAGCCGGAAGACGTGGCTGAGGCTGTTGCATGGCTGGCGTCCGACCAATCCGCTTTCATCACTGGTCAGGTGTTGCATGTGGACGGTGGGATGATCATGTAGTGTGATACACAAAGAACAGAAAACGATAACAGAAGAGAACACCATTTTCAGGAAGGGATCCAACCATGGCAAACGACGCACAGATTCAGAAGGTCAAAGAGATCATTGCGGAACAGCTCGGTGTAGACATGGGCGAAGTGACGATGGAAGCGTCATTCATCGATGATCTCGGTGCTGATTCGCTGGATACGGTTGAACTCGTGATGGCGTTTGAAGAAGCGTTTGAAATTGAAATTCCAGATGAAGATGCTGATAAGATGCAGACCGTCGGCACAGCGATTGAGTATCTCGACACCAAAATTAATGCGTGAGCCAAACCATGGCTAAACGTGTATTCATTACCGGCATGGGAACGATCTCTCCGATTGGCCTGAATACAGGTGCAACGTGGGAAGCGCTGAAGGCCGGAACGTCAGGTGCGGGTCCAATCACCCGGTTTGATCCAACAAATCATAAGACAAAGTTCGCCTGCGAAGTGAAGGACTTTGATCCATCGGAGTATATGGATCGTAAGGAAGCCAAGCGGATGGACTTGTTTTCCCAGTTCGCGATGGCAAGTGCAATTGAAGCCGTAGAGTCTGCAGATTTCGATTTTGAGTCTGTGGATCCTGACCGAATCGGTGTGGTATATGGTTCCGGTATGGGTGGAATGATGATTTATGAACAATCGTGGCAGAAGCTCGAAAGGGATGGTCCGAGCCGAATCAGCCCGTTGTTCATTCCGATGTTGATCGGTGACATCATTCCGGGTCATATCTCCATGCGCTACAACATGAAGGGTCCGAACTACGGTGTGCAGTCAGCTTGTGCAACGTCATCCCACGCACTTGGTCTGGCTCTCATGCACCTGCGCGCAGGTGATGCGGACGTGATGGTTACTGGTGGATCGGAAGCGCCATTGACGCGACTGGGCACAGCCGGTTTCAATTCGGCACGCACACTGTCCACCCGAAATGATGATCCTCAGCGCGCGAGCCGTCCATTTGATCTCAACCGCGATGGATTTGTAATGGGTGAAGGTGCATCGACTTTCGTGCTCGAGACAGAAGAACACGCTCGTGCCCGTGGTGCAAAGGTTTTCGGGGAACTTGCAGGCTATGGGTTCACTGGGGACGCGCATCACTTGACGGCTCCAGCGCCGGATCATGAGGGCGCGCAACGTTCCATGAAGCTGGCGTTAAAGAGTGCAGATCTCGAGACCACCGATGTTGACTACATCAATGCTCACGGTACGTCAACCGACCTGAATGATCGCAATGAAACTATCGCGATCAAAAAGGTTTTCGGTGACCACGCCCTCAAGACTGCGATCAGTTCGACAAAGTCGATGACTGGTCATTTACTCGGCGCTGCAGGCGCGATGGAGATGTTCGCCTGCGTGATGGCGTTGCAGGAAGGCGTGATCCCCCCGACGATTAACTATGAGACCCCGGACCCGGAGTGCGATCTCGATTACACGCCGAATGTGGCATGTAAAAGGGATATTAACATCGCGATGTCAAACACGTTCGGTTTTGGTGGTCATAATGCGTCACTCGTCTTGAAGCGAGTGGACGAGTAGTGGGGGTATTGCGGTGAGTTGGTGGCCAAGCTGGCTTCGTCCAGGGCGGAAGCGTTCACATCGTCCGGGAGCTGAGCGGTCCATGGAGCAGCTGGAACAGCAAATCGGATACCGCTTCAGGAAGCGGAGTTTGCTGGACAGCGCGCTCAAGCACCGCAGCGTGATCGTTGCAACGGGTGAAACTCGTGAGGCAACGAACGAGCGCCTTGAATTTCTCGGCGATGCTGTACTCGATCTCGTAGTCAGGGAAGAGCTATTGCTCCATTTCCCGCGAGCGCGAGAGGGACAGCTGACGCGCTACAAGAGTATGCAAGTCAGCGGACGTCAGCTTGCACGACTGGCTCGGCAGATGGAACTCGGGATGTATTTACAAATGAGTTCCGGAGAAGAGCGCAGCGGTGGACGCAACCGTAGCAGCATCCTCGAGGATGCATTGGAAGCATTGATCGGTGCGATTTATCTCGATGGTGGTTTGATCCCAGCGCAACGATTCATTTACCGGTTCGTATCGCGGAAAATTACCCCGGGCAAAGTTCCGGAGCGTGACAAAAACCACAAGAGCTTGTTGCTTGAACATGTGCAATCACGTGGATTGAGCCACCCACTTTATAATGTCGTAACTGAAGATGGTCCCGATCACGCGAAAATGTTTACTGTAAACGTAGTTGTCGATGATCATGTTTACGGTACTGGTGAAGGTCGCAGTAAAAAGCAGGCAGAGCAGAGCGCAGCGCGCGAAGCTTTGCGGCAAATAAAGCGCAACGGCATGGACAACGACAATACCGACGATGAAACTTCATCCCAGAGCTGAGTTGTTGTGTTAGTGCGCAGGAATTCGGAAACCGATTAGCTTAACATCACGAACAGCTCATTAAGAGGGGACGAGCATGGATTACTTTATTGACGATTTCCAACAGGAATTGGTCAAACAGGCGAATAGAATCGGTAAGGAAAAGATTCGACCGGTCGCAGCCGAGCTGGATGTGAGCGGCGAGTTCCCATGGGACATCGTAAAAGTATTTGCGGAGTCTGGCTTTTACGGCCTTTGGGTACCAGAAGAATACGGTGGTGTCAGCCGTGGCATCATGGATCTCGTGCTGGTGACTGAAGAATTGTCCAAGTTCTGTGGCGGTATCTCGCTGGCAGTTGCCGCGAGTGCCCTGGGCACATTCCCAATCGTGATTTCCGGCAATGACAAGCAGAAGGAGAAGTATCTCCCAATGTTGGCTGCTGGCGAAGGACTTGCTGCCTTTGGTTTGACTGAAGCGGCTGCTGGTTCGGATGCCGGCTCGATCCAGACTCGTGCGGTGAAGAAGGGAGACAAATACGTTCTCAACGGTGCCAAGGTATTCATCACCAACGGTGGCATAGCTGAAGTATATACAGTCATCGCCAGCACCGACCCGTCGAAGGGGACACGAGGCGCTTCTGCGTTTATCATTGAAAAGGGAACTCCCGGCTTCAGCTTCGGCAAGAAGGAAGACAAGATGGGTATCCGCGCCTCGGCGACTCAGGAGCTCATTTTCGAGGATTGCGAAATCCCGGAGGAAAACCGGATCGGTCGTGAGGGCGAAGGTTTCGCCGTCGCAATGAAGACGTTGGACAAAAGCCGCCCTGGTGTCGCTGCTCAGGCGTTGGGTATTGGCGCTGGCGCGTTGGAGCTGGCAACTCAGTACGCTGCCCAGCGTGAACAGTTCGGCCAGAGCATCATCCGTTTCCAGGCCATCCAGACCATGCTAGCAGATATGGCGACCAAGGTCGAATCGGCTCGGGCGATGTTGTATGCAACCTCGCGGATGATTGACAACGGCGCGAAGTCATTCTCCAAGGAATCGGCGATGTGCAAGGTGTGGGCAGCGGATGTGGCGATGGAAGTCACGACAGACGCCGTGCAGATCTTCGGTGGCTACGGCTACATGCGTGACTACCCGGTTGAGAAGATGATGCGTGACGCAAAGATCACCCAGATTTACGAAGGCACGAACCAGATTCAGCGTATGGTGATCGCACGTCACTTGATCAAGGAAGCCCAACGGGCGAGCTGATGAAAACTAGCTCTGAGCTGTGAGCGCTGAGCTACGAGCTCTAAAGCTTGCCACGGACTTTAGTCCGTGGCATTTTTAATTATAAGCGAACCCTGGTCATCCAGCAGGTCATTCCGAACGAAGCGCAGCAAAGTGAGGAAGATCCCGCTTCTCTCCTGACAGAATGCAACACATACCATTGGATAACCTAGACCTTCTTCATCCGTCACACGCGGATTCAGAATGACGACCGTGGCGCATTACAGTTGAGCTAATTAATCGAGCGTCCTGGTCTCGGTTCGACTCGGGTGCCGGAGTGATATCACGGGCATGCGAAACCGGCATCTATTTTCTACATTGCTCACAGCTCACAGCTCACAGCTCACAGCTCACAGCTCACAGCTCAAGGTCAAGGTTAAGTCAATGAAAATCGCAATTGGTGGTGCATCGGGGATTGTCGGGCAGACGTTGCTCGATCTGTTGTCCCGTGATCCATGGACGCAACACAGCGTTGTCGCATTCTCGAGCGAACGGTCAGCCGGCGGGACAGTTCAGCGTGGCGATGAAACGCTTGAACTGCTTCCTTTACCAGATGATCCGCCTGTCGGAGTTGACGTACTACTCAGTGCTTTGCCGAACGATGTGGCGAAACGGGTTGTGCCACGATGGCGCGATGCGGGCGTGTTGGTCATTGACAAGAGTAGTGTGTTCCGGATGGATTCATCGGTGCCGTTGGTTGTGCCTGAGGTCAATGGGAACGTGATTGATCGCAGCCAACGTCTGATCGCCACGCCCAATTGCACAACGACGCCGGTCGCAGTTGCGTTGCAACCGATTCTTGACACGGTCGGGATCACAGACGTCCGTGTCAGCAGCTACCAGTCGGTATCGGGCGCGGGCAAACCAGCGTTGGATGCGTGGTCAGCTGAGGAACGGGGTGAGACGGTCACTGCTAGCCCTCTTGGTGGCACGATTCACAGGAATGTGATCCCATTGATCGGTTCGCTGGACGAGCACGGTCATTCCAGCGAAGAGCTGAAGCTGTCACGTGAGCTGGCGAAGATCCTCGACTTGTCTGAGCTACCGGTTGAATGTACGTGTGTGCGAGTACCGACATATGCCGGGCACGGCATGGCTGTCGAAGTTGGCACTGAGAAGCCAATCAGTCCGCAGGAAGCTGTCGAATTATGGAAGCTGATGGATGGTGTTGTTGTGCACGAAGACGTTTCGCAACCGCCAACCGTGCTCGACGCGGCAGGACGTGACGAGGTGTTCATCGGACGGGTTCGACAACCGATCTCGCAGCGTAATGGACTACTGTTCTGGGTCGTATCGGACAACCTGCGAAAGGGTGCGGCGACCAACGCGTTGCAGATTCTTGAGCAGTGGATGAATCTCCAGGCATGAAGCAAACTTGAGTATGCCATGAACCGGAGGGACCCATGAAATCGTCTTCGAACATAGGTCTACTCGTTGTTGTTCTGATTGTTGCCGGGTGCATGAGTCCTCACGACAAACAGCTTGACCGAGCGAACCACTTCAACAATATCCGCGAATATGATTCCGCTCGCATTGCTTACACGAAACTAATCGAGATGGATCCAGATGACGCCTCGAGCTGGTATTGGCGAGGTGCTTCAGCTCTGAATGCCGCAAGCCGGGTAGAGCGAACTCACCACGATTCGGCGCGGACGTATGAATGGGTATTTCGAGCCAGGGACGACTTGCACAAATCTCACGAACTGGACCCGACCATGTGGATGCCATTGTACCAACTCGGCTATCTACATTTCAGGTTCGGCGATCCCGATTCAGCGATCAGTTATTATCAACAAGCCTTGGCTATCGATGATTCAGAACCGCAGGTTCGGATGCTGCTGGGCCGAGCATACGCTGCGGTGGGGGATACAGCAGCGGCCACACAGATCTGGGATGAGATCATTCAAGACAATCCAGATCACTGGCCCACGCTTTTCAGCAATGCTCATATTACCCTGCAACAGGGGGATACTGCTCAAGCGATAGAACTCCACGAACAGTTAATTGACGCCAAACCTTCCGACGTCAACTCGCGAAGTCATCTTGCTGTATTGTATCTGCAATGGTCGGAGATAGATGATAGTACGCGCTTCCTGGAAGCGGGCAGGATACGCGACCAGCTCTTGCCAATGGATTCAATTAAGGGGTATGACATCAGTTACATGATGAACTACTATAAGGGTGATACCCTTGCGAAGCGTGCGGATTCATTGGTATTGGTTCGACTTGCACCCGAGCGATTTGCGAGATAAATCTCATTTTTCATGCATTTCAAAGTGCTTCGGTGAGCAGCTCAATCATACTGTCATAGAGATCACGCCCCAGCCTACTGATATCATTCCACTTCGATTTGATTTCAGGGACGATCATCCCTGCTGCTTCGGCAAAACGGTCAGCGTCTGGACCGCTGACTGGCACATCGCCTCGCCGGTGCGAGCTGGCGAAACTCTGGACCAATTCCCATCTCCGCAGTTCTGCATAAGCTGGAAGCGCTTGCTTCCACAACTCATCGTTCACAAGATCCTGTTCCGCGAGGTGGCGCATCCGATCGAACAGCGATGCCGCCCAATTGTCATCCGCGGGCAGTCCAAGCCGCCAGCTGGCGAACGCAGCCGCGAACTCGAAATCCATCATCCCGCCGACTGCTTTCTTGATCCGCAGAGTGCCCGGTTTCGCGCGCACGAGTTGGCTTGCCTTTTTTCGTGCGAGAAGCAACTGCGGCAGCTCCTGATCAGTGGGGGGGATGGCGATGAAATCTCGCAGCACTTGTTCAGCCTGTTCGCCGATATCTGGATCGCCCGCAACGTATCGTGCACGCGCGAGACCGATCTTCTCCCACGGCGCGCCACGGGTCGCGAGGTACTGCTGTAGACGTGGAACTGTGACACATAGCGGTGCGCCGGAACCTTCCGGACGCAGACGGGCATCGGGTGTCAGGCGACCATTCAGGGACAGCGTAGTCATGAACTCGGTGACGGTCAGGATCGCGTTAGCCAGCTTGTCAGATTTGGCTTCACCGCAGACGAAGATCAGGTCGAGGTCGCCATCGGGAGCGAGTTCCTGCCCACCCCATTTTCCGCTCGCGAGCAGTGCAATTGGTGGGTGTCTGTCCAAGTCAGACAGCTCTGTTGTCGCTAAATGAGCTGCAATTTGCGTGACTGCGTCGGTCCACAGAGAAGTGAGTTGTTCTTCATCGATATAGCGGGCGAGGAACGCATCCCCGAGCTGGAACAGAAAATCCCCGAGCTGGTTAGTCAGCTGATTTGGCTCAACATCTTCTTGTTCCACTTGAGGTGTTGAACCGATCCGCTCCCACAGATAGGGCCGCAGGTTTGCTTCTTCAACGATCCGTCGTCCGTGCATCAGAATACGGGTCATATCCGAACGTGACTGCGGGCTATCCGTGAATGCGGACAGCCAAACTTTCGGCCCGCCGTACGCCTGTACCGCCGCTTCGAGACGGGTTAGCGCAGCGGTCACGTCTGAGGAATCGAACAACAACTTGGAATCGAACAGTTCAGATGCCGGCCCCCATGAACCACTTAGCCGGTTGAGAATCGACTGCGCACGTGTATCTATTTCACGAGTGCTTGTTGAGATTGCAGGATGAATGTCTGACTGGGGATCGACTGATGCCGACACAGGAATCGTGGGAGCAGCTTCCGCCAGCAACAATTCGTGAACAGTAGTTTGAACAAAACTGCGTTGCTCCGCGATGTGCCGCGCAAAGTCCGGTGATGGCAAACCATATGCGAATGCAGCGCGTTCATGGGCGAGTGTGCCGGATTCAGGGATTTGGAAGCGGGGACGTCCCTCTTCGACTTGCAGGATGTGTTCAAGACGGCGGAAGCTGTGATTAGCTTCGATGAGGCCATCCACGATCGATCCATCCATCAACTGTTTACGTTTCAGTTCGCGAAGGATATCGGGAACACTTCCAGACCGCAGGCTGAACTCTTCCGCACCTTCGGTGAGTTGATAGGATGCGATGAGGAATTCGATGTCGCGGATGCCGCCTGGTGCCCGTTTAAGGTCGTCAGACGGGGCTGATTGGTGGATCGAGTTCAGCGAGTTGGCTACGGCGCCGACTTTCTCCTTTACGTCTCCGCTCATCGTGAACAGGAAGTGGTTCAGCAGCTCGCGGAACCACACGGGTTCTGAACCAGCGACTCTGCGTGCCCGCAGCCAGGCGATACGTTCCCACCTTGCAGCGCGTTGCAGGAAGTACCGTTCGGCGATATTTAGCGAACAGCCGAGCGGTCCGGCATCACCTTCAGGACGTAGACGCAGATCAACGTCGTAGATTGGATGTTCGCGCGTGCCGCTCATAAGGCGGTTCCACTCACGGACGTAGCGATCTGAGGTTTCCGGCGGCAGTTCGCTGTGCGTGAAGAAGACGGGGTCTATATCGCTGCACGCATTCAGCTCATGCCCGCCCCATTTGCCGAGAGCGAAGAGGGTCAAGCTCGATGCGTCCTCCGGCAGCATGTCGAGTGCTTGAATTGATAGAGTGTCTGCGAGTGTCGCGTACTCACGTGCGGACCGCTCGATGTCATACTCGCCAGTTTGTTCATGTGTCGCAATGCGCAGCCAGGCTAGATCACGGTGTTCAGCTATGGGGAGGGGTGGGTCTGATTCACTTCCATCCGACAGGCTGATGGGAAGCAGCTTCCCGAGACGCGCAGCGACCTGTACCGGCGCATCACCCGCGACGATAGCGGCTTCCATCCGCTGCATGCAGTTATCGTCTTGTGTGATCGAATTGAGTACCGAGTAAGGGAGCCGTTGCAGCAGCGCGAGACGGCGTTTCAACGCACCCGGATCGGGGTATGATCGCAAACGATCACGCAGAATCGAGATCAGATCATGGTTTTTGTCGGAAGGACTCATCGCCAGAAGGTACTCTTGGCGGTTACGGGGGGCAATTGCCTGGGATGGGTGTCCGGTCATCGGAGACGGCATGTACAGCAATTAGTATCATTTTCATTCTCTGGGCTGGCGCTCAGTTGGGTAAATGTGCCATGTTTGAAATCGTGACACGAACAGTGGAGGTTCGGATGAAGCAACGGTGGATAACGTTGATTTTGGCTGTCGGTGTAGTGGGTACCTTACACGCGACGCCGTATATCGATCCAGATGTATTGCAGCGAGAATTCGAGCAACGCATGCTGACCGTCGAGCCCGGACCGCAGCGACTGCCGGGTGCACGGAATGTTGCCGATAGCGTGTTGACCTCCGAGTATCTCCAACTGCTCGATTGGTTGACCACAATGCAGGAGCTGAATCCTGGGCCGAACTATGGTGGATTGCACGAAGGTGAAACCTCTACGTGGTACATCATCCAGACGGACAACACGCAAGAGGCTCTTCGCGATTGGGCTCATTATGCTCGTGTAACCGGCGATCTCTGGCGATATCAGGTGAATATAGAGGCGGCTTGGCAGTATACCTTGAACTTCCCGGCGTATCTCGAGGAAGGTGGAGGGAATCCGAACTACTATCGTGTACATAATTGTGGTTGGGGATTGGTTGCAGCAATAGAATACACGGAAGCGTATGGGGAGAATGAAACATATCTCGCCTATGCCGATTCTTGCGCCAATTACCTGGATCAGTGGAGACTACCTATTTCTGGAGCCCTGAATCCGTTGTCAGCATCGTTCGGAGCAGGCGCGTTGCACACATATGCACTCTGGCGTGGGAACGCTGAGTGGGAGCTGGCTGCCGAGGAGATTGCGACTGACGTCAAGCAGTGGATCGAAGCAAGTCCCAACCGGCTGAATTCCAACGAAACGTGGGCGATGAGTGGCGGTACGGCGATGTGGGGCGTGATCACAGCGCTGTTCCTTGACAATCCCGCAGCAGGGCAGGAGTGGTTGCCGACCTATTTACCCTTCATGGACACCTATTCCGGGCCTGGCACATGGAATAACTCGTGGACGGTCTGGTACGGTTTTGCATGGAACCGGGCGTATCAAGTTCTCGACACGCCGCTATCGCTCGACAACGCGATTGAGGTGGCAGACTATATCCTGTCCGAAGCCGAACGCGATGATGACGCCGGTGTTCCGGGAACAGAGGGTGGCAATTATCACCTCGACGACCAGGCGTGGACTAGCGCATACATGGTGTGGTACGAACTCGAGCAGTTAATTCACTATCAACCGCTTGGCGAAGATGCAGTGGCAGTAGACATTAGCGGCATGCCTGAGAATTGGCCGCTGCTGGTAGGTGTTGAAATGCCGATATCCGCACTGGTTGCCAATGGTGGACTTGAACCGGCGTTCCCCGATTCAATGCTCTGTGATATCACAGTCACCTGCCCGGGACAACAGTTGGACGTGCAGGACGTATCCGTACCCTTCGGAACGGTGATCACCGAGTCTATGGGGACATGGACGCCGCAGGAAGTTGGCGAAGCAACCATTACCCTCTCTGTAAGCTCCGCGAACGATGTCAACTTGGACAACAACGATTTGCAGCGTACATACACCGTTTCCCCAGCGCTCTATATCTCCGGTGTAATGGTTGATTCGACAAGTGGTGAGCCGCTCTCGGGTACGATTCACTGGACACAGATCGGAGTCGAACCTGTACGTGATGGTGAGGTCACAGTGGACCTGGAAACTGGTGAATACATTATCCCCGTTGCAACGGGAAATTATTTGCTGGTTGCAACTCCCGATGTAACCCCATACCCGACACGGTCGGTCCAAGTACTGGTAGGCTTCTCAGACAGGCCTGGCATTGATTTCGAAATTCCGGCATCGAGAGTGATGCTGGTCAGTGCGTATTCGAACGCTGAGCATAGTGCACTGGTTACGGACGCATTCGCCGCCAACGGCTTTGAGACCTATGTCTGGCAGGTATCTGAACGTGGCATGCCGGGCGTCGAGATGCAGGTACCATCGCTTGATTTGTTGATCTGGGGTATCCCACAGGATGCGGACATCAGTTTCGACGACGATGAATGGACCCAGGTCGAAACGTTTATGGCGGATGTGGAAAACCGCTACGGTGTACTGTTTCAGGGCGATGGCGTTATGCAGGCGTTAACGGAATCCCAGAAGCTCGCTCTTGAGGTTGAGGATGGTCAAGTTGACATAGTGGGAACATTGATCGCAGGTGTTCCTGACTCTCCAGTTCTGGTGACAGACTCGTTGTTTGTAGGCGGGATAACTCCCCAGCAGGCGACGGATGAAGTGGCCAGTACTTCACCATACGCAGCACCTCTCGGTGAATACCTGCCATATGAAGTTATGGCGGGGCAAATGTTCGATTGGGATGATCGTATCGGAGCTGTTGTTCTCGGTTTTGGTATGGAGGGATTGAACGATTATGATGGCTTATTTGTCAGCCATGAAGAGTTTGTCGGAAGATTGATCGAGTGGTTCGGTCAGTCAGTGAATGTTGATGAACTGGGAGACACAGAAACTGAGTTGCCGGGTACGTGGTCATTAAGAGCGTATCCAAATCCGTTTAACTCGACATTGAAAATCAGCGTGCAGACCTCGACAGACTCGAAGTTGGCGCTCTTTGACATTCTCGGACGCGAGGTTCATCGTTGGCAAATTCGTAGATCAGCAACGTTGATCTGGGAGGCTGATGATATGGCAAGTGGAGTCTACTTCCTTAAATTGAGCACGCAGAGTATGGCAGAAGTTCAGAAAGTCGTGCTGCTCCGCTGACAACAGCATCGAGTTGATGCGGACTCGATTTGGATGTGGGCATTACAACTATGTTGCCGCTTTACCAGTAGTACCTTATCTTGGCGAACCGTGGACTCGACGGACCGTCCGTCGACGGTGGGTGTGGAAACAAGTGATTCAGGAGTTCTCGATGAAGCTTAAGAGCGAACGTCATGGCAGTGTTGTCGTAATGGCGATCAAGGGGAAAGTCATGGGCGGCCCTGATGCAACCGTCTTCCGTGATGATCTGAAAAAGCATCTGGATGATGGGGTTCAGAAGGTCGTCATTGATCTCGGCAGGGTTGACTGGATGAATTCGTCCGGTCTTGGAATCCTGATCGGTGGATTAACCACGGTCAAGAACGCATCGGGTGAGATGAAGCTTGCTCGGACGACTGACAAGATCAAGTCACTACTGATGATTACAAAGCTCGTCCAGGTATTTGACACATATGATAGCGTTGAAACAGCGATTGCTTCATTCAGCGAATAAAATATCCATCTGGGATTGGCATCAATTGTGGTTCCGGTACTCACAGTTGAACCTGGGAGTGTAGCTTGACTCACACCAGGGAAATTGAGGAGCTGCTGGAATCCCTTCAAGCCTATCGCACGGAGTTGGCGACCACCGGACAGGTTGCTGATGGTGCTGCCTTGGCGGATTTTCTCGCGGATCTGAAAGATCAGTTCTCGGAGAGTTTGTTGGGATGTAAGCCTGACATCGAGTTCGATCTACTCAGCAAGTCCGCGATCCTGCTCTCACGTGCTGTAGAAGAAGAAGAGATCCTTGCCGCGATACTGGATGGATTAAAACCCGTGCTGCCATATGACGCAGCCGGGATATACCTGGCGAGTCCGGAAGTTCCATTAGTGAGCGATCATGACTCAACTGCTTTCGAACACTCTGATCTGAGTGCACTAATGGTTCGAGGGTATGACCAGGAACAACAGCGGAGATTTCAACAAAAATTCAATGAGGGTATTGTTGGTTGGGTCATCGCCAATGGAAAATCGCTGATTGTGGATGACACATGTCAGGATTCTCGATATATCGACCTGCGTCCTGAAACAAGTAGCGAGATCGCAGTTCCGATTATCAGTAGAGATATGGTTGTTGGCGCAATCAACCTTGAATCAGATCGAGTTGCAGCGTTTCCGGCAGAGAGTGTAAATCTGCTCGAGAATCTGGCGAGTTATGCTGCAGTCGCTTTGGAGAGAGCGAAAACGCATCATGAACTGATGGAAGCACGGGGTGTTGAGCGTGAACTGGAAATCGCGCGCGAGATCCAGACCAAGCTGTTACCGAATGATGTACCGGACCTTCCAGAATATGATTTTGCGGGATTGAATGTAGCATCTGAACGTGTTGGTGGTGACTATTATGATTTCATACCGATCACGGAAAAGGATGTCGGGATTGTTGTTGCAGATGTAGCCGGGAAGGGTTTTGCAGCCGGATTGGTGATGGCCAGCCTGCGATCTGCTTTGCGGATGCGAGTTGAAACGACATACAGCATCCGAACAGTTGTAGGAAATGTCAACCAGTTTCTATTTGACTCAACCGGGCCTGAACGGTTTGTGACCGCGTTTTACGGCGTATTCGATTCGCGGACAGGGCATCTGACCTATGTGAATGCGGGTCATGATCCACCGCTGCTGATTCATCGAGATGGACGGGTTGTGCGTCTAATGGCCGGCGGACCGCTGCTGGGTGTGATCCGGGAAGCAGAATACTGTGAAGCTACCGCAGAGATCGAACCGGGCTCGATGTTGATTCTGTTTACGGACGGCATCATTGAAGCCGGTGGAGATCACGGAGACGAGTTTGGCGAGCAAAGGATTGTCGATATCGCATTAGAGAATAAAAACCGTTCGGCTCATGAAATTGCCCTTGAAATTGAAGCGGCTGCCGTGAACTATCATGGTACCGCAAGCCCGATAGACGATAGAACAGTACTTGTGGTCAAGCATTTATGAGTGATCAAACAAAACTGACGATCCCCTCCGATCCGATGAAGCTGGAAGAGGTTGATAGCTTCATGGTAAGGTGGATAAAGGGATTACCGTTCACTGAAGACCAGCTGGACGATGTCGGAATCTCTCTCTCTGAAGCAGTTAACAATGCAATTGAACACGGTAATGCTGGCGACATCAGCAAGCAGGTAACAATAGTCTTGACACGCATAGAAGGTGGCATTCGCATTGAAGTTACGGATCAGGGCGGTGGTTTTAATCCTGACTGTGTTGCGGATCCAACTGATCCTGAAAACCTTCTCTCTGAATCTGGCCGGGGTCTCCTGATTCTCGAGCATTTGATGGATGAGGTGGACGTGACCCATGGTCCAACCGGCACGCATGTTGTGCTGGTTAAACGATTTAACGTTTCGAGTACTGGATAAATACGCGTTTTCGGTATACATGAGCTGCCTGCTCGTATTTCCCTGATATGATGATACTGGTTCAGATGAATCTTCCCACCAGCTCATACGTTGGCACTAGAAGATTGATTCCAGAAGAGTGTTTCGCATGAATGTCATAGGTCGCAAGCCAGTTTTGGAGTTGCTGAAGTCCGGCAAACCGGTTAAACGTGTGGTTCTCGTCCTCGGTTCGCAGGGACGGATCATCGGCGAAATTCTGGCGGTGGCAAAGTCAAAAGGTGTCCGAGTTGATCGGGTTCCGGCAGAACGAGCGGACCAGGTTATAGGCCGCGGAAATCATCAGGGTGTGTTGGCTGAAATCTCACCGGTTACGTATCACAGCATTCGTGACATCAACGACAGCATCCCGATCAACAACGGGTTGATAGTTGTGCTCGATGGTGTGACTGATCCGCAGCATCTGGGTGCAATTGCAAGGTCAGCGTTAGCGGCCGGGGCGGATGCGATTATGTTGCAGGAACGTCGGGGTGCTTTGCCGAACGATACGTCGGTGAAGGTCTCGGCGGGAACGTTGTTGCGTTTACCTGTTATTGTTGAGACAAACATCGGTCGTGCGCTTGAGTTGTTGAAGAAGGACGGTTGGTGGATTCACGGAACCTCGGGCGAAGCGGAGTCGAACCTCTGGGATCATAAATGGGATGAGATGACGCTTCTCGTGATCGGCAGTGAAGGGGAGGGGATGTCGCAACGTGTAAGCGAGATTTGCGATCACACTGTCCGCATACCGATGGAATCAGAGGTTGAATCGCTTTCGGCATCAGCAGCAGCGTCAGTGATCCTGTTTGACATTGTACGCAAGCGGTCGCTCTCAGCCTGATTGCGAAGATTGGATTGGCTTTCTGCAAACATGCTGTCGTATCATTCAATCAGTTCGTTTGAGAGTTCCCCGGGACTTGATTCCCCGGTTGGATTTGGAGTTTGCATGCTGAAGCATCATCAGGTTGTCTGGTATTGGCCGGGAAGGGTGAATCCCAAAGAGTTCAGATTCCGTCAGTTGACATTTATACTTCTATTGCTCATCCCGATCATATTCGTAGGCGTATTCGTTCTCGGTGTCGTGTTCTTCGTTTCTTTCAACTTGCGGATGGATGAGCTCCAGACGTTACGTGCTGAGAACGAAGCGATTCGTCCGCAACTCGGTCGAGTGTTTGAGATCGAACGTCAACTCGAGGAGTTGGAAAGGTTCCAGGCGCAGGTTCGCCGCGGACTGACCGAAGGTGCTGATTTGCAGCGGATCATGGAAGCGGGTGAAGCGGTTGAGTGGGAGCATTTGCCTGATCAGCAGGAAGTAGAGTGGATGTCAATCAATTCTGAAGTAGAATCATATGAGGGTGATCCGCTCAACTTGTTGGCGATTAACGACACGGGAATTGAGGGCTTCTCATTGCCAGACCGTTGGCCGTTGGAAGGTTTCATCACTCGTGGCTTTGAATTCTCACACATTGATCCGGAGCACAGTCACACCGGGATCGATCTAGCCACTCCGCGTGGTACTCCGGTGATAACGGTTGCCGGAGGAACGGTAGTTTCAGCCGATTGGACACCTCGCTATGGCAACCGGGTGATCGTGGATCATGGCGGCGGAATGCTTAGCATGTATGGACACAACGAGCTGTTGTTGGTAGAAGTTGGCGACCGGATAAGATCAGGATCACCGATCGCATTGTCAGGGAATTCAGGAATCAGCACCGCACCGCATTTGCATCTCGAGATATGGTTGAATGGGAAGGCGGTTGATCCACGGGCATTGCTTCCTCAGAAGGGAGAGCACGATGAAGAAGGATGATCGGAAACGTCCGGAAGGTTTAACCTCCATCCTAGGAGGGGATACGGCGTTCGATGGCACGCTTGAACTGCAAGGATCGCTTCGTATTGACGGTTCGTTTCAGGGAAGTCTGACTTGTGGCGGATCGGTAACCGTGGGAGAAAATGGCCTATTCACCGGTGACATCGAGGCCGATGATCTGATTCTCGGCGGAAAGATACAGGGGCGGGTTGTTGTTCATAAACTAATTGTACTCGAGGCGACGAGTGAATTTGAGGGTGAACTCACTTGTACTACTCTGCATGTTAACGAAGGCGCGCAGTTCAATGGCACCAGCTCGATGGGGAAGCAGGCTGTTGAACAGAAATTGCTAGCGTCCAAGTCTGCCGCTGATGTGAGCGATCCAGATCCCTTCGAGCCGGTGGATGTGCCAGAAGAAGAGCAGAAAACGGATAACGCTTTCACCTTCTCACCATCGGAAGCAGAGTCGGATTCTGAGATACGTGACAGGCTTTCCTGATGCAACTTCCCGGACGCAAGCGGGAACGTCCAAGGTACAGCGGATGGTTGGACCTGGGTATTCAGACGGGTCTCACTCTGGCGCTTTCAGTCGTATTGTTGACATTAGGCGGACGTTGGCTTGATGGTCAACTGGGCACAACGCCACTTTTCGTGATTATAGGCGCTTTGTGGGGAGCTGCTGGAGGCACATGGTGGGTGATTATCCGGGTCAAGCAATTCTCGGAAACAGAAGAAAAACGTGAACTTGAGGAGTCGGAGAAGGACGACGGGGAGTAAACCTGCGATGTTGGTGCTCTGGCTCTGAGTGCTTTTGCCGAACGGCCTTTCAACAAATACCTTCCTCCCCAACCGGTCAGGCACCTCGGATTATCATGATCCTGCTCAAAATTCTGTATTTCGTTGCTGCAAGTGCAGCCATGGCGGGTATGGGTGTTTTTCTGCTCGTCCCACCAATCCGTCGAGGAGATCGTGAAGGATTGCTCGTGCGGTTGATCGTTAGTTTTATGGCCAAGCTACTGCTTGGAGTAGGTTTTCTTCTGCTGTCATGGAAAGTTTTTGGCTGGTCTTCCACCGCGTCAGCGTTTGGGATGGTCGGGGCTTACATGGTCGCGTTGATGGTCATTTTGATGACAGCGTCCAGCGCAATCAAGAGCTTGAATGCGAAGCAGGAACAGATACGGGAACAAAAGGGAGAGGGATGATGCGGCGTTGGTTGGCAGCCCTGGTGATGTGTGTAGCGGTCATGGCACTGCTCGCGATGCCAGTAGCCGCCCAGCATGGGCACGAAGAAGCTCAAGGCGACTCCCACGAAGCTGTCGCGCAACCAAATGATGATCACGGCGAGGCAGCCGGTCTTCACGAAGAGGTTGTGATTGAGCATCATGGCGAAGAAGCGGCTGTTCATGATGTGTCTGGCGAAGCCCACGGCGACGAGCACAGTGAGGATCATGGTGGCTTCAGCATAATGGGTTACCTGTCTCACCATCTTCTCGATTCCGAGAGCTATGACATATTTGGCTACACTATTGCTCTACCTGTGATTCCCGGTGATTACTCATTCATTGATCCGCAATTCGAAAACGGCTTTCAGATTACCAAGCACATGATCGGCTTTGCCTTGGCTGGATTGCTGGTTATCCTGCTGGTCATATCCTCCATGGGACGTACCCGTCGCGGTGAAGTGCCGAAGGGTCTGGGTAATTTCTTTGAGGTACTGATCGTTTTCATCCGCGACGAGGTCGTGTACGCGAATATCGGTGAGGAACATGGTCGCAAGTGGCTTCCATTCTTCCTGACGTTATTTTTCCTGATCCTGTTCGCGAACCTGCTTGGAATGGTACCTTGGGGAACCTCCCCCACTGGTAATGTGAATTTCACCGCAGGTCTGGCAATATTGAACCTGCTAGCGGTTGTTTTTGCTGGTATTGCAGCTCACGGTTTCAAGTATATCGGTACGTTCATACCGCATGGGGTGCCGATACCGATCTGGCCAATTCTGTTTCCAATTGAGATCTTCGGACTGTTTGTCAAGCATTTCGCATTGACGATTCGTCTGTTTGCGAATATGCTCGCCGGCCACACGATTATCGGTGTGTTTCTGGCGTTGATTGCAATGCCGCTTATTGCGCTTGCGGCAGTGCCCGGTGCGACGATGATCAGTGTACTCGAGTTATTTGTCGCTTTCTTGCAAGCATACGTGTTTGTAATGCTTGGCAGTGTTTTTGTAGGCTCCTCGATTCATGCGCATTAGGGGTTCGTTTTTTGACAGGTTCAAGAGGATTTGGTGTCTCGCGGGTCGTGCACTTGCGTAATTCTGACACTATCTTCCGGGCCACTACGTGACATTTTTGTACGAACTTTAGCAGTTGTTTTGATAGTTTTGTGACACGCTATGACTAGCCCCTTGGGGGTTGTCTAGTGTGGTTTCTGGTAATTGGGATCGGATAGGAATCCGATCCGGAAACTCAGGAGAGTGACCTCATGGAGTGGGGATTCTTCGGTGCGGCGTTAGGCGCCGGTATTGTAACGCTTGGGGCGGGCCTGGGTATCGGCATGATCGGTGGCCACGCGATGGACGGTATTGCCCGTCAGCCAGAAGCGTCTGGTAAGATCTTCACCCCGATGATCGTCTCTGCGGCGCTCATCGAAGGTGTCGCCTTCTTTAACGCTGTTATCTGCTTGTTGATCGCCCTGAAGTAGGTTTGAATCGGAAGCGAGGAGTAAAGATGAGGACACGACTATCCCTCGTCGCTCCCGCTCTGCTCGTGGGCGCCGTATCTGTGCAAGCCTCCGAGGCGGAGGGGTTAGGGAGCTTGGTGAGTTTGGCTCCTGGCAGCATGCTTTACACGTTGATAACGTTTACGCTGCTGCTGCTCATCCTGTGGAAGTTTGCTTGGGGACCGATCGTCAAGGGCCTTGAATCGCGTGAGGATGGTATCCGCAATGCGATTGAAAAGGCGCAGAGTGATCGGGACGAGGCTGCCAAGATGCTCGCGGAGTATGAGCAGAAGTTACGGGCGACCTCGACCGAGATCTCGGATCGTTTGAATCGTGCTGAGAAGGATGCACAGCAGACGATCGAATCGGCGAAGCAGCAGGCGCGTGAGGAAGCAGAAAAGTTGCGTGAGCAGGCGAAGCAGGAGATCGAAGCTTCGAAGGACAAGGTTGCAGCGGAGCTGCGGGCTGAGATGGCGAAGTTGGCCAGCCAGGTTGCAGGTGCGGCAATCGGAGAGAGCTTTGATCGCGACGATCACCTGCGCATCATCCAGAAGCGTCTTGAACAGGTGGAGAGCGCCTCGTGAGCGATCCGAAGCTAGGACGCCGGTACGCGCAAGCGTTGTTCAATGCCGCAAAAGAGGCTGGGGCAGCGTCAGAAGTGACGTCCGCGATGAATGAAACCATCGCGTCGTTACTGGACGACAAGACCTTCACAGTCTGGTGGCGAAGTCGTCGAATACCTCTGCCAAACAAGGTTGAGGCACTTGACAGGGCGCTGAAGGACGTGCATGTCATTGTCCGTCAGTTTCTCAAGCTGCTTCTCGAGAAGAAGCGTGAGGAAATTCTGGCTGATGCAGTCAATGAGTACCGGATTATTGCTGACCGCGAGGCCGGTGTTATCCGGGCTGTGTTGACGACATCTGTCGAGCTGAAGGATGACGAGCTGCAACCGTTCCGCGAGATGTTATTGAAGCATGCGGGTGGTGAAGCGATGCTTGAGCATGAGGTTGATGCGGGCCTGATTGGCGGTTTCCGGCTTCGGTACGGCGACAAGGTGATTGACGGCAGCGTTTCGAGAGCGTTGGAGACGTTGAATCGCAGGATGACAGCCGGCGTTTAGGCTGTTCATCGGGGCGACAATGAGGGGCTGCGGCGTGCGCGTCGTGGCGATGGTTCCAGGCTAGTGCCTGGTGCCGTGGTGAGTTCATCAGTTGGCTCGTTGGAGGAGTCGATGCAGATACGACCTGAAGAGATCACGTCTGTTCTTCGTCAGCAAATCGAAGAGTTTCAGGCAGAAGTGCAGACGGATGAGGTCGGCACAGTCATCATGGTCGGTGACGGTATTGCTCGTGTTCACGGTCTGGACAAGGTTCAGGCGTCGGAACTCGTAGAATTCCCGGGACCGGTTTTTGGCATGGCGATGAACCTCGAAGAGGACAATGTCGGTTGCGTGTTATTCGGCAGCGACAATGAAATCAAAGAGGGTGACCTTGCGAAGCGTACTGGACGTCTGGTTGATGTTCCAGTCGGCGAAGGGCTGATCGGACGTGTGATCAACCCACTCGGCGTACCGCTTGATGGGAAGGGTCCGATCAAGACGGATGAGCGCATTCCGGTCGAACGCAAGGGTACTGGCGTTATTACCCGTCAGCCGGTAAGCGAACCACTTCAAACCGGTATCAAGGCGATTGACTCGATGATCCCGATTGGCCGTGGCCAGCGTGAGTTGATCATTGGTGACCGTCAAACCGGTAAGACGACCGTCGCGGTTGATACCATCATCAGTCAGAAGGGTCAGGGCGTCGTTTGTATCTACGTTGCAGTCGGTCAGAAGGGATCGACGATTGCGAACGTGGTCAAGACGCTTGAGGATCACGGCGCGATGGAACACACCATCGTCATCAGCTCAACGGCGGTCGAGCCAGCTCCCATCCAATTCCTCGCTCCGGCAGCCGGTGCGGCGATTGGTGAGTATTTCCGTGACCAGGGTAAGCACGCGTTGTGTGTGTATGACGACCTTTCCAAGCACGCGGTTGCGTATCGTCAGCTTTCACTTCTGCTTCGTCGTCCTCCGGGCCGTGAAGCTTATCCGGGCGATGTATTCTATCTGCACAGCCGTTTGCTCGAACGTGCGGCAAAGTTACGAGACGACCTCGGCGGTGGCTCGTTAACTGCGTTGCCGATCATTGAAACGCAGGCGGGTGACGTATCGGCGTATATCCCGACGAACGTGATTTCGATTACTGACGGCCAGATCTTCCTCGAGACGGAGTTGTTCTACGCGGGTCAGCGCCCGGCTTTGAACGTCGGTATTTCCGTTTCGCGTGTGGGTGGTAACGCTCAGACGAAGGCGATGAAGAAGGTCGCCGGTAAGATCAAGCTGGAATTGGCCCAGTACCGTGATCTGGCAGCGTTCGCGATGTTCGCGTCTGATCTCGACAAGACGACTCAGGCGCAGTTGGCGCGTGGTGAACGTCTTATGCAGATCATGAAGCAGCCGCAGTATAGCCCGGTTCCGTTGGCTGAACAGGTTGTGACCTTCTGGGCGGCTACAAACGGTTTCCTCGACAAGATTCCAGTGGAACAAGTACAGCGGTATGAGGCTGAACTGACCAAGTACGTCGGCAACAGCCACGCTGATCTGTTCACGGATATTGAGACTAAGAAGTTTGACGACGACATGCAGGATAACATCCGCAAGGCCGTCGATGAGTTTGACGCGATTTTCCAGGTTCAAGCCTGATTTTTCCGCAGTGGAGGGATGCCTGGGGCGCGCTTGCCAGGGAGGGTAAATGGCGCGCCTCGGACCTGCGGTTGATGTAGATAATCAGACGCATTTTCCTGATGCAAAATCAGGATTGAGATCGTTTCCGAAGGAAGTTGAATGCCTTCACTGAAACAGATTAAGCGCCGAATCAGTTCGGTCAACAACACGAAGCAGATCACTCGCGCGATGAAGATGGTGTCCGCGGCAAAGTTGCGTCGTGCTCAGGAATCGATGATGGCGGCGCGTCCCTATTCGGACCGGTTGCGTGATCTGATTCGCGATCTCGCAGCTCGAACGGATCGGAACAAGCATCCGTTGCTGGCGGAACGCGAACCCAAGCATGTCGGCGTGGTAGTTGTAACGTCTGATCGTGGGCTCGCTGGCAGTTTCAACATGAATGTGAATCGTCGTGCTCTGAACCTGATCAAGGAGTTGGAGCAGGATGCGGAAGATGTACGCCTGATCGCGGTTGGGCGCAATTCCTATAATTTCTTCCGCAAACTCGGTTACGATTTCATTCAGCATCATATCGGTTTGAGTAAAGACTTCTCTTTTGGCAAGGTGCTATCCATCGGTGATGCAGTTCGCACCGAATACATCAAGGGATTCACTATAGACGAAGGGCTGGACCGCGTTTATCTCGTGTACAACGAGTTCAAGAACGTGATTCAGCAGGAAATCGTTGTTGAACAACTATTTCCGATTGTCCCTGAGTTGAAGTCCGATGAGAAGTATCCGGTTGACAATTTGTACGAGCCCAGCGAGCCGGATGTGTTGGATAGCATTCTGCCGCGTTATGCGAACGTGATGCTGTGGCGCGTATTGCTGGAGAGTTTCGCTGCGGAGCATGCTGCACGCATGAACGCGATGGAGAATGCGACGAAGAACGCTGGCGAATTGATCGACCGTTTGACATTACAGTACAACAAGGCCCGCCAGGCTGCGATTACGAACGAGATTCTGGAAGTAGTCGCTGGCGCGGAAGGGTTAGAATGATTGTCCCGCCTTGCTGGCGGACGCCGCACTGAGAGGGTACAGATGGCGGAAGGTGCAAAGGGATCCATCAAGCAGATCATGGGCGTTGTTGTGGACGTGGCCTTTGACGAAAAGGACATGCCACCTCTTTACCAGGCCCTTAGAATTGACCGTGGTGAAGAGCCTCTGATTTTGGAAGTGCAGCAGCACTTGGGTGGTGGCGTTGTCCGCGCAGTCGCGATGGACTCGGCGGACGGCCTCGTACGTGGCCAGGAAGTCAGCGACTCGGGTCAGCCGATCGCGGTTCCGGTTGGCGCGCCAACACTCGGTCGTTTGATCAATGTGACTGGCGATCCGATCGACGGTCTCGGTCCGATCGAAGCGGAAAAGCGTCCGATCCACCAGCCCGCACCGAAGTTGGAAGACTTGACCGTACACCCGGAGATGTTGGAAACGGGGATCAAGGTTCTCGACCTGATTCAGCCGATTCTCAAGGGTGGTAAGGTTGGTCTGTTCGGTGGCGCGGGTGTTGGCAAGACCGTTATCGTGCAGGAGCTGATCAACAACATCGCCAAGGGACACGGCGGTATTTCCGTGTTCGCGGGTGTTGGTGAACGTACCCGTGAAGGCAACGACCTGCTTCGTGAAATGGTCGAAGCTGGCGTGATGGACTTCGGCAGCGAATTCGACACGCACGAGTTCGATCTGAGCAAGGTCGACCGGGAAGCATTGAAGAATTCCAAGGTGGCGATGTCGTTCGGCCAGATGAACGAGCCTCCGGGTGCGCGTCTACGGGTAGCGTTGTCCGGCCTGACCATCGCGGAAGCGTTCCGTGATGAGGGCAAGGACGTGTTGATGTTCGTTGACAACATCTTCCGTTTCACCCAGGCGGGTTCGGAAGTGTCGGCGTTGCTCGGTCGTATGCCGTCTGCGGTAGGTTACCAGCCGACGTTGTCGACGGAGATGGGCCAGCTTCAGGAACGTATTACGTCAACTAAGGTTGGCTCGATTACGTCTGTCCAGGCGGTTTATGTCCCGGCTGATGACTTAACCGACCCGGCACCAGCGACTACCTTTGCGCACCTTGATGCGACGACGGTGTTGAGCCGTGAAATCGCGGCCCGTGCGCTGTATCCGGCCGTCGATCCGCTGGACTCTTCAAGCCGAATTCTCGACCCGAACATCATCGGTGCTGATCACTACGCGATTACACGTGCGGTGCAGGAAATCCTGCAGCGTTACAAGGATCTGCAGGACATCATCGCGATTCTCGGTATGGACGAGTTGAGCGACGAGGACAAGCAGGTCGTTTCACGCGCACGTCGTTTGCAGAACTTCCTGACGCAGCCGTTCCACGTCGCGGAAGCCTTTACCGGCCGTCCGGGTGTGTATGTGAGCATCGAGGAGAGCATTCGCGGCTTCAAGATGATTGTGAATGGCGAGTGCGACCACATGCCGGAACAGGCGTTCTACATGTGTGGCGATATTGACGAAGCGTTTGAAAACGCGAAGAAGCTGGAAGCAGCGTAATTAATCTTGCCCGTGTTGGCTCCGCCAACGCGGCAGCGCTAAAGTCGGATAACGACAATGGCAGAAACACTGAAGCTTGAGATCATTTCCCCATCGGGAACGGTTTACTCCGGCGATGTAGAACACGTTCGGGCTCCAGGCCAGGACGGGTCCTTCGGCGTGCTCGCAAACCACACTCCGATGATCGCAGCCTTGGAGATCGGCCAGATTGAGGCGAATACTCCGGGTGGTGGAAACGATGTTTTCGCAACATCTGGCGGGGTTGCTGAAGTTCACGGCGACAGGGTAGTGATCCTCGCAGAAACAGCTGAGGCGAGGACGAGTATTGATGTTGCTCGTGCGGAGGCTTCTGCCAAACGTGCGGAAGATCGTCTCGAAACTGATGCCGACAACATTGATTTTGAGCGTGCGAGTTCAGCCCTGATGCGGGCTCTCAATCGTGTTCGTGTTGTGAAGAGCGTCTGATCGGTGATCGGTCGATTGACTTAGAAACAATATTTCGTCCCGTGACAATGTCGCGGGGCGTTTTTAATTCCATTAGATTTACGGCATGCGAATTCTTGATTCGATCATATCCAGCTATTTGTCGCGCCAGATAACGGCCGTGCATTCGCTCAAGCAAGTTAATTCCTCGGCTCCATTGGAAATTCCACTACCGTTTGACGATGCGTTCTGGTATCGAGGCGATGGCGGGACTCAGCTCGCATGCTGGGTGGTAGAACCGGGCATGTGGACGGTCGAGATTGTTGACAAAGAACCTGAGCGTTCTCGTGATGAAGAGCGTTGGTTCACGTATCAGGCACCACCCCGCGCTGATGATTCTCGCCCGTGGGTTGTCATCATGCCCGACAGTGAGCAACGGACGTCGCCTGAGTTTCGTGGGACTATCCTGCTTCTTCATGGCTGGAAGGATTCTGTGCTCGAGCGTCCGTATTTGCGAGGATTAGCGGTTCTGCTCGCGGGTGACGGGTATCGTGTGGTGCTTCCGGAGTTGCGTGGGTACGGTCGTTCTCGTGGCGACTATATCAGCTTTGGTCTACATGAACAGTATGACATACAGTTGCTGCTCGATGAGCTGGAAAACCGCTACTCCAACAGTGGTCCCGTAGGTATTCTCGGCCATTCGTACGGTGGCAACATCGCGATGATGGCAACAGCGTTGGATGATAGAATTCGTGCGGCGGTGGTAGTTTCAGCTCCACACGATTTGCGTGAGATTCTGCCGGTATCTGTCAAGAGGTACGAGCCTCGTCTCGCCTGGTTGGTTTCGAGTAATGCCATGGACATGGCCATGCGTAAAGCGAACAAGCGAACAGGTCTGGATTTCTCAGAATCCAATGCGATGCTGGCGATACAGAAGACTGACAGGCCCGTGCTTCTCATACATGGAGGTAAGGATATTACGATCCCGCCGTACACGAGCGAGATGATCCGGGATGCGCGTCCGCAAAACACCGAGCATAAGTTCTATCCCGATGAGGCTCATGCCAGCCTGTTCGTGTCAAAGCTCACTGAGATTCATATACGATGTACGCGATTTTTTGGAACGCATCTCTGATATGAGGTCCGGTTCGAGCCTCATGTGGTCAGGTCATGGTGTCAAGTGTGATTCTGTATTGAATCGTACGTTCACTTCAGATCGTTCCATTTTTCCACCACTTTTTGAATGGTAGTATCTCCAGATATGATCTCTCTGTAGTTCTGCAGCATAAGACCCCTTGAATCAGCAGCTTCCGTCTCCCATGATCCTCGCGTTATTTTGAATTCAAACTCTGTGCCTGATCTGAAAACGAATGTGCGACTCCACGATCCGTCTTCATGAGGTTCCAGCGCGACTTCTGTCAAATTCCAGTTTCCAAGCTCAGGTAGATTGCCAGTGATGTAAACCAAGTCCGATTCCGGCATTTCGTTGGGGAGAACGCAGATTGTTATATGGCGTTTTGGGTATTCCTGCTCAATGAACTCAAGAATCGCCTGTTTCGCTTCGTTGTTTCCATCATCTGTCAATGTCTGTGCGAATTCGAAGAGGACATTCGGATTGAACACATAGTCATCGGAGTTTGTGACTTTGAGGCTATTGTATTCTTCTAAAGCTGCATCAATTCCACCTGATTTCATGGCTTGCTGTAATCTTGGTTCCAATGATCTCCGGCCATAGATCCACTTCATACCACGATCGATCAGATCGCCGATAGTGATCATCTCATGATATTTCTCTGGGTAAATATCCACGTGGGTTTCAAGTCCGCCAAATCCCTTTGCTTCCATCGCGCTGGTGAAGTTCTTGAACATATCCAGGCCAGAATCGTTGTCGCCGATACCGAAATACATTCTCACTGGCAGGTCGGGTGAGTTTTGGTATAACGTGTCGACCCACGCAACGTCCAGACCACCACCTCCCATGATGTAGTTGTGGAACAGGTCGGTATTTTGTTCCAGGAGATAAGCATAGAGACAGGTCCCCCACGACCAGGTGAGAAGAGTTCGGTTATGTCTATTGGCGCGGTACTCGCTTTCTACTTTGGGTATCAACTGTTCTTCGAGAAAGGAGAGGTAGTTGGAACAGCCGAAAACACCTGATTCATCCTTTGTTTTGCCGTACTCAGCCCATCTGTATTCACTCAACCGTTCCGGCGACCCGTATCCGATTCCGACAACAATGACTTCCCGCTGATCCCAGTCCAGTACCATAGCCAGATCTCTGGCCATGCCGAAACAGAAATCCGCATCCGTCAGGTAAAGGACGGGGTAGGTTCGTGTATCCGACTCGTAGTAACTGCGGGGAAGGGATATCTGGATGTAATAATCCTTTGCGTGACCACCTTCTGTGTGCATCCAAAAGGCTCTGTCGTATTTGTCAGCATCAACAGGAGCTGAAGTATCCTGCAGATATCCACAGGAAGTGAGTAAGCCCAGACTTAAGAAAAGAATGAGCCGCAACAGGTGCGCTTTCGCCTTCATAGTCCCCCCTTACATGCTTGTAACCAGCTTGAGACAACGGCTTTGTGTGAAGTGAACTAGACATATGCAATATGTTTCTTACAGCCGGTCATCAAACAAGTTAGCCTATATCGAAAAACATTAAACACGAGCAATCCCTTTTTGCAAACGATTTATGGTACAGGAAATTCGGGGGAGAAAACTTGTTGCCGCTTCCAGTTTGTCACGGGGCGTGACGACACGACCATGTCGGAAATGAAAAATGCTGCCCAATTGGGCAGCATCTATACATTCATCATGAAAGAACGTGTGGTTCTACGCTTCGATACCAAGTGCCTTTGGCAGGTCGGCAATCGACGGGATGATCGCGTCCGGCTTGATCGTGGTGCGTTTGATGAAATCGAAATCGTACTTGCCGGTTTTGACCAGAACGGTTTTGATCCCGAGACGTTGCGCACCGTGAATATCGGATTCTATATCATCTCCGACCATCAGCGTATATTCTGGTCGAACCTGGATGCGTTGCAGTAATCCTCGGAAATATCCGGGTGCCGGTTTGCCGACGACTTCAGCCTGCCGTCCGGTCGCGTACTCGACCGCTGCGACGTATGGTCCAAGATCGAGTCGCAGTCCGCCCTGGTCACGCCAGAAGCGGTTCTTCTGCAATGCGATCAGGTTGGCGCCAGAGAACGTCAGTCGAAAGATTTCGTCAATGATTTCGGGGGTAAACTTGTCCCCGAGATCGCCCATGACGACCGCTCCGACATCTCGTCGTTGTACGCGCAGTCCCTCGAAGTCTTCCATCACGCCATCGTTAACAAACAGCGCTGCCGAAGAACGTTTCATCTGCATGATTTTTTCGCGTGCGATGATCGCAGGGCAGATAATGTCGTCGTCGGTGAGTTGGAAGCCGAGCTTCTGCAGTTGTTCCTGGAGCTTGCGTCTTGGTTTACGTGTTGTGTTTGTGACATAGGTGACGCCGACGCCGAGCGATTTCAGCTTGTTAACAGTCGCTGTTCCTCCCGGAATGGGGAGGTCGCCGAGCATGAGGACGCCGTCAATGTCGAGCAGAACGTGTTTAATGCCGCGAATTGTAGCCATGGAGTTGCAGTCAGGTTAGGTGTGAATGGGGCATTTTTAGAGCGTCGCACAATATATGAGGGTAGTTAAATTTTGCCAGCGATCAGCTCGACCTCCTGGAGACGTTCACCGCTCTTAATATCTTGTTCAATTACGGGCAATTGGGTACATCAATCAGCTTGCCTGTTGAGTGGTGTGCGGCTATCTTTGGGCGACCCAGAGCAGGTATTGTAATCTGTTCACCCACATAGTTCTGCCGTTCTACCCTGACCAGCCGGGAAGCCTTCATGGCCGCAAAACGACTGTTTCTTATTGATGCAATGGCCCAGATTTACCGTGCGCATTTCGCTTTCGCGCGGAATCCACTCTTCACTTCCAAAGGTGAAAACGTTTCAGCAGTGTTTGGGTTTACCAACACGTTGATGGCGTTAATCGCCCGTGAAAAGCCCGATCTGCTCGCCGTCGTTTACGATACACCGCAACCAACTTTCCGTCATCATGTGTTCGAGGACTATAAGGCGACACGTGAGAAGATGCCTGAGGAGCTGGTCGCCCAGTTGCCGCGATTGGATCAGGTGATTGAAGCGTTGAAGATCCCCAAGCTGATTCTGCCGGGTTACGAGGCGGATGATCTGGTCGGTACGGTTAGTGCGCGCGCTGTTGAGCAGGGATTGGATGTTTTCCTCGTGACCGGGGACAAGGACTATTACCAGCTGGTGAATGACCGGGTCAAGTTTTATGACACGAAGAAGGGGCTCGACAATGCTACTCTGCTAGGTCCGCCGGAGGTTGAAGAGGTGTTTGGTGTGCCGCCGCATCAGGTGATCGACGTGCTCGCTCTGGCGGGCGATAAGTCGGATAATATTCCTGGTGTGCAGGGTGTTGGAATGAAGACGGCGATCAAGCTGGTCAAGCAGTATGGCGGTGTTGAAGAAGTGCTCAACAATGCTGACGAGATCAAGGGCAAGTTGGGTGAGAACATCCGTGAACAGCGTGCAAATGTGTTGTTGTCGAAGAATTTGGTGACGATCCGTCTCGAAGCGCCGTACGAATGTAATCCGACCGACTTGACCTACGGTCCCTGGTCGGGGGATCAGGTACATGCTCTTTTCGCCGAGCTCGAATTTCGCAACCTCTTCAAGTACCTGGATGAGTCCCCGAAGTCGGTGAACGAAGAGTCGGTCAAGGTCAGCTACAAATCCGTTATCACGGAGAACGCGCTGACGACACTCGTTAGCAAGCTAATAAAGGTTAACCGATTTGCAATTGATACTGAGACCACCTCCGCCGATCCGATGCGAGCGGAATTGGTAGGTATCAGCGTCAGCATGAAGGCGGGGGAGGCCTTCTACATTCCGTTAAACCATTTCCAGTTCGATGGGGAAGCGCCACCGTGGGAGCATGGTCGTTCTCTCGATGAGACGAAAGACGCTGCCGAGAAGATTCTTGAACGATTGAAACCACTACTGGAAGGTGGACCGGAGAAGATCGGTCAGCATGCGAAATACGACTTTCTCATCTTCCGGCGGTATGGAATAGATGTCAGTCCGCTCGGGTTTGACCCGATGATCGCCGACTATCTGCTCAACCCGCATCAACGCAGTCATGGCCTCGACGCGTTGGCGATGAACTACCTCCAGATAAAGAAGATCGAGACGAAGGAGCTGATTGGAACCGGCAAGTCGCAGATCACAATGGACATGGTTCCGCTTAAGCAGATAACGCAGTACGCATGCGAGGATGCGGATGTTACGTATCGTCTCGCAGGTGTGATCGAGGAGCAGATCGCGAATGAAGATCTGGCCGATTTGCTCAACGAAGTTGAGCTGCCGTTGTCGGATGTTCTGATGAAAATGGAGCAGCGGGGGATTCGTCTTGATACGGATTTCCTCGCGGCGATGAGCGTGGAACTCAAGCAACGACTGGCGGAGCTTGAAGCGGAATGCCACAAAATGGCCGGGCTCGAGTTTAACCTCGCCAGCCCGAAGCAGTTGCAGCACATCCTGTTTGAAAAGCTAGGCTTGCCGACCTCGGTATCACGCAAGACGAAGACGGGCTTTTCGACTGACCAGTCCGTGCTTGAACGGCTCGCCCCATTGGATCCATTACCGAAGAAAATCCTCGAGCATCGCGAGCTCAGCAAATTGCTGGGAACTTATGTGGACGCCTTGCCGGCACTGGTGAATCCGTCAACCGGCCGAGTGCATACGAGTTATCATCAGACTGTTGCGGCGACGGGACGATTGGCATCTTCGGATCCGAATTTGCAGAACATCCCGATTCGCACGCAGCGTGGGGCAGAGGTTCGAAAGGCATTCATCCCGGCGGATGGGCAAACGCTTGTGTCCATAGATTACAGCCAGATCGAGTTACGGATGATGGCGCATCTGAGTGCGGACGAGGCGTTGATTGATGCGTTCAACCAGGGTGAAGATATCCATAACACGACTGCCGCGAAGATTTTTAACGTGAAACCGGAAGAGGTAACCAAAGATCATCGCAGCGGTGTCAAGCAGGTAAATTACGGTGTGCTGTTCGGGATGCGCGAGTTCGGACTGTCGCAACGGATGGGTATTTCGGTGCAGGAAGCGCGCGAGTTCATAGATGGATATTTCGGAGCGTTCCCTGGAGTAAAGCGCTACATCGACCATCTGCTTGAAGACGCGCGCAAGTCGGGTATGGTTAAGACGATCCTCGGTAGGCGTCGACCATTACCGGAATTACTCTCACCGAACCGCAATCTGGTCCAGAGCGGCGAGCGGATGGCTATTGCCTCGGCGGTCCAAGGATCGGCGGCCGATCTGATCAAGCTCGCAATGCTGAAGCTGGATAGCGACATTGAACGTGAACAGGTACCGTACAAGATGCTGCTCCAGGTTCACGACGAACTGGTGTTTGAAGTCCCTGAAGGCGAAGAAGAAACGGCTATCACCTGGATCAAGCAACGGATGGAATCGGCGATGGAACTGAAGGTGCCGATCGTTGCAGACGCTGGTTGGGGCAAGAACTGGTTGGAAGCGCATTGACGGTGAGATACGAGATACGAGATATGAGATTCGAGATGAAGGACAAAAGACTGCGACGAATGTTTTTCTTCCTGCTGGCAATAGTCTTCGGCTTGTTGGTGAGTCTACAGGTTCAAGCACAGAGTTACTGGATCGAGTTCACCGACAAGGGTCAGTGGGAAAACCTGAACCAGGTTGAACTGGAAGCGGCGGCTTTCGAGCATGGGCTTACCCAGCGTGCGATTGAACGTCGCGAGCTTGAGGGATTGAGCGGTGACGCGTTGATCACGCTCGATGACCTTCCGCCAGATGCTGAGTACATGGCGATGATTCGCGAGCTCGGTGCGGATCTTGAGCAGCAATCGCGCTGGTTCAACTGTGTGAGCGTTATGGCGGATGATGCTGTGTTGGCACAGATTCGTGAGCTGCCATTTGTACAATCCGTGGAACGCGTCGGTGTGCTCGAGATCGCGCGATCATCTTATGAGGTGGTGGAAGAGTTTGATGGTAATCCAGCACCTGGACCAGGGATCGACACTCCGGGAAGCTACGGACCAAGCTATTTGCAGGCGTTGCAGGTGAATGCGGTCGAGGCGCACCGTCAGGGGATTACTGGCAAGGGTGTGCTGTTGGTGATTATCGATGGCGGATTCGAGCTCTCACATGAGTGCTTTGAGACGGTTGACATCTTTGCCGAATGGGATGTGACCGAGAACGATGACTACACCGGTCAGGAGCCGGAGGATGCACGTGGCCAGACATCTCACGGGACCGGCTGCCTATCCGAGATCGGTGGTTACAGCCCGGGCAACCTGATCGGAATCGCGTACGAAGCTAGCTTTGTGCTGGTGAAGAGCGAGTACGTACCTACGGAGACAGTGCAGGAAGAGGACGACTGGGTCGCTGGCCTCGAATGGGCGGAGCGTTTAGGCGCGTCGGTAGGTAGTTCATCGCTGGGCTATACTGACTGGTACAACACGGCGATGTATGATGGTGTCTACCCATTGACCAGCAGAGCGATTACCAGAGCGTACGAAAAGGGAATGGTAGTAGTTACGTCTGCGAGTAACGAGGGTCCACAGCCGATGACCCTAGGTGCACCGGCGGACTGCTATGGTGGTTTAGCTATTGGTGCCATTGATAGTCTTGGGATGATAGGCGGATTTTCGAGCCGTGGTCCGACCGCGGATGGTCGGATCAAGCCGGATCTGGTAACTCGTGGAGTGCGAACTTTACTGTGCAGTCCACAAACGCGAAACCGTTATTCCTACTGGAACGGCACCAGCATGGCATGCCCTATCGGGGCTGGTGTGGTTGCGTTGGTGCGTCAGGCTCAACCGGAATGGAGTGCGGCTCAGGTTATGGAAGCGTTGAAGATGACTGCGGATCGCGCGGATCGTCCTGGCAATGTGTATGGCTGGGGCATTCCCGATGTGATGAAAGCGATCGCCTACGAGTTCGAGTGATTTTCTGATGTTCATGGTGCCCGTGTTTCGCCACCGCAGGCGGGTAACGCAGCTGAAACAGACAGTTAAATAATCAGGCCCGTGCTCGCTTGCATGCGCGGATGATCCAACGATCTGGATGAAAGCGAATCCGCGATAGCCGTCTTCGACGGTCTATCACGGGCACCTTGGTTAAGGATGTTCAAGTGATGAAGCCGTTTAAAATCTGTGCAGCCCTGTTGTTGATGCTGATGGTGTTCGTCTTGCTCGCGGCATGCGCTGGTCAACAATCAACTCTACCCCCGCCAGATACGTCGACGCCAGAACTTGAACGTACCGTTACGGTCCAGGTCGCGGTGGAGAATCTGCGTGCGACTCCGAATGGATCGAAGGTTGGCGAGACAACCAGTGGTTCGGAGCATGTGTTTGTCGAACGCCGCGGCAACTGGGTGCAGGTGAAGGAAGGGGTGCGCGACGATGTATGGATCTGGGCACCATCAGTAGGTTTTCATAAGGTGAATCCGCTCGCAGTGTCGACTTGGATTGGAGGGGGCCAGCCACAAACTGTGGACAGCTTGACCTCAATTGTTGGTTTACCGGATGAGGTGGAACAGCTTGGGGGCGAGTTGTATCTGTACCGCTACCTGAACCAGCATGCGGATCGCGAAGGAACGCTGTTTGGCACGTCGAGCTTCAACGTCGTCGAGTTGATAGTTGATCGTGTTTCGCGGGAAGTGTTGGGACTTGAGATGGAGCTGCCACCGTTCTCAGGATCAGCAAAAGAACTGCTGAGGGCAGTTGGTCTGCCGGAGGTGCGTTCGACGAAGACGAATTTCGAGCACGCGTTGTACATGAACAAATTCTCCGGCATCTCTAAATTGGAATTCACCTTTGTCGCTGGCGATTTCAACAAGATCCAGTTGCTTACTGCGCAACGGTATGCTTCCGACGCTTTCGCGAACGCCTTGATCAGCTCTGAGAAGAAGATCGTGCACGAGGGTAATCAGCTGATGTTGTCCATGGAGGTGACGAGCACGTCTGGGGAGTATGCGTTCGCAGCTCTTGACATTGACGTCGAGCTGGTGGAAGGGGACCGGAAGCTCGGAATGTGGACGTTGTCGAACCTGAATGTCCGTATTGAACCAGGGGAGAGGGAGCTGGTGTATGAGGCGCTTCCGCTGAGTGATGCGGGGATCGATGTCAACCGGGTGGCTGCACGCGCAGAGATTGTCGGCGCGGTGACAGTTCCGGCTGGGGTGGTGTCGCAGCCATGAGTGAATCTGCCTCGCCGAATCTCCTGGTTATCATTGACGTTGATGGCACAATGATCAAGAATGGGATGGCTCTGCGTGATCCATTCTACACGGCTTTCCGTGAGGTTATCGGCAAGGACATCCGTGGCTTGACGGTGAATTTCGCTGGACGGACCGACCGTGGCATAATCCGCGATTACTTCGAACTTGTGAATGTGGACGGTGACTTCGAAGAGTTGTTTACGGCCTTCGCGGAACGGTTCTGCGAACTGGTCGAACGTGACTATCCCACCCATCCTGATCCACGCTTGTTGCCTGGTGTAATACCCCTGCTGGACGCGATCAGCGAACATCCGGATGCAGCGTTGGTTCTCGGCACGGGCAACATCCGTGAGAGCTGCAATATCAAGTTGAAGCGTTTCGATCTGCTGAGGTACTTCCCGCATCTGGGAGGATTTGGAGGGGAACATGAGCTGCGGGCGGATGCGATCCGTGCCGCGATGGATGTTGGTCGCGAAGCGTATGGTTGGAACGGTCAAGCGTGGGTGATTGGCGACACGGTCAATGATGCAGTCGCCGCACATCAAGTGGGTGCGAAGGCGTTACTGACTGCGACCGGGACCATCTCGCTGGCTGAATTACAAACCTCGGAAGCAGAGTTCATCCTTCCTGACCTGACCGATACCAGCCGCATACTCGAGATTCTTGGATTGTCTTCGTAGCCCGAGGCAGAAAACTGTTTGCCGGGACGCTTTTATCCGGCACAGCCGGATTCAGAGATGACGCGTCCCGCGTTAACAAAAGGACCCGGCACTGGGAGTGCCGGGCTACTTGCTGACTGTCCTTTGCTATCTGTTGTTATCTTTTCCTGTCTTTTCCTGTCTTTTCCTCACATCTCATATCTCGAGTCTGCTATTCTTACCACGCCGGATGTTTGTCGGGTTGGTACGGCTTGACCATCACCGGGACCGGACTCTTGCGGATCAGCTTCTCAGTTGTTCCACCGAGCAGGAACTGATCGAGCGCGTTCCATCCCTGGTTGGCGATGACAATCAAATCGACATCGTGATTGCTGGCGTAATCACTGATTTCAGTGTGTGCCCGGCCTGAGCTTAGTTCAAAGGGAGTTCCACCGGGCAGGATGTCCCCGGCAAACTTTTTCAGGGCATCAATAGAACGTGTTTTCAGGTCTGGATCGATGTCAGTTGTGGTTGGTTTGTCGGAGAAGAAGCCGGGTGCGGAAAGCACGGGTTCGAAGACGTGAAAGACCACAAGTTCTGACCCAAATTTGGAAGCGATGTTGACTGCGAGCTGGAGCGATTCACGAGATGCGTCGGAGAAGTCTACCGGAGCGAGGATCTTGTTGTATTTCCCCTGGTTGCTGATCAGGAGGTCTTCGCCTTTGTGAATCGTGAGTACAGGTGCGAGTGAGCTGCGGATGACCTTGTCAGTTGTGCTGCCGAGGACGAAACTTTTCAGAGCACCGCGCCCGTGGGTTCCCATGATGACGAGATCAATGGATTCCTGCTCGATGAAGTCGAGGATCTCGCTAGCGTCTGAGATATTGCGGCGTACTTCTTCACGTATCGTAACTGTTCCCTGGATCACGGGTAGCGAATTATCATCGATGCGATCTGCAACGTGTTGTCTGATAAATGCAAAAAGTTCACCGAGATCGGGAAACTCTTTTTTCGGGTTGTAGGGATCGTGCGTGTGTGGAACTTCGACGTGCAACATGATGAGTTCAGCTTCATATTTATGCGCGAGAACAAGGGCATGGTCAAGTGCTTTATTTGACGCTGACGAGAAGTCGGTTGGCAAGAGGAAGCGCCTCTTCTTCATGGTTTTTACTCCGTATGTTGCGCTTGAGATTGTAGTACAATTCCGGGTAGATAATTTGCGTAGAATTCTGCCCGAACGTTGTTGGAAAATGTTACTGTGTGAACGTGGAGAGAACAGATGAACGAGCTGCTCTTCTTTGTCTGGACCATTATAGTAGTCGGACTTGTGCTAATGGCGTTTCGCATGGGCAGGTTCGCACTGTACGGAGTGGTCGGCGTTTATATCATTTTGGCTAACATTTTCGTGACCAAGCAAATCACCTTGTTCGGTGTGGCTGCAACGGGTGGAAACTCGCTTTATGGAGCGATATTTCTTGCGACAGATTTGCTCAACGAACACTGGGGAAAGAAGGAAGCTCAACGGGCTGTATGGTTCGGTTGGGCATGTGCAGGTTTCTACTTACTCGCCAGTCAGGTGTTTCTGTGGTTTGAACCGTCGGTGGATGATTTCGTGCACCCGGCGATGCATAGTATTTTCTCATTTGCTCCCCGAATTGTGGTAGGCTCGTTGATCGCATACATCATCAGCCAATCGCATGATGTTTTCTCATTCAACATGTGGAAGGTCCGTACTGGAGGGAAGCACCTCTGGTTGCGGAACAACGCGTCGACATGGGTTAGCCAATTGATCGACTCGGCGCTGTTCACGTTGATCGCATTCTATGGAATCTTCGATATGGCGATCCTGGTGCAAATATTCATCACGACTTATGTGCTGAAATTGATCGTTGCGGCGATAGATACGCCGTTCCTGTATCTCAGTCGACGTTTTAAACCAGCAGAACTCAAAGACGTCTGAGATATTGTATATCTGAAACTGACTGGGTGAAAGAAGAAGGGAAGAGATGAAGCGCATTCTCGTACTGTCAACATTAGTTCTTTTTACTCTCACATCATTTTCGCATGCGATATATGATGATGACTACACATACGGTGTCGGTCTTCAATTGATTGATCCAGTTGCCTTTGGACCAAGTTTCACCTGGGATCTGCCGTCTTTTCCGATGAGCATTCAAGGTGTACTCGGCTTGAATAACTTCCCATCTCCGGTTGCCAGAGCGCGATACGTTTTTCTCGAGCGAGAGTACCTTGACGGATATGCGTATGAGAGGTGGCGCTGTCGGCGTGTACGAGAATAATGGCGCTAAAAAGGACGGGCTGGGTGTTTTCGGTGGCATTGGTGCGGGCGTTGAATGGGATTGGCGAGAAGTGAGGGACGATTTACCACCTCTTTCCTGGAGTCTTGAGCTCGGATTGAACCATACGAGTATTTCACTTGGATTTGGAGTGCATTACACATTCTGACCAGGCGCTGCGTATGAACACACATTTTCGCGGAAAAAGAAGTGATTCTCCGGAGGCGTGAGAGTAGCTCATGGCACTAATCTCGAATAGTTTATCTCGTCTCGTTGACCCAACTCTCCGGCGCACCTCATGACCAGCAGCGATAATTCCACACAGACATCAGAAGAAACGCAGGCAAAGCCTGTCTGGGTGCATGATCTCGGCTGGGATGGCCGAGGTGTGGCACGGCGTGAAGATGGCCGAGTGATGATGATCTTCGGAGCACTTCCTGGTGACAGTGTTCTTCCACATGTCGAATCCGAATCCAAGCATGGTCCACTTGACGCGACTATTGAAACCCTGGTCAAGGAATCACCTCAGCGTGTCCCGCATCCTTGTCCCCATTATGGTCAGGGGTGTCCAGCTTCTCAGTTGGGTGCAGTCCGCCGGGAGTTCTCGTTGGAGTGGAAGCATAACCATTTAGTGGAAACTCTCCGTCGGATTGGCGGATTGGAAGGGGTTGTCGTCGAACCCGTGATTCCATCTCCGAAGCAGTGGCGGTACCGGGAACGCTTGGAATTTCACATTGAACCCGGGCAGCAGGGTCTCGAGATGGGGTATAAGGGGAAGAGCGGTCTTGTCCCAATTCTAGATTGCCGTCTTGGATCAACTGTGATTCGCAAGCCATACACTCAGCTTCGCCAGAATCTGGATATCCTGGAAGCACATTCTCATCTGGGTACACGTGTTCCCCTCCGAATACTGTTGCGTGATAATGGACGTGGTGGAGCGGTTGGGGTTCTATTCGTTCTTACTCGCGGTCCGGTGGACAGTCGTCCGCTCGAAAATTGGCTGAACAAGGCTGATTTTGCTGGCTGGGAAATACGACGTGTGCGCAACCAGAAATTGCGTTTCATCAATTCCGATCTCGTTCTCTCAAAGGGTAATTCGACGGTGCGTATCACGATTGCCAGTCGGGATTTGATCCTCGGTTCGACCAGCTTTTCGCAGGTTAACCGGAAAGCCGCTAACGCAATGGTGGATTTGCTTCTCGAACAGGTACCGGCTGGTGGAAAACTCTTGGACCTGTACAGTGGTTACGGACGTTTTGCCCTGGCACACGTGGACCGTGGAGGTGAAGCGCTGGCGGTTGATTCGGCAGCCGAAGCACTGCAATCAGGGCGGGACTATGCTCAGAAGAATGGTTTGGAGGTTGAATACGTTGAACTCGATCTGGGGCGGGGTGATCTCTCAGTTATCGATGCGTCAACGTGTGATGCTGCTATTCTCGACCCACCTCGTTCAGGGGCAGACGAGCGAGTTTTGAACATGTTGGATGAACGTGGACCGGAACGTGTGATCTATGTTTCATGCCATCCGGCTGCTTTGGCGCGCGATATAAAACGTCTAGAGAAATACAAGGTAGACCTCGTCGTTCCCATCGATATGTTTCCATCAACTAGTGAATTGGAAACCATGGTCATTCTTGATCGCATGGTGTGATCGTGTACTGACCGGATTTTTAGCCATTCATCAACTCTCCCCAGTTAAAGTAAGATTCAATGCAAACCAGCACCCAAGCGCCATTCCCATTATCTTTAACTACTGATGATTTCTTCTCATTTTGGAGAACACATGCTTGATTTGCTACAACGGTTAACCCAGACACCAGGCGGTCCTGGGTTGGAAGATGGTATTCGGGCAATCGTCCGTTCCGAACTCGAACCTCATGTTGATGAAGTCCGAATGGACAAACTGGGGAATCTGGATTTCATTCGCCGCGGGA
>CAZKGR010000005.1:0-14082 GCA_964552465.1 uncultured bacterium
CGCCCCCTTCGACACCTTCGCCTTCTTGCCGTCCCACGCGCGGTGGAGGGCGAGGAGCGCGCGGACGCTGTCGAGCACGGCCTCGGCCGAGGCCGCCGCGGCCGTCTCGCCGTCGCGGACGAACAGGCACGGCGTGACGTAGCACGCCGCGATGCCGGCCGCGTCGTACGCCTCGAACGCCCGGCCGTACGCCGCGAAAAAGGCCCGGAGGTCGCCGTCGGCCCCAACGCCGGTTTGCAGCAATTACAACTTATACGCGATCACATCCGAATCCTCGCCTATCAACGAGATGAAATCCTGCACAACTTGTTGGCGGTTTTCACAAAGGGGCGCCAGCAAAAAGTTGAAGCGCTGTGCCTGGTATTGATGCGCAACCCGCAATTGTTTGTTGCAGTTGAACGTGCAGAACAGAATGCTGACGCCGCCGAGGAATATCTCAGGCAATCTACCCAGTCGATCGCGATCCAATTCAACCAACAGGATTATCTGCAAAGCAGGGAGATCAAGCATCACGAATGGTTGCAGGCGTTGGCGTGGGCGCGTCGGATTGTTGCCCCATTGTTGAGCAAGCGGGAAGAACCCCGGGCAGCTTTGTCGTTCGATGATCTGGAACACACAGCACTCGCTTTCCTGCAAGCAAACTCCAGATCATCACATCACTTACGCACATCAATCAAAGCGCTTTTGGTCGACGAATTCCAGGATACGTCGCTGCTACAGTGGCAAATTATCCGGGAGTTGGCGCTAAATGAACACGGCGACATTGAGGGGAGGAAGCTGTTTCTGGTTGGGGACGAAAAACAATCGATCTATTCGTTCCGTGATGCCAACGTAACTGTGCTACACCACGCTCAGTCCGAGCTGTGCGGACAAAATGGGCAGGTGGAAGAAGTGCGATTGGCCGAGAACTTTCGCACACGACCTTCGCTGATGAGAACGCTGAATCCTATTCTCGACCGATTGTTGCGAATCAGCAGCTTTCGTGACTCGGCTTTTGTTGCACAGCCACAGGACATGGAGCCGGGTCGTGAGTTTGACAGGACGGGCGAGATTGAAACCGCGCTTGTGCTGGCCGGGCAACAGGCCGCGCCGATGGAGTACGTTGTTGACTGGATTCGTCGGAATGTGGTACCAGAAGAGGGGTTACAGGGGGCGGGACCGCCCTCGGAATCGAGAAATTCTGATATTACAAACTCTGAGAAGGAGATATTCACATATAGAGATGTTGCTATCCTGTTGAAAACACGCACACGCTTGCCTGAACTGGAATTAGAGCTGCAGTTGGCTGGTATTCCATATTCTGTGAACGCAGGTCAAGGTTTTTTCACCCGTCCAGAGGTGCTTGATCTGATCAACCTTATTCATGCCTTTGCCGATCAGCGCGATCAACTAGCGCGTGTGGCGTTGTTGCGCAGTCCGATGTTCGGCTTGTCGGATTCGGCTGTGGCGGCACTATACATGAACCGCGATCTTGGCAGTGATCCTTGGCAACACTGGGTGAATACGGGCGAAGAACCGGAGCTATTTGAGTGCTTAGATGCCAGGGACAGGGCGGTATTGGATCGGGCGCGCCCGGTCTGGATGGAGTTACAGCGTCTTGCCGGTCTGACGGATGTTGTTGAATGGATTCGATTAGCGTTGGATCGCTCTGGGGCGTGGGGCGCCTATTCGGTTGGGCGTCGCGGAAGACAGGCGTTGGCGAATATTGCTCAGTTTCTCGAACTTGTGCGCGAATACACAATTGATCAAGGGCCGGGTTTGCGCGCGTTAGCAGATCGTCTCGAAGTCGAAATCGAGCGCGAGGACGGTGAAACCGATGCCGAAGCCGATGTTTCCGGCGGGAGTGGTGTGCAGATCATGACTATCCACTCAGCTAAGGGGTTGGAGTTTCCCGTCGTGATTCTTGCATTGTCGGACACGCCTCAAAAGCTGGATCCTCGGCTGACCCGGGGAAACCTTGTTACGGAGGACAGTGATTTTCGCTCATTGACCGAGCCGCGTCTGTATGCGTTGGCCGAACCGTTCATAGACAAGAAGTGCGTGACGAACCTGCACGATGTTATGTACAGGTTCAGTTCACAGGAAGAGGAGTTAGCCGAACAGCTGCGGCTTCTGTATGTGGCGGCAACTCGTGCGCGTGACCGTTTATTGGTAGTTACGCACGCAAAACGCAAAGCAGAGACAAAGAAGGGCGATCCGGCTTGTCTTGATCCAGGAAATCGGTCTGCAAGTGATTTATGGCTACAGGCTTGTGACCTTGATTTGGAGGGTCTGCATGAGCGGTGCGGCGAATCAAGCACAGGCCTGGTTGGAGAACAGCCTGCGAACGATTTTCTGAAGACGGCTACAGATATGCGCTTCTCATGGTTTGAGGCTCGCGCGAGGGCGGATCATACACAAGCCAAGCGTGTTATGCACCTGCCCGTCGAACCGCCCGAGCCTGACGAGGGCGCTGATCCGGGCGTAAGGCTGGCAGTCTCTCGGAAGAGTGTGACCTTGCAATTACCGTTGGAAGCGTTCGCGGCGTGGATTGCTAATCCCAGTCAGAAGAACCTGGACATCTTGTTGCACTTGGGCGCGGGCGACGACGATGCAAAATCCTCGTTTACGGGCGGGAACGGCCAGAACGATGCGTTCGCCGACGCCTCGGACGAATCCAACGCGCAGGCGAATAACAGCGATTACCCTCAGCTGCCACGTTTGAGCGGAACTCTGTTTCACAATACTGTGCAGCGATTTGGGCCGGGCGTCGATTGGGCGACGGCAAAATCCTGGTTGTATGAACAGTGTGCGTCAATTACAAGCGACGCACACCTTCAGCGCGCGATGGTGGATCGGTTGAAAACGTTGGTGGGCGCGGGTTCTGCGCACGAATGGGGCTTGTCAACAGGTGCCCAGCGCGAGCTTCCGGTGATGTTGAAATTGGGCGCTGTTACACTGCGTGGTCGAATTGATCTGGCATGGCAGGAGGGCGAAACGGCGGTCGCGCTGGACCTGAAAACGAACGACGTACCGGCCAAAAAAACGGACGAGTTGACGAAACGTCACGGTTATGATCATCAGGCGAAACTGTATGCGATGGCGTATGCGTCTTCCTTGGGCGTAAACATCGCCGAAGGCCGTTTGCTATTTCTTCCGTCGCTGGCAGAAAAGCACTTTGATTTGGGGGTGGATGCAGAACAGTATTATCGTTCCCGAGCGGCCGAATTGGTTAGCTTAGTTGAGCAAAATCACCACTCTACATATTCACACGAGAGCATATAGCAGCCCACATCCTTATGGAACGAAGAAGCCTTTGTCGGTGACGCGTCCGAGTTCTCCGGCCTCAATTCGCAGTGTAAGCGCGGGCGAAAACCGATAGCGATCACCCCCCAGGTTCGCCTGTAATCCCAGCATGACAGCTTCGACGACATCCAGTCCGATCTCGTCTGCGATTCCGAACGGTCCCTGATTCATTCCAAACGCACGCTTCAGAGCTGTATCCACATCGGCCGGGGAGGAGAACAGGCGGTCGTGCAGCAGCCAGGCGGAGATGTTGACGAGATTGGCAAACATACGTGCGCTGATCCCGCCGGGTTCGTCGGCGACTTGGATCGGCTGTAGTCCAAGACCGTACGCAAGGCCCATTGCTTTTGCCAGGTCAGAAGGCGAGGAATTGCGCGGCAGCGCCAGCTCGACCGCTAAAGATTCACCGAGTGGTGGCAGTCCACCAAACCCAACGGCTGTATAGGCTTCCGGCACCGGCTGGACCGTGATTGTAGAGGGCAGGTTCAACGTATGTACCCACACCTGCGCGCTTTTAGCGAGTGTCGGAACGATCAGGTTGATGATCTGTTGTCGTTCGTCTGGTGGTCCGAGCAGTACCTCGAGCACGAGATCGTACGGTCCCTGATCGCGAATTGTCCGCAGCCCGTCTTCGGTAACTGACCCGCTGTCCCATATTTCCCACGCGATGGTACGCGTTTTTCCCTTGCTGATCGTATATATCCGCTCTTTCCAGGCCTGGGCCAGGTGCGGCGTTCCAACTATCAACACTGATTCCGGACGCTTGATGAAATTTTCGGGAACAGTCGGTTCATCCGGAGCGGCGGTCAGCAGCGACCAGAAGTCCGAACTGGATGGTGGATAGGCGTCATGGTTAGGGCGGAAACGCCCGTCGCCGAAGGTCGCTTGCGCCATTTCTCCTATTTCAAGCCACGACACTTCTGGATCACGCGCCAAGATCTCTTCGAAGATACCGTCTTCACGCCCCAGCACTTCGGCTGTCAGGCGGTTGATCCAAGCCGGGTTGGCAGACGCGGTTCTCATGAGCGACCACGCTTCGTTTTCAATGACGGAACGGCACCGCATTGCCGCACCACCGGGAACATCAAGCCAGATGTTTGAGAAGGGTATGTGCAGATCCTGCAAGTGATTGACGAATCCGCGCATTAATCCCTGGTTAGTATTCAGGGCGCCTACAAGTTCTAGGTTGACCAGTCCTTCCTCGCGGAAAACGGGTCGCACACCGATAATTCGCTCCGGACTATCCTGATTCTGGAGGTTGTGTTGCGACATTGGCTGCACGCCGAGCAAAATCACCTGCACGCGTGCATTTTGTATGGCTTCGCGCCCGATAACGAATTCTTCATCCAGTAGCAAATCGCCGGGTTCAGAGTAGTCGATCCACGCAACATCGGGTTCGGTGGAGTGGCCGTTGCCGTCGTCTTCGTCTACCAGCGTATAGAATCGTTCGAGCGGGCTGAACTCGCCTTCCTCAAACATATCTTCGAGTTCGGCGGATTCGATTTCTACGATCAAGCGGCCTTTGAAATCGTCGCTGCTGTACATATCGCGAAGCGTCGCCCACAGAGTAGGGGTGAGAGTGGGCACATAGATTAGAAGCGGTTCTGCCATATGACATGCCTCCAGACGGAAAAACGCGGCGGGATAAAAACCCCACCGCGTGAAGGTACAGTATAATCACGGTCCGGCAAGCCAACTGAACGGCGCGCCCGGAGCCGTGGGGTATTACTTACCCGCTTCCTGGTACTCTTCGATAAGGATCGAGAGGAAGATCGGGTGACGACGCGTTTCGAGAAAACGCTTGAGGTCGTTCATCACCGCAGCCCAGCCGTCGTAATCGCTACGTGTTGACAGAACTACCGGTTCGGTGAAGGCGCCCTCGGTCAAAGAGACGCGGGTACCGTTACCCTCATCCTTGAGCTCCCAGCACACCACCAGGTTCGGGTCTTCGTCTGCGACTTCACGCCATCCGAACGCGAACTTGACATTCTCTTCGACTTCCACGACGGGCAGCTTATCCCAACCGAGGTCGAGCACGCCTTCTTCTTTCAGCTCGATGGTTTTGACTTGCGGAGCGAAGAAGCCGCGGATGCCGTCCACGGTGGTCAAGGTGTCATACACCTCTTCACGTTTGGCGGTGGTCCAGAAATCGAGACGGAAGTCTTTGCCGCGTTTATGTGTAAACTCGGGACGCACCCATGCGGACGCGCCTTCCATATGGAACACGAAACCGTTCAGCAGCAACGTCCACAGGTTACGCAGGTCATCGTCGGAGAGATCGTCTTCGTTGTAGATATGGTCTACATCCAGACGGCACGTGGTATCATCCATCTTGGTGATGCGGAAGCGGACTTCGGTGTCCACGATATCGCCTTCGCGGTGACGGACCGGCCATGCGAAATGAAGGATCATTTCTTTCGGGTCCATCTCGAGCACCTTCTGCTCCGGACGTTCGTCGTACTTGAGGAACGGTAGGTGTTTTCCACCGAATGACATCGCCTTGTTTTCGACGTCGACGTTTACCTGCTGTGCGAACCAGATCTGGAGCTCGCGTGTGTCGCTGATGGCGCGCCATGCAACTTTCGCCGGGACGCGAACGTCTACCGCGACCGAAGCGCGCTTTTTGTTGGTTTCCGTGGCCATGAATTACCCTTGGTCTTCTGTCGGCGAAATGTCCGCCGGGCTTAGTGTTAAGCGTTGTCTGTTGTAACAAAGGCCGGGCTCGCGAGGTAGCAAATGGGCGTACCTCACCCCGACCACTCTGGGTTCCAGAACAAATCTCTGGGGGAGCGTAAAAATAGGGGCTGACTCAGTGGTTCACAACCCCCACAAGGCGTGCCTCTCGCGAACGGCCACGGGGGTGGCCCGGGCCGTCCTGCAACCTAGGTGTCTATTACACATGCCCACGACATTCATGTCGTGGATGGTTGCCAGATGCAGAAGAGACGGTGCCCGTGGTAATCCGCGAAGCGGTTACCGCGGATTGGCTGAGATCAACACGGGCAATAATGAGCGATGGCCTGTGGTGCAGACGATCTCTACGAACCGTGGTCAGCGGACTGCGACTCTGTAGGTTTCTTCCAGAACGGGCGGCGGTGCAGCCGTTCACGGATCGCGGCAGACGGCTTCCAGTCGGGATCACGCGCTTCGAACGCCACTGCCCATGCCGCACCGATCAGCAGCATCGCTGCTGCACGTACGGATGGATCGTCCAACGCAAAGGCCGACATACCATGCAGTACGGCGGCGAAAATGACGCCAGAGAGGGCAAAACCTTCCAGAGATTCCCGGGCGAGCAAGCCGATGTTCAGCCCGAGAATCAGGATCACGCTTGCCGCCAGCCCGACCCAGCCCCCGGCAACGGTGATTTCGAGGAACAAGTTGCGCGAATTGTAGCCGAGCAACGATTCACTGGCTCCCGGTCCGAGCCCAAACCACGGACGCGCGTCAAGCAGCACGTAGACGTCTCGCCAAACATCAGTCATGGACGGCGGTAACAGCCCGGCGCCACGGTTAAGCGCGTCGTTTGCGGCACGGACATATTTCTCCGAACGGACATGCATTAAACGTCCGAGCCGGTTTCGCTCGCCGGGCAGGTCTGATTGAAACAATAACAAGTACGGCGAGCCGTGATACTGGCTGACCAGGCCGCCCGGACCTTTCAGATCGAGCACGATGAAGCCAGACTCCTCGTGACTTCGAAACGGTAACGTGACCGAAACCTCTTCGCCGGGCGCAACGTGGTGCTTGATCGTTTTCGATACCCAGCCGCCGCGCATCAAACGGATTGGCTCGCTATCGTTCAGCGTTTCCGGGTAAAGCACGTGGTAGCCGGTTTCAAAGCCCGATTGCCACGCCACCGGGCCGGGATTGATCAGGGTAACCGCCAGCGAATCTTCGTTGACACTCTCCAGCGTTGTCAACGCCTGCACCGTGAACCCTACGGGTTCCTGATATGGCCCCCACCGTGCACGAAAAGCAGGGTTCATGATCGCGATCAGAACGCCAAGCAGCAGCGGCACGGAAATTCCACGCAGATTCCGGCGGACGCCAGCATGCGTGGCCATTACAACCAACACCCCTGCGAGCGCAGCGATTGGCGCTCCGAACGACAGGGTTAGCAGCGTCGCCAGCCAGAAGATGCCAACCAGCAGCAAAACGACATCACGCTTCTTCCCGCGCAGGCTTATTGCAGCTCCTGTGAGCAGGGGAATCATCGCCGCGCACAACCACGCCAAGGCCTCTGCGTGACGTAACGGGCCGGTTAAACGTAAGAGCAATTGCCAGGTTTCTGGCGAATCATGGAATATGGCGGTGAGGTTTTCCAGCGCTCGCACGCGGAACAGTTCGCCAAATCCGAGCGTGACAGCTATCAGAGATGACAGAACTAAGGACGTGTACAAGCCGAGCCGTTCGGTCGGGTGCCCGGCGAACAAAACAGCAACACCGGTAATGAGCAGAAGGGGCTCCCATAGGGCGGCGACCGCGAGCACCGGGTCGCGTCCACGAGTGATCGCGCCAAGTCCGGAGAGCAAGCAGATGGCGAGCACAGCGGGCAACATCCAGCGCCCGTAAAGCCGTTTTGAGCCACCGGACGTAGCGCTTGCAATGGCGAACAGCGGAATGATAAGCCCGAGCAAACTGGCGACCGGAAGCACGCGTCCGGTGGTTAGCGGGATGCTGTCCAGCCGTCCAACGAACGGCATTGTCAGGGCGAGGATCAGCACCAGGCCGCGCCCGATCTGCCCCCACGGATCAGCTATCCACATTTTTCGCGAGTCTTTGCTCATACATATTTGACGCAGAACCGGGAAAATAGATCCAGCGCGGCATCTCCAATTTAATAATGTGCTGAAAGGAACTGGCGTCAGACAAAGTATCGGGGCAGAGGTGTAAGAACAAGGCTTGCCGTTGAGATAGGGAAAGCCGTACGTTCATTCACCTCTCGGCGGGGAGAGTTGTGAGGTATGGGGAAGAACATGCCCACGACATTTATGTCGTGGATGATCTGAACTCATGATTTTGGGATGATCCCAGACATAAATGTCTGGGGCATATTATATGAGAGGGCGCTCGAAATCTGATGAAAATCGTGCTAACAGGCGGTGGCAGCGGAGGGCATGTCAGCCCGATGCTGGCCGTAGCAGATGCGTTGCGTGAACTCGATCCGACAGTGAAGTTGTACTATATCGGCATCAAGTCCGGCCTGGAAACCGAATTAGTTCCCCGTGCAAATATTCCACTCAAGTTTGCGCCCGCCATCGGTATGCCCGCATCCACTGTTTCGTCCGCGATGGCGCGGTTCATGATTACGCTTCTCGGTGGAATTCTCGCGGCGGCTGGACACCTCATAGTCATTCGTCCGAAGGCGATCGTTGCTTCGGGTGGGTTTGCCAGCGCCCCAGCAGTCTTCGCGACAGTTTTCCTTCGCACGATCACGTTCGGAATATGGCGTATCCCGGTCTACCTCCACGAACAGAACGCTGTCCCCGGCCGGATGAACTCAGCGGCTGCTCGGATAGCACGGCAGGTCGGCGTGGTCCATGCGATTTCGTTGGACCGTTTGCGACATGCGCTGAATGAGGTCGTCGGCTACCCGGTGCGGGCGGGATTTGCAAAGGTCGAACGTGCCGAAGCCCGCAAACAGCTTGGCATTCCAGACGACGCAGAGTATGTCGTAGTCACAGGCGGCAGTCAGGGCGCGCGCACGGTTAACCGGGCGATGGTTGACGCGCTGCCGTTCCTCGCAGATCGCCCAAACCTGCACGTTATCCATTCAACAGGCGCTATGGTCGCCAGTGAATACAACGCCGTCGCGGACACACAGCTCCGTCTCGAAAGTATTTCCACCAGACCCGAGCACTACACTGTCACCGACTATTTGCATGATATGCCCACTCATCTCGCTGCGGCAGACCTGGCGGTGGTCCGTGGTGGTGCCGGATCGCTGGTCGAGGTATGCACTCAAGGCCTGCCAGCATTGGTGATTCCAAAAGCGAACCTTCCGGGCGACAGTCAGGTTGCAAACGCCCGTGAGTTGGCTCAACGCGGCGCCGTTGAGCTCATTTACGAAGAACCGGCGTTGCAGGAAGGCGTTCTGCTTGAGGTTGTTTCAGGTCAACGACTAGCGGACAAGATCATTGAGCTTCTGGACGATTCAGGGCGACGGTCAGAACTAAGCACGGCTGCGAGCAAAGCATTTGATCGCCGTGCAGCTTCACGTATCGCGAAACGTGTGATCGCGCTCGGCAAGAGGGTTCAGGCGATTGATGTTGAGAACGACACATCAACCTCCTCGGCAGAATCGTTACCAGCAAACACGATCCCTCAGACGCCAACCGGCCTTCGACGCCTGGTCGAACAACGCATGGGTGTACGCTACGAACACGCTTTCGATCACGGTCCGATTCGCGACTGGGAATTAACAAAGCTGGACGACCTTGCGTACTACCGCTATCGCGGCGCAGCGTTGCTCACGCACGCTCACTGGCTTATGCGGAACGAGGGGATCAAATTGATCGCGCTGACCGGACATCACGAACAACTCGGTCTCGTTCTGCACATTTTGACGGATCGAACTCCTGCACCCAAGCTGCACCGAATGCTCGGCGGCGATTTTCAACAGGTTGGGTTTGTCCGTCGGAATGCGATAAGTGCGTTGTCTTTCCTGGGAATTGTGAATGATGAGGTACGCAACGCAATCGTCGCTGCGCTGGGCGATCCGTATTACGAAGCACGTTCGGCGGCGCTGAAATTGATCCGTTCGATGTCAGAGAGCGGGCACTGGTTTACGAATAGCGCGCGTCTTGTCGAACTCGTGCATGATTGCACCAGCGACAGCAACCTCGAAGTACGCTGGGAAGCGTTGCACACACTTGGATATGTGGGCCGGCCGGAAGATGTGTTGAACGTTAATCGGGAATACGCGTTGGCTGGAAACACACCCCTTCGTGAGAGCGTTCTTCGCTCTTATCATGCCCTGCTCGACCGATTTGAAAATGATGAAACGCAACCCTGGCGATCTCAACTGTCCGACGATCTCGACCATTTCGCGATCACATCACTCGCGTTTTACCCGCATTTCCCGTTAAAAGAACGGTATCTCACCTTGCAACGACGTATTCATGAGGAGGCTTCGGCATGATCTACGCACTCACCGACTTCCTCGCTGAACAAGGCGGGATATGGGATACATTGCGGGTGTTGAATTACATATCCACCCGTTCGATTGCTGCGGTTATCACGACTTTATTGTTGGTGATTTTCTTCGCCCCCCGTGTGATCCGCATGTTGTACCTCGCCGGGCAACGAGACAGCCACCGCGATTTTGACGAACATCTCGCAAAGTCGAAACGTGGCACACCCACGATGGGCGGCGTCCTGATCATCGGATCGATCATGATCAGTCTGTTGCTGTGGGGTGATTGGACAAACGGATATTTGTGGGCGGTGATCAGCGCGCTGCTGATCTTCGGCTTCCTCGGCGCGGTGGACGACATTGCGAAAGTCCGTGGCGGCAGCGCAGAGGCTGGGGTCAGCCGTCGTGCAAAACTGGTGATCCAATCGTTATACGGACTGGTGCTGGGCTCGTTGCTTTTCTTGCCGAACACAACACCATTCCCGTTGGAAATCGCGGATACGATAGGCATTCCATTCATAAAGCCGCTGGAATATGGCGGGTTGAACGTACACCTCTCGTTCTTCTATGTGCCATTTGTCGCGTTCGTGGTTGTCGCGGTCAGCAATGCGGTCAACTTGATCGATGGGCTTGACGGTCTCGCCGCCGGAACGACGCTGCTTCCGGTTGCGGTGTACGGCTTCTTCGCGTACATCCTGGGAAACCATGTGTGGTCGGAATATTTTCTGTATTCGTTCCAGCCGGGCGTGCACGAGCTGGTGGTTTTCGTGGCGGCGGTGGTCGGCGCTTTGATCGGATTCTTATGGTACAACGGTTACCCGGCACAGGTTTTTATGGGCGACACGGGCTCGTTGGCGTTGGGCGGAACGCTGGCCGTGTTGATTGTGTTGACGAAACAGGAGCTGTTATTCCTGATCGCTGGTGGCGTGTTTTTGTACGTGAACGCTACCCATGTCATCGGTGACCGCATCGGAATCAATATGCTGGGCCGCCGCATCTTTTATCGCACACCGATCCATCACTCCTACGAACATCTCGGTGTCGCAGAAACGAAAGTCGTACTCCGCTTCTGGATCGTCTCACTTCTGCTCGCCCTGCTCGCCCTCGCAACGTTGAAATTGAGGTAATTTCGACGTTAATCTCAATTTGTACGCTTAATAGGGGGACACGATGACCGACCAAATCTTACCAATTCCACCAAAACCAACATCTGTTTGGGAAGAATGGGCGGAACAGGTTCGCGACTGGGATAAGAAGGGCAGGAAGGCTGAATTTCCTACACCACCTAATAATCCTCCCAAAGAAAGGGTTAAACTCCACAATCTACCGCTGAACGATATTGATAAAGGGCTCGAAGGAGTAGCTTTCGGAGAAGCAGACCTATACGAAACCACTTTTCACAATTCAAACCTTAGAAACACATCCTTCATTGAGACTCTTGGATTAACTCTATCCTCATTCATGGGCGCAGATCTGACAGCAGCCTTGGTAGTTGAAAGCCACTCCGAATCAGATATTAAAACGGTAAACGACGCCACCCGCCACGCCAACCGAACCTTAGCAACGCTGTTGATAGGTTGTTTGTACGTACTGCTCACGGTCGGTAGCACGACCGATATCGATCTCGTTCTCAACGAAGCAACATTCAGAATGCCTTTCGTCGGCGTAGAGGTGGATGTAGGGCACTTTTATTTCTGGGCACCTCCCCTACTATTAGGTGTGTTTTTCTATTTCCACCTTTACCTTCAGAAGATTTACCAGGTGATGGGCCGCCTTCCTGCACGTTTACCCGATGGACGTGCGTTGGACGATGTCGTCGATCCGTGGTTGTTCAACAGTCTTGCCAGAATACTCAATAAAACTGCAGCGTCAAGCGGTAAACTGCTGGATCGTCTGACAATCCTGATCGTCGGGTCAATAGGCTGGTTATTGATTCCGATAACCCTGATTGTTGTCTGGGGGCGGTATCTGACCAAACACGACGCGGCGAGCAGTTCGCTTCATACCGGATTTGTGGCCGTAGGGCTTGCGGGAACGATGTATTCATGGTTGGTAACAAAGGACCGCGTCCGTCGCACAACTCATCATGAGAGAAACGTCCTGTTAGCTGCAACTGTGTTGCTAGCGACGGCAGCAATATTCGCCGGACTTACAACAATTCCGTTCTACTCTTCTCGCAATAGCGTTGCATCTAAAGGATTGTATTTTTGTAACACTCATCCTTTTGCTGAATTGGACGGCGCACAATTCACCAAAAGACACAGCTCGTTTCCTGGAGATACACTACAAAGCGTCCGATATGAACCACCAGGGCTAACAGGCTCAAATCTGCGATACGCATCATTGCGAAGGGCGTATTTGGAACACGCGGTTCTTAACGAGACCGATTTATCAGGAGCAGACCTGTCATTTGCTAATCTTAACAGCGCGGATTTGAGAGAGGCCAATCTTGTCGGTGCGCTGATTTGGGGAACAAGCTTTGAAGGTTCGAACTTGTGGGAAGCTGATCTGAAAGGTGCTAATCCATATATATTAGCGGAGGAAGGCGAAATCAGCGCATACAACTATGGCGGATTTTATTTCAAAGGAGCAATTCTATTCGGGGCTGACCTAAGAGGGTTGAATTTACCGCGCGCCGATTTTGAGGGTGCCGAACTTGGGGGCGCCCATCTTCAAGGAGTAAATATGCGGCTAGCTAACCTCAATGGGGCCCGATTATGGAATAGCAGCCTCTACGGCGCTGATTTAAAAGACGCTGATCTACGCAATGCAACAATTACGGGAGCAGATCTTCGAGGGGCGAAATTATGGGCAGCCAATCTTTTGGGCGCTGACCTGATAGGCGCGTATCTTAACGGCGTAGATCTTCGTCACGCGAGAATTGGACATATTATTGACAGACAGGACGTTCAAACATTGACACCCCTTCCCTCTCAATTGCGCTATTGCGTTTTAGATTCCACGACAAAACCAGACTCCTCCTGGATTGACGCTCTTAATTCCGAAGGCAAAAGCTATGAAGATCTTCTGATTTATTCTCAATCCCGCATAGACAGCATTCGCGCCATTCGCGCGGGAGTAAGCTACTCATTAGTGGCGTGGGAAATTGATATGGGTAAACACCATCACCTCAATGACACCTCCTGGGTCAACCAAGTCATGTGCGAGGAATAGATGGCTTTTCTCGACGACGAGCTGATACCGCTGCCGGGCGGGTACAAGCCTGTCCATCTCGAAACCGAGCGGTTGACGTTGGACAGCATTCGGGTTTCCGATGCTCCGGAGATCTTTCCAGTGATTTTTGGCGATCCGGAAGTGTTTCGTTATATCCCGGCGGAGATATCAACCGACGTCGAGCATGTTCGAGCACGTCTACGTAGCGTTATCAATGTTGAGCGTCGGTTTGGGTATTCTTTCCTGATGGTCCGGTTGAAAGCGACGCGTGAGGTCGTGGGAACCTGCGGGTTGATACCGGTCGAACGCCGAGGCCCTGAGGTCGAAATCGGCTATCATACAGGGCAAAAGTTCTGGCAGAAGGGGTACACGTCCGAAGCGGCTGCGGAATGCCTGCGCTGGGGCTTTGAAAAACTGGGATTAGAAAACATTATCGCAGTTTGCGAGGAACCGAACGTCGGATCGTGGAAGGTGATGGAGAAGAT
>CAZKGR010000005.1:14182-139645 GCA_964552465.1 uncultured bacterium
TTATCGCAGTTTGCGAGGAACCGAACGTCGGATCGTGGAAGGTGATGGAGAAGATCGGGATGCATCGAGTAGGATTGACAACCCAGTATTACGAAGTCGAACTGCTGAAATATGACCTGACGGCCGAGCAATGGCGCATTCAGAATGGGACAAGCTGACACGACCAACCATTATTTCGATCACCAAAGAGGAAAACACGGTTTCTGGAAGGTGATGGAGAAGATTGGGACGCATCGAGTTGAATTGACGGACAAGTACTACGACTCAACCAGCCCGCTATACGAACGCACGCCGATTTAGCAGCAACCCTTCCGCCGCAAATCCATATCAGCGTCAAGCTCAAACGGGTTTACTAAGACTGTTTATCACAGTTTCTGGCTGCAATTATTAATCCAGAAACTGATCTTCTGGCAGGTATTCCACAATCGAGTCCGGGTGGTCGAGGAGATACTGCCCCAGCCCCTGATCGTACACTTTTTCTTCGTCGCAAATGTGGTTCAATATGTAATCGCGTAAGACTGTGTAAGTCTGAACGTGGACCAGGATTTTACCATCCCGGTGGCGGAATACGAGATCCGTCATTTGTTGCGTGAATCTTTTGTGCTCTTCCATATGTTGGTTTGTGAGTGGGTAATCGTACTTACGCATCAACTCTTCTTCGGTAGCAAAATGACAGCTGGCGTACTCTGTCAGACGTTTCAAAACGGCACCGACAGAGTTGTTCGCACGCCCAAGCACCAAAGCCGCGCTTAGCTCGTTCACGATGGCAAACAGCTCTTGATGTTGCTTATCAATTTTTTCAATACCAGTGGCGTAACTCTCATCCCACGACAATTCCACAGATTCAGCTCTCGCTTGGTTTAGGGGAGGGTTGTAATCGTATCGCCAAGTATAGCTACTATGCTTATGCTCGATCAAGAAACAGATGCGTCTGGAGCCGAGTCATAGGGCGCCTATCGTGACAATTCCCATCTGGACACACATAAGGTGTTTGAAGCGATGGCAATATTTCGCAGGGTAAATGAAGATCTGAAGAGGTACCGCGAGGCGGGTGTATGAATTTGCTGGTTCGTGGCGAAAAACAATGTTGAATTATTCGTCCGTAGACCGCAGGTCCTCTGGCAGGTATTCCTGGCAGGAATCCGGATGCTCGAGTATATAGCGCGACATCGCATGATCATATGGACCCTCCACATCTGCGATGTGTCCCAAAATCCAATCCCGAATAGCACAGTAGGTGTGAACAGAGACAAGAACCTCTTCATTCTCATTACGCAGGATCAATTCCGCTAACTGTGCTTTGAACGCACCGTGGACAACCTTGTGCAATTCATAATCGGGATAATCATACTTGCGCATCAGCTCTTCTTCATATTCAAAATTTGCTCTTATGTTTTCCACGAGACGGCCCAAGATAGGCGAGATTACATATTTAGCACGACTGAGCATCAACGCCGCGCTCAGGTCAGCAACAATGACGAACAGTTCTTTATGCTGCTCGTCAATCTGTTCGATGCCAGTGTTGTAACTTTCATCCCACTTGAGTTCCACGCGACCCTCTCACACCTGGTTGGGGCAATGAGCATATCAATAGAGAATATTGTACTTCCAGCCCGGCCTATACAAGCGACGGCCAGCAATAAAATCGTCTTTCGTGGAAAACACTCGTTGGTCACTACGAGCACGGCCAGGCCATCTGTTGCTCCGGTTTCGACCTGATTGTACCACCCTGATACAGGATTGTTCACTCCGAGCTTGCGCGAGAATCATGCCCCGTTTTGCGACAAATACAACTCGAGTGTTTGTGTGTGGTGAATCATAGCGCGGGTGGTTCTGATCTCTTCAAGGAGAGCGAAATTGGATAATTGATTGCAAAAGAACACGTTAAGTAATCCTCTAAAAAGCGCCCGTGGAGCTGTAATGCACCGAAAAGCGCTTTTGTTTTTTGGCGCCTTCTAATGTAAGCCTTACATTTCTATTCTTGATAAAGACCCATGAGGTGAGATCATGTTTCGAACGTATATCCTGGTAGCAATTCTCGCGTTCGCAGCAGCGGCAGCGCTGGCTCAACCGGCCGACCAGTGGCTTCGGGAGTATGGTAACGAAGATCACGACGAGGGCTGGGCTGTTTGCTCAACCGCGGACGGCTGTTTTGTTTTTGCCGGGACATCATTGTCGCCGAACCGGCTGTTTGTGCAGAAAGTGGACGAGTACGGCAACGAGCACTGGCGTCGCGATGCCATTGCCAGCGGCGACATTCGTGACATTGTTGAAACTCCGGACGGCAATTTCGTTATCGTTGGAGCTGTTGGTAACAACGGCCTGGTAGCAAAGCTGGACGCGTACGGCAATCTTCTTTGGTACCAGGAAATAGCTCCAGGCCCAGTAGTGGCATTGGAAGCGGTGACGATCTTGCCGGGCGGCGGCATTGTGGTCACGGGACGCCAGGACTACGAACCGGTGGATTTGTTGATCGCCCGTTTTGATGCCGGCGGCAACAACTTGTGGACCTACAACTATGAAAGCTTGACACTGGACGCGGAGTTGGCGTTTGACGTTGGCTACACGAGCGCCGGCGCCATTGTTGTGTTTGCCACATTGGTCGCGGACGGAATCGGTCCTAACCGAATCCACATCCTGCTGTTCACCAACTCAGGTACGTATATCGACGGAATTTATATCGTGAACGTTAACCAGACAGCGCTTGCGGGATTGGTGCTTGATAACGACGATGTTATCATCGCTGGCGAACGCGAAGGCCAGGCGTTAGCGATGCGCTATGGTGCAGATGGCGTCCAGGATTGGGAAATTCTTGACCCGAATGCGATAGCGTTCCTCGCGTGTCACGAAACATCGGACGGCGGATTTGCGTTCGCGGGCAGCGCAGCGCCGTCTGGTCATGTTGATTTTTACGCGATGAAAACGGATGCGTTGGGCACAGTCGAATGGACAGCGAACCTCGATCGTCCAGGCGACAATTATCCGAAAGACATGGCGATAGGCGCGGACGACGCGATGTACACCATAGGATTCTCTGACATTGCGCTGGGTAATAGTGATATCGAATTGTGGGCGATGGGCAAGGAAGAACGGTACTCGGAATATACGGCATCTCTGACCGTGTTCAATCCGACAGGCACCGTTCCGCCGGAAGGTGCGCAATTGGATTACCAATTGTTCCTGAACAACCTGACCGGCGCCGAGCAGACCGTACAGCTTCATCGCGAAGGATTTACTCCGAACCAGGTGCTGCTGTCATTGGCAGAATTTCCGGTGAATCTGCAGCCGGGGATCAATCCGGGATTTGGAACGCAAATTGTGCCCGGCTTGCTGGATCCGGGACCGTACACGTTCATATACCGAGTTACAACGACAGACACGGATTCGTTGCTCGCTACGGCGTCCTATGCGTTCCGCAAGCTTGCGCCGGAGGATGGGTTAGAGAACGGCCTGCAATTCAAATAATCGGACACTCGTGTCGGATTTATATAGCCGCTCCATATGGGGCGGCTTTTTTCTGTTTCACAACCAAATGCCCCAGACATTTATGTCTGGGATTTGCTACCGCTCAGGTCTTGAGACGGTTTGCCCCGACTTGCTTGTAAGTCGGGATAACCAGGAGTCGCAACGTTTGTCTGCCGCGTTGGCACAGCCAACACGGGCAAGAGTAGGTGGGATGATCTAATCCACGACATGATTGTCGTGGGCATATTCATGGGATACGATTTTCAAGAAGTTGACCGCTTACGCTCGCGTTTTGTGGATGTGTGTCGTAATTTTATTTTGATATTGTTGTTAAATGAACCTGGAGAAGATTATGCGCCCCACACTCGCACTCACCATCCTGTTGCTGATGGCAGCAACCACCTTCGCCCAGCCCGAAGATCAGTGGTTCAGGTTTTACGGAGGGGAATCCGGTTTGCACTCAATAAACGAATACGACAAGCTGCCTGACGGTGAATATGTATGCATTGGAACCACAAGTCATTTTAACCCACCAAACTATCTGGACATTGCTGTAGTGAAGGTCGGAAGGGATGGTGACAGGATCTGGCGGCGAATCTTTAGACAAGGACCGCAACCTGGTTCCATCAGACGATTAGATGATGGAGGATATGCGTTTACGGTTGAAGAATACATGACCAGCGTCATTCGGCTGGATACGTTTGGAAACCTCGTCTGGGAGTGTGAGATCAATGAGGATTGGGTATCTTTGGTTGATGTTGTTGAAACTCAAAACGGCGATTTACTTACAGTCGGTGACAAATGGATTGATTCCCACTATGAGATATTTGTTGCACAGATAAGCAGCACTGGAACATTGATCTGGTCTCACCAAATTCCAAGCGAATACAATTGCTATGCAACCGATATAGAATCACGTCCAAATGGTGGTTACGTAGTTTTCGGGTCGATGCACCCAGATGAAAGCGACGATGTCAACTTTTACATGATGTTCCTAGACGAAGCAGGGCTGGAAGAAAGTCTTTACATCTATCCAGCCGACGGCACACACTATCTTCGACAGGGAATCGTGCTGGAAAACGGCTATCTGCTAGTAGGTCATGATGATTACCCTGAATCACAAGGCGAAGCGATCCGTACCGATTTGAACGGCGCCGTGCTATGGGAATCGGCGTATACCGGTGGCGTGCGGCTTGATGGGGTCACAGCGATGGTCGATGGTGGCTTTGCGTTTTGTGGGTACAATGAAGTCCAGCAATGGGAAAAGCACTCCTGGATCTTGAAAGCCAATGCTGATGGAGATATCGAGTGGGAACTATTTCGCGAGGATGAAGATTACTATTGGTTGAAACGCATTTCTGCTGACGACACAGGTGTGTTGTACGGGTTTGGAGCGGCGGCACCTGAAGGGATGATGTGGATTCTTGGCCGCCCGGAACCCGAACCGGCTCCGCAGGTGACGATAGTCCCGCTCAACGATTATCCCATCCGTATGCCTGCCGATGGCGGAAACATCCGCTACTTCCTCGACTTGAAGAATGATCGCGACGTGTTATTGGATGTTCAGATACGGCGGCGCGCGTTCACGCCCGGTGAAACGCACGTTTCGCTCTCAGACGGACCAAACCTCACGTTGCCGCCGAATTCACAGCAAACATTCGAGAATCTGTACCAACCTGTTCCTGGATGGGCACCGCCGGGTAATTACGCCTTCATCGTCGAATTGCTGGATGCGGAAACAGATTCTGTAATCGCGGAAGATTCCGTCGTGCTGCGGAAGTTTGAATAGGATTGTATATGCCCACGACATTTATGTCGTGGATAATCAAATCGTTCCAACACATCATTCTGAATCCGGCAGCTGCCGGAAAGAATCTCGGGCTTACCCTTTGCGTACTTTGCATCAGTTGCGTCTTTTGTATTTTGCAATAGCGAGATACTTAGCTTGGCTTCGCTGGCTCAGGACGACTTCCACCACCAGGCAAACAAAAGGGACGCTTACATGTGCAAGCGCCCCTTCGTCGTTGGCTCAAAGCTCATTACTCACAGCTCACAGCTATTTTTTCACCATCTCCAGCGCGATCGTGAGCGGGTCGGTAGACTTCTTCTTCTTAGCGTACTCATCCGCTTCCACGTCGGACCACGGTTTTTCGCTCCACACCAGCGCGCCGGTCGGGCAGTATTTGGCACACGCCGGATCGCCTTTGCAGACATCGCACTTGATGTATTCGTTGTGCGTGTGATCGTAATCCATGCAGCCGAACGGGCACGCCTGAACACAGAACCCGCAACCGATGCAGCGATCGTTTACCTCGATTGCGCCGGTTTCCGGGTTGCGCACGAGCGCATCGACCGGGCACACAGCCTGGCATGACGCCTGCTCGCACTGCAGACACAGCGAGACGAACTTCATCTCCTCCGTGACGCTGAAGGATTGCACCCGCGGCTTTGCGGGCACGCCGGGTACAGGTGTGTTCGTCAGGCTGCAGGCTTGTTCACAGATTTTACAGTCAATGCATCGGTACGGCGTGACGTACAGGCGCTTGCTCATCGTTCGCCTCAATAGTTCCAGTTAATCCGCGTTGGACAAGCCAACACGGGCAAGACCAGGTGGTTACTTTACTTTTTCCGCAACGGGCTCGTTGACTTCTGCGACACGGCACAACTTCTGCGCGTAGTCGAAACGTTTAACCTTCGCCGACTCATGTTTCATGTCGTCCGGCATGCGCAACCCGTTGTTGTTGCCGCGCTTCCGGATATGTGCCAGATATTCCTGCGGTCCGAGGACTTCGCCAGTGCGTTCATCGGCGACGAGGTCGAATTCCTTGCCCCAGATCCGGCGTTTGCCGTTATCGTTTGCCTCGAACGGGATCGCGTCAGTCGGGCACAGGTTCGCGCAGACGAGGCAACCCATGCAGGCATCCTTGTTCGGAACGTCTACGTATTTGTCCGGACCACGCGAGAGGGTTGCGATGGCGCTGCGTCCGACGGCCTCGCACGCCCGCACACAAGTCCCGCACATGATGCAGGTGTCGTCCGTGTCACGTTCGGCATAGGACGTTTCAGTTACGCCGTACTCCGCCGCCAGCTTGCGGATATGATCGCTTTTCGGAACGCGCGCCATTTGCAGATCAAGCACCACGCTGCGATTCTGGCGAACCTCATCCGAATTGGTCCAGACCTTCATCCCCTCGGAGACCTGGAACAGGCAGCTGGTCACCAGCTGCTTATACCAATCGTCCCAACCCGGCTTCTGGATCTCGACGACACACAGACGGCATGCACCGAACGGTTCCAGCCCGGGGTGCGCACACAGGCTCGGTACATCAATCCCCATGTCGCGTGCGACATCGAGGATCATCGCGCCTTTCGGGGCTTCGATCTCGCGGCCGTCAATGGTCAGTCGAACGGTTTCGTTTGTCTTTGCTTCACTCATCAGCTTCCTCAACCCGTGGTTCCGGGAAAACGGACGTTCGTGTCCGATTATTTATCTATTCTTTTTTACCACGGACTTAAGTCCGTGGTAAAAAGGATGTTACGCAACCACATCGCGGCTGACGATCATGCCGCCGCTAGTGATGTCGATCGTGTCGAACTTGCACACACTCATACAAATGCCGCACGAGATGCAAGCATCCGGATCGATAACGTGCAACTTTTTCTTTTCGCCGGTGATCGCGTCAGTCGGGCAATGCTTTTTACACACCTCGCAGCCGTTGCAATCATCGTTGATCTCGTACATGATCAAGCTCGGGCAGACCCCTGCACGGCACACCTTGTCGTTGATGTGCTCTTCGTATTCCTCGCGGAAATACTCGATCGTTGAGGTCACCGGGTATGGTGCAGACTTGCCCAGCGCACACAGGCTGGCGACTTCCATCGTGTGGCACAGCTTCTCGATCTTATCGAGATCGCCCTCTTCGCCGTCACCAAGCGTGATTTTGTTGAGCAGATCGTAAACCTGGCGCAGGCCTTCGCGGCAGGGTACGCACTTTCCGCAGCTCTCTCCGATCAGGAAATGGATGAAGTATTTCGCGACATCGACCATGCAGGTGTGATCGTCCATCACGATCATCCCGCCCGACCCCATCATCGCGCCAGCCTGGCTGAGCGAATCAAAATCGACCGGCAGGTTGAGCTTGTCGGCTGGCAGGCAACCGCCGGACGGTCCGCCGGTCTGCACTGCCTTGAACGGGCGGTCGTCAATGATTCCGCCGCCGATGTCGTAGATGATCTCGCGCAGCGTTCGTCCCATCGGCACTTCGATCAGGCCGGTGTTTTTCACCTTGCCGACCAGTGAAAATGCTTTCGTGCCTTTGGACTTGTCGCGACCCATGCTGGCGAACCAGCTTGCGCCCTTGTCGATGATTGCGGGCACGCAGGTGTAGGTTTCGACGTTGTTGAGGACTGTTGGTTCGTCGTGCAAACCCTTCTCGACGCTACGAACATACTTAGCGCGCGGCTCGCCGACCTTACCTTCCAGCGAACGCATCAGCGCGGATGATTCACCGCAAACGAACGCTCCACCGCCACGCGAGATGCGCATGTTCAGGCTCATCCCGGTGCCGAGGATGTTGTCGCCGAGCAAGCCGACGGTGTGCAGCTTGTCGATGGCCATCTGCAAATGTTCGACGGCCAGCGGATACTCGTGGCGGACGTATATCCAGGCGTCGGTCGCACCGAGTGCGTAGGCGCCGATCATCATGCCTTCGAGCACGCTGTACGGGTCGCCTTCCATGATCGCGCGATCCATAAATGCGCCCGGATCGCCCTCGTCACCATTACAGATCAGCCATACACGGTCCTTTTTGACGCGTAACGCGCTACGCCACTTGCGCCCGGTGGAGAATCCCGCACCACCACGTCCGCGCAATCCGCTCTCTTCGACTTCGTCGATCACGGCTTCCGGCGTCATGTCGGTGATCGCTTTGGCGAACGCAGAGAAGCCGCCTTCCGCGAGAAAATCGTCAAAGCTGGTTGGATCAACCACGCCGACGTTGCGCAACGCGACGCGGACTTGCAGCCTGTAGAACGGAATATCTGCATACCGTTCTGTTTTATCGCCGCCACGCTGATGACCGAGGCGATAGAGTAGCGACTCGACGATCTGACCGTTCAACAATGTCTTGTCAATAATTTTCTTGACATCTTTGGGCTTTACGCCGGTGTAGAATGTGCCTTCCGGTTCGAGCGTGACCACCGGCCCGGCCTCACACATACCGTGGCAACCGGTACACTTTTCGGATAGGGTCGCGTCCAGCTTGAGACCAACGTCTTTCAGCTCTTTGGCGCGCGATTTTATCTCGCTGCGAATCTTTTTGTGGACGTCTTTTGCGCCGCGCGCGATACAGCCCGGTCCGGCGCAGACACGAATTTCCTGCTTGATTGATTCGCGCACTTTGCGGATTGCGTCCGCACGCTTCAGCAGGTCTTGTGGGCTGGCGAAGGGTTTGCCGTTTCCTGATATCATGCCGGCTTCTCCTTTTTCAGCATCTTGGCGATTCCGCCGGGCGACATGTTTGCGTAGTAATTCTCGCCGACCATCAGCACCGGGGCCATCGCGCACGCGCCGACACAGTTGACGGTTTCGAGGCTGTAGTTGCCGTCCTCGCTCATCCCGTGACCGGGTTCAACGTCCAGCGAACGTTTCAATTCATCAACCAGCATCCCCGCGCCGCGCACGTGGCAGGCGGTGCCGGTGCAGACCTTGACCGTTTTCTTGCCCTTCGGCTCAAGGCTGAACGCACGGTAGAACGTTGCGACACCCTGTACCTTGCCAAATGGCAGGTTGAGTTTGTCAGCGACACGTGTCAGCGCTATCGGCGGTAGCCAGTTGAGCTGGTCGTTGAGTTCCTGTAGCACCATGATCAAGCTGGGTTCTTCCAACGGGTAGTGTGCGAGGATTGCGTCCGCTGCGGCAATTACCGCGCGTTCGGCATCTTTGCCCGCACCGTTACTCTTCTTTGGCTTGGCAGTCTTTGCAGGCGAGGCTTTGGTCTTTGCCCCGCCGGTTTTCGTTTTTGCCTTGGAGGTCTTAGCCTTTGTCTTGGAGGCCTTTGCTCCAGCCTCCCGACTCCCGTCTCCCGTCTGTTTCATAGCACAGCCTCCAGCGCTTTCTTGGCGATTATTGCACCTTCCCTGATACAAGCGACATTGGCTTCGACGAACTGCGGCTTACGTGCGAATGTGATCGGGACTTGCGCAACAACGGTCTCGAGCTTGACCACGCCGGAGCAGGCGACGTACGCGCCCAGCGCGACCATGTTCGCACCCTTGTTGTTGCCAAGTTTCATCGCGATGTCGTTGGCCGGGACGAGGATTTCGGTCACATCCTTACGCTGCACACGGTCCGGGACCAGGCTGCTGTTGACGAGGATGAAGCCGCCCTCTTTCGTCGTTGACTCGAATTTCTCGAGACTCGGACGGTTCATCGCGACCAGATCGTACGGCGTGTTGACCACCGGGCTGCCGATCGGATGGTCGGCGATCACGATAGTACAGTACGCTGTCCCGCCGCGCATTTCGGGTCCGTACGATGGCACCCACGCGACTTCCTTGCCCTCGTGCATCGCGGCATCGGCGAGAAAGTGCCCCGCCGACAGGATGCCTTGCCCGCCGAATCCGGCGAATTTCACTTCACGTTGCATCTTCTGTCCTCCAACCGGGAAGGTTGGTTTATGTGTCATGCCCTCGGGCTTCAACCCGGGATTCGACAAACTCGAGTTTTCCTGTGCCCCTGCGGACTCTGTCAGCAGGGATTATCAAGCCTCAATTCATCCCTGCTCGCAAGCGCGCAGGGGCACACAGAACTACTTCACCACAACCAACCGTTGTGTCTGATGGAAGCCAACGGCGCTGCGGACATGGACCATGTACGTCCCGCTCGGGTATTGATTCAGGTTGAGCGTCACACGGTGCGTGCCGGGTAACAACTGGCCCTGTGGCAAGGTGAACACATGCCGTCCGAGCATGTCGCTGACAGTCACGGTCACATCCGACGGCTGCGCCAACGATATCGCGACCGTCGCCTGCGCGTTCGCCGGATTCGGGTAGATCAACATGTCGTTCTGCGGCAATCCCGCCAGGCCCGGGTCGTTGACCGCGACTAACAACTCATACTCGAGATAGGATGGCGCATTATATGCCACCACCTCTGCATCACCATCTGTCGCGACCACCGTCCAGTCGATGTAATAGAACAAATCTTCGTCTTCCCATCCCAAACCGATCCACTCTGCATCAAACATGGTGTATTCCGATTCGGCCAGGTCCGATACGATAACAGCCGCATCGTCAGGGTGCCCGTGGTGTTCGACGATCAGGGTGTATGTGACACTGTCATCCAGATCCGGGTCGACGGAATCTTCCCAATCGAATGGAACTCTGTAATCGCAATCATGATTAATAAGGTGTGCGCCATTTTCCGGGAACAGCAGCGCAAAATCGGTCGGCGGTTCGTTGTCGCCGTCGCCACCCTCAACACCTTCGAAGCAATACACACCCACGCTGCCTGCTGTGATGATGTCGCCGTTCTGGCCGACAGCCGGAGCCCCATAGTGCTGGTTGGTGATCGGGAAGTCCCACAGCTCGCTCAGGTTACTCGAATCAAGCGCGATCAGCCGTCCGTCGCTGGTGCCAGTGGACATGTAAATCGTGTCGTTGTTGTCGATGGCGAAGCGCGGGTAGCCCATGTAATCGGCGCTGACCAGATCACCCGATGTGGCGATGACGGTTCCCGCGTTGCTGTCATGCCGTTTGATGCGGTCACCATGCGGGACAACAACATCGCCATCACCGAGCACAGCAAAGTGGCACCCAATCGGCGCGATCATGCCGAACTCGACAGGCTGCTGCCAGACTATTTCGAAGTCGGATCCGGTGTCACGCAGCCGAAACAAATCGCCGCCGTCACGGATGATGTAGATCGCCGAATCCGCCGTGACTGTGAACGGGATTTCCTGGTCGCCATCACCGGGCAGGCTGATGCCATACAGCTCGACGCCGGTGTCCAGCGTCCAAGTAGTGAATTCCAGTTGCCCGAGACCGCCGTCCCAACCGTAAACACGGTCGCCGTACACACATACATGTTCTGAACCACCGACAACTGCGCAGACACGATCTGTCTGCCAGACAATCTCGCCGGTCTCGTGATCGATGCGAGTCAGGTGGTGGTCGTATTGACTGGGGACACCGTTAACGATCAAGTCGCCGTTGTCCGCAAACGCAGCGCTGGCGATGATGCCTTGGTGCAGCTGCGACTCGGCGTTCCAGATAATCGAACCGTTGCTGGGATTTATCGCATAGAGCGTGTCCATTCCGGACTCGCCAAAACCGACTGCGTAGATCTGGCTGTCACGGAAACCGACCGGCAGCGAACGCACATTTTCGCCCGGCAGGTCGAGGGTCCACAGCTCGTCACCGGTGTTGACGTCCACACACAGCAGCGGCGAATAACCGATGGTGTTGAACCTCATCATCACCGCGTAGTCGCCATCGGAGTAGATCGGTCCCGCGAACAGGCATGGGTCGTTGACCGTCCAGCGCAGGGTTGCATCCTCTGGTCCGACAAAGTCCATGCGGCCGTCGCGCTGGGAGGTGCCGCCCATCGTCGACCAGTCGGCTGCTGCGCAGAGCGGGAGGAACGCGATCAGCAGCGCGGTCACAGCTCGAATCATGCTGGCTCCTCCCAAGTTGAGTAAAAAGAATTGTTTAAACCGGACACCCGTGTCCGATTTACCACACTGACGACGTTTTGTTGTTACCGGCAACATCCGGCTTATTAGTCATATGCTCGAATGCGCTGTCGCCAGTTTCCGGCGTTTTCAGCTCGCCGAGCGGGTAGTACGGGATCATGTTCTCTTCCAGCCATGTGGTCGAATCGGTCGGCGTCATTCCCCAGTTCGTCGGGCAGGTGCTGAGAATTTCGACAAGGCTGAAGCATGTGCCAGTGTCCTGATACTGGAACGCTTTACGCACCATTTGCTTGGTCTTGATCGACCACTGTGGCGAATGTACCGATCCGCGTGCGATATAAGCCGGTGTGCGCAGTGTCGACAGCAGCTCACGAATCCGGATCGGCCAGCCTGCGGATTCGACATCACGGCCCGCCGGGCATGTGCTCGTCACCTGGCCGGGCAGGGTGGTCGGAGCCATCTGGCCGCCGGTCATACCGTAAATGGCGTTGTTAACGAAGATTACAGTTATCTTCTCGCCACGGTTGGCGGCGTGCAGGATCTCATTTCCGCCGATGGATGCGAGGTCGCCGTCCCCCTGGTACGCGAAGACAATCTTCTCGGGCGACACGCGTTTCATGCCGGTCGCGAACGCTGGTGCACGGCCGTGCGCGGCTTCGAGGAAGTCGCAATTGAAATAGTTGTAGCACAGTACCGCGCAGCCGACGGGCGCCACACCAATGGTGCGTTCACGCATACCTAGCTCGTCCAAGACTTCGGCGACGAGTCGGTGAGCGGTGCCATGCGTACAGCCAGGGCAATAGTGGGTGTGGTTGTCCGACATCGCGACGGGTTTCTTGAAGATCGTGTTCTCGGCCATGGCCGACCTCGTATTCTAAGGTGTGTCATTCTGAACGAAACGCAGTGCAGTGAAGAAGATCGCGCTTATCTAACCGACTGATTAGTTAGACCTTCTTCGCCCGGCTTCGCCGGTTTCAGAATGACGTGCTTATGAATCGTTTTTTGATCCGCGCCGTCATAGCCTGCGCGGGCATCGTCTGTGTTCCATCTTCTCGAGTCCGCGTCCGGCAACTGCCGGACACGGGCAAGATCGATTATTTCTACTTGGTACTTTCGACTTTCGACTTTGTACTAGCCGACTTTTTCCCCGGCAACAGCTTGCGGATCTCTTCGATCACTTCTTCCGGCGACGGGACGATTCCGCCCTGACGTCCGAAGAAGTGTATTGGTTTACGGTTCTCAGTGTACAACCGGACATCGTCAATCATCTGTCCGTTGTTCATCTCAACATCGAGGAACTGCTTGACATGCGCCTTGCGGCTCAGTTTTTCCATCGCTTTCGCCGGGAACGGGAAGATGGTTATTGGTCGGAACAGCGCGACATCAACCCCCTCTTCGTTCAGCACGTCAATGGCGGTCTTGCAGACACGTGCGCTGGTTCCGAACGCGGTCAGAACCAGGTGTGGTTTTCCGAGGCCGCCGTAAATCTCGAACTGCTGTTCGTTCGCCTTGATCGTTTCGTACTTCTCATGCAGATGCTGGTTGTGTGTTTCATTGTCGGCGGGATTGAGGTACAACGTCTTGATGATGTGTTTTTCCCGCCCGTCCGCCCCGGTCGCCGCCCAACTGCTGTGATCGGCGGGATCGCTTGTCTCGACAGCGTCAAAATCGACCGGCTCCATCATCTGGCCGATGAGACCGTCCGCGAAAATCATCACAGGATTGCGATACTTGTCGGCGAGGTCGAACGCGATCATCATGTGCTCAACCGCTTCCTGGACCGTTGATGGCGCGAGTACGATCAAGTGGAAATCGCCGTGCCCGGATGCATGAGTCGCTTGCAGGTAGTCTCCCTGGCTGGGCAGAATGCCGCCGAGGCCGGGGCCTGCACGGCAGACATTGATGAACACACTGGGCAGCTCGGCGCTGGTGATATAGCTCAACGCTTCGCTCATCAGACTGATGCCGGGGCTGGAGCTGGACGTGAACACCCGCTTGCCACTGGACGCCGCGCCGAAGATCATGTTCGCAGCGCCCAACTCGCTCTCGGCCTGCAGGAACACGCCGCCAACTTCAGGCATCCGTCGCACGAGGTATTCGGCAACTTCCGATTGCGGGGTGATCGGATAGGCGAAGTAACGGGTTGCGCCAGCGCGGATCGCCGCTTCCCCCATCGCTTCGTTACCCTTCATCAATTTCTTTGACATGACGGCCTCGTAACATCAGTAGTGAGTTATGAGTTGCGAGTTATAAGCAACTGCAAAACAGGTCAATACGGGAAATAGTTGTACTGTACAGCGTTGACGCCGATTTCAATCGCGATGTCCGGGCAGGTGATCGCGCACAGCTGGCAGCCGGTGCACCGAGGTTGATCGAACACTGTGGCGTAGAAATAACCTTTAGCGTTGATCGTCTTGGACATCTCGATGATCTGCTGCGGGCAGGCCTGTACACACAGCTCGCAACCTTTGCAGCGATCAGGCTCAATGGTGACTCGTGGCATGGACGGGTCGCTTTCAGTAGATGCGTTACACTAGCTTCGTGAAATCTCGCACAAGCTGTATAGCTTGCGGCAAAAGGGTTGTACGTCACACCCTCGATCTGGCGCTCGGTAATGGTGAAGGGAAGATAGGGCGATCCGGTAATTAGCGCAAATCCACACGGAGTGTTTATATAAAAACCTCTATGGATTCACAAGTTCTGCCCGACAGAGGTTGAAGCGCCCGATCGTCCAGACTCCACGCGGATTATCGGCAAGAGGTGTGATAAAGAAGGTCTGAAATCGTGGGGCAGGCAAGGAAGAAAGGAGAGGTTAACCTTGTGAAAACAAACACATACAACGGTTCTTTCGTTTGTTCAAGTTCAACGAAATAGAATGTTCCACAACATTCGACGCAGCTAAATTTAAGCGAGCTGTTTGCTGGCGGTAGGATGGTTTGGCTCGCCTCTGGGAGGGAAATCTGATGTAAGATCATAAGAATTCGAGAATTAACTGGCAACTCTTATCTATATCAAGATGTTATGAAGCATTGCCATACTTATGAAAGCGTGCTTAGCCTTTCATTTATGAGGACTAAACTATGGTGGCAGACCGGCGTTTCAGCATCCATCGGAGCGTGGTGTGCCGGGTGAGGTGAATGTCGGCGACGGTCGGCATAGCGGGAGGGTTTGTCATGAAATCGTTCTTGATCACGAGCTTGATTCTGAGTCTCGCCTGCCTGACGCCCGGTTTGGCCAATCCGGGCTTGGAGAGCAACGAAAAGGTAGATGTTGTCCAGGCACAGAGGGGGTTGGAGCCGGTAGAGCAAGATCCTGTTCCAGTTATTGCTTCCACCGGTGGACCTGACACCTTTGGCTACACTTGGATCGACAGCGACGAGGTGGGCGGTCCAAACTACAGTTGGATTGACATCACAGTCACCGGAACAGAGATTGCGGCAGCCGACAACCTCGGCGACGATGATCGTACTGGCCCATACCCAACGGGTATCCTGTTTCCATTTTACGGGCACGGAGAAGAATATTTCTGGATCCAGTCAAACGGTCTGGTGTCATTCAATGCGGAATACATCAGTTATTCAAATTATTCAATGCCTTATGTCTGGTATGGATCGATGATTGCTTTGTGCTGGGATGACCTCGATCCCGACGATGGGTTATACGGTAGCGTGTATTACGACACCGTGACGATCGGCCTGCAACAAGTCTGTGTGATCACTTTTGATGATTACTCCGAATATAACGGTTCACCGACTTCGCCCCGTATCTCGATGCAGGTGCTGTTATTCGACGACGGGAAAATTCGTATCCAGTACCAAAGTGTAGACGCGACCTTTGATTGTACCAGCTGCACCATCGGCATCCAGAACCACGACGGCACGGACGGCTTGACTTACGTCTACAACGATGTTTCGGGATCGTATCCAAACGCCGGGCTGGTTGTTGATTTCGTCCCACCCCAACCAACCGCTTCACTGAGCGGAATTGTGTATCAAGGTGGCGGGGGTACGGTTGCCAACGCGAATGTTCGGGTTGGTTGCGGTCAAACCACCTCAGACGCCGCCGGTAACTATACGATCAACAACGTCTATCCAGGAACGTATCCGTACATCGTGTGGAAGAGTGGTTACGATGCGATCAATACGATTACTACCCTGGCTGCGGGCGCCAACACGTTGCACGCCTCCTTGTCATTCAGCTTCCTGCCGATCAACGGACCCTTCACGGACAATTTCGAGGGAGGAGGTACTCCGCTTTTCCAAGGCTGGGGCGAATGGGAATTCGGCACCCCAACGTATGATCCAGCCGGAGCGTATTCCGGGTCGAACGCATGGAGTACAGACCTCGACAATGATTACGAAGTCAACCAGGACGACTGGATGAAATCTCAGTTTGGTTTCAATGTCCAGCTCGGATATTCGCTGAAGTATTATCACTGGTTTGACTATGACGGGGGCCAGGATGGATATAACGCTTGGGTGTCAACGGACGCCGGCGCGTTCTGGACCTTGATTCATCCAACCGGTGGATACAGCGACGAGGATTCATACAGCACACCACTCGGACTGCCGTGTTGGAACAACTGGAACACCAACGACGAGCGTTCGTGGGTAGAGGTCGAGTATCCGCTTGATGATTATGCCGGGCAAACTGTATGGTTCGCCTTCCGTCATATTTCAGGTCCGTCGAACAACTATTCTGGCGTAACGATTGACGACATTGATTTCAGTTCGGGTGGCGTGGCGCCGACAATCGTTCTGACGCTGTGGCCGCTGATAACCAGCGTCCCATCAGCCGGTGGAGTCATCATGTATGATGCCGGTGTGACCAGCACCTATGCCTCGCCCCAGCCCAGGCAGATCTGGAAAGAGGCGCTGTTGCCCAACGGTGTCATGTATTTCGTATCGGTACAAAACAACAACATTCCACCGGGGAACATTTTCGTCGGCAACATAACAGAAACCGTTCCAGGTTTCGCACCACCGGGGAATTACGTATTCTATGCACACATTGGTTCATATCCTCCTGCAGTTCCTGAGACAACGGACAGCTTCCCGTTTGTTAAGACGATCATTCCAGGACCTGACGGCGAGCCAGTAACGCACTGGGAATCTTCTGAGTGGGTTATCGCAGATGAGGAAACCGGGCTGATGGTTGAAATTCCTGGCGACTTCAACCTGCGTCCTGTGACGCCGAATCCGTTTAACCCAACGACCAACATCACCATGGAGCTTCCCGAAGCGGCAGATCTGACCGTGACGGTATACAGCTTGGATGGTCGCGAGGTGGAGGTGCTGAACAGCGGCGAAACACAAGCCGGAACGCATGTGTTCCAGTTTGACGGAACTGGACAGGCGTCCGGCATCTACTTCGTGCAGGCGAGCGTGTCCGGCGAGTATCAGTCGGTGCAGAAAATGACGTTGCTCAAGTAGAACTCGTTTGGGCTAGTGAAAAACCAATGCAGCGGGCGTGCGTAATGCGCGCCCGTTTTGTTTCTCGTGAAACAATCTCTGCACCTCTCTCGCGACGCGAGCTCCAGCTCATTCCGATTTAACCGTTTGGTGAAACATTTGCTCATATCAACAGGTTGAGCGTTCTGAAGTTTGCCCCGATTTGTTCTCGCCTCGGCGAAGCCTTTGGCGCTGCTGGGCGTAAGTCGGGATAAATAGAGGTAATGTGGGCGAAACAGAGATGGTGCCCGTGATAGTCCGTCGAAGACGGCTATCGCGGATCGTCATCGTCGATCATCCGCGTTTGCGAGCAAACACAGGTCCGTATCACACATCATCAACCAATTTGTTGTATGCGCTCCACGAGTTGTTGTAGAACTACAACATATCGTATTATATTTCCACCTATGAAGACGAGGCAACTGTACAACAGGATCGCGGTACTGCGGAACGAACGCAGTATCTCACGGAAAGAACTGGCGTCAGCGATCGGAGTGAACTTCCAGACCGTGGGCTATCTCGAACGTGGGGAGTACAACCCCAGCCTGGACCTGGCGTTCAAGATCAGCGAACATTTTGGTTTGCCGGTGGAATTCATTTTCTCGACGCAGCCGATGAAACCGCTCAGCGAAGAATTGCTCGAGCGACGAAGGGGGGAAGCGTGACACGTGAACATGCGCGAACAGAAATCCGTGGTTGGGTTATGGCGAACTACGGGACAACTCTGTTTGCAGTGCTGTTGCCAGCGCTCATTCAGCAGCTGGAACTTAACTGGATGTGGATCGCGACACTCATTCCAGTAACTGTCTTTGGGATCGCTTTCACTCACGCGCGCGCATTTGGCCGCACCAGCTTGTGGAGCTTGACGCATGCCAATCCGAACGAGTTGGATGAGCGCGAACGCGGTCTTGCTCATGATGCATTGGCGACATCGTACACGTGGATTACGGTTGTTCTTCTGCTCGCGATGTACCTGATCATTTTCTCGCACGACGAATTGTTAGCGCCGTATCTTATATGGGTTAAGCCGATTGCGCCGGTGTTGGCGGCAGCGTTGATCTATGCCGCGCACACATTACCCGGCGCGATCATCGGCTGGACACAGCTTCCGACGACGGGAGGTGTGGAACAATACGCTGGCCTTGAATAGGGGGGACAGCTATGATCAAGCGAACGCATCCGCTCCGATCCATGAGATGGATTGGATTTGGCGGATTGACGGGGATGTTGATCCTCGGATTTGCTGGCCGGTTTGTCATGGCCGGGCTGGCTATAGGGCTGGGTTATCCGACGAATTTGAGCGTTGTTGGAATGGTCCTGGTGATTGTGCTCGGCGGCGTGCTCGGCGCGATTGGCGGGCTCTTCGTGCACCTGCTCGCGTTGTGGGGGATGGAGCGAGGTCGTGGTGTGCTGGCGTCGGTGGTATTGTTTTTCGTTTCGACGCTTTTGCTCAAGCCGCCGGACGCGCCGGATCAGGCTGCTGACGCCGACGCGCTGGTCAGCGTAATGTGGCTGATCCCCAAATCGTCACTGGAAGGCGAGCTGTTTTCGATCCGCCTGTTGACGATAGGGCTCGTTGCGATTTTGTTCCTGATTTACGGGTTGTTGCTCGACCATTTCCTGCGCGGTCCAGCCGCAAGACCGCCAGCGAAAAAGTAGCCCGGCACCTCTGTGTGCCGGGATATGGATCAACCTGTGGTAGCGAGATGGAATTATGGTGTCCGCTGTAATCCGTCGCAGACGGTTACCGCGGATCATCCATCGTTGATTTGCAGCAAAATAGCCCGGTAGCTCAGCATGCTGGGGTGGCCCGACTTGCCACGTCAAGTCGGGTTTCTCACACAGGCCCGTGTTCAGCAGCTACCGGAAAGGAAATCGGTGTTGAATGTGGTTAATCCCTGCTGGCGAAGCCCGCAGGGGCACCTGATTGGGCAAGGTTGATTAACCGCGTTGGCAGAGCCAACACGGGCAAGACTAGATTTTTCCAGACTCCAGACTCCAGACTCCAGACTCCAGACTCCAGACTCCAGACTCCAGACTCACTTCTCGCCTCTCGCGTCTCGTTTCTGATTCATTTCATCAGCACGATTTTCTGTGTCGCGGACAGGTCGCTGTCCGCCATCTCGGCGCGCACGAAATAGACACCACTCGCCAGCGCGGATGCGTCAACGCTGATTTGGTGTGTCCCCGCGACGCGCGGCCCACGTACGACCGTCATCACCTCCTGCCCGAGCACGTTGAACAGCGCAACATTCAGATCGCCCGGCGACGGTAGTGTCAGCGAAATAGTCGCTGTACCGTTGAACGGATTGGGGTATATCGGTTCGAGGGCAAATTCTTGCGGTGTTTCAACGCTACCGCCCCCCGCAACTCCGACTTCGGGGAGGGAGAAGCGTTGCGCCAACAGTCCGTTCTGTTTCCAGAAGAGGATCGCCCCGCCGCCACCGTCCGATGCCAAACCATAGAATTCGGGATATCTACCTGTCGGAATGCTGATTACATTATCATCGTATTCTCCCATTGGCCCTAGCCGAAAGACTTCGATAAAACTGTTAACTTCGTAAGGTTCGGAATTGATTGCAGCGTATATGCCACCATCCTCCTGTCCCACCATGATCCAGTGTGGCATCTCCGAGCTATAGACGGGGATTTCGAACACAGCGTCGCCATTGATGTCAAATCGTTGGGCGTACGTATCCTGATAGTCTTCCGTCCAGCTGATCCAGAAGCTGCTGGAATCAGCCCCAGCGAGGACGACTTCCATCTCGCCAACATCCTCGGCCGGGGCAAGCATGCGATGTCCGTCACCCCATAACCGATTTCCCTGACAGTCAAGGATCTGACCGTAAATGTCGTGATCAAGGTCATGCCAGATAAACAGAACTCGATCGTCTAGTGGCACCATTCTGGAGCGCCACATCCAAGGGGTAAGTGTTTCGATCTGTGTGTTTTCACCTTCCACGGAACAACGTGCGACATAGGTAGATTCGACCTCTAGGTCAGAATACAGCATAAACAGAGTTTCGTCCAATTCGAGCAAGCACATGTCATATAAAGACATGTGGTCGCTTTCAATTGGAAGAGAAATAAAATTGTTTCCGTCTTCTCCTAGAATGGGATCTCCATCAGAATCGAGGTGTGCCAGACCTAAGGAATACAGGCCAAGATCATATGCATGGTACTTAAAGATGGTAAACGCACCCCCGGCTTGATCCGGGGTAATCACCTCGCTATGGATGTGGAAGTCGTTATCGTCCGGGCTATTGATCCGCACACCTTCATCACCCCACAGCGGCTCTCCCTCCAGCGACAATTTTTGTAGAATCAGTCCCCGTGCAAATGGATCATCGTACCTGACATGCACGGCGAAAAACAACTCTCCATTGCGATCGGTAGTTGTATGAACACGGGTGACATCCAGCGAAAGAGTATCAGCGATCAACCCCGGCAGTATGGAAGTACCATTGGATTCCAGCAACGGGGTGCCCGAATCCAGATCCAGCATTTGAATCATCGGTAATGCGTCATTGTCCGGGTATCGCACATCGCTCCATGTGGCGATGACGCGATCACCGTGCACGGTCAGACTGCCATAATCAACAGCATCGCGCATTCCTGTGTACGCGACATTGCCTTCCACTGGGGTGATCATCGTTTGATTTTCAGGGTCGAACATGCCGTAACGCAGCAGTATTTGATCACTGGTGTGGCGTGTGCTTGAGTAGGCCATATAGGGATCGATGGGCCCCAGGATCACGTTCCTATGATTAAGTTCCTGCTCTTCATTCAAGGATAAAACGTCGCCTTCAGGCGTGATCGAATACAATTGTGGCGTCGATCCAGAATGGCTAATTGCCAGCCCTCCTTGAGGATCTGCAGAAAAAACGAAGTAGTTAGGGTGATAATCTTCCTCAGGCATAACCCCAGAACTGTTGCGGAATGGCGTCTCCGCCAAGCCGTATCGCACGTAACCAGCCGCCGTACGCATTCTCCCGATAGCTGACGATCGCGGTACCATTGATGGACGGTGTCAGGGATTCCAGACGGGGACCACTCCTGGTCGCCTGGTTGATCTGAACTCCGTCGTCGCCCCAGGGGACAGACCCGTCAGCCAGCACATGATTGAATAAGACGTGAGAGAAAGGATCACCATGACCGTTTGTAAAGTGATCAGAACCAGCGATATAGAACCCACCATCTCCGTCGGTACAGAACTGGACTTCTGACCAATCGTTGTTCAGCCGAATTCCGGATTCCCAGAGGAACTCGCCGTCTGTGCCAACAGAATAAGCAAACTGACCGTATCCATTATCCCAGCACACAACGACTCCGCTTTCCGCAGCAGGTAGAAGCTCTATTGGATCATACCCACGAGCATCCGTATACGGGCGCTCGTCGATAAACACGCCCTCGTCTGGCCAGTTAGGATCGCGGCTGCCATCATCCAGCAAAATTCGGTGTAGCCTGATTGTGCCATATTCACTCTGCTCCAGGTCGACAATGGCTGCCACAAACAATCCGCCTTCGCTATCTGCCAATAGAGTCGCGTCCGCACTTATGCGGTTATCCGGGAAGAACAACACACCTTCTTCGGGGTCCAAAGGGGGGGCTGACCATAAGGGCGTTCCGTTCCAATCAAAACGCTGCATGTAGAGCGCGCCATATCCATAGTCGTAACCAGGTCCGCTGTCATCATACCAGAGCAGCACCCAGCCGTCATCAATAGCGATTCCGCAGGTCTCAATCTGGTTTCTGGGTGCAGTGATAAGCGGTCGGCCATCCTCTTCCCACATGGGATTGCCCGTAGCATCCATGAGCTGGCCATACAAATCATCGCTTCCGGTTCGCGCATCTGACCATACAATCAAACCTTCACCGGGATTTGGACCAGGGAGAACGATGCAGGGGTCAGGTTCGTTGAAGTTGCGAACCAACACACCCGTTTCCGGTTCCCACAGGATTTGGGCATGGAGTGGGCTGAACATGGCGGAAAGTGTAAGTAAAACAACGAGAACGAGTGTTTGAAACATGTGAGCCATACAGGCTGACGGCACACTGTTAAGTCGGGGGCGGGTTGTGAGATTGATGGCCGTGAACGGCGAGGAAAACACTTCAACGATAAGCTTCATTGGAAACCTCAACTAACGAGGGTGCAAATGCGATATTATCGTTCAATATAGCAATTGAAACCAAGCGATGAGGAATAGATAGGCGGGAAGGATAATTAGCTATCTCTCGAGAACGATGCGTGCATAAACGGGGAAATGGTCGGACGTGTAGCGACCGTTAACCTTTTCGTGAAGTATGCCGGCGTCGACAACGTCCCATTTGGACGAAACGAAGATGTAGTCGATTTTGTCGCCGGTTCGGTTGCTGGTCCAGCTATTGAATGTGCCTACGCTGTCGGCGTTCGGGTGGATCACACGGAAGCTGTCGCGGAAGGGACGGTAGTCGTCCAATGTCAGCATATACTTATCCAGCTCTGAATAGTGTTCAGGGTCAACATGTCGAAGCTTTGGGTGAAGCGTCGTCATGGCCATGACAGCGGGATTATCCTCACCTACGTTGAAGTCGCCGGCGATAATAAACGGTGGCGTGCCTCTATGCGCGATGAATGTGCGTAGTTCTTCCGCGCTTCGTTCCCGCGACTGCTGTGATTCGTGGTCGAAGTGCGTGTTGTACACCGTGAAATTATGGCCGGCAAAATCTCCAAGGATGACCCAGGTGACAATTCGCGTGACGTTATTCCCCCATGAAACAGACCCAGGGACATCCGGTGTGTCTGACAGCCAGAAAGTTCCAGAGTCTGTGATGACCCGGAATCCGTCACGAACGAGTATCGCGCAGTATTCGCCGGCCTCTACACCATCGTCGCGCCCAACACCATATTCCTCATAACCCGGCACCAGCTCGTGCAAGTCATCAAGCTGATGACGCAGCGCCTCCTGCAAACACAGGACATCCGCATCAATGTCGCGAATTTGTTGCGCAACCGCCTCTTTTCGCAGCTCCCAGCGGTTATCGCCGTCATCGGGATTATCGTAACGAATGTTGAAACTGAGGATGGTGATGGGTTCGGACGCGACAGCGACCGTGCTGACCACCAACAGGATGAAGGCGGTCAGCACAATCTTCGACGAAACAATGAAACGAGTCATTCTCGACCCTTAAACTTTACTGTTCCGCTTGCGTAGCGGGTTCCTTGATAAACGGCGCCATGGCAAGCCCGACAAGTGTCCAGCCGATCACCTGGTCAAACACTTCCGCCCACACATATCCTGCAGGAAACGTCATCCAGTTGCCCATGCTTAACGGTCCCACAGCAGCCGCGAAGATACCGAAAGCTGTAGCTATCAGCACTCGATGAAGATAGCTGTTCAGGTTTGGAAGAGCTAATTTCATAATCCACGCAACAAAAAACGCAGCTAACAGAGTCAGGATTAGACCTTTTATATACATCATCACGCTCATTGGCGGTACGCCCTCAGCGCGGTAGATGAGGAGTGGTACCACCGGGCCAGCCTCATGGCGGGCGAGGAACTCTTCTTCATTAGCCTCCCATTCAGACATGCCGGGAACGGTGTACAGGCCGGTCTCCAAATTTAAAGCCTGTAACGATTCGGCCAGCGGTTTTGTGTCTTCTATGTCTGAAAATGTCATGGTGTGGAACGGCAATACCATCCACGAAATGAACAGGTAAACGAAGAAGACGACACCGCCTACCAGACCACCGATTAGCACCTGCTTCATGGGACCCTCCCCAGTTTGTCAATCCCCCAACCGCGAAAATAGAAGCAAAATCAAAGAACTGAAAGCGGAAATTTGGGCAAGCTTTCGAAAGGGTTCCACCAGCTTCAAGTGAGTGACGCGGCAGAACCGTACTCGTTCGATTTTTCATACCTGACTAACGGGCTGACGGCTCAGAGGTCGCAAAAGGCCGCTTGATCACTCGGTTCTTGCGCACGAGAGGCGCTCTGCGTAGGTTGCTGTACTGAACCACTGGGTTAGAGATGAACCACCGTTTGATTCTCGCACTACTACTGATCATACTTTCAGCGGGACTCGTTTCATGCGTCAACCCATTCGCGCCGCAGGAAGGCGGGGTGGCTGGCGATCTATGGGATCCGCAGGTGACTGTTGGTGGCATGCTGCGTAATTTTCAGACAGCGTACACATTGCGCGACAGTCTGCGCTATGCTGATCTGATTGCAGATGAGTTTGTTTTTGAGTTTTTTGATGTGAACGAGGAACGATATGACCAGTGGTTTCGTGACACAGAATTGAGGACCACAGGCGCATTGCTACGTTCGTTTGACCGTTTGGACCTGCGCTGGGGACCAATATCGGACGAGCTCGATTTGTTTTCTCAACCGGATACAACGGTGGAATTTACGATCAACTTTACACTTGCAGCCGGGGATTTTTCGCCTATAGCAGGATTTGCGCGGTTCCAGTCGCGTGCTGGCGCTGACCACAGATTCCGAATCGTTCAGTGGCGGGACGACTATTGAGCGATCGTCAAGACATATTGAATCGCGTAAAGGCCCTGATTGCGCTGAATGTTCTCATAGTTTTCGGCCTGCTCCTGTTGTTGGTGGTCCAGGTGCACACGCCTCGAGCCGCCTCCAACGGTCACAACCTGACGGTTCCCGCCAGTATGGCGGCTTCAGAAGCGCCTGTCCCGTCCGAGCCTGATCGACCGATCGAGCATGAACTCTCTTCACACTTTGGGCAAAGTCGCGCCGGAAAAGCGCCGGCTTCGGAAGCAAGGCAAACGATTGGCAAAATTGCGCTTGTCGTAGACGATCTCGGTTTCAGCTCGCAGTCGTCAGTTGTTAAAGGGATGCTTGCGCTGCCCATTCCGATCACGGCAAGCATCATTCCCGGTCAAGCGGCCAGCGATTTTCTGGCGTCAAAAGCAAACCTTCTCGGTCATGATGTTATCGCGCACGTTCCCATGGAACCGCTTAACAGTCCAGCAAATACGGATATGACATACCTGAACGCCGCGATGAGCCACGACGATTTTTTCGAATATATGGATGCCGTCGCGAACCTTCCGTATGCGACCGGCTTAAGCAATCATCAAGGTTCTGCTGCCACGCAAGACAGCGCGTTAATGACCTTGGTCGCGAATTGGTGCTCGCAGCACGGATGGTATGTCTTTGATAGCATCACCCATCCGGGAACGCTACTTTACAAGTCGGCTCGAACGCAGGGCGTTTCGGGGCTTCGGCGCGACATATTTCTTGACCACCACCAGCATCCCGACTCTATCCGTGCGCGTTTGCAGGATGCTGTACGTATGGCTCAACGGCGCGATGGTGTTGTGCGGATAATTGCTCACCCGCGCGCGTCAACGCTGGATGTTCTTCAGCAGGAATTACCGCGTTTGGTGGAACAAGGAATAGTGTTTATGCGTCTCAGCGACGGGCAGGAACAACGATCAACAATTGTTGCAGCAGGGGAGAAGCGATGATGAAGGTGGCCGTACGTCTTGACAGCCTGGTGCGAGACGGTGCAGTTCCATCAGAATCCAAAGCGGCCCGTATTGCCGCAACAGCCTCTATTGCGGGCGTTGACAGCCTTGTTGCTGTGTTGCCAGAATCGAATCCAACCTCCTGGCTGAAACCGCTTTCCATTGCCAAAACAGTCTTTGATGGCCCGTTTGCGGTTGCCTGCACAGCGTCTCAAGAGAATCTGGATCTGATCAGCAAGCTACATCCTGATTTGGTTATCTCATCCGCACCCGGCCTAAATACTGTTAACGGCGACGATCTGGATGGTGCTTCGATTCAGTCGTTTATTGAATCATTGAGAACTCGTCAGATCCCGTGTGGCGTTTGTGTCAGTGCAAGTATAGGTGATATCAAGAGAACGCGTCAGTTGGACGCTGACCTGGTTGTTCTTCCTGCGGCTCCTGTAGTCAACGCTTCTGATACGTCAGCAACAGTGCCTGCGATCGAAGAGTTGGAGGCTGGGGCAATTGCTGCGAACAGGCTGGGCATGCGTGTTCTGATTGCGGGAGAGCTGGATCGTACTAGCTGGGCTGCATTCAGCGATCTCGGCCTGATTGAAGGGGTTGTTCTGGGCGACCCGTTCGTAGAGCGCGCGGTGTCATTGGGTTTGAGCGCCGCAGTTGGTGAATTGAGGACGCAGTCTTAACACTGAGAACCTACGGTGATTCGAGTATCCATATATACGCTTGTTTTGTTGGCAACCTTCTTCTTGTTTGGTTGTGACGGTGCGGCTGGGCCGGACGGCGCGGATGTTCCCGAAATTGACCACGTTGCTCCGCCAATAGAGTTCGTTCAACCGGTTTTAGGCGCAGTGTTGACCGACATCACGATGACGCTTGAGGCCACCGTGTCAGACACAAACGACGCCGACGAACTCGCCAGCATTTTGTTTTATGTAAACGGTTCGAGCGAAATGAACGGTAATAAGGCCGAAGTTACTGGGCCACCATATATCTTTGAGTGGGATTTTGTAGCTGCCGGGACGCCTTTTGGAACAGTCACAGTTGTAGCTTCGGCCACAGATACTCTTGGAAATACCGGATATACGGCCACCCGCGTGGTCACACGGTTTGAGTTGGTCGGACCAGATACTTTAACAGATCGCCATGGCCCAGGGACCATGAAAAATCTGCTTGTTCCCCATTTGATATTCGAGGAAGCCGACACAGTCAGGGTGACGCAGATAGGAACTCGTTTCGACCCTTACGGACCGTGCAAATTAAATCACATCCGCCTGCTTCCCGTACAGCGTGACAGTGTTCACTACCAGGAACTGGCAAACTTCTGGATCGGTCTGGCCTCGACCGTAGACGGCACCGCTCCAGGTGAGCCGCTGGATTCATTCTATGTGGAACTGGACCCATTCGAACTTGAACGTTGGCAGGAGTACGACCTGGACGGTCTAATGAGCGAATCATCGCGAACATTTGATAACGGAGAATCGTTCTTCGTCACTGTTCGTGTGGATGTTGTCGATCCTGACAGTATGGATGCAGGACTTCGCATTGGTACGCTGTTGGAGGTCGATTCGACGTTGACGCCAGAACTGGAGAACGCGTATTGGTACGAGCGTCCGCCTGAGGGAGGCGGCTGGACGCCAATAGCGGCGCGGCATGTGAAGGGTTATGTTCACCACCTGTTTGTCGATGCGGTCATTGAATATTTGCCCGAGGAGGAGTAGAAATGAGTCTTCCTGAGAAGCGCGATATTTACGAGCACGCATATAGAGATAACGAGACTCACGTAAACAACGAAACGTCTAACACGAATGCGAACATGGAGATAACCGAGAAGAGGAAAGGTTGGACGCTAACAGCAAAGGGCGTTTTATCACTCGCATTTGTGTTGATGATCGCGTTATTCTGGTGGGGTTGCGAGGGGCCAATGGGTCCGGCGGGCCAAGGGATTGAAGACCTTGACCTTGTATCACCAACGGTAAACCTGATTGATCCGAAGTTTGGAGATCAGTTGAAGTCGAATGATGTATACGTCGATTCGTTCGAAATCATGGCTGAAGCAGATGATAATAGTAGCGTTGAATACGTGGAATTCTATTTCGATGGCAGCAGCAAAATGGGTTTGCAGTCTGCTGTTGATTCAACAGCACCATACCTCTGGACCTGGTTTTTGGACAGTTCCGGTCACGCACACGGCGTTTATCCCTTGATGGCCCGTGCATTCGACGGGGCGGGGAACTCCGGTGATAGTCCGACAATATTGATCAGATATACAAACCCTCCCGAGATTGACACGCTGAGCGAGTTTGGTTCCGATCCCACGCGATCTGTCTTGACAATGCCGGATTACTATAAAGACCGTTACTGGAACGTTCGTTTATCTCCAGCACAAAGCTGTCGCCTCCTGGCTGTTCATTTTGAGTTCATCCAGCCTACGTTTGAAACCATGACAGGCACGAGCAATCAGCTTGTTGGCGGATCCGATTTTTATGTGTACGCCTGGGCTACAGATGACAACATCCAGTATCCTGAAATTCCGCCCCTGGACAGCGTCCTGGTAGCTGAAGAGGACGCCGTGTACAGCGATCAGATCAATGTGCAGTGGACAGTAGTTTCAGTCTCCGATTGGAACCTGGAATTCGATGAACAATTCCACGTTGGATTTTCCGTTCCGGATTACGATAACATGCGTGCTCAAAACCGGGCAATGCCAATAGTAACAACGGTTAACGACACGCTGGTTGATGGGTCCCAGCACACAAGTATAGAATATGCTTCGGATGAATTTGGTGCGGCCGGTGGGTGGGGAACATTGCAAAACAACTGGCCCCGTCCAGGACGCTTGGATTTACGCATTCGCGCCGAAGTTGAGTATCAGGACGGATCGCATGCGATGCTGCACCCGGACGGTACTTCAACACCGATTCAGCACAGATAGGCTCACAGCGGCTCGATTTGGACAGGTATACGAATGATGCGAGAGAAAACGACACAACACAGCACAGCGATTGGTTCAATCCTGCGTATGGTCTTGGCTTTCGGGATAATGGCCGGGTTTATCGCATGTAGCGGGGAGGACGGTCAGCCTGGGCAAGACGGCATCAGCCCTGATGTTACACCTCCCGCCATAGCGTTACTGGCTCCGGCGGCCGGCGATACAGCGCGCGACACATTGCGCGTAGTCGCGTCTGCCGTGGACAACATCGCGGTTGATCGGGTCGTGTTCTATGTGGACGGATCAGATCGAATTGACGACACAACTTTCGCGGAAGTATCCGGCTTTGATGCTGTGGACAATCAGTACGTGTGGACCTTTGATTTGTTGGAACTCGGTCTGGCAAACGGAATTCACTCGGTGATGGCGCGCGCGTTCGACGTAGATCGGAATCAAGCCGACACGCCAACGATTTTCATATACACAGAATATCAAACTCCTCCGGGACCAGCGGTGCTAAGAGCCTGGGAACCAGACAGTGTCGGATTTTATCGGCTCCCTAAGCGGTACGAAGTTAGTCCGTTTGAGCCTTACGACAGTTATCACAGCACCCGATTTCTACCTGAACGCGACTGCTACATTGATTCTGTTCGGCTGTACTTGAGTGGTGACGCGCTCACAGACTTGAACTTTGACACGACCTTAACAATCAACGTTTACGATTCAGATGGCATTTACCCCCTGGTCAACGAAAGTCTAATGGGAACAGGCACTTTGAACCTGATAGATCTTGACAGTACGGGCTGGTTTGCGACAGAAATTGGAGATCAGGTCCCCTTCCTTGCAAACCGTTTCTTTCACGTGTCTGTGGAGGCGGGCGGTTTACTGTCGGAAACAACGTCGTTTGCAATAGGTGTATCGATAATGGACAAGTATGATTATCCAACACAAAACCGTTCGGCCCGCTATTTCTCCGGCGGCATTGTTCCGCTCTGGCAGACTCTTCAGGAAGAATATGCGACATATGATATGACGCGCGAATTCATGATCGAAGTGTGGGTTACATACGAGTAGTAACGCTGAGCAGAGAGGTAAAATGTGAAAAACGGGAAGAGAAACTTCCCGTTTATTCGTTCCGGAAATCGAGGAATATCCCGAAGTAGCGGAGACTAAAGAGGGATAATACAGGAGCATTAACCCGTTAGTTAAATATTGCCCTCAGCTTCTTCTTAATTTTCGTCGGCTGGATTACCCAAGTATTCGAGTACAATGATATAGCGATGCGGTAATACAAACAACGCATACTTCAACTTCCATTTTTTACTGTCCAACGCCTTGGCTTCACGCTCACCTTCCGGACCTTTCCATGACAAAAGAGTGCCGCCCGGTTTCAAGAGGGGTTCGGACCATTCAGCGACCTCCGGCAGTACGCTAACTGCGCGGACAAAGATAGAGTCGTATGGTTCCTGAATACGTTCAGCGTGTGTTTCTGCGCGATCATGAATTACGGAAATATTTGGAACGGACGTTTCGCCAACCATGCGTTCCAACGATAAGGTTTTCGCCCGTCGTGAATCGAGTAAGGTCATTTGCACATCAGGTAGGGCCAGCGCGAGTGAATATCCGGGAAATCCGCCACCAGTCCCGAGATCAAGCACTCGAGATCCACAACGCCAATTCTGGTTGGTGACCGGAATCAAGCTTTCCCACAGCGATTGCAACAGTACCGCGTCGACATTTGCCCTACTGACCAGATTAACCTCTTCGTTGATCGATTTGACCAGCTCAAGGTGTTGGTAAAGACTGTCTATGTCGGCTTCGATACGAAGTCGTTGGACGAGTTCAGCTACCCGCTCGCGCTCCAGTTTGAATGGATGGTCCAAACGTCCAATCCAAGCAGGCGCATCGGGGCGTCTTCCCTGAATCGGAAGGCCTACTCTCTTGCGACGTCGCAGTGGACGTGAGGGAATAGCCGACGATTCGGGCGTAGAACGCCGCTGTTCAGGCGCGTCTGGTCTTCCGAAGGATTGTTTGGGGCGATGAGGTGAACCGCTTGATGGACGACGGCTATCCGGCCCGCCTCGCTTATCAGTGGGGCGCGAGGAGCTGGGCGGGTGACGTTCGGAGTCGGGTTTACGTTTTGGCCGGTCGTCGTTCATCATTGGCTTGTCAATGTTAAGAAATGGTCGCGCAGAAGCTACTGCGAAATAACGGAGAATCCAAGTGTATCGTTTAAACCAGTTTATGCGGCACTTTCTGAAGCCCGGCTCATCGAGCCAGCGTTACGCATGTAGACAACAACAAGCGCGAGATCAGACGGCGTAACTCCTGGGATACGCGAAGCTTGACCAATTGTCGCTGGACGGTGCTGCAACAATTTCTGTCGCCCTTCCGCCGAAAGCGCCTTGATCTCCTCGTAGTTCAACGACTCGGGGATACGCTTTTCTTCCTGTGCTCTGAGTTTTTCAACGAGCCGCCGTTCTCGGTCGAGATAGCCAGCGTAACGCAGTTCGATCTCTACCGCATCCAGCATGGATTCGTTTACCGGATAAACTTTGAGTTTTTCGCTGGACTGAATCAGGGAACGTAATCCGACATCAGAACGCTTCAAGAGATGTGCCGCAGAATCGACCTGGTCTGGTTTATTATCCCCGGAAACGACATCTCCGCGCCGAAATCGAGTGGTCTCAAGCCGCCTTAACCACTCTTGCTTTTCCTTAACGCGTTCACAGATAGTCTCGTATCGATCCTCAGGTATGAGTCCAGCGCTGAACGCTTTGTCGTGAAGGCGTTCCTCAGCGTTATCCTGGCGCAGCAGCAAGCGGAATTCTGCCCGACTGGTGAACATGCGATACGGTTCGGTGGGGTGGGTGGTGACGAGATCGTCAATCAGCACGCCACCATACGCTTCGTCGCGTCGCAGGATCAGCGGATCGCGTCTCTGCACGGATAAAGCGGCGTTTGCGCCAGCCACCAGCCCTTGGATGGCGGCTTCTTCGTACCCGGAGGTACCGTTTATCTGCCCAGCGAGATAAAGGTTCGACACACGTTTGCTGGCCAGCGTCGCGCTCAGTTCATGGGGCGGAACCACGTCATATTCCACGGCATACCCCGGCAACGCGAACTCAACAGACTCACAACCTGGCACCGCTCTCAGAGAGCGTTGTTGCACCTCTACAGGCATTGAGCTCGAAAAGCCATTGACATACATCAACGGATCGTTCAGCCCTTCTGGTTCAAAAATCAGCGGGTGACGTTCCCGATCTGGGAAGCGAACGACCTTATCTTCGATCGAAGGGCAGTAACGCGGACCGGTTGAAGTGATGGTCCCGTTATACATCGGCGACTCATCGATCCGATCACGAATCAACTCATGGGTTTCGGGTATGGTGTACGCTCGATAACATGGGAGTTGAGGATTGTGACGTTTGGTAGTTTCGTGACTGAAAAACCACAGATCGGGTTCGCTATCCTGACGCTCCATCGCTTCAAGGTCAATGCTGTTGCGGTATACACGCGGTGGAGTGCCTGTTTTAAAGCGTAGCAGCGGAAAACCCAGCTGTGTTAAGCTGTCTGAGATGCGGTTCGCAGGCGCCTCTCCGTAGCGGCCCGCTGCTTGTTGGTCGGTGCCGCAATGGGTTAGGCCGCGCATGAACGTACCAGCACACAGAATTGCAGTTCGACAGGGGAGAGGGTTGTGGTTCGCCAGCTCTACGCTGCGGAGTTGATCGTCACTTACATTAAAACCAACCACTTCGTCTTCGACGATCTCAATGTTTGGATATCGGGTGAAAAACAGACGATCAATGGCTTGGGTGTACATGGTGCGGTCTGTTTGTGCCCGAGGTGACCAGACCGCCGGTCCTTTTGATCGATTGAGCATTCGGTATTGGATCGCGGCCATGTCGGTCGCAATGCCCATCAGGCCGCCGAGCGCGTCAACTTCTTTGACTAACTGACCCTTGGCGGTTCCGCCCATGGCTGGATTACAGGAGAGGCGGGCGAGCGCAGCACGTTCCCGGGTAACCAGGACAACGCTTGCGCCAACACGGGCAGACGCGGTAGCGGCTTCCACTCCGGCGTGACCTCCGCCTATGACAACAACATCCACCATGGTGTTACTTTCGCTCGGTTCATCGCGCTTGTCTAGCACACAGTATTCGCTGGATTTGGTCCTCTCTCTTGTTGAGAGGCATGGAACGCGCATGAAGCCTATGTTTCACGTGGAACAAGAACTCCGCAGGCCGTATTGCCAGAGGGTTTCCGGTTCACAAGGTTCGCAGTTTGCACATCATTTACCGATGCAGAAGCGCCCGAAAATCCGGTTCAGGACCCCGTCTCCGACAACTTTGCCGGTGATTTCAGAAAGTGAATCCAACGCAACCCGCAATTCAACTGCGATCAACTCTTCGCTCTCGCCCTGCTCAGAGAGGTTTTCTGCGCGATGCAGCGCTTCCAAAGTGTTTTCGATCAAGCGTGCGTGGCGCTGTTCCAGTCCCAGGCTGTCATCAACGTTTGCACCTTGCAGCACGAGATCCAATACGTGTTGCTTCAACTCATCCAAGCCAGCGCCTGTAAGGCCAGATACTGAGATGATATCTGAGTTCTGGCCGGGGTATGAGGTTTCAAAGTCCAGGTCAGATTTGGACCGTACCAGAATCAGTCGGCTTTCTTCAGACAAGGATTTGTCAGGACCAACGCACTCTGGTGGTGCGATGAGCCATAGTATAACATCGGCGTGATCTAACAGGGATTGAGAACGCCGAACTCCTTCGCGCTCAACGGTTTCGCCGCTTTTACGGATGCCTGCAGTGTCTACCAGTCTGACTGGAACTCCGGACCATTCAACAGCCGCGTCGAGGTAATCGCGAGTTGTGCCGGGCATTTCATGGACAATTGCCCGTTCCATGCCAAGCAAGGCGTTGAATAGTGTAGATTTACCAACGTTTGCGTCGCCCGCGAGAACTATATGGATCCCGTTTCGCAGGTATTTACTCGCATGGGCTTGCTTCTGTAACTGCTGAAGATCTCGAAATATGGGATGAAGCGAATCGCTGAAAGCCTTGCGGTTAAATACTTTTATGCCATCTTCAGAGAAGTCAAGTTCTAGCTCAACCAGCCCCAGCGAGTCTTCCAGACCGCCTTGAAGAGTATTCAGTTGTGATTTCAGCCCGCCCAGCATAACCCGTAGCGACGCACGAGCCGCGGCAGAGGTTTTGGCATCTATGTATGACGCAATTGATTCAGCTTGATCGAGAGTGAGCTTGCCGTTGATGAAGGCGCGCCTGGTGAACTCTCCGGGTTGCGCCGGACGTGCGCCCAGTTCGACGAATCGTTCAGCAACCAGCTCGAGTCCGGCGGGACTGCCGTGCCCGATAAACTCAATGACATCTTCGCCGGTGCTGGATTGCGGGCCTCGCCACGGCAGTAAAACACCTTCGTCCAGCGGTTCACCATCTCTGTTCAGGACACGCACCAGTCGGGCGTGCTGAGGTGTCCAGTCAGCAGGTAAACCATTGTAACCACAAGCGTTAGCGGCAATTTGCCATACGCCTTCGCCACTCATGCGGACGATGCCTAACGCACTACGACCCGATGCAGTCGCAAGTGCGACGATCGGGTCGTTATCAAGAACATTCGGGCCAGACACGGGGCTACTTCCGCTGCTTTTTGCGACGACGGCGCTCTTCGCGCTCGTGTTCTTTTTCCTGTTCGATCTTGCGCTCGGCGAGCAAGCGTTCGAGCTCTGGATCGCTGGTCTTCATGATCCGCTGTTGACCCCACGTTAAGAGGTTGAAAAGGGTGTAGTACAGGGTCAAACCGCTAGGGAAGTTGTTGAATATTAACAACATCATGATCGGCATCATGTAAACCATCATCTTCTGGTTCGGATCGGTCATTGTCTGACGCGATTGCAGCCAGGATGTGACGGCGAACAGAATCGGCAGCAACGCGATGTGACCACCGTATAGCGGAAGAGTGAACGGCAGGTCGATCAGTACGTCGGGCATGGACAGGTCGTTAATCCACAGCACGAATGGTTGTCCACGCAGCTCAATAGTCGAGCGGAACACGATGAACAGGGCGAACAGTAGCGGCATCTGGAGCAATGTCGGCCAGCAGCCACCCATTGGATTGACCTTGTGTTCCTTGTACAGCGCCATGACTTCTTTTTGCATGCGCTGCGGGTCGTCTTTAAACCTCGCTTGAGTATCTTTCAGAATAGGTTGAATTACTTGCATGCGCTTCATTGACTTATGAGACTTGTAGGTAAGCGGCCACACGACAAGTTTTACCAATATTGAGAAAAGAATCAGAACAACGCCGTAATTAGGGATATATTGGTGCAAGAACTTGAGAAGATAGAAGATGCCTTTGGAAAAGGTTGAAATAACCGGCCATCCCCACGAGATAACATTGACCAGCGTTGGTTCAACGGCAGTAATTTTGTCCTGATCAAGCGGTCCTAAATAGAAGGTCAAATGTTCGTTCAGGTCACCCTGTGGGATATTGAATACGAGATTGGTCTCGAACAGCTTTGGTCGATATTTACCGTCATAGTTAACGTCTGGCCAGGTGCGCAGTTCAGCACCTTCGGCAGGGTCGTCCGGAACCAGTGCCATCACAAAATATTTGGTCCGCTGCGCAACCCATTTTGTCGCGCCGGACGCTTTCATGTCTTCTTCGTCCTTGCCCTTGGATTTCAACGTTTCCTTGCTCGATCCGATGAAGTAGGACGATTCGGTGTAATACAGGTCCTGCGTAGTGTCTGCCTCGGTGGGTGCCATCGCACCGCCCCAGCCGTAACTGGCTGATATAGCCCCGGTTGTCGCGCCCAGCCCAACACTTTCCAGGTGAACATCAACCTCATATTTGTCAGGGTGGAAGACATACGTTTCGCGATAGAACCGCCCTTCACCAAGCGACAAGGTGAATACGAGCGATTCAGGTGCATCGCCTTCATACAACTCGATATCGTCACCCTCGACGGAGAACACGCGGTCACGTGTACGCAATAGTCCCATCCCGCCGAGTGCAGTCAGGGTCAGGTTGTCAGCCGAATATTCGTAACGTACGAGTTGTTCATATTCCTTCAGGTAGGATTGGGACGGCAGGATTCGCCATGAGCGAACAGTTGCGCCTCGCGTGCTGAATTCTGCGTCATACAGCGGTGTTGTCACGCGAATCAGCTGTTCTTCAGCCCGTTCAAGGTCAGAGTCCCCGGTCAAATGCGATCCAGATTCCTGGAAGGCAACATCTGGTTGCTCCCCAAGCGTTGCTGGCGGTGGGGTGGATGTATCGTTATACGCACCCGTTACAGGTTCAGCATCTTGCATAACAGGCTGCTGTTCCCCCGCCTCCTCGGGCGGTGCCTCAGGCGATGTCAGCTTGAAGTAGTACGGCATGCTAAGGATGACGACGCCGATTAAAACGAATGCTAGAACTGTTTTACGATCCATGCTTCCTCTCAATCAGGACACAGCGGTATCGGCTCGCTGAGTTCCTGAAGAATGGTCATGATTACAATTTTGATGCTGGTGCTGTGCTGGCGGAACAGGGTCAAATCCGCCTGGATGCAGAGGATTACACTTGGCAACACGAACAGAACTAAGCCAGAAACCGCGCAACAGGCCGTGCGTCTGGTAAGCTTGTATGGAATACACACTGCAGCTTGGATAGAATCGACACCGGCTGCCAAAAAACGCGAGCACAGGCGATAACACGGCGCGATACACCTTGTGTAGAGGGAGGATCAGCCAGCGGACCACAAAGCGGTCAACCGCCGAAACACTGCTTTGCGCCTGATTGTTCACTGCACCACGCCCATGTTCATCCCTACGGCTGCACCCGGGCCGCACGTTTACAGGCTATACCCAACACCCGCTCCAGTTCGCAGAAGAAGTTTTCCCAGTCCGTTGGAGCGGAATACAGCCTAACTAACGATCTGCACTTCTCTGGGTATAATCGCCTGTTCCGACGATAATGTTCACGCAACCTGCGCCGCGCATAGTTTCTACCTACAGCGTTGCCATAGAGGCGTTTCGGCACCAACGATCCGAAACGTCTCTGTCCATCATCCGAGGGCAAAAAAAAAGGGTCACGCCGTTCCCGCGCACCCTTTCGGCTTCCTGCAGAAGTCGCTGATAGGTCTCGCGACCCCGGATGATTTCATCCTTTCGCAGGCTTTGGCTAGCGCATGGCATCAGAGACGGTCAACCGTTTACGTCCCTTTGCACGGCGACGCTTGAGGACCGCTCGTCCCGCCTTTGTCGCCATACGAGCACGGAAGCCATGTTTATTTCTACGCTTCCGATTGCTCGGCTGGAATGTGCGTTTCATCGTACTACTCCTGATCTATCGTTTTGTAGTTTTTCCAGAGCAAGCCGGAATTTAGGCGGCAACAACACGAGGAGCAACTTTCGCTCTTGGAGAGAGACACATATGGAGACCAAAGCAAGAGTGAGCCCTGACTCTCTGGGCCGGAAGAAACCAATTGGTGATATGGACGGTACTAAGACTGCCCTATCTTTGCAACACAGTATACATCTGTCAGCGCGTCTTCAGGAGATAAAATGGCTCTGAGAAGCAAGTGGGTCAAGGCTATGGCTCGAATTCTGCTGGTTGTGGTAATGATGGCGTTCGCTGTATATCCTGTGCTGGGACGTACAATCGGGATTTCAACGAAGCTTGGTTCAATTGATATTCCGGAAACGTGGCAGGTTGAGTATGTATCAGACGACTCTGTCGTCGTGTTCTCGACGGACGGCTTGTCGTGCGTAACCCTTATCGCACCTAAGGATACGCGATTATCCGAGTATTTACATATTCGAGCCAACGAGTTGCATATATCGAGATACGTGAGAAATGTTGATCGAGAGTGCCAGGAAAAAGCAGGAGCAACCAGCGCCGGTTTCGTTCAGGGGCTAATTCCTTTGAATAATGAACTTGCTGAAGTGCCAGACATGAGTGACTGGGTTGGTGACAACTGGAAAGAAGTGAATGGTATTCCGTCGCGTTACTTGTTCGTTGCGGCCTATAAAGCCGATGGACGGTTGTTCGTCATGGAGGCTGAAACGTTTACTGAGGGTGGTAGCCCGATGTCGCTGAGTGAGATTCAACGGTCGTGGAAGTTGCCGTAGTGAGCATATCTGGATAACTGAGAAGCAAAGGGGTCTGACGGTGGTGCTGGGGGAGCGGCTGATAGCCGCGTCAGTCTTTGAGTCTGGGCTGAAGTGGGCTCAATATCTGGAACGCGCCTCACGTTCGCATATCATGCAGATAAAGAGATATGAGAGTATTGCTGGGGATGATCTGGAGCGATTCAAGCAGTTCAATTACTCTGCAAAAGCAATCGTCTTGACGGGAGAGAAGTGTGGAGATGGAGCCTGGGCAGTTCCATACATCAACCGACTGCTCGAGCAAAATACCTCGATCGAAGTGCGATATTTCTTCAGAGACGACTGTCCTGAGCTGATGGATAGAATGGAGACGAATGGCAAACGTGCAATTCCCAAGTTGGCGATCCTGGACAAAGAGTACAGAGTTCTGGGAGAATGGGGCCCTTATCCTAAACCAATTCAACCGTATGTACATCGGCATGTGGGTAAAGTAGAAAGATCTGAATGGTATCCGGAAGTCATTAAATATTACAGGGGTAACGGAGTGTGGGATTTGATGGACGAGATCTACGATCTTTTTGTCCAAGTGGACGACGCGCTTGGCCGTTGACATGGAGAACCAGAAACCATGACCAGGACAGGCACGAATTGACTCACTACTGTACTTTGATGCAGATTATCTTTGTAGGCACGACACATTTCGAGCTAACCGGACGGAGCCGATGAAACGCGCAAACGTGATTTTGCTTTCCCTGCTGATCTTCCTGCTGTTTCCTGTCTATTCATTTGCGAACACTACTACATCTCAACGGGTGTATGTCAAATTATTACTTGGCGGCGTCGAGCTCGATCAGTCAGCGACCCAGGAAATAGCAGCAATGCCTGCGGTGATGACCGTGGAGGCCGCTGTTCCAGATGCGATGGTTCAATTAAGCCCGGAGTTTGGGCTCTGGCAACGGCTTACAATCGCGGCTGACGCGAACATGGACGCCGTATTAAGCGATCTGCGCGCGCTGCCAACGGTCACCATCGCAGAGCGAGCCCCAATACGTGAAATAACGGTTAAAGCGGGGTCAGAGCGTGAGGTTAGCGATCTACCTAACGATCCGCTGGCTAGCTTTCAGTGGCATTTGGCGACGGTGAACGCTTTCGCCGCCTGGGACGAAGCTCCAGCGGCCAGCGATGTCGTCGTCGCCATTCTCGACAACGGTGTCGATATCGATCATCCCGACCTGCAGTCAATCATCTGGACTAATCCAAGCGAAGTGGGTGGCCAAAGCGGTTATGATGATGACAGCAATGGGTTTGAAGACGACATCTACGGCTGGGACGCGTACGAGCAGGACGGGAATCCAGACGCGCCGTCGGACGTTGACAGCCCTGGACATGGCACCCACTGCTCGGGAATAGCTGCGGCAATCCACGATAATGGCGTCGGAGTTGTCGGCCTGGGTCGTGGTGCGAAGATCATGGCGGTTCGTATCGGCAGTGGACGCCAGATCTACAACACGGTTGAGGGTCTTGTCTATGCCGCAGTCAACGGCGCGGATGTGATTTCGATGTCCTTCGCAGGACCATCCGAATCCTCGCTTGAACGCGACATTATTGATTATGCCGTCAGCCAGGGTGCAGTGGTTGTCGCTGCTGCCGGCAACGAAGGATCGACCAATCTTACATATCCGGCGGCATATCCGAACGTGATAGCCGTAGCGGCAACGGATCTGGATAACGACATCGCCTCCTTCAGCAATCGGAGTTGGTGGGTGCAGGCCGCAGCCCCCGGAGTGGACATATTCAGCACATATATCAATGGATACGGGTATTCGACAGGCACCTCGATGGCGACACCGCTGGTTGCCGGATTGGTTGCAATGCTGAAGGGCAGCGATCCATCGATGAATCAGGCGGAGGTGTTAGCGCGCATACAGCAGGGCGCGCGTCCGATTGCAAATGCGCATTCACTGAACACGCCTGTTGGTGTTATTGATGCGTGGCGTTCGGTGCTGCCAGACCGTCCTGTGGTTGCGTTTAACGGGCTTTACGTCGACGATTCGGATGATGGGCGGCTGAGCGGCGGTGAAACAGCAGATGTTGTGTTCAACATGGAACTGCTTGGTGCGGGCGCAGAAAATCTCTCCCTCCGGCTTTTCCCGATCTACCCGTACGATTGGGAATATGATATCTCAGGTGAATACACTTCCACTGGGCAATCGGTTGGAGAGTTTGATGCAACGTTCTCTGTAAACGTCTACGACAACTATCCAACCCAGACCGACCATCCTGCGGTTTTGATCGTTGACGCTGATGGCTGGGAGGACACGCTGTCGGTACGCATTCCGGTTGATTTGCCGTACGTAACGGTTCGTGGTGGTGATTTGATTGCCTCCGTCAGCGATTATGGCGCGATCGGGTACAAAGATTACGTGTCGAACGAAGTCCAATCTGACGGCGTAGGTCTGGCGGGCGACTTCATCGGCCAGTTATACCACGGATCGTTTATTATCACCAATCAGGTGAATGTCAGCGACAACGCGTATGGTTCAGGTGGTGGTAACAGTCACGATTTTGAAGTGAAATCTGGTATGCACTGGGCGCCAGTTGCTGGCCCTGACGGGCGGGAAACCTGGCAATGCACATATTCTGACCAGCAATCAAATAGTCCGGTGGATGTTGAAGTGCGCCAGACGGTTACGGCGTACGAAGATGGCGGCAATATCGTTTACGTTGATTATGCCGTCAAGCGGCGTATTGGCTCGCCCGACGATATGTTCGTGGGTGTTTTCTGCGATTGGGACATTCTTAATCTGATGACCAATACCGTGCGTTATAACAGCGCACTACGGCTTTCGTATATGCGTGGCTCGGGGTACAATGGGATGACGCGTTACGCCGGCGTGGTCGCGTTGGGCAACAAAAACATTTCGGGTGTTCGCGCAATTAACAACGCAACCTACGACTACTCTGATTCTGAAAAAATTGACTACATGAGCAATGGAACTCATCAGGCAGCCACCACCCAGGAGAGTGACTGGTCGCACATCATCGCGGTTGAGTTGGACAACGTAGGCTCCACTTCGTATCAGACTGCAAGTTTCGCGATTGTTTCGGCTGAAACAGAACAGGCGCTGCTTGATTTTGCTGCCGAAGCATTGGCGACGCACGGTTCGCCAGACGCTCCTCCTCCAGCACAGAATGGAGGCTTGCCGGCACGGTTCGAGCTATCACGTGCGTGGCCAAACCCGTTCAACGCATCCTCAAGGATCAGTCTGTCGCTGAATATGAGTTCCGACATTGCTTTGACGGTATACGATGTGCTTGGCAGGAGCGTGGCAACGTTATACTCTGGCACCTTGTCAGCCGGTTCGCACGATTTCACATGGAACGGTCTATCTGGTAGTGGACATCCGGTCGCGGCGGGTGTATACATTATCGAGGCAAGGACAGAAAATCTGCATGCACGTCAGAAGGTTGTTCTTGTTAAATAGAGTCCGGTTCAGGACTTTGAGTCTAAATCGGAATCGCACTCAAGCTTTTAAACCGGACACTCGTGTCCGGTTTTTTCATACCAACGGCATTTATGTCTTAGATCATCTCCCGTTCTGAGAGAGAGAAATGCCGCGGACTTAAGTCCGTGGCATTTTTATTCCTCAAAACACATACCTCGCAATTCGCACCTGAAGTCTATGACATTGCCGCCGTAGGTGTCAGCTTCGCACCCTTCAACTCTTCGCGAATCCGTTCCATATCCACCGGGAATTCACGTGGATCGGTGATCTTGCCGGTCAGTGCAGTCGCTGCGGCTGTATGCGGGCTGGCGAGGAAGATTTCCGATTCCGGGTTACCCATCCGACCGCGGAAGTTGCGGTTCGAGGTGGACAACGTCTTCTCCGTGTCTGCCGGAGCGCCCATGTGGTTTCCCATGCACGGTCCGCATCCCGGTGTAGCCAGGGTTGCGCCAGCGTTGATCAGCTTCGGGACGTAACCGAGGTTCATCGCATCGAGCATGACGCGGCTGCTTGCCGGAATCACAACGAGGCGGGTTCCAGCTGGAACATGTTTTCCATCGAGCACATGCGCGAGGATAGCGAGATCATCAAGGCGTGCGTTGTTGCAACTGCCAACGAACACCTGCTCAATGTTTTCACCGACGTAGTCCGAGACGGGACCAACGTTATCAACCGTATGGGGAGCGGCAAGCTGCGGAGTCAAGTTGTTCAAGTCGAAATCGAGCACCTCGTCATACTCACAATCGTCGTCGGAGAAGATCGGCGAGTAATCGCTCTTCGCTCGGCCTTCGAGGTAGTCGTAGACGATTTGGTTTGGCGGGACATAGCCGACCTTTGCGCCCATTTCGACGGCGAGGTTACAAATAGTCATTCGTTCAGACACGCTGAAGTTGGCAGCCGCCGGCCCGGTGTATTCGATAGCACGATAAAGGGCACCATCGGCGCGAATTGTTCCGGCAATGTGCAGCGCGATATCCTTGACATAGACTCCAGTCGGCAGCTCGCCATTCAGATTCATCCGCATCGTTTCCGGAACCCGGAACCAGACCTTTCCGGTAGCCATGATGACAGCGGTTTCACTGCGGGTGACACCAGTTCCGAAAGCTCCGAACGCACCGTAGGTGGTCGAATGCGAGTCCGAGCCAGTCATGATCGTGCCGGGCAGGCAATGACCGTTTTCGCCCATCACCTGGTGGCAAATGCCGTTGTTGATGTCGTAGAAGTTCTTTATTCCGTGCTTGCGAACAAACTCACGGATTGCCTTGTGGTTGTTGGCGAAGGTGGCGTTTGCCGGCGGGACACAGTGGTCTAGCGCGATCAGGTGGATGTTCGGGTTGTAGAGGTTTTCCACACCGATCTTCTCGAAAGTTTTCGAGATGGCGGCGGTGTTGTCATGGCTCATCGCAACGTCTGGAATAACTTCGACGATCTGGCCAGGTACGACTTCGCTCTCTCCGCTGTACTTGGCGAGGATCTTTTCGCTGAATGTTTTGCCCATCCGTGGCCTCATCGATGTGGTAATTTCCTGGAAGACCTTGCAACTGTTGGGGAGACGAAGTGTGTAACGGTTATTATCTCGCCCACGGAATGACGAATGTACGGCTCCACTTATCCTGGCGCAAAGGGCTCAGGTGCACGGCAGGCGGCTTGATCGGGGGCTCACTAAATTTGCAGTACAAATCGATACGGGATTGTCATACACTTCCGTTCAAAAGCTTATCTTTCACGATCTGGAGCAATGACTGAGTGGGTAGAGCCGGAGGGATTATGTGTATTCGATCTCGTCTGAATCCGCCCGCCAGAGATAGGAAAGATCATGGCAAAAGCCGACTTGCATATTCATTCAAAGTTCTCGAACCGCCCATCTGAATGGGTGTTGCAACGGTTAGGCGCTCAGCAAAGCTATACCACGCCAGAAGACGTGTATCAGCGGGCTAAAGAGGCGGGGATGAGCTATGTAACAATCACCGACCACAACACCTTCGAAGGTTCGGCGATTCTGGCGGAAAAATACGAGGATGCGTTCACTGGTGCACAGCTGACCACATATTTCGAGGATGGTTGCAAGATTCACCTGCTGGTGTGGGGATTTACGCCCGACCAGTTTGACCAGATGGTCAGCATTCGCAAGAACATTTTCGAATTGCGAGAATATGTTCTCAGCGAAAAAATTGCGTACAGCGTTGCGCATGCTACATACAACCTGAATAACAAACTCGAGCTGAAACATCTGGAAAAAATGGTACTGTTGTTTGATGTGTTTGAATCACGTAACGGAGCTCAGAACAAGGCCAGCAACCGGGCGTTGTACTACTACTTGAAGCATCTGAACGAGGCTGGGCTGCAAGCGCTTTCAGACCGTCATCAGATCAAGCCAATTGGTCCCGATTCGTGGACGAAAGGATTTACGGGCGGTTCGGACGATCACGCTAACCTGTTTATCGGCCGCACATACACGATGGTTAATGCCGCCAACATAGAAGGATTTCTGAAAGCGATTCGTCATAAGAAATCTTTCGCCGAGGGCCGGACCAACGATTTTCAAACGCTCGCGTTCACCGTATATAAAGTCGGGCACGAATTTTCGAAGACGAAGAGCCGTCCATTAAGCTACACGCCGCTGGCCAGCGTTCCAGACATGATCTTTGGTCATGAAAAACCGAGCTTGATCGATAGCCTGCTCGTACTCGGGATGAAGGCGGAATCTGGATATCGTCGGGGTGTCGCCGACCTGGTGGACGAAATTCGCCGCAAGAAAGACCCAACGATCGAAGGCAATATCGATCTCGTGTATGACCGCATCGCTGATATTGTGGACGACTTGATTGCGGGCACGATTGATAACGTCCTGGACAAGATGAAAACCGGCGATCTGTTTTCGCTTGCGAAAGAAGTTTCAGCCGCCTTGCCAGGCATGTTCCTCCTGGTTCCGTTCTTCACCAGCTTGAAGTTGATCACTCACAACGCAGATCTGTTGGAGCAACTCCGGCAGCAGGTTCCGGAGCACAGAAATCGGCGTATTCTATGGTTTACCGATACGTTAATCGACTTGAATGGACCGTCGGTTACGTTGAAAAATATGGGTTGGGCGTTCTATCAGCACGGGATCGATGTCAAGATTGTTTCGTGTATTGAGCCTGAGGAAATGACAGATGATTTACCGCCAAACACGGTAAACCTGCCCTACATCTTTAAGTTTGATTTGCCGTATTACGAATCATATACAATGATGATCCCATCAGTATTGAAGGCTATGAAGGAGCTTCAAGCGTTCGAACCAGATGAAGTTTTTATTTCGACACCCGGCCCTGTTGGTGTGTTAGGGTTGGTGCTGGCAAAATTGTTGTCAGTACGAGCCGTAGGCATTTACCATACCGATTTCACCAACGAGCTCGGTGAGATAATGGAAGATATAGACGATAATTCCGCAAACATCGTTGAAGAGTTTGTTCGTTGGTTCTACAACCAGATGGACGAAATCAAAGTGCCGACCCAATCGTATATCGACATCCTCAGTAAACGTGGCGTGTCACCGGATAAAATGTCTGTATTTCCACGGTTGATAGATCACGAAACGTTCTACCGTCTCGATCCCGACGAGTGGGGCGCCTACCGGATCCCGTTCGATGAGGGCGTGAATTTCATTTATGCGGGACGTGTGTCCAAAGACAAGAACCTTGAATTTCTGCTAGAGGTGATCGACAGGTTGTTCGCTGACAACGATGATGTGAATTTCATTTTCGTCGGTGACGGACCGTTCCGCACGGAGATGGAATCGCGGTTGAAGAAACATGTAAACCGGGTCCATTTCTACGGACGCGTGCCACACGACGACCTACCAAAGCTGTATTCCCAAGCGGATGCGCTGGTTTTTCCCAGTACGACCGACACCTTCGGCATGGTTGTTCTCGAAGCGCAGTGCTGCCACATGCCTGCGTTCGTCTCAGACATCGGCGGACCAAAGGAAATCGTTATCCACGAAGAGACCGGGTGGGTGTTGCCAGCTTTAAATGCGGATAAATGGACCGCCGCGCTTCTGGATTATGCGAACATGGTTGCAAAATCGAAGGATGATGCGGAAGCCATGCGCCAGGAGGCTGGTCGCAAAGCGCGCGAACGGTATGGATTGAACGCGGTGCTGAAGGGCTTGACGAGCGAAGAACTTATTCCCCGTCCACGTGTGTTGACGGATTGATGTAACGATGGCAGACTACGACGCAATCGTCATCGGCAGCGGAGCTGGCGGTGGAACAGCCGCCTGGGCCTTATCCCGTGCGGGCAAGAAGGTGTTGCTGCTCGAGCGCGGGAAGCGTTTCAACGATCCTCACGCGATGCAGGACGAAGCGGAGATGCTCGTCCGTATGCACCCATTCGAGGATCGAGATATCTGGATGAATGAGAAGTTGCGGCGTTTGTATGTCGGTGGCGTAACTGGAGGTGGAACATCGCTTTACGGTGCCGTGCTACTTCGTCCATCTCCCGAAGACTTCAATCCCGGAAAATGGTATTCACAATATATTCCCCGCAAACAGTGGGATTGGCCGGTCTCGTACGATGATTTCGAATCGTACTATGAGCAAGCCGAGAATCTGTATCGTGTTGCCGCCAGCGCCCGAAATCCCATGCTGCACGTGGGAAAACGAGGCTCGCCGTATCCTCAAACACCTGATCATTTGGTTCCCATCAGCAAGTGGATTGCCCGCGGAGTAGAACGGTGCGGGTATACGCCGTTCAGGCTCCCGCTGGCGATTGACAAGTCTACCTGCCTGCGCTGCCCAAGCTGTCCGGGGTATATGTGCCCCACCGACGCCCGGTCGTCAACATTGAACCGTTGCATTGAGCCAGCAATGCGCGATAACAACCTCGATGTATGGGACGATAGTGAGGCGACTGAACTGATCTATGAAACAGTGCCAGGCGCTGTTGATGCTCGAATCAAATCGGTTCGTGTTCGCAAGGATCGGCAGACCATTGAGGCGACGGCTGAAACGTATCTCGTAGCCGCAGGGGCGATCGGGACGCCGGTGTTGCTGCAACACTCGGATCTCGGCGGACAATCAAACCAACTCGGTCGCAATTACATGTACCACGATGGCGGCATTGCTATTGGTATCTATTACCACCCGACAGGTGCGGCGGACATCTTCGCCAAGCAGATTGGCTTCACCGATTTGTATTTCGGCACGGAAGACTTCCCGTTCAAGCTCGGTTACGCGCAGGTGCTGCCAATCCCGGGGCCGTTATCTATCAAGGAAAACTTGCCGTTCCCGCTGCCGGAAAGTGTAGCGCGGTTCATGCACGAGCGGATGGTAACCATTGCCGGCGCAGTCGAGGATTTGCCTCAGGCGGAGAACCGGGTGCGGTTGCTTCGCGATGGACGTATTGACGTTCGGCACAAGTTCCATCCATTTGATACATTCAGGGCGAACTTCTACAAGCGAGAGCTGGTCAAGGTTATGTGGGCTTCTGATGCGCAGATGGTTGTTGGTGCGACTGGCGAGGCAGATGAAACACACACCGCGCATCAGGTTGGCACGGCCCGTTTTGGCACAGATCCAGACGCCGCTGTCCTCGATCCGAACTGCCGGATCTTTGGAACGGAAAACGGGTACGTTGTTGACGGCAGCTTCATGCCAACGTCTTTGGGTGTTGGACCAGCGCTTACGATTATTGCAAATTCGCTTCGTGTCAGTGACTATATCCTTGCGGAGGGATCTTGAAACGAACAGTTGTTATCACAGGAATATCCGGGACATTAGGTTCTGCTCTCGGACGCGAGTATTTGCGGCGTGGTTGGCACGTTGTCGGCGTTAGCCGGAAAGACGACGTGTCAGGCGATTTTCTGAGCGAGTTATGTACCAATCCGCAACAGTCTGCCGAGGATGCGCAAACGTTACTCAGCCACAATCCCGACCTGATCATTTTGAACGCAGGTCAGATCGAAACGGAAATCAGTGATGCAGGCGTGCCGTTAACAGAGATGACGGAGTCGATTACCCAGGTGAACTACCTGTTTCCTGCGATTCTCTCGTTGGAGGCGTCCAGGGAGGAACGAAACAGCCGCTTGGACATCATAGCTATAGGCTCGATTGCGGACGGCAGCCCATCGTGCTTCGGGCCGGTGTATCATGCGTCCAAAATCGCGATCCATTATTTCTTCAGCGGTGTTGGGCCGATTGTCCACAACGCGAATCACAACATCCGGATGCGGCTCTATCGTCCTGGAGCGATTAAGGGTCCGTTGAGCTGGGCACCGGTCAACAGGCTGAACGAAAAAGGCTACAAGATTCGAGCAAAGCGCTGCGAAGCGGCTCCTGAGGCACATGTTGTCGCGCGCAGGATCGCCCGCTGGATCGATGGTGACGACTGGGTTGGCACCTACGAGGAGCCGATCACATTTAAAATGTTTAAATGGCTGTTTGCTCTGGCGCCGAACACCTTTTATAGACTACAATTGTTGGGCTGGAAAAAGGGCAGTAAATTTGTGTAGCGACTTAGCACGGGAAGAAAGATCGGTACCATATGTTTGGTGAAAGAAAGCGTACCTGGCAGAGTATGGACGAAGCGTTTGAACAAGCGCTTCAGGTTCCGTTTGACATCAAACGGGACAGCTATGTGTTTTTCAGCGATCTCCATTTAGCCGACAGGATCCACGGCATCGATGATTTCGCGCGAAACGAAATGGTCTATTGCCACGCGTTGCAGCAGTACTATGATCACGATTATCACCTCGTGCTTAACGGCGATGTCGAGGAGGGATGGGAAGCTCGTCCCAGGCGGATACGTGCGGCTTACCGTCACACTGCGTACGCAATGGAGAAGAAGTTTGCGGAGAAGGGCGAGCCGTGGCATGTGCGGACCTGGGGTAATCACGACAACATCTGGTCGAATCCGGAAAAAGTGCGCAAACACTTGTGGCCGGAATTAGGCGAGGTGAAGGTCTATTCCGGGCTGCGTCTGGGCGACAATATTTTCATCGCGCACGGTCACCAGGGCGAGCTGATCAGCGATTCGGGTGCCTGGATTGGCAAGCCGACGATGCGCATTGGATGGCGTTGGTTCCAGCGGCTGACACGTATCACCAGTGCACGCGCAGCAACGAGCCATCTGATTCGCAACGCCCGTGCGGAACACCTGTACGGTTGGGCGAGTAATGCCGGGCGGCTGCTAATAGCGGGACACACACACAAAAGCATGTTTGGATATCTGCACGAGCATACCGGGCTCAAAAAGCACCTGCGAAGGCTGGAATCTACTCTCGACACCACCGACCACCCATTCCAGGCCCAAGCGACTATCGATCACCTGAAGAAGGCGGTCGCCAAGAGCAAAACGCGCCGATCTTCGACCGATGACAGTCGGCTTCCATGTTATTTCAACTCTGGCAGCTGCGTTCATACCAACGGTATCACCTGCATCGAGATTGATCAAGGTGAGATTCGATTGGTACGCTGGCGGTTGGTTGAAACCTCTGGCGCGAGCGATTCGTTGGGCAATGAGGACGGCTTGTTATTCACGATCAAGCCGCGAGTTCTGCAGCGAGCGAACCTGGCTGAGGTTATTGCCCAGATCAAACTGGGTTCCGGACGGATTTCGGTTTCAACTGGAACGCGTAGTAGAAAAGAGAGAGGGGTCAGCACGGCTGCCTGATTTCCACACGATAGATAACGAATTGAGACTCAAGTGTTACGCTTGAGTCTTTTTCGTTTTGTCGGGATTGTTTCAAGATCAGGATTGCGCAGCCAGGCTTGACCGATCAACCGTTTCGTTTCCCGCTTTAGCCAGTGCGAAGCTCGAGACACCCATCGCAACGAGGATAAACAACGCTCCAAACAAGGCGCGTGTGGTCCATAACTCACCGATCAGCATCCACGCGAAGAGCGATGCAAACACAGGTTCAAGCGCGAATACGAAACCGGCGTGTGCGGCCGGAACATTGGGCTGGAAACGCGTCTGCAACCAGACGGCGATTACCGATCCAAAGATGGCGGTATATGCGATCCCAAGCCATCCAACGACCGTGACCTGGAACAAACTCCCTTGAATAACGCTCCAAGTACCCGCGAACAGTGCAATGGCAAACACCTGGGCCAGGGCCAGGGCCCGGCTTTCTTTTTCAGATCGTGTAAGCGCTTCCAGCACAACCATTTGAATTGCAAACATGACGGCGCTTCCCACAGTCAACCAGTCGCCGATGTTCATTCCACCTGATTCGGGATCTGCTATCAGGTAAATGCCAACAATCGCTGGAAGTAATGCCAGCCACGCCAGGCGGGGAGTGTGACTTGTGCGCAGCATCATTGCGGCCGGTGGTGTCAGGACGACCAGCAGGCTTGTGAAGAATCCGGACCGTGATGCGGTCGTGTGCTCAAGTCCTAAAACTTGCAACGCGAATCCGGCGAACAGAAAAACGCCGATGGTCAAGCCGCGCAGCCACACATTACGCAACGGCCCATTGCGCAGCGTCAGCCAGAATTTTGACAAGCCGACATTTGCTGCGCATGCGTACTCGTCTGGATCGCCCGCTGGCGGTCGTATCCGTCCACGGTGCCGCAGCATAAGGATCGCATACATAATAGGAAACGCGATCCCAAAGCGCAGGGTGATAAACTGGATTGGATCAGTATCGACAACGGAAAGGCGGGTTACTGGAAAGGTCATCCCCCAGATGGCACAGAGGAGAACCAGCATGAAAGTTGCTTTTAATCGATGGCCCCGACGAAGATCCTTCCTCGAGGTAGTTAAATCATGCTCGCCTGGCATCTCCTACACCCACTTTTTGAGCGCATCAAGCAACAGGCGTACTCCAACGCCTGTACCGAGCTCCTTGTGCGGAGTGTAGCTGAATGGGCCGTCCGTGGCTGTACCAGCAATGTCCAAATGAGCCCACGGAATATTATTGACAAATTCTTCAAGGAATTTTCCGGCAGTGATCGTTCCGGCCGGACGTCCGCCTGTGTTCTTCAGGTCAGCGATCTCACTACGAACTTGTTTCGCGTAATCATTCCAAAGTGGCAGGCGCCAGACCTGTTCGCCTGTGGTTTCGCTGGCATCGTTCAAAAGGTCGACCAGATCATCGTCGTTGCTCATCACACCGGTGCAATAGTGGCCGAGCGCAATGACACACGCACCGGTCAAAGTTGCCAGGTCAACCATCGCGTCGGGTTTGATGGTATCGACCACGTAGGCCATGGTGTCAGCCAGCGCGAGGCGTCCTTCGGCGTCGGTGTTGTCAACTTCAATGGTGAGTCCATTGTACGCGGTCAGGATATCGCCGGGATGATATGCAGCGCCATCCGTCATGTTTTCCACGGCAGGAATGAATCCATGCACACGGCAGTTCGGTTTCACGCGCTCGATAGCCTTGAAGACGCCCATGACCGTTGCTGACCCACCCATGTCCACTTTCATGTCACGCATTCCGGCCGCGGTCTTGATGTCCAAGCCGCCGGAGTCGAACGTGAGACCTTTGCCGACAAGCGCGAAGGTCTTTGTCTTCTTCGTAACCCTTTTCGGTTCATACGTCAGGTGAAGGATACGTGGCGGATACATGCTTCCCTGACCGACGGCGAGGATTGCGCCCATCTTCAGCTTGGCGAGCTTCTTCTCGTCGAGTATCTCCACAGCTATTGATTCGCTCGCAAGTTTTTTCGCGATATCAGCGTACGATTCCGGGTTGAGGTCGCCTGCGGGCATGCACACCAAATCGCGGGCATAGGTCACGCCATCAATGGTGGCGGACGCATATGTTGCCCCACCCTTGACGCTTTTAGCGTTCGCGCCTTCACCGGCGATAACCTGCAACGATTTGAGCTTCGGGAACTTTTCGAGTTTGCGTGACTGTCTGACATAGCGATACATCGCGAGCGCGACGCCTTCAAGCGCGGCGATGGTGTTCGCGCGCTGGTCTTCATCAGAGAATCCGTTGAGTGGTGGCAGAACAGTGACCTCGCTCCATCGGCGGTCACGAGCCCTTTTGCCTGCTGCGCCGAAGTATCGACGAACTCGTTCGGGAGTTGATTTTTCACGCGTACCCAGCCCGATAATCAGAATGTGTCGAGGACCTTCCTGGCGAGTGCCGTAAAGCTCAAAAAGCTCGTTGTGATATGCCGTGAAATCACCTTCGGAGATTGCACGTTCGATTCGATTGCCGAGAGAGGAGTCGAGCCGTCCCAGATTACTTTCAGACGGTTTTTCGTCTTTATACAGACCAACAATAAGCACTTGGGTCGTAACATCTTGAGGAGAATGATCCGACACTTTGATCTTCACTTTAATTTCCTTGTTGAAAGCCAGGGTCAGTCTTTAGGTCGGTTGTTTTCGTCGAGGACAAGTACAACCGGCTTGTGCTCTTCGATTTCTTCCGAATGGAGATCGCAATATGTTGCGACAATGACCTGATCGCCGACGTTTGCCAGGTGTGCGGCGGCACCGTTGACGCCAATAATCCCAGATCCGGCCTTACCTAGAAGGATATATGTGGTAAACCGGTGGCCATTGGCGATGTTGTAAACCTCAACCTGTTCATCCGGCAACATTCCTGCGGCATCCAGAAGGTTCTGGTCCACAGTCAGGCTGCCTTCGTAGTGAAGGTCGGTTTGGGTTACGCGCGCCATGTGAAGCTTGGCTTTGAGGAAACGTCTAAGCATGTTGACCTTTTCGAGTATAGCGACGAACCCAATAACTTAGGTCGTCGCTATTCGTAAAACCTCAAGGATATGTTTAACTCTAACGGTTCTTGGAGACTTGGGATATTGCGGGATGCGCCTTTATTTCTTTTCGTCAACCACGAATCAAAATAAACGACACAGATCCCCTCAACCTCGAAGGCGGTCACCGAGTACATTTGCAACCTGATCCAGCTTCGGACGTTCCGGCTGTTCCAGCGTGTCGCGGTCACGGATGGTGACAGTCTGATCTTCAAGCGTTTGATGGTCCACGGTGATGCAGAACGGCGTTCCGGCCTCGTCCTGGCGACGGTAACGTCGCCCGATATTGCCAGCTTCGTCGTAGAACACATCGAAGTCAAGCCGCAGGTCATCCTGCAGCTTTCGCGCGACTTCCGGCAGCCCATCCTTCTTCGTCAACGGGAAGATCCCGGCGGTAATCGCCGCAAGCTTCGGATCGAGACGCATGACAACGCGCTGGTTGCCGTCTACGTCATCCTCATCGTACGCGTCCAGCAGAATCGCCAGCAGGCCACGGTTCAGTCCTGCCGAAGTTTCGACTATGTATGGCAAGTATCGATCGCGGCTTACGTCGTCGAAGTACTCGAGGTCTTTCTGCTTGCCGGAGTGTTCGGCGTGCCGCTTCAGGTCATAATCGGTACGGCTGTGGATGCCTTCGAACTCGTCCCAACCGAACGGGAAGTTGTACTCGATGTCGTAGGCGTCGGACGCGTAGTGCGCCAGCTCGTCACCGGCGTGCTGATGGAAGCGCAGGTTGTCACCCTTGATTCCGCACACATCCCGCCAGAACGCCATCCGCTCTTCTTTCCAGAACGTCATCGCCTCGTCTTCATCACCCGGCTTGACAAAATATTGCATCTCCATCTGTTCGAACTCACGGGTGCGAAAAATGAAGTTCCCCGGTGTGATCTCGTTACGGAACGCTTTCCCGATCTGGGCGATTCCGAACGGTGGTTTCAGCCGTGCGGTCGTCTGGACTTGCGGGTAGTCGACGTAGATCCCTTGCGCGGTTTCGGGGCGGAGATAGACAGCGTCGCCCGAATCTTCGACCGGCCCGATGTGTGTCTTGAACATCAGGTTGAAGCTGCGCGGTGGGGTCAACGAACCTTTGGTTCCGCATTTCGGACACGGGATCAGCGCGTAGTTCGCATGATCCGCGTCGAGGTTGACACCATCGTTCTTCAACGGCGCTTCGTCAACGCCTTTGATGCCCTTGTTGACACGATCTACGATCTCGTCTTCACGGAACCGCGCTTTGCATTGCTTGCAATCCACGAGCGGGTCGGTGAAGCCGTCAACGTGCCCGGACGCGACCCACGTCTTCGGATGATAGATGATGGCCGAATCGATACCGACGATATTCTCGTGCTTGCGCACCATCTCGCGCCACCACAGGTTGGCGAGCTTGCGTTTCATTTCGATGCCGAGCGGGCCGTAATCGTAGCTTGAGCCGATGCCGCCGTAGATTTCGCTGGTCGGCATGACGAAGCCGCGCCGTTTCGCGAGTGCGACGATCAGGTCCATTTTGCTTTTTGGCTTGGCAGCCATGTTCTATCCTCCGGGATGCAGATGTGCTTCAGGACCGGGGAATATAGGTCAATGTGGCCCGACTTGCTACGTCAAGTCGGGTGTCTCGTACACAGGCCTGTGTTTGCTCGCAAACGCGGACGGAGGGAATGGTAAGGAAAACAATCTTGCCCGTGTTGGGAGTTGCCAACGCGGATAACCTGAGTTGGCGATAGCGGCGCCCCTGCGGGCTCCGCCAGCAGGGACTATCGGCTGGGTGGCCCGACTTGGACTCTGCCAAGTCGGGTTTCATGGTGTTGTCGCATGGTGCCCGTGATTATCCGGCGTCAGCCGGTTATCGCAGATCATCTAACGGAGGGTCGCCCGGGGCTTGCCCCGGGTATCATGTCGTCGTTGCTGTTTTTGTTGCTCACAACTCATCGCTCATAGCTGGTGTTCAGGCTGGGTGGCCAGGGTTGTCTCGCAACCCGGGTTTCAGGTCAGTCACTTCATCAACACGATCTTCTGTGTCGCGCCAAACTGTCCGGGAACTGTCGCGCGCACAAAATACACCCCGCTGGCTTGCGACGATCCGTCCCAAATGAAGCTGTATATGCCGGTGAAAACGAGCCCATCTGCCAGCACCCCAATCCGCTGCCCCAACGGGTTGTACACAGCAAGCTTAAGGTGAGCGGGTGAAGGAATAGAAACACGGACCGTCGTCGTCGGATTGAACGGATTCGGGTATGCGGGGATCAAGTTGAACGATTCAGGCGTCAGCGAAAGAACTCGATCCTCAACCGCCGTCGCCGCACTGCAGTCGAAAATGTGGAAATAGTAGTAGTCGGCAACATAAGCATACCCATCTACAATCGTTACATCTTGGGCATATCCACGTGTTGTGTGATAGCCAACCTCAGTAAGTAACACAGGATCGGCAGTGCTCAGCACTCGCAAACAGTCGTCCTCGGGGGAGTTGGAATCAAGCAGAAATGCGTGATCATTTTCTACAAAGATGCGTTTGGCATATCCGGTTGTGTTATAAGTGGATACCTCTTCAGGAAAAGCAGGACTAGAAAGATCGAGTACTACAACACCGTTGTTTCCGTCAGCGACATAGGCGTAGCCATCCGCCACCGCGATATCCGAGGCGGATCCTGGAGTTTCGTATATAGCAATCCATTCGGGTGATGTGAGGTCTGAAATATCAATGATGGGTATGCCATCATTACCATCCGACACGTAAGCAAAATGATCCGCGACGGCTACTTCTCGAGCCCATCCTGGTGTGTCACAGAATCCAATCTCAATAGGGTTCTCCGGATCAGAAATGTCAATGATGCGGAGACCTTCAAAACCATCTGCTATGAAGGCATGTCCATCAACGATTAATGCGCTGGAAGCTTGCCCCGGAGTATCACACTCACCGATTTCGATTGGTAGGGTAGGGTCGGCGACATCGATTACATGCAGACCATCTCCGCCAGTCACAAACGCGTAATTATTTGTTACGGCGACGCCCAACGAGAAATCAGAAATGTCGAAGTATCCAGCAGTCATCGGTGTGTTGGGAGTTGAAACATCAACAATGCGAATGCCAATGTCTGGTTCACCTACAAAGGCATACCCATTAGCCGCTGCGACATCTTCCGAACGTCCAGTATCGTAGAAGCCGATCTCGGTGGGCAAGGCGGGGTTAACAACATCAATAATTCGGAGGCCGGCTATATAATTGGCGATAAAAGCGTAATTGTTCAACACTTCCACCGCTTTGCAATCCCAGGGAGTAGCGCAGTACCCAACTTCGGAAGGTGATGTTGGGTCAGTAACATCAATCACATGCAGACCGGAATATCGCCCGGTCACATAGGCGTAATTTCCAATGACATCAACGCTGACAGGATCCAATACCATGCAGGAACCGACTTCGCTTGGTGAGGTAGGATCTGAGATGTCAATTACATGTAAAGCAAAAGAAATGTCCACCACGTATGCATAGTGATTATCGACACAGACATCCAAAACGTAGTAAGGCGTGTCATAAAAACCCGTTTCCACAGGCGAATAGGGGTCGGAAACATCAACGATACGCATCCCAAAATCGCCATCTGCGATGTAGGCATAACCGTCGATCACAGCGACGCTTCTTGCACTTCCCGGTGTGGCGCAGTAGCTGACCTCGTCAGGCGAAGCAGGGTTGGAAACGTCGATTATCCACAAACCGAAAGAGTCCGTCAGGTAAACATAATTCTCAACAACCGCAATGTCATGGATAAACGACCGCGAATATGATCCAACCGCGCTGGGTGAGCTTGGATCGGAAACATCAAGGATGATCATGCTATGAAACGCAGTTCTTGTGTAAGCGTAGCTCCCATCTACCTCGACGCCAATGATACCTCTGTCCGCTTCGTAGAAACCAACCTCAATGGGCGAGGTTGGATCAGAGATGTCAAGGATCCGCAGGCCGGTCGCACCTGCGGCAACATATGCGAGGTCTCCCACAACCTCTACATCTTCGGCAGCGTCCCAGTAGCAATTGAGCGTGCCGACCAAGCTGACGTTCAAGCTATCCTGGGCGAACGCGGTGGAGGATATGAGGAGTAGCAGCAGGACAGAATAGATCGTTGTTTTCATGGTCAAACTCTGATTGATGTTGTCGTTTTCTGATTTGATATGAACTCTCCAGTATTTAATAACCTAATGGTATTGACACGAAAGATCAATCAATGAAGTGACACAAGATGTAATTTTGGTCCGGTGAGCGAGGTCGAACGAACCCTCTTGCGGGCTCTGTGACGGTCCGCTACCTTTGGACACTGTCGCATTCTAGCCGGAAGACCCTGATGACATATCGTGAACACCTCGCACGCGCTACCCGCAACGGGTTTGTCTGCGTTGGATTAGACCCCGTTCCAGAGAAATTGCCCGCTCATCTTCAAGACAAGAGCGATGGCCTTGTCCAGTTTCTGTTCGGAATTGTACGGGCAACCGCTGAACACGTTGCCGCATACAAACCAAACCTCGCGTTCTTTGAATCACTTGGTCCAGAAGGCGACGAAGCGCTGCGCTTAGTAATCGACGAAATTCGTCAACGCGCGCCGATGGCGGTGATCATTGGCGACGGTAAGCGCGGCGACATTGGTTCGACGGCGGAACGATACGCCTCAGCGATGTTCGACCGCTGGGGATTTGATGCGACAACGGTGAATCCGTACTTCGGCAGCGATGGCGTGAAACCGTTCGTCAGTCGTCCGGAACATGGCGTCTACCTGCTCGCAGCAACCAGTAACCCGAGCGCGGTCGAGGTGCAACGGGCGTGGGAAGGGGTCGCGTTACCTAATGTGATCGCGAAGCTGGCTCGTGACCAGTGGAACGAGCACGGCAATGTTGGCCTTGTCGTTGGCGCGACGCGAATGGATGAAATGGCAGCGCTTCGTGATGACAGCGGCGACCTCCCGTGGCTGATTCCGGGCATCGGGGCACAGGGCGGAGACCTTGCGTCATCGTTAAAGTATGGGGTTACCACGAGGGGCGTGCCCAGCTTGGTGAATGCGTCGCGCAGTATTTTGTATGCATCTTCCGAGGGAGATTTTGCTGAAGCGGCAGGAAACGAGGCGAAGCGAATGCGTGACGCAATACAATCCGCTCGTCCAGACACCTCGGGCACGAGTTGAGATTCACGCGGTTCATTGCGATCAGCTCGACAAACTAATATCCATCGGAGAACGTAGTACGTGAACACCGATCCACAGACATTAACAGTTGGCGAAACACTGACCTGCCGAATCGCGTTAGGCGAACAAGTTGTTTCGTTCGATACTTTGGTGCGCCATGTGGATACAAAAGGGTTGTTTATCGAACGTCCCCAGGGCATCGGCGATCGCCTGATTCCTGGCTCAGAGATGCTGGTTCGGTATGTTCGTCCCGATTCCGCCTATCAGTTTCTGACAGTAATTCTCTCGCATGAAGAGAACGCTGACATTGCAGACGACCCAAACGCCACGATCGACTATCGCGAATTACCTTTGAAGCTGCGTTTCCCAAATCGAATTACACGTTACCAGCGTCGTGCGTATGATCGTTCAGAGGTGGAAGGGATTGTCAAGTATCGCACCGTGGATAAGGATATTCGCACATATCGTGGATACATTTTGGACTTGTCTGCTGGCGGTGTGCGTTTCGCAACGCGTCAAGTTGGCTTCCTCGAAGAGGGGCGCAACCCTGTCGGGATGCATATCTCGATCTCGTTGTTACTGACCAAGGGATATGAGTTCAACGACATCGTTTCAGAAATCCGGCGGGTAACGTTGGACAAGGAAAACGTTCAAGACGATTACCTGATCGTTCAAGCGGCGTTCCGTGAACTCGACCCGAAGCAGCAAGACAAATTGGACTCGTGGGTCAAACGTCTTCGCCGTGATTGGACAACTAACTAACTCACCGTAAGTACAGGAACCTCATGAATTACAGCGAAGTTCTCGATTTGTTGAAGCAGCGCGGAGCTCTGCTCGAAGGTCATTTCAAACTTGCCAGCGGGCTGCATTCGAACAGGTATGTCGAAAAATTCCGGTTGCTGGAAGATCCGGTGACGACAGAACAAGCTATTGCAGCGCTCGCCGACAGAATTCGTGAATATGAACCGGATGTTGTCGTTGGTCCGGTGACGGGTGGCGTAATCCTCGCCTTCGAGATGGCGCGCCAGCTTGGTACGCTCGCCTATTTCACAGAAAAAACTTCAGACGGGGGCATGGAGTTGCGTCGAGGTTTCGATGTTGCGGGCAAGAAAGTTCTTCTGATCGAAGACATCGTGACGACCGGCGGCAGTGTGATCAAGGCTGCGGACGCGGTACGCGCAGCGGGCGGCGAAGTGGTCGCATTCGCAATCCTGGTCGATCGCAGCTCAGGCCGATTCCAGCCAGACGCACCATTCGAAGCGCTGGTTACGCTTGAGATCGAAACGTATGATCCGAACGATTTACCGGAGTGGCTGGCCGAGATTCCGCTGACCGAGCCTGGGAGTAAGCATGCGCGTAGCTGATGGTGGCATCGCTGTCTGCCCGCTGGGTTCGGGATCAAAAGGGAACGCTTATTGGGTGGAGACGGCCAAGACGGCAATCCTCGTTGATGTCGGCTTCAGTTATAAACAGTTGGCGGGACGGATCAGCGACATCGGACGCGATATTCATGATGTCCGCCACATTTTCATCACGCATGAACATAACGACCACGTTCAGGCGCTGCGCGTCCTGCTCAAGCGCCATCGTCCGACAGTCTGGACGTCGGGCGGAACCTTGAAGGCGATCAAGCAGTTGTTGCCGGACGGTGTCTCTGTCAAACGAATCAACAGCAATCTCGAAAGCGCTGACGACATCGCTGTGCAGGCAATTCCGGTCAGACACGACGCCGCAGAACCGTTCGCCTACCGCTTTGATGCGCCGAACGGGTCTGTAGCAGTTGTCACCGACCTGGGCGAGTGGACGAAAGAGGTCGCTAACGCGCTTGATGGTCCAAATCTGCTGGTCTGTGAAGCGAATCATGACCCGGAGATGCTCGAGATGGGGCCTTATCCGTGGAATTTGAAGCAGCGGATTGCATCCGATCGCGGTCATTTGAATAATCAGCAGGGTGCGGAACTGGCGGCAGAAACGGTCAAAAAAGGCACGCGCGAGGTCATTCTCGGACATTTGAGCGAGACGAATAACGACCGCAGCGTTGCATTGGAGGTGTTCGGGTCACACTTGAACGGGGATCGTGAACGAGTTCGCTTGCATGCCGCATCTCAAGCCGTTCCCGGGCCGTGGGTCTATTCTGCCAATACTGTGACGAAAACACCGAGCGGACCATCAATTGCGAGCCTCCTGAGACGCCCGAGGTAGGATCGGGCCGCATCGAGAATTACTATCATTGGTCTTGGCAACAAAGCAAGCAAAACATAAACAGAGAATCGGAGGAATTATGTCGCTCCGACAGATGGTATCAACAATGACGGGTGTCGCGCTGATGAGTGCATTTCTACTCGTCACATTGACTGGTTGCGGAGGTGGTGTGAAGGAAGAAGTAGCGGTGATGGAGACAAGCGTTGGCGAGATCGTGGTCGGGTTCTATCCGGACGTCGCGCCGAATCACGTTGATAATTTCAAACGTCTGGCTCGCGAAGATGTGTACGACAACACCCTGTTTCATCGGGTAATTCCGGGCTTCGTTATTCAGGGTGGAGATCCGCTGTCCGCAGATCCGGAAACACCGCGCGAGCGTTACGGTACCGGCGGAACGGAACGTGAAGCACCGCTCATGGCAGAGTTCAGCGACGTTAAGCACAAACGAGGATCGTTGGCTGCGGCTCGTTCGCAAGATCCCAACTCTGCTGACGCCCAGTTCTACATTGCACTGAATCCGATCCCGCATCTGGACGGTCAGTACACCGTCTTCGGCGAAGTACTGCGCGGAATTGAGTTTGTCGATTCCGTGGCGGCGATGAAGACTGACATGCGCGACTGTCCGATCGAGGACGCCCGCATTTTGGACGTACGCATCGTGCCGAAATCTGAAGCCGGCCTCGAGTGAGTTCGCTCGGGTCACATGAATTGAATTACGAAGGCCGGGTTACTGCACACACTGCGGCCCGGTCCTTTTTTATTAACAGGCCCGTGTTTGCTTGCAAACGCGGAATAGCCAGCCTGATGTTCTCGCTTTGTCTGTTGTTTTCAACGCTTCCCATCCACGCTAGCACTATTCACGTCGATTCGTGGGATGTCAGCGTCGAGTACGGCGAGCGGTCACGCGGTGATGTTTTCACCGACACGCTGCAATTCGTTGGGCCAGGCGATACACCGTTAATTGCCACGGAGGCTGATCCGACGTGTGACTGTCTGACTGCAGATGTGCTAGAGGACGGTCGAGTCGTGATTCGCTTCGAAGTGTTACCCGAGGAGCTGGACGGCCCCACCGAAAAATTGCTGTACGTGTTCACGGATCATTCCGAGTTGGATCTGTTGCGCGTCAAATTGAAACTCACGGTTCTGCCGGGTGGGTATGATACGGGCACATCGCAAGACGACGTTGATTATCTCGGGGACAGTGAACACACGTTTGCCGACTCGACCATAGCCGGAGTAATTGATCTGGTCTTTTATCACTCGCCAAGCTGTCGTATCTGCGCACGTATTGACGAGATCACACTCTCAAGGCTTCAGGAGTTATGGGGCGAAAGCCTTGTGATTCACCACATTGATCTCAATGATCAAGTTGGCTTCATGCGGTTGCTGGAAACGCGCGAACATTACGGGATCACTGAAAGCCACGGGTCTTTCTTGATCGTTGTTGGTGACTACGTATTCCAGTCAACCGATCAGCTGTATGCACGATTGTACCACGCCGTAGGGAATTCTTTGTGCTCAGGATCGAGTACGTTTATGCCTACAGCGTCGGCCGACCACCCGGACACGGATACAGTGCGCGACCTGTTGCAATCGTTCAGCTTCTGGACAGTGGCTGGAGCGGGATTGCTGGATGGGCTGAATCCGTGTGCTTTCGCGACGATTGTTTTCTTCATCAGTCTGTTGTCGTATGCCGGATCGACCAAGCGTCAGATTCTAATCGTGGGTAGCGGATTCACATTCTCTGTGTTTGTCGTGTATTTATTGCTCGGACTGGGAGCTTTTCGTGCACTGCAAGCGCTGTCAGCATATACCATTATTGGTGATATAGTCTGGGGTTTGACAGTTCTGTTGCTGGTTGTCCTGGTAGCGCTGTCCCTGCGCGACACCATCCAGTTTTACCGCACAGGCCAAACACGCGACGCATTTCTCCAGTTACCGCGTTCATCCAAGCAAAAAATTCACGCTGCCATGCGTCGCGGCCTTAAAACACCGAACCTGTTGCTCGCAGCGATTGGGATCGGCGTTACGGTCACTTTATTCGAAGCGGCGTGCACGGGTCAGGTATATTTGCCAGCCATTGTGCTGATGCTCAACGACCCATTGCTAAGTGAACGGGCCTGGCTCTGGCTGATCGTCTACAACCTTCTGTTTATCGCTCCATTACTCGTTATATTCGCTCTCTCGTATATAGGCATATTTTCATCCTCTTATGCTAATTGGAGTAAGCACAATTACGGGAAAATCAGAATCGCACTCACACTACTCTTCGTGTTATTCCTCGCTCTGCTGCTCGTACAGCGATTCTGATTTAACCACCTGTCATTCACCCACACTTCTCAGTTACATTTAGTTAGGTAGACTCCTCAGCCAGACAGGAATTACCATGCGCCATCTCTCTCAAATTCTCGTAACACTTGTGTTGATCTCCTTCATGGTTCCCCAGGCATCGCTTGCTGGCGACGCAGATATGTCGCGAGCAATCTGGGTCTTCTTTGATCAAGAGATTAGAGGTGCGAATTATCAGCCGTTGACGGCAGAAGCGATGGAAAGGCGCGCAAAGGCTGATTACACCTCATTTCAGCACGATCTGTATCCGGACAAAAGAGTCGTTGAAGATGTTCTCAGCACAGGTGTTACCCTTCGCACGCGGAGCGCCTGGCTGAACGCAATCTCAGTTCAGGCAACCGAGTATCAGCGAGCACAGATCGAGCGCATAAGCGGCGTAATGAGAACTCGCAACGTTTTGTGTGGTGTTCGTAAAACTCCTGTTGTGGAGAATAAATACGGCGTTGCAGATATAGATACATTCGCATACGGAGTATCATTCGCGCAATTAGACCTGATTGGTGTACCTGAGCTGCACGAGGTTGGCTATTCGGGATCAGGGGTGCGCGTAGCAGTGTTTGATGGCGGCTATATCGGTACCTATGAGCATCTGGGACTGCAGCACATCAACATCGTTGATGTCCAAAACTTCGTGTCAGGCGGAACATTCATTGAAACTCACGATCATGGAACAGGTGTGATCTCAACCTTCGCAACTCGCGATTCGTTAACGTATCTCGGAGTAGCTCCTGAGGTAGAGTTGCTGTTGGCGGTCACGGAAGACGTCTCCGACGAATACCCAGGTGAGGAAGATTTCTTCGTCGAGGCATTGGAGTGGGCAGAGGCAATGGGAGCGGACCTTGTGACCGCAAGTATCGGCTATAACGACTGGTACACGGACGAGGACTTTGATGGTGACACAGCTCCGGTCACGATTGCCTGCGACATGGCGGCTGAACGCGGATTGCTGGTGATCACTTCGGTTGGAAACGACGGCGACGGCCCGCTAAGTGCGCCCGCAGACGGGGATTCGGTTCTGGCCGTTGGGGCGACCACCCTGAACGGTGGATATGCCGCGTTCAGCACCCAGGGTCCAACTTGGGATGGACGTATCAAGCCGGATGTCGCCGCACCTGGATCAAATGTGTGGATTATCGATGCGGAAACGACAGATAGCTACCGAACTGCGGGAGGAACCTCGTATTCGTGTCCGATAGTGACTGGTGTGTGCGCATTGTTGTTGGAAGCCAATCCCGATCTGCTTCCGATGGATCTGATTACCGCGTTGCGCGTAACCGGATCGCAGGCAGCCGAGCCTGACACGTTACTCGGCTGGGGCCTGATTAGCGCGATAGACGCGTACAATTACATCATGAATAATGTGGATGACGACAACCTAGCGATCACACCACCAGCATCGTTCCAAATCCTTAAAATCTATCCGAATCCTGTGAACGGACAGGCAACGGCGGTTGTTGAATTGTATCGGGCTGGCACATATGAATTCAGTGTGAGTAACATACTTGGTCGGAGTGTACAGTCATATGATATTCAATTGGTTAGAGGAATTAATCGTATTCCATTTAACCTGAGTGCTTATCAATCCGGGCCTTACTACATAACGGTCAGCAACGACGCGACACACTTAACCAAGAGGTTAACCGTAATACGATAATGCGTTGATATATCTAGTCATTAGAGATTGTGCGTGCCGCCAGCTGCCCACATGCGGCCGATACATCCCGCCCTCTGCTTTTACGCAGCACAACAGTCCTTCCCAGACGAACCAGCTCCGCCGCGACTCGTTCTATTGCTTCTTCGTCTGCACGTCGGAACGCCCCTGCCGCCTCGTTGTAGCGTAGCAAATTGATCTTGGCCGGCAGATTTCCAATCCATTGGTGAAGCGCTCGCGCGTCTTGCAATTGATCGTTGAGGCCATTGGCAACCATCAACGCGATTGTGATCCGGTGACGGGTTTGTTCGGCGTAGCTGGACAACGCCTCGTGCATTTGAGCCAGCGAATAGCGGCCAGCGATGGGCAAAACTTTGCCGCGAACCTCATCATGTGGCGATGAGATGGAGAAGACCAGCTTCGGCGGTGACGGATATTGTGCCAGTTTTCGAATCTGTCCGGGAATACCCACGGTGGAGAGGGTGACTTTACGTTTGGACAGCGCGATTCCGTCGCCATCAGTCAACAGATCGTAGGCTTTCATGACCTGCTCGAGGTTGGCAAGTGGTTCGCCCATACCCATGAATACGATGTTGCTGATACGTTGATCGGCATGTGCACGGATTGCGAGGAACGTGCCGAGGATTTCGGCGGAGGTCATATTGCGTTTCAGCCCGAGAGTTCCTGTAGCGCAGAAGCTGCATGCGAACGCGCACCCCACTTGGCTCGAGAGGCAAACCGTCACGCGGTCGTTCGTAGGGATGTAAACGGCCTCGACGCGTTCGCCATCCTCCAGTTCGAAAAGGAACTTGGTGGCGGAGTCGGGATCGTCACCGTGCGCTTGTTCGACGACGGTCGGCAGGTTGATTTGAAACTCAGCAATCAGGTCGGATCGGAGCTTCTTCGAGAGGTCCGTCATCTGTTCAAATTCAAACACACCGCGGTAATAGATCCATGAATAGAGCTGTTTTCCATGGAAGGAACGGTATCCGCGCTCTACGAGTAAGTCAATCAATTCGTCCAGAGTCATCCCCAGCAGGGATGGACGGATGGTAGTTTTGTCTTTGCTTGACATGCGGCAAAGGTACCGGTTGTCTGGATGTGGGTCAACTGGACTGTTTCGTGAACAATGGAGGTTGCGACATCAAGTTGTGAGAGCACCAAAAAACTGGTGAACTCGACTACCTGGGAGTTGCATCTACCTCATTTAGAGTACAACATTAACAACTTAGCACATGAATCCAAGTCCGGTCCAGATTCGCAGACGAAACAAGATCTTGAAACACAGCGACCGGCATCTAAAGTCAGGGAAAACAGGGACAGTAGCTTCCCCAAACATAGATTTCGCCCCCGGCAAACCTCTCTATCGAATCGGGTGGCCTCAGGAGGAGACATGACACGAACCATTACTGCACTGCTGGCGATAACGCTCCTGCTTGCAATTGGCTATGGCAATACCGAGGCGTCCAATACGACTACCGTGTTGCTGCCAAGCGAGGCTCAGGCCCAACCGATGTTTGATGTGGTGGATTCAAAGCCGGGCCAGACAGCCATGCGTTGGGCGGCAAACGAACTGCTGATCACGCGTCTGGACGACGGCAGTTTCGAGTACGATGTACCGGGCTCCCGCTCGATAGACACTGATGACCCAATGCCGGTTCATGGTGGACTGATCGCGTTGCCGTGGGGATATGAAGGTGTGCTGCATGTTTTGGGCGGTACTTTTTATCGTCTTGATGAGGACGGCAACCCGGTAGAAGACAGCTCAATGCGCACCGTCGGCGTCGAGGCTGAAGACTTTGTCATGCTTGGCTCGGCGGCCATTTTCCGCGACATTACCATCGCTCCGGTAAATGTGATCCCGATTGTCGAGGGGATTGACGGTTCCCTGTGGGTCGCATCAGAGCTCGAGTTTATGGTCGAAACTGGCGACCAGATGGAAAACGGTCCCACGTTTGATCAACCACGCCCTGTTTCTCGCGCATTCCTCCCGCTCTACGAAAGCATGTTGCTGAACGAGATTGATGAGCTTGGCTTGACTATGGCCAAGACCAAAGGCTCGTATCTGATTATCTCAGCGGAAGGATACCTTGGTCCATTAACGACCTCCGGATTCCTTGATTGGAAGACGCGAAAAGGATACAACGTCGTCTTGGAAACATTCGACTCTAACCAAGGCGCGCTGGAGTACGGAGATTTGGTGGACATGGTGAGCAATGCATACGCGACACTTGATCCACCGCTCGAATATGTACTTCTCGTCGGAGATGAAAACCGTGGCCAGACCGCTGCGATTCCGGCTGATCTCATTCAACATCCGGAGCTTCCGGAAGAAAACGACGTCACCGACTGGCCGCTGACATTTCTAGATGGTGACGACTATTTTCCTGAAATCTTGATTGGACGTTTTACCGTTGGTGATTTGCAGGAAGTGGTTAAGCTGGCGCGTCGCTCGGTGGATTACGAGAAGAACAGCGCCAGCATACCCTTTGATCACCAATACTGGACTTCAGCAGCACTAGTTGCGGCCAACTACAACGAGGGTGGTGGTAATCCGCTGACTCCGGTGGCGATCACTGAATGGCTGCAGGAACGCATGCTCGAAGACTGGGGATTCACGCTAGTTTACCACCTGTTCTGGACACATGGCGGCGACAATGCGACAGCACAGGAGATTCGTATCGCGATCGACAGTGGTGTCTCGTGGGTAACATACCGTGGCTGGGGTAATGCGACGGGCTGGGTGCGTCCAGAGTTTACCGTGCAAGACGTGGAAGATTTAGCCAACTTCAACATGCTACCTGTACTGACCTCTTTCGTTTGCAATACAGGCGACTTCGGAAATGGATCGGTCACGCGTTGTTTCTCGGAAGTCTGGGTTACGAGTGGCACGCCGAACGAGCCGACCGGCGCAGTGGCGGCGGTTGCGCCGTCTGACCTGCACACCAACACTCGCTTCAACAACGCACTGATCTCCGGCTATTTCTTCGGCATGTACGAGGAGGGAATTACCAATATTTCAACAGCTCTTCTGCGAGCAAAAATGGAGTTGTATCTGGGATTCCCACTCGATCGTCTTCCAAACGATTTCGTGGAGTTTTACTACCACGTATACCACGTTCTGGGCGACCCGGAACTGACGGTTTGGAAACGGACTCCTCGCGAACTGGATGTTGACTTCCCTGCTGAAATAGCTCTTGGCCAGGGTCATATAGATGTGATGGTCACCGGCGTTAATGGTCCGACGAACTACGGCTACGTTCAGTTGATACAGGGCGAAAACTTGTTCGTTGGTGGATATACGGACGAGAGCGGCATGATTTCGCTGCAAATCCCTGATGCAGTAGAAGGCGAGATATCGGCAATCGTGACTGTTCCAGGTTACATCCCGGTGGAAACCACAATTCCGGTTGTTCAGGAAGCATCCATGATCGGCGTAGATGGCTGGTCGGTTGACGCTGGGCTTGACGGGCTGGTTAGTCGCGACGAAGAGATCGGGCTGGTTGTTACGCTGATCAACAGCGGAACGCAGATCGAGTCGGACGTAACCGCAACCCTGACATTTGCGGATAACGATCTGGTCACGATTATTGATGATGAATCCTACTACGATTCCATGTCGGCAGGCTCAACAGAAACGGGTAGCTTCAGTTTTATTCTGAACGAACGTGTGTATGATGAGACGCTGCTTGAGTTCGAACTCGATATTACCAGCAGTGGTGGGCAGTGGACCGGCAAGGTTTGGACTCTGACTGGCCGCGATGTGCTTCGCTATTTAGGATATGAAAATATCGGCGGCAGCGATTTCGCACCAGGTGAAACAACAACGCTTCAGATCAAGATCCAGAATCAGGGTACTGTCGATGTGACGAACCTGGACGTAACCCTTTCCAGCTTCGACGAAGCGATCACGAATATCACTGGTTCTGTGGACAACCTGGACTTCGTCATCGGTAATGAAGTTTGGGTCAATGGTTTCGAGATTACGGTAGACGCTGACACATGGCGCGGACGTCCCATACCGCTGCAGATGCATTTCGCCGATAACGGCGAATCGTACGGCACGATAACCTTCACGATCCCGCTGGAAGGCGCAGCATCAACGGATCCGCTCGGTCCTGACGCATATGGTTACTATGCGTTCGACAACACGGACACATCCTGGCCTGATAACGCTCCGACATACACCTGGTTTAATCTGGACGAGGACCCGGCAGCGGACGAACACTGGCAGATGCAGGATGATTCAAACGTACTGATCGATCTACCGTTTGACGTTCGCTATTACGGCCAACTGTATGGGGCAGGCAGCCCGCTGACGATCAGCTCGAATGGGTGGGTGTCATTCGCTGACGAGAGCGACTACACGGTCAATTTCTTCCGTAACTGGCAGATCCCATCAGTGATTGGTCCGCGCGCGATGATCGCACCGTTCTGGGATGATATCGGCCCGGCAGTTGGTAACGATTACTCGAACATGTACTACAAACACGATTCGGACAACGGGCGCTTCATCATCGAGTGGACGGATTCGCGTAACCGTTTCGAGGAAAACTCGCTGCACCCGGCGTTCTTTGAGTTGGTGATTTACAGCCCGGATGAAATTCTGACCGAAACCGGCGACAGCGTTATCGAAGTCCACTATCAGGAAGTCGCGAACGTTGATGATAACAGCAACTTCGCTACCGTTGGCGTTGAAAAGCCGGACCGGAGCACGGGTCTGGAATACACCTATGCTGGTCTGTATCCGGACGCTTCGGCACCGCTTGAAGATGGTCGCGCGATTCGTTTCACCACGAACGCTCCTGATGACCTGAACCTGATTGGTGATCCGGAACAGGAAAGCGTGATGCCGGGCGAGTTCGTGCTCTATCCGGTACAGCCGAACCCGTTCAACTCATCTACCGTCATCAGCTTTGACTTGCCGGAAAGCGGCGATGTACAGCTTTCCATTTTCAATCTGCTCGGGCAGGAGTTGGTGCGGCTGGTTGACCGTCCGATGACAGCCGGTCACAAGGAAGTTGTCTGGCAGATAAACGACCGCAACATTTCGTCCGGCATGCTGCTGATTCACCTGACATCGAACGGTCAGGAGCAGTGGGGCAAGGCGATGTATGTGAAGTGACATTTGGCGCATGCTAAATGTCATCCTGAGCGAAGCGAAGGATCTCGTTGTTTTACTGATTCACTCTACATAAAAGGGGACGCGAGCCGCGTCCCCTTTTTATCTCATCAACCCCGAAACATATCGAGCTCAATTACAAAACGTTTAACCGTCCCGTTAAGGCCGTCCACCACCACCATGTCCGCCACCACCACCACGCGGAGCAGCCTCGCCGAAGATCAGTTGTGTCTCGAACTCGTCCTCGCCTCGACGGTAACGGATCGTGACTTCATCACCCGGATTATGCTTACCCATCGCGTATGTCAGGTCATAAATGTTGTCGATCAGGATGTCGTCAATGGCGACGATGATGTCCATCGCCTGCAACCCGGCCTCGGCAGCTGGTGTGCCGGGACGAACGCCTTGCAACCGGAATCCGCTCAAGCTGTCAGGCTGTGTGAAGTCGGGTATGGTGCCCATTGACACGCGGCGCTTGGACGCTCGTCCTTCAGCGTTCGGGGCTTCAGCTTCCTGGTACGCCAGCTCTGGACTTGTATCGGCGTACGTATCGACCAATGACAACGCATAGCGTAGCACCTCAACCAAACCGATCCCGTTGATCTCGGCAACATCATCTGTCGGACGGTGGTAGTCACCGTGCAACGAGGTCAGTAGGTGCACCACGGGGATTCCCTTGCCGTAGAACGACGTCTGGTCCGACGCGCCGTACCCGCCGCCGGTCATTGACAGGTCCAGCGGTAGACCTTCACCCGCCTGCTGCGCCAACTCGGACAATCCGTCTGCGCTTTCAACACCGAACACGGTCAGCGCATCGTTCTGCATGCGTCCAACCATGTCGAAGTTGACCATCAGCTCCGCGCGTTCAAGGTCGAGCGGCGAATTGTTGACAAAATGGCTCGATCCAACCAGTCCGGCCTCTTCGCCGGTGAATGCGACGAACGCGACCGTTGGTCCCGGTGGGGACAGCGCCAACGTGCGCGCCAACTCCATCAGCACGGAGGTTCCAGATGCGTTGTCGTCAGCGCCGTTGTGGATCGCGCGTATTCCTGGTTCGCGCGTACCAGCTTGCCCATATCCGAGGTGGTCGTAGTGTGCGCCGAAGATCAGTAGACGGTCGTCGCCGGGAATCATCGCGCCGACATTTCGGATCGGGACTTCGTTCCGTCGCAGATCGACGGACAGGCTGACCGCGTCCTCACCGACCGGCACTCCACGCGGACTCTCGTTCAACTCAATAGAACGGAACCGCTTGTTCAAGTCCAGCCGTGGGAACAGTCGACTCGCAGCTTCACGGGTCAGCCACGCGACCGGAATCCCGGCGTCACGGTAGGGTTCCTGCGTGCGCAACTCGGGTATGCTGTCAGCCTGGGCTGGTGATGGTACGATCACCAGGCCCGCCGCACCGTTGAGTTTCGCGTTGATCGCCTTGGTGCGCAGCGAGGCGTGGTCGGTGTCATAATCGCCGGCGAACAAGGCGTCGGGATCGTCACGTCGCGGCTCACCGGTTAACACGATTACCAGTTTGTCGGTGACGTCGCGGTCGGCGTAGTCGTCATATTCGTACTCGTCCGCGCTGATCCCGTACCCGACGAACACAGCTTGCGCGGTCGCGCCCGACGCTGCCGAAAACCCTGCTGGACGGAATGATGCTGACGTGCGTAGCGTGTCCTCGCCGACTGCCAGCCACGTGTCCGTCAGGATTTCCGCGCCCCATCCGATGGTGAAGTCCTGGTCGAACGATCCGTCGAACAGAGGCCGCAATCCGGCTTCCTCGAAACGGTTGGCGATGTAGTCAGCGGACGCGTCGAGGCCGTGCGTGCCGATGCCGCGGCCTTCACGTTCGTTGCCGGCGAGGTACGCGATGTGCATCAGCAGACGCGCTTCTTCGTCCCACGGTAGCTCGGGAACGCTGGCTGATATGAACGATGATGGTACGATAACCAACAACAGCAGGATTACGATAACGCGGGCCATGATGTGTGTCCTGTGAATTTCTGGTGTCGAATGGGGAAGTATACGTATAACAGTGCGGATTCGAGATATGAGATTTGAGATTCGAGAGACGAAAGATTTATGACCAATGCGAGAGACCAGAGACGAGAAACGAGATATGAGGAACAAAGATGTTTCATCCTAAACGCAGCGCCTGTCAGCCGAAGCCTTGGCGTAGGTTGGAAGGATCTCTCGTTTGACGTTTCAAAGTCGTTTGACCGTGTTGCTTTCAGGGTGTCATCCTGAACGTAGTGAAGGATCTCTCGTTTTCAGTTGTTTGTCTTCCTCTCCTTCCGTGTCTTCCGTGTATTCCGTGGTTGAGTTGTGTTGATGTTTGATTCGTTCCATTCGTGTGATTCGTGGTTGAGGGTATTGACGTTGCAGTTACTCATAGCTCATAGCACACACCTCATACCTGCCTTAAAGACCTCCGCCTCTCTGGCGTTTGCGTGCTGCGAGCACGACATTGACGAGTTGAAGATCGAACAATCTTTCACAAAGTTTTCGACGACAGAGCGGAGGCAGGTGATGGTTAAGAAGATTACGGTTATCGGTGGCGGGTATGTAGGTGAGCATGCCGCCCAGGGCTTGATGCTGCAGCAGTTGGCGCAGGAAGTTGTGCTGATTGACGTGATTGAGGACATGCCGCAGGGCAAGGCTTTGGACCAGCGTCAGAGCGCGTCGGTCTGGGGAACGGATACGAAGGTTACCGGCACGAACGATTGGGCTGACACCGCCGGCAGCGACATTGTGATTCATACGGCCGGCCGTCCGCGTAAGCCGGGCATGAGCCGTGATGATCTGCTCGAGGCGAATGTCGCGATCGTCCGTCCGTGCATGGAACAGGTCAAGGCGTTGAGCCCGAACGCTATCGTGATCATGGTCGCGAACCCGCTGGACGCGATGACCTATGTCGCGAAGCAGGTCCTCGGCTTCCCGAAGAACCGCATTTTCGGTATGGCTGGTATTCTCGATACAGCGCGTTTCCGTGCGTTCATCGCGATGGAGACGGGTGTCAGCGTGCGCGACATCCAGGCGATGGTTTTGGGTGGACACGGCGACACGATGGTTCCGCTGCCGCGTTTCACCACGATTGCCGGTCTGCCGCTGAGCCACTGGTGCAGCCAGGACAAGATTGACGCGATGGTCGACCGTGCGGCCAAGGGCGGCGGCGAGATCGTCAAGCTGCTGAAGTTCGGTTCGGCGTACTATGCACCGTCCGCAGGCGCTGTCGAGATGGCGGAAGCGATTGTGAAGAACAGCCGTCGCGTGCTGCCGTGCTGCGCGTATCTCGAAGGTGAGTATGGCCACGAAGGTATCTACATGGGCGTGCCGCTGGTCGTCGGCGAGAACGGTATCGAAAAGATCATCGAGTACCCGTTCGACGACAAGGAGCAGGCGATGTTCGACAAGTCCGTCGACGCGACCAAAGGTCTGCTCGAAGATGTGAAGAAGTTTTTGTGATCTCGGCTGATACCGCTTACATTAGGCCTGACATATGTCAGGCCTTTTCGTTGCTGTGATAGATTCAATGTTATGGGAAAAGTAACGGACTCGGGGGAAACGATGAAGAGATTGATAGCGGTTATTCTAATACTGCCAATGCTGGCAGGATGTGCAAGCGTAGTTAGGTTTCATCCGGTCATTGAACCAGACTCTAAAAGCGAAACACTGCTTGCTAACGGCAACGAAGTAGTGTTTTCATATGAGGACAGTACAACGGTTGCGCTCTTTATGCAAACACACAATGTTAATGAACTATTACTGCATGTCTTTTATTTGAATAACAGTAATTCTAGAATTGATGTTTATCCAGAAGATATTGTAGTGGAGTATTTCGATGATTACATATTAAAAAAAGATTCACTATACGTGTATCCAAGTGATATCTATATGCAAAGAATAAGAAATGCACAAAACATGCAAAATGTTGCTGTTGCGTTAAACGCCGCAGCCGCAGCCATGAACACATCTCAAACGACAACAACTACAGGCAGCGTAGGAGGAAGTAATGTCAATCTACAATCAACAACCAATGATCCGACACGGGGCTACCTCATAATGAATCAAGCGAGTAATCAAATTGACAGTAATAATATTCAAAATGCCACAGTCAACATTTCATTTGAATCAAGTTTGCTGAAAAGAAATACGCTATTCCCAGGAATGTTTATGGAAGGTAACGTTATAACAACATACCGAACATCGGATTATTACGACATCTACGTACCCATAAAAGACGACATACACCATTTTAGATTCAACGCTGAAGTAGTAGAAACACAATCACAGAGTAGCGCCCCAAATTCTACTTGGGCAGAAGAGTGGGGTGAATAGTACCGATTAAACCAACGCCGACGACGGGTGGCCCGGGGCTTGCCCCGGGCACTACCGTTTGATGCTATTCTGCAGCTACGCATCATGATGAGTTTCAATCTGGAATTTGCCCGCGGTCGATTAATGGGTCTGGGCCATACCGATTGTCACAAGATTGACCTTTTACAAAAATCAACACGACACTCACTAGAATATTTATAATAGGAATGAGCAACCATAGAATATTCCAATCACTCCATCCTAGATCATGGAACCTTTTAACATTTGGAGTAAACAAAAGCATAAAAACAGCAAACTGAATAATGACACCAATAATCCATGTCATAAAAGAATTGTTAATGCTATACGTTACTGCCGAAGCTAGTATATAAACGACAATAATGATTATAAATACAAACAAAATCTGAAATAGATACGACAAACGATTCAATCTCCCACGAACACTGAAATAATTTGTATTTCCACGCATTATACTCTCCATTGTCGCGGCTAGCGGCGGGTGGCCTCGGAATTCATCCCGGGCTTCACTATTGGTCAAACCCTGATCAGCTGGACATCCCAAAGCCCGCCAAATCGAACTTCGTTGAAAATGTAGTATAGGCTCGAGACAGTCAACACAAACATTCATAAGGACATAGACTCGGAGCGGACACGTGGCCCGATCGGGCAGCTGACAGGATCGGGTGTCCCATACTGTGAACATGTTGGAGATACCTGCCTTGCGTAGCAAGACAGGCCACCCATCCGAAAGACTTTAGAGCAACAACAATAAGAAACGTCAAACGAGAGATCCTTCGCTGCGCTCAGGATGACACCACAGCTTTCCCCGGCTTCAGCGAAGCCGGGCGACACGGTGAGGGGGTTGTAGATTTGGATGATCCCGACTTGACGAGCAAGTCGGGGCAAACAACCAACTCACGGCTGAAAATTGAAGGAGTGGATGGTGACGTGGTCGGACTCGCCGGAGACGGGCGGGTAGCCGAGGTAGAACCACAGGTTGAAGTGGAAGTCTTCGTCGTCAGGGGTGGGGATATCGTCCCCGGTGTAGATCCAGTGGTTGATCAGACTGCCGGGGCCGGGGTGGTCGCTGTGTCCGCTCCAACTGACAATTTCTATCCGGTCTGACCGCCATTCGATGCGATGGGTGGACGATTCGTCGTCCGTCATGTCGAATTGCACGATGTTGCCCGGCTGATCCCACGGCTGCACGACATATTGCATGTTGTTCCCCGGTCCGGCCAGCACCTGCGACCATTCGATGTCGATTTCCTCCCACGGATCGCCCTCATAGAGGAAGCCGCTGAAGGTTGTGTGATAGTCCAGCGAATCGACACGGCTGGCCAGCTTGTACGTGTAGTAACCGTATCCGAGGCAATAATCCAGTTCGACCTCGGCGGAATGCCAGCGCCCGTCACGGTACTCTGTTCTCAGATGCAGGCCGTCGTTATCGACCCAGACCGCTGATTCCTGCGCGGAGAAATAGTTCGGGCCGGGTCCGACGGGATAGTCCTCAAAGTCTTTCACCCGCCAGATATACCCGCTGAAGTCAACGGTTCGGATGGACGGTTCGGGGTATTCAACCCACCCACGCACTCCGATGTCTGACGCCGGGTGGTCAAACCGTTGTGCGGTGGGTTCATACGTCTGATCAACGACCAGTGCGACCATCCGATCCCACGGGTGCGTCCAGTTTGACCACGTTCCGTCGTTTTCGATAGGCGTGAACGGATCGTTTGACAGCGGCTGAACATACCAGATGTTCGTCTTCGCCCACAGCACGACTCGGTGAACGTTGAGGTCTACGTTATTTGCGGTTCCTTGGACGTCCGTGTCGCCCGGCAGCAAATCAACAAATCCTACTTTTGGCGGATGGCGTAGATTACCGATGATGCTGTCGCGCAGGGGGGCGTAATGCGGAAGTTTGTATCTGCTTATTTCCTGTCCTTCATCGTCCTTAACAAGTGGTGCATTTGTCGCGTCACCGTCGGGATCGACAAGGGAATTATTGCCCGCGTTTTGTCCACAACTCCAAGCGAAAAGAGTTGCCAACAAAACGGTTAATAAAACAGCGTAACAACATTGCCTTTTCATCTCACACTCACCACAGGCATTGAAATAGAGGTCGCCAGATCCTTTTGTTTCAAAAGCAGTGTAGCCTCAACTTCGCGAGATATGCAACCTGATTCAGCGTATGATGTCAGACCGAACAGGGTGGGCCGGAGCTAACGCCACAGAGCCATCTGTCGTGTGGATAGAGTGTCGAAGCCGTGATGGACATCCCCACCACGGGCAAAGACTGTTGTGGACGACGAATTGTGAATCGTGCTCATCGTGCCATGCGTCGCCGCCTCAACTTACGCACAACCAGCCAGACCGTGATGATGAGCGCCAATAGGATGATCGTCACGACCGCAAGCCCGAGCTTCATCATTGACGGATAACTGAACTGGACCGCGAAGCTCATCGGCGCGTAGACAAACCGCGAATCGTCCACTTCGCCGCGGTCATAAAACGTTCGCAACATATGAACAAGCGCGTCTCGCTGCTTTCCCCATACATCTCCGCTATGGCCGAACTCTTTCAGTATGACCTGGTGACCGTTTGGAAGGTGGGGCAGGAGCTCGTCCCGGGCGAAACGTGCGGGCGTGGAAATATCAATATTTCCGCTGATGAGCAGCGTTTCCGTGTCGGAGGGGCGCACATGTCGCAGCGAGTCGGGAATCACTTTGGCTGGCCAACCTTGAGCGGCTGCGACTCCTAGCAACGATGCTGGCGCACCGATGATGGATTCGGGCGGCATGAACTCCGCATATGGATCGCTACCCGGCGCGAACACGTAATCCGCGCTCACCGCCTTTGCCGCGCTTTCGCCCCAGACCGAAGCGCCGGGAACCATGAAGTCGATAGCCATTGACAACAACGCGATACCGCTCCAGTCACCCTCGCTGGCAGCAATCCAGGCGTCGAAAACAGCCGGCGCTGAACTCGTGTGATAGAGCATCATGAATGTTCCCATCAGGACATTGCCGCGTTTGATGGGAAATAACAGCCAGCGGTCTGGCATGTCGCGAGCGATGACATGGATAGTTTCGGCGAGATCGTCCACACGCCCGCCGTGTTCCACGTCTTCCTTGTATAGCTCAGAGTAATAGCGGATCTGGTCATCGATCGTATCCGCCCGCCACTCGAAATGACCCGGCGGATTGACCGCGATCATGGCTGATCTGAAGATGCTTTCCGGATACATCCAGTCATACAGCATCGCCAACCGGGTACCGTAACTGCCACTCAACAGGTTGATCTGGCCATACCCGAGCGCGACGCGGACATCTTCAACGTCATGGATGACTTCGGTGACAGTGTAGCCGTCCGTATCGACGCCAGCGTCCTGATGACGTTTGGCACACCGGGCATACGCGTCAGCCAGGAGGTCGAGTGTTGCCCGTTCGACGAGATCGCCAGGCGGATTCTTGAAAAACTCGTCGATTTCGGGGCCGTCAAGGAAAACGGAACCGTCCACACCACGATAACCGACCAACACAATGTCATGGTTGCCGCTCAGTTCAGATACGAACCGGTACTCGTCAATGTTTGTTATGCCGGGGCCACCATTGAGGAAGAAGATCGGTTCTAATGAACTGTTCCCTGTGGCATGAATTTGCGTTATCGGGATCGAAATCAAGCGAGAGGCCGGATTGTCCCGGTTCTCGGGAACGACGATGAAGCCGGTGTGGCAGAGGAATTCTGTATCATTTGACATGTAAACGTTAGCCTGAAGCTCGATGTCACCGGCTTTGGCGTCAGGCGGGATTGAAAAGTCAGGCTGCTCTTGATTGGTCACGCAGGAGGTTTGCATCAGGGACAAGCAAATGCTGGCAAGTAGCATGAGTTTTCGGTTAAGATTCATTAGAATTACGCCCCCCGTTTGCTTTCACATCAGTCGCACAACTCAATACATCCCTCTCACAATACGCAATAATCGAGTCACTTACTCCGCTCCGTCCAATCGCCAGATGGAGAGGGTTGTGTTTCCCAATTAATCCAAGCCCTTGCGGACAGGTCGTTACGGATTTCTGGTCTACGCGTCGGGATTGAACGGGCCGAACTCGTCACCCGGTAATGCGAACAGGGCTTCAACCGTCGTTGACAGTTTCTGTGCCAGCTTCAACGCCAGCACCGTTGACGGGACGAACCTGCCAGTCTCGATTGAGTTGATTGTTTTGCGCGCAACACCGACCTGGTTCGCCAGCTCTTCCTGCGTCCAGTCCTTCAACGCTCGGTAAGCTTTGATCCGATTCTGCAGCCGAGGTTCGTTCACGCGCCGTCCCTCCCGAGCCACAGCGAGCTGGCGAGGAAGACAATCGCGCCGAACAGGGTAGTTGTCGATACCATCTGCACCTGGCTTGGTGGTATGGCAAAGCCCGAGACAAAGTGAAGCAGCAGCAGGAAAAGGATGGTTCCGAAGAACGCGTTCCGCCACGACAGAAGTCGCTGGTACAGGCTCAGCTCGTCCTCGAGCGCCTGTCGCAGCTCCGGGTTACGTTGGATCTTCACTTCGAGGAACACGTTGTAGATGATGGTCGGAATGTGGATGATCAGGACGCCCAGCATCCACACGCTCGCGTTCTCGAACCCATCCGCAGTCGCACCGACAACCTGGCTCAGCCAATCGCCAACTTGAATCAGGAAATACAGGCACAGCGCGATCAAGTGGACGCGGTAGACCGCACGTCTTCGTTTTAGGTAGGTATCACTCATGGCGACCTCTGGGTGTTATTATGTAACCTAAACACCTCAATATAGGCTCTGTATGCCCCGCATGTCAATTGTCATTTATCGCGTTAAAGCCAGGCGATTCCTGCCACGGTCACATCAATCGCCCGCATCCACGCTCATCAAGCACCAGGGATATCAACCATTCAATCGGGGGAGGTTGATATGTGTCAGCGAAGACCGCATGTTATGTAGCAGGATCGAGCAGCGGCTACTGTATTAACGTTTTCAACATAACGATGCGACCACTGGGGGAAAGCAAAGTGTTGAACGGTTTACTGCGAACGTGCCGACTGAAATCTCAAATGATCATGTTATTTATGGTGTTGATCGCTGCATTATTGTTCAGCGGTTGTGCAGCACACAGCAGCCTTGAGCCAATTGGGCAGGGGAATACGGGTTTGAGCGTGGGGGGAATCGGATATCCCTTATATCCGACCGTCGAGCTAAGATACGGAGTCACTGACTGGATGGATGTTGGCGGTGGTATACACTTGTCACCGCTGCTTGACGATGGCTTTGGTGGCGATTTGAAGGCTACAATATTCCCGTTCGGCACCGCGCCTGAAAAATCTTATACCCAAGCGTATTGGCTGATCCGTCCCACATTTGGATTGCAGTTTGGCTACACTCACGTGGCATATCCATTTGACGCCGATCCACTGATGATTGGCCGAATCACGCCGACGCTTGCCTGGCCGACACCCATCGGGAGCCTGTTTACCGGGGCAGATTTCGCAATAGTGGAAACCCCAATTGAACGGATTTCCATCCCATTTATCGGCACAGGTCCCGACATCGATCCAATTTACATGATTAATCCGTTTCTCGGTCACAGGTTCAAACTGAGCGATACGTTTTATTTCAGTGCGGAAGCACAGGCGTATTTTGATGCGGACACAGGTGATGGTCCCGTTTTGGCGGCAGCGTTTCTAACGTTTGAATGGGAATTTGGACATTCGGATGATTAGCGCGGTTGTCTATCAGTAGGACCGTACTGAACATGAGTGGCCAGGGAACATTTGCCTGCTTCCTGATTCGAATCAGGGTCATTTCAATCCAGACCGATTCCAGCAGTTCTGCGCGTCTCCTCCCAGCCTATTTGTTCCACTCCATCCAGTCATCACGATCGCGGTCAGGAGGTGTTGGCACCGATTCCTCCGATTCATTTGGTGGCACGTCTTCCTGTACAGGTTCAAGCGGTCCGTGCTGAAGCCGTTGATAATCTGTCAACGGGATCAGCACCCCGGCGACTTTATCGCGCCGGTGAATTTCGATGTGAACCCCCTTGTATTCGACCCGGTTGAGGGCTTCACGCAGGTCGGCGCGTAGTTCGCTGGCCTGGATACGTTCGATGGGCATGACTGACTCCCGTGCTTCACAGCATTTGACGTACAAAACGTACACAGATCAGAGATACAATCCAAGAATTACTTTCGAGCTCCGACATGTCAGTCGGGAGGTTCCGATTGTCAGAACATCACAAGAGTACATAATGTACATTATTTAGAAAAACAACAGAAGGATCTTTTGTTGTGGACAAAAAAGAAACAACAAGAACACAGGTGTTGTTTTTCTGTTAATGTACATAACGTACATAAACGTGGTACGGCGTTTGCCGCACTTGCTTGCAAGAGCTGATTTGCCAACGCTGATTACTTGAGATAGTCCCTGTTGTTGAAGCGCTGGCGCTGAGAGGTGCGAATCCGCGTTGGTGAAGCCAACACGGGCAAGATCATACTCATCTTCTCCCGACTATTCAAATATCTCGCGTAGCACTTTTTCCAGCACATCCATCTCTGCTGGTGTGCCAATGGTGATACGGACACAGTGCGGTAGCCGGAACGGAACCATCGGCCGGGCGATGACACCGTGTTGGAGCAATTCGTCGCTGATTTCGGCGGCACGTTTGGCCGATTCGAACGGGACCAGCGTGAAATTCGCAACACTGTCTGTATGTGGCAGTTTGAGTTCGTCCAGCAGGCTGTGAAGGCGGCTCATTCCATCGCGATTCGTTCTCAATGTGGTCGCGAGGAACTCGTGATCATCGAGTGCGGCGATTCCTGCGGCTTCACTCATAAGCGCGGGTTCGAACGGCAGCTTTACTTTGAGGATGGTGTTGATTATGTCCGGGTGTGCGACACCATAGCCGATACGTGCTGCCGCGAGGCCGTACGCCTTGGAAAACGTGCGTAAAGTCAGTACTTGCGGGTGCCTGGTCGTGAGAGAATCGGGATAGTCTGCGGCGAAATCACTGGCGTAATCGTAGTAGGCTTCGTCGATAATGACCATCGGTCCATCGGGCAGACGGTCGAGGAAATCTCTCCAATCGTCCGCACGGAACGCTGTCCCGGTCGGATTGTTCGGGTTGGCGATGTAGATCAGTTTGGTCTGATCGGTGACGGCGGCGAGGATGCCTTCCAAATCATATACGTAGTCATCAGTCAACGTGACCGTTTTAGTGACCAGGCTCATTGCATTGGCGATGACATAGAACCCGATGAACGTCCCCTCAGCGGTGATGACTTCGTCACCAGCTTGCAGGTATCCACGTATGGCGGCGAGCAGCACGCCTTCGCTTCCGGCACCGACCGCTATCTCGTCCAGGCTGACACCGTGATGTTCAGCCAGCTTTTTACGCAGACTCAGTCCGGTCCGTGGGTAGCGGCTGACATCCTGTGACGCCTGCACCATCGCCTCGACAGCTTTCGGTGACGATCCCAACGGATTTTCGTTGGACGCGAGTTTGATGATGTGTTCGAGGCCGAATTCTTCACGGATTTCTTCGATGGATCGTCCAGGCTGGTAGGCTTTCAGCGACTGGATGTGCGCGGGGACGCGTGGGGTGTTCACGTCTGCTTCCTCATGCTGGTGAATCTGTGTAAACGTCTGCCTCGGGGGTTTTGGAAGGTAGCCGAGACGGGGTTATCGGGCAAGCGTGCGGGAGGCGGATATGTGGGGTGGCCCGACTTGCTACGTCAAGTCGGGTGTCACGAATTTACACATGCCCCTGTGAATCCGGCGCAGTCTGTTCACAGGGATGAGCGATTCGTTTAGACTTGTGGATGATCCGCGATAGCCGTCTACGACGGACTATCACGGACACCTTCCATAGCCCATAGCCCATAGCCCATAGCTCACAGCTCACAGCTCGTCGCCAGCGCCTTCACCAAGCTGGTCCTGGACGGCATCAACGGTCTCATGCACCAACCGATCCACTAATTCCGACGCGGACGGGATGTCGTGAATCAGACCGGAACCCTGCCCGGCTTCGACCTGGCCTTCGTCCAGATCGCCTTCGAAGATGCCGTGCATCTCACGTTTCGTACCGAGTATCTCGCGCAGCTCATCATCAGATGCACCAGCCGCCTCGGCTGCGGCAACGCGTTCGGTCCACTTGTTGCGGATCATCCGTGCCGGGCCGATTCTGGCGAGATGGAGAACTGTATCGCGGTCGCCGGCGTTGAGCACAGCCTGCTTGTAATTGTTGTGGGCGCTGGATTCGACGGTTGCGGCGAAACGGGTGCCGATCTGGACACCGTCCGCGCCAAGCATTAGCGCGGCAGCGATCCCGCGACCGTCCGCGATACCACCGGCAGCGAGTACAGGAATCGAAACAGCGTCAACCACCTGCGGAATCAATGCCATGGTGGTGATCATGTCCGCACCGTTATGTCCACCGGCTTCGAATCCTTCGGCGACGACGGCGTCGCACCCCGCAGCTTCAACTTTCCGGGCGAGTGTTACTGAGGGGACGACGTGCGCGACCTTGACACCAGCCTCCTGCAAAGTTGGCGTGAACCGCTTCGGACTGCCGGCGGACGTGAACACTATTCGCACGTTGTTATCCAGAACGACCTGCACGAGTTCATCGACATCACCGCGCATCATCGGAACATTCACGCCGAACGGTTTATCTGTCAACGATTGGGCTTTGCGAATGTGTTGATCGAGAAGATCAGGCTTCATTGATCCTGAACCGATGAGACCAAGCCCGCCTGCGTTGGATACAGCCGCGGCTAGTTTCGCTCCGGACGCCCAGATCATGCCGCCCTGAATAATCGGGTACTCGATTCCGAACAGATGTTGAATGCGATAGCCTTGGAACGGCCATTCGGCTGAAGACATGTTAGATGCTCCGTGAATGAAAAAACCCCGACTTGCGAACAAGTCGGGGCAAACTTACGTACACCATCTTATGCCCCGGCGAACTCGTCACGGCGCTTTTCCCGGAACAGCTCTTCCAGTTTCTGGCGCTGGCTGGCGAGTTCGGAATGCGTGTCACGGAGCCGGGTGAGGTATCCACGGGCGCGTGAATCTTCCAGCGCGTCGAGCTTGTCTTCGCCAACGCGGAGGTAGAAGACCAGCCTGCCGAGTCGTTTGTACAATGTCCGAAGACGGAGACGCAGGTGTGTGATCTCGATTTGGATCACGGTCCGGATCATAACGTTTTCGACGCGTGTCAGTCCTCGTCCGAGCAAACGTCCCGCCTTGTTAAGCCAACGTTCCCAGTCCGTCATCCGCTCGGTACGTCCGTAGCCATAGGGGTCGCCGTTCCCGTGGATTGTTTTGCTGTGTTCTTCGCTGAACTGGATGTCACGAAAGGTTTCCGGCATGGTTTCAAGTCCTTACGCTCAATGGCTGTCCAAACCCTCTTTGAAATATACGAACAGAAGTAGGCTTCAGGACAGTAAAATGCGGCTCTTTTGAATATCTTGATTTCCACTCGCATGGTTGAACAGGTGCGTTGTATTGTCGGGCGACAACCTCTATTTTCACTGTTTATTGTGTGGGCACCTTTGGTGCTGATTACGGGTGATGCTGTTGCACGGGAATTCCTGGAGAGGGAGGTGTTCATGGGTAGTCGAGTGTGGGGTACACGAATCGCGCTAATCGCGGCAATACTGGTCGTTGTAGGCGTGGCTTATGCTGATACGATAGTCGTAGAGGAGTGGCTGGTTGCTGGTCCGGTGACGATTCCACATGCGGAAGCGGACACGGGACTCAACATCGATCCGGTCGCGCAGTTGCTGGACAATATCCCGGTCGATCCCTTCGAGTTCTGGCCTGTGAGTGGTGATCCTGTCATGCTCGGCATTGGCAACAGATCAGAGTTTCGCGTGGCGGATGGCGCGTTGCCGGTAGATGGAGCGAATGGCACCCGCTTCGCACTGCTCGCATCGTACCTGAGTTCACCAGCGTGGCAGGAGGGAACTCTCAGCATCATCACCCAGTCGCCTTTCGCTCTGTTTGTCGATGGTGAGAGCACCACCTCGAACACCGACTACCAGGACGAACCAGATACGACGACGCACGACGTCGTTCTCGACCAGGGGCATCACCGCATTTTGCTTGCAGTCGCACTTTCGGATACTCAGGATGTAGAAGCGTGGACAGTCAACGTATCCTATGAGCAAAACGAAGACACCCCTGCCGAATGGCTGCCCTCCGCTACCCTGAACCCGGAACACAAGTACGACATCATTGACTATTTCCGGACGGACAACGTAAGCACTCTCGAGATCAGTTCGGACGGTCGGTGGCTGGCAGCCGATATCAGCCGCCGCAGTCGCAAGGACGATGCGATCACCGACCGCCTCGAAGTATGGGATACGAAGAAGAACGAACTGATCTGGACCTATCGCGCGGCGAAAGGGGTTGGCAACGTGGCCTGGTCGCCAGACAATGAACGACTACTGTTCCGTTCGGACGGCACGTTGTTCCTCTGGCACCGTGAAGCAAACATGGTCGAACGGATCGAGGTCGAGTTTGAAGACGCGAGTTCATTCCGGTGGTCCGCTGATGGTCACGGTTTGTTCTATCTGAAGTCCATAGAGAACGAATTATCGGATGAGGATTATCAAGTTGTATGGAAGCTTGCCGACCGTTGGCGTAACTGGCGAAACCATACCGCGCTCCAGTACTTCAGCATCACGGATGCTCTGGACACCCGCGTGCTGACGCTGAAATACGGCATAGATCGTTGGGACGTTGGTCGTGACGGCAAAACGATCGCTTTCAAGCGCACACTGCCCCAGCAGCAGCGTCCATACGAACACCTCGAGCTGCTGATCTACAACCTCGAAACCGGCGAGTTCCGTTCGGTCTATGAAGGCAAGATGCAATCGTGGAGCACAGCCATCACGCTTAGCCCGGATTGCAAGCAGCTGGCGTTCACCGGACCGACGCAGGAAACGCCAGGCGACGACGCTCCGCCGCCATACATCAACACGGGCCACCAGGCGTTATGGATTCTCGACATCGAAAGTGGCGATGTGCGTCGTGTTGATCCAGATTTTGAACCGTCGATCCATTACATCCTCTATCGCACCAGCCGGGGAAACGAGATCGCATGGCATGAGGATGGACACATCGCTTTCGACGCCATTTACAACAAGAAAGTGCTGTATTGCACCTGGAGTCCGGGCGACGATCACATCCAGTCACGCCAGCTCTCGACACCGGGCTACTCGAACCTGACCATCGCGACCGGTAAGGGCGCGAGCATGGTTGCGTACAAGGGCGATGTGGTTAACGATGCGCCAGATGTGCATGCGTACGATACGAAGCGAGGACGCGGCGGCGTGTTGATCGACCTGAACGATGAGATGACCCGTCTCACCGAATCAGCTGAAACAGTTGTTGACTATGAGTACGTGAACAGCGACGGCGTCACGATTTACGGTTACCTGTACTATCCCGCTGGTTATGATGAGTCCGGCAATTTCCCGTTGGTGGTGGATACATACGGCGGCGTGATCGGCTTTGGTGACAGTTGGATGCCACTCAGCCAGATTATGGCCAACAGGGGTTACTTCGTCTATGTGCCGATTCCGCGCGGCGCGGTAGGCTATGGGCAGGAATACGCCGATACGCACGCCAACGACTGGGGTGAACTCAGCAGCCGTGACATGAACGAAGGTCTACGTCACATTGTGGCGAATGTGCCAGGTGTGGATGGTGACCATGTTGGTTTCGCATCTGGATCGTATGGCGGCTATCTGGCGATGTACCTGCTCTCGATTCCGAAGGATCATCCGGATTATTACCCGTACGCGACCGCAATCAGCGACTATGGGATCAGCAATCTCGCCAGTTACTGGGGAATCGGTTGGTGGGGTGTACATTACAGTGAAAAGGCGAGTACCGGATCTTATCCATGGAACGCTGCTGACTGGTACAACAAACACTCTCCGTTGTATCAAGCGGATAATATCACTGCGCCGCTGCTGCTGCTGCATGGTGCTTCGGATGTTAATGTCCCGGTTGGTGAAAGCGCGCAGATGTTTGCTGCACTCCAAGTGCTGCACCGGGACGTGGTCTACATCAAATTCCCTGGTGAAGATCACGGTATCGCAAGCACACGCACCAAGTATTTGAAATCCAAAAGGATGCATATCGAGTGGTTCGACAAGTATCTGCGTGACCGTCCGGGTGCGTGGGACAAGAGGATGGAGGACGAGTTCCAGAAGTAATTCGGCGGATTTTCAGCCTTACTTTGCGGCATCATCACGGGGCAGTCATCGAGCTGGTCAAAACAAACTTTTACCTGGGACAACCGTACCATGAAATGGTTGCGTGAGGGGATTTCGCTCGAGGATGTGTTTTCTCAAGTCAGGAGTGCGAAGGATCGGGTTCTGTTAACAGACTACGACGGCACGCTTGCGCCGTTTGTTTATGAACGTGACCGGGCGATACCATATCCGGGCATAATGGAAATATTGAACGAAATTGCAGCTGCTCCACGCAGCCGTCTTATCATGATTTCAGGACGTTCGCTTCAGGATCTTAGCCGAATTCTAAAACTGGACACTCCCATCGAAATGTGGGGAACCCACGGCTGGGAGCGTCAGAACGTAAAGGGTGAACGTACGACCTGGCCGATTTCGGATTCCAACCGCGAAGCGTTGTACGAAGTCATCAACTGGGCGGAGAATGAGGAAATCTCGTCGCATCTTGAGGTCAAGCCGGCCAGCGTCGCTCTGCATTGGCGTGGAACCGATGCCCGGGTCCGTGAACACCTCATGGATCGTTCGGCAACGATCATGGCCCCGATAGCGAAGAAGACAATGATGGAGCTGCACGAGTTTGATGGTGGCCGTGAACTTCGAGTCCCGGGACGGGACAAGGGGCATGCGGTTAAAGCAATCCTGGCGGACGTGGTGCAGGAGGAATCTGCACTCGCGTACATCGGAGATGATCGAACGGACGAAGATGCCTACGCGGCGATTGGCAATCGTGGATTGCGAATTCTTGTGCGCAACGAAGCGCATGAAACACGGGCGGACATGATTCTTCGCCCTCCTCGCGAGCTTCGTCGATTCCTCGAAGGCTGGTTGGCAGCGCTGAACGCCTGACCTGACCGAGAACGATACGTTGTCACATATGAGAGCGGGAACAATGTTTCCGCTCTCGACATTTGCTCTGATGCGAGTGAAACGACATCGAGTCAGTTTCAAACAGTACCATTGAAATGTGATCGTTTTCGTAAGGTGTGGACAAAACAGATATGGTTCAGGGGGATATGTAATATGTTGGGCAAACGCCTGGTTGTCATCTCAAACCGTTTGCCAATTGCGGTGATTACCGAAGATGGGAAAAAGGTGCTGAAGCCTTCATCTGGCGGCTTGGTCACGGCGTTAAGTCCTATTCTGGACGTTGAAGGCGGCGTCTGGATCGGTTGGCCGGGCACAGAAAGCTCGGAGGAAATCCAACCGCTGATCAACGAGTTCAACCAGACAAATCCTTACAAAATCCATCCGATTTATCTGACCGAGGAACAGGAAGAGGAGTTCTACCTCGGATTCTCCAACCAGACAATCTGGCCGCTGTTTCACGACCTGCTTGGGCTGACCTCATTCAACAGCCAACAGTGGGAAACGTATGATGAGGTGAACCGCCTGTTTGCCAAGCATGTGGCGGCTCAGATTTTACCAGACGATTTCGTTTGGATCAACGACTATCAGTTGCTGCGAGTCGCGTACCATCTTCGAGACTTGGGCGTCAACCAGCCTCTAGGCTTTTTCAATCATATCCCGTTTCCTTCGCCGGATATGTTTCGGCGGTTACCGTGGGCACAGCAGATTTTTGATGGGATGATCCACTACGATTCGCTAGGTTTCCAGACCATTCGCGACCGAAATAATTTCGTGGCAATATCACGCCAACATTTGCAGGGTGCCAATTATATCAAGCGGCGCTTCTACACCAACGTGGAAGTGGAAGGGCGCGTAGTACGTGTCGGCAATTACCCGATCAGCATTGACTATCACGAGTTCAACCGAGGGGCGCGTCAGGAATCTGTTCAGGTGGAAATGGAAGCAATTCAGAAGGCGTATACTGCTGAACACCTCGTGCTGGGTTTAGACCGTCTTGACCACACAAAAGGCATTCCAGAACGATTTCTGGCTTTTGAACACCTGCTGGAAAAGCATCCGGAATTACAGGGTAAAGTCAGTCTCATACAGGTGGTTGTGCCAAGCCGGACAGCGCTCAAATCCTACGCTGATCTGAAGCAGGAGTTGGACAGCCTGACTGGTCGAATCAACAGCCGGTTCGGGCAGCACGGCTATGTCCCGATTCATTTCTTTTTCAAGCATTTGAATCGCAATGAACTGATTGCGTTGTATCGGAGTTGTGAGGTGGCATTGATAACGCCCCTGCGGGACGGAATGAACCTCGTCGCGAAAGAATACGCCGCAAGCTCGATTGATCAACGCAACGTGCTTGTGCTGAGTATGTTTACCGGGTCAGCCGATCAACTCGGTAGGAGTGCGTTGTTGGTTAATCCCTACGATTTGGAAGGAACAGCCGACGCTCTTCATCGGGCGATGCACATGGATGACTCGGAACGTCGAAAGCGGCTGCGAGCACTCCGCGCCCAGGTGAAAAAGAACGACGTGCATCGTTGGGTAAAACAGTTCGTCGGTTCGCTGCCGGATGCACAATTAAAAGAGTAGTAGTCGAAATCCTGCTGGTTCAAAATCAACATCCAACCTTGAAGGCGTGTGAACCCACCCATCCCATATTTCGGCGAACTGTTATCGTTTGCGACGGCTTTTGTCTGGGCGACCAGCGTAATTCTGTTCAAGAAGAGTGGAGAGACGGTCAGCCCGCTCGCACTCAACCTGTTCAAGAACGGGATGGCGTTTACGTTGCTGATTCCAACGATGCTGTTGCTGAATGTGCAGTTCTTCTGTGACGCGCCGTTGACCACGTATGGTTTGGCGATGCTCGGCGGCCTGTTGAGTATTGGATTGGCGGACACGACGTTTTTCAGGTCATTGAACATGCTCGGCGCTGGACGGTTCGCAGTTGTTGATTCACTCTACAGCCCGTCGATTATTCTGTTCGCGTTCTTGTTTCTTGGTGAACGCTTGTCTGTGGTTCAATGGATGGGAGTAGCTGGCGTTGTGTCGGCGGTGTTCGTTGCCAATTATGAACCTGGTCAGGAAGCGGTTGAACGAAAACGGATATTTCGTGGCACGCTGTGGGGTTTGTTGAGCATTGGCTTGATGGCTGCGGGGCTCACGATCATCAAGCCGGTTCTTGAGGCGGAACACTTGTTGTGGGTGACGTTCTGGCGGGTTGTTGGTGGCCTCGGGACGATGGTGGTCTTGTTAGGTTTTCATCCTCACCGAAAACGTGTGCTTGCCACTCTGACCATTCGTAAGGGCTGGGGATATACGTTTTCCGCATCATTCTTCGGTGCTTACCTGGTGACCATGATCTGGTTGGGCGGGATGAAGTACACGACGTTATCGATCGCGTCAGCATTGAACCAGACGAGTATCGTTCTGACTTTTATACTCGCGGCCGTGTTCTTACACGAAACCTTGCTGAAGAAGCATTTCTTTGCCATCGGAATGGCATTCGCGGGCGCATTGGCGGTTACGTTCGGATAAGCTCCGCCAAACAGCATTCGCCATTTGAATTCAACACCTTCCTGCTTATCCTTCACATCATTGAGTCCAACCTCCACGGCTGCGCTCCCAACCCACTGGCGAAAATGGTTGCATGGATCTGTCGAACACACCATACATCGGTGAAATCTTCGCGATAGCTGCGCCCTTGAGTTGGGCGTTTGCAGTGATTCTATTTCGCTGGGCGGGAGAGCGGGTACCGCCGTTTACGTTAAACCTGTTCAAGAACATACTTGGCCTGACACTCGGTGTGATTACCGTGCTTGCCATGGGCAATCCGATTTACCGAGATGCGCCGTGGCAGGATTACGCGATTCTTATCGGAAGTGGTGTGATAGGAATAGCGATTTCGGATCTACTCTTCTTCATGGCGTTGAATCGAGTCGGCGCTGCATTATGGTCAATCATCAACACCGGCTACAGCCCCTCTATCATTCTGCTTGCGATCCTGTTCCTTGGCGAACGTTTGACCGCATTACAATGGTTAGGCGTTGTATTAATCCTTTCAGCAGTTCTGGCAGTTGCATGGATGACCGGCCCGAAGGATTCGATTCCGCGGAAAACGTTGATTTCCGGCGTTCTGATCGGCATCGTTGCGTTGTTCACCCAGGCAGTGTCAGTGATCATGGTCAAGCCGTTACTTGAACGTTCGGATTTGCTGTGGAACTTCAATTGGCGGTTGATTGGCGGACTGGGCGTCATGTTGCTGGCTTTGCCCTTCCGGAAGGATGCACGGAAGGTGGTGGCGGCGTTTGGCAATGTGAAAGACCTGGCGAGGATGTTCCCGCCGTCCTTCATCGGTACCTATCTGGCGTTAATGTTATGGCTGGGTGGGATGAAATACACGCAGGCGTCAGTAGCCAGCGCCCTGAACCAGACCAGCTCACTGTTCATCTTCATTCTTGCTGTGCTGCTGCTGAAAGAGCCGGCAACGAAGCGACGCGTGGCAGGTTTGTTGGTTGGAATGGTGGGTGTGGCGTTGGTGACCTTTGCTGGTGGATAGTAACGGAATCCTTCATTTGTGACGCAGATTCCTCTCCTCGGTGAGATTTTGGCGTTGGCCGCAGCCCTTGGCTGGGCGGTGGCGATAGTGCTGTTTAAGCGTGTCGGCGACCGTCTGGACCCGATTGCGTTGAACACGTTCAAGAACAGCCTGGCCTTAATCCTGCTGCTTCCAACAATGCTCATTTTTGGGCAGACGATATTGTATCCCGCCTCGATGATGGATTACGGACTGCTGCTACTCTCCGGGGTGCTGGGGATGGGGGTGGCAGACACGTTCTACCTGATGGCGCTGAACCGTCTCGGCGCAGCAATCTGGGCGATTACGAACACGTTGTATGCACCAACGGTTGTTGTTCTCGCGATGATATTCCTCAACGAGTCATTAACCGTAATGCAATGGGTGGGGGTAGCGTTGGTGTTGGCCGCACTCGTGTTGGTTGGTGGCGAGAAACGCGAGACAGCGGTCGACGAAGAGATCTCCGAGTCGGTCTCGTCCGACAACTCGCTACGGCAACACAGGTTGACTCGCAGGGATTGGGTGCTCGGCCTGACCTATGCGACCATCGGCATTCTATCAATGGCGGTCGGTGTAATCATCATCAAGCCGGTGCTGGACCGTTCGCCGGTGATGTGGGCGACAGCGCTGAGGCTGGTTGGCGGGCTAATGTTTCTGGCCGTGTTGATTGCGGTAAACAGGCGTCGTGGAGATCTTTTCAAGCCGCTTCGCGAGCCGTTTGTGCTCAAACGGATGTTTCCGGCGGCATTTGTCGGTACCTACCTGGCGTTGATGTTCCTCCAGGGTGGGCTGAAGTATACGCAAGCGTCCGTCGCGACAGTCCTCACGCAAACTTCCACGCTGTTCATCTTCATTCTGGCTGTAATCTTCCTCAAGGAACCCATCAACGCGCGTCGTGTTATTGGGCTGATCGTCGGATTGGGCGGCGCAGTTTTGATCACGTTCTTCGGGGGTTGACCATCTTTCCCAAGCGCTTCCCGCCTTACATTTGCTCTACCTCGCAATCCAACATTTCCCGTTTCAAACCAGCAACTATTCTCACGCGGTCTCTCCTGATTAGTCAGAAATATGGATACAGATGGCAGATCCGTTTTCATGTTAGTGTAATTGAGACTATGTTAAATAAAGGTCCCGTCATCAGAACAGCAGAATGTTAATCGAAAACAGACGGGATTAAGACAATGGGTTGTCATGTATTGTATACCTTGAGGGGGGTACCATGAAGAGAGGAGTCGCAGTCATTTCGAGTGTATTTCTAATTGCCTGGATTGCTTTCGCAGGGCCAGTGGTAGAAGGGCCGTCGGTAGCGTTAACAGGGGACGAACAAATCAACCTTCCAACCAACCCGATTGGTTGGACACCACAGCAAAATGTGATAGATGTTGTCGGTGACACAATCCACATCGGCACCACGGGTTGGGACGCACAACACAACGGTGGCGTCGGCCGAATGATCGGCTACACGAATGCTGGCAACGGAAACGCGCATTTTGTCTGGACCAAGCTGTACGGTCTTATTCCATCAGACGCTCGCCATGTTGTTCACTGTGAGGCGGCAGGGGATGGCGTTGGCGGTTACACGGTAACCGCGGCGATAAGTGTGGAAAACGGGTATCGCAGTGGCTACGCCAATCTTCCTTTCGGAGCCGCTGGCGACAACGAGTACCCGGTTTTTCACTATTCACCGACCGCCGGGGCACCGTGGGGCAGCTATGCCTTCATCGAGAATCCGTTTGTGCCGACTTTGTACAACGGTGTATTCAATCCGGACGTTTTCGTGAACGGTCATATCTGGCCGCACGGTATGTATTCGTCGGGCTACATCCACACAGTCAGCCACGAACAGCGTGCTGGCAACAGTGACCTCATGCAAATCAGTTATATGCGCTGGGAAGTGAATGATGCGGTCGGTCTTCTGACCCCAGCGACGGGTGACGGCCTCCCGATCCTGATCACCAGCAACGCGATGAACATCTCAGCGGACATCATCGCGAACGACACAGGCGACCAGGTTGCGATCGGGGTGGTAATGGGTCGTTATGGCACCATCGGCGAGGATTTCCTCGGCGGCGGCCAGGATGATCAGTGGAACAATGACCTGTGGATCTTCGAAAGCACGGACGGTGGTCTAAACTGGGACACAGGTACAGACGTCACCCAGTTCATCGGCCCGGACTACAACGCATTGCCGGACACGATGACCGCCAACGGCGATACCATGCGCGCCTACACCGACTGTTCGGTCATATATGATGACACAGGCGGTCTTCGGGCGGCGTTCAGTGTCGGCCTTTTTGACTGGTTCCGCGAGGCAATTTACTACGAAAGCCGTATCTATCACTGGATGGAAGACGGCGCCGGCAACGATGTCTGGACACTGATCAACCATCAACCATTCGCTGGTGGCGCGGAAGCTTGGGGACGGACGACCGATCGTCCAAGCCTGTATTTCGACGATGACACCGGTATCCTCTGGTGCGCGATGGAAGTGGTCGACTGGGGTCCAGACACAACGGACTGGGGTAATGCTGGGTTGACGAATACGGACATATTTGTTTCAGCATCGCCACCAGGCGAATACAACGGTCTGCTTTGGACCAAGCCGGTCAATGTTACCAACACCAAATGGCTGGGTACTCCACCCGCCCCGGTAGGTTCCTGCCAGAGCGAAACCGATCCAAGCCTCGCGCTGGACAGTGACGGCGACAACTTGCACATGATGTATGTGCTCGATCTCGATGCTGGTACAGGTATCAGCGCCACGCCGGAAGGCGACGTTACCGACAATCCGGTTGTCTATCACGTGATCGCCAAACAAACGTTGCTCGATGAGTTCGAGAATGCAGGCGAGTGGTTGGTCAACTACCCGATGCACGTTGACGAATACGGCCACTGGGTTGACCCTGGCGACTGGGCGTGGGCTGAGTATGGTGGCTTCTTCACAACATCTCGTGAAGGACCGGTAACATTAACCCTGACCGGAGTCAATACGACCATTCCCGCAGGCGGCGGCGAACTAAGCTACACTGTGCACATTGAAAGCAACTTGCCCTACGGGGTAAACGGGGTAGACTACTGGGCGCGTGCGCTCATGCCGAACGGACAGCAGACTGGTGTTCTTATCCAGCAGACTTTCAACATGACGCCGTTCATGAATGTCACTGCTGGACCTGTTACCCATGATGTTCCTCCGTCAGCTCCCGCAGGGGATTACACGTACACCGGCTACCTCGGCTTCTATCCAGTTGTGTATGTGGAAGATTCATTCGGGTTCACCAAAGAGGGCGCTGTAACGGATGCTGAGTATGAATTTGATCCGGCAGACTGGACCTCTGGTGGCGACTTATCGATGCTCGCGGGCGATCCCACCGAGGGCGAGAAGGTGACGGCGAGCCTGCCGTCCGAATTCACGCTTAGTGCAGCCTATCCGAACCCGTTCAACGCGATGACGACGGTGAAGATTGCGTTGCCGGAAGCGTCGAACCTGACGGTGACCGTGTTCAACACACTCGGTCAGGAAGTCGCGCAGTTGGCGAACGGTCGCACCGCAGCCGGAACGCACGCGTTCACATTTGATGCGTCCGACCTGTCCAGCGGTATCTACTTCGTGCAGGCGAACGTGCCCGGCCAGATCGATGCGCTGCAGAAGGTAGTGTTGGTGAAGTAAGCTCTCTTAATCTGACGTAAGATCAACAGCCACAGCAGTTTGCTGTGGCTGTTTTGTATCTGGAAATCTCTATTATTTCAGTGTTTCACTTGCAAAACACCAAATATGAGAAATACTATATGACATCGTCAGATTCAGGGAATTCTACAGCAGTTCCTATCTTGGGGGAGGGGATCGTGCGAACTTTCATTCTTGTTCTTCTTTCATTCTTTTTACCCGTCTTGGTATTCGCCCAGATTGTCTGGGTAGAGCATTCAGTCATCGGATCTTTCGGCCAAGCAAAAGATTCCTTCGCAGCAGATGTTGATGGTGATGGCGATATGGATGTACTAGGTGTCACTGGTCACAACGTCGACACGATTGCTTGGTTTGAAAACGTTGGTGACAACGAGAATTACATTCAACACACCATTGACAACCAGTTTAACACTCCTACCAGCGTATATGCAGCAGATATTGATGGGGATGGCGACACCGACATTCTGGGTACAGCTAACGCTGACAATGATATTGTCTGGTGGGAAAACCTCTATGGCGACGGCTTGACTCTCATAGAACACGTGGTAGACGGAGGATTTGCAGAGCCGTCGGACGCTCTGGCTGCAGATCTTGACGGCGATGGTGACATGGATGTGCTGGCTTCAGGGTATACGTGGTCTACAAATGGATACATTCACTGGTGGGAGAATCTCAATGGCGATGGGCTAACATGGACTGAACGTGTAGTTGATGGAAATTATTGCCAGGCTAACCAGGTTTCCACTGCGGACATGGACGGTGATGGTGATCTCGACGTTCTAAGTGCCTCACTGTACTTTGGTGTAGTCACCTGGTGGGAGAACCTCGGAGAAGGTCTGAACTGGGCTGAACACCTGGTGGCAAGCACGGTTGGAGGTTATCCCTTCGCAGCCGATATGGACGGCGATGGCGACAATGATATACTCGGCACAACATTATCATATGATGTTGCCTGGTGGGAAAACATGGAAGGAAATGGCCTCGGCTGGAACGAACACTCAATTGAAGATAGCTATGAAGGTGGTTACAAGCGATTTGCCGCAGACGTTGACAATGATGGTGATACAGATGTGATCTGCACGTCTGGTATTCTGGGTCAGATCGCTTGGTGGGAAAATTTGGATGGCAGCGGGATAGCCTGGTCTGAGTATATGGTTGTCACTAATAATAGTGGTTTCAGTTTATCAGCATGTGATATGGATGGAGATGGTGACACCGATGTGCTAGGTTCCGAAGGTTCACGTATTTCATGGTGGGAGCAGGAAGGGCCGCCTGTTCCGGTGGTAGTGACACTCGTGCCCGCAGCAAATCCCGTGATCGTCCCGCGCGGGGCGTCGTTCAGCTATGACCTGATCATAGCATTCAACCTGACGCAGACGATGTTTGGAGTCATCTGGTCGGAGGCGATCCTGCCCGGCGGTACTACTTACGGACCCGTCTACAACACAGCTTTCCTGTTCGCGCCTGGGATGACAATCAACGTGCAAAATATCCAGCAAGTTGTGCCTGCGTATGCACCATTGGGCGACTATTCCTGGGTAGTCAATGCTGGACCTTCGATGGCGATGCCGGTGGGATCTGACTCGTTCCCGTTCACGGTAATTTCTACAGCAGCGGATGCACAATCATCAGGAATAGGCTGGGAATCGGTTGGCCACGAACGAATCGCAGAAAGTTCATCAGGTCGTGATCCAAGCGGCCAAATTACGGAGATTCCAACAGATTTTGGTCTTCTTCCCGCCCAACCGAACCCATTCAACTCGTCGACGACGGTGACGGTTGCGCTGCCGTCATCGTCGAACCTGACGGTGACCGTGTACAACACACTTGGTCAGGAAGTCGCGCAGTTGGCGAACGGTCCCACGGCAGCGGGAACACACGCATTTACGTTCGACGCGTCCGACCTGTCCAGCGGCATCTACTTTGTGCAGGCGACCGTGCCCGGCCAGATCGATGCGCTGCAAAAGGTGGTGCTGGTGAAATAGTCTTCAACAACAGGTGTACTATTGCAATTCTAGGCTGACCGTCAGGTCGGCCTATTTTCGTTTTAGCCTTAATATTTGTAACCGTGCAAGTTGCCACTCAGTCTTATCGGTAGATTTGCTAACTCAGTGGAGGATGCACGATGAGATTCGCGCACGGTTTGTTCTCTGCCCTGTTTGTCCTGATGTTGGTCACCCTCGCTTATGGATCACCCCGTTTTGTTGAACACGTAGTCAATGGTTCGTTTGCTGGCGCCGTGTCATTGCATGTTATCGACATGGATAGCGATCTAGACCTCGACATTGTCGCCTGCGGTGTAGACGGAGATTACATCTCATGGTTCGAACAGCAGGCGGGAATGCAGTTCATCGAACACCCGGTGGCAAGCGGAATAGTAGACGTTTATTCGGTAACGGCAGCCGATTTCGACGAAGACGGTTTGATGGACATCGCATCCGCAGCATATACCGCCGACCGTCTCGATGTCTGGTTGCAACAGATTGATGGTACGTTCGCCGAGCTTGCGCTCGACGACAACTACAATCAGGCCCACACGGTTGAAGTTGCGGATATGAACGAAGATGGTCACATCGACCTGCTATCCATGGGCGGTGGGAATATGCCGTTACGTTTGTATGAAAACGACGGCAGTGCCAATTTCACAATGATTCCTCTGCACGAACTGACATACCGTGGCCAGTCTTGTCGTCCTATCGACATGGATCTGGACGGCGACCTTGATATTCTCAGCAACAATTTCAACAACAGCCGTTTTAGTCTGTTTCGCAACGACGGCGAAGAGAATTTTGTCGCGGAATTAATCGGATTCAATGATGGATCTCACTGGATCATCGGCGCGGATGTTGATGGAGATGGATTTCCCAACCCGGTCACTGCTTCCTACATCGCCGGCGAAATCTCATGGTGGTGGCTGAACTTCGGCATCTGGAACCGGACGAGCATTGACGATCAGCTGATTGGGGCGGTATACATTGAGGCCGCGGATTTTGATATTGATGGCGATATGGACCTTGTCGCGACTGCCGAAGCTGGTGGACAGCTGGCGTGGTACGAGAACGACGCTACAGAGTTCACCAAACACGTGCTGGACAATGGTTTTGTTCTCGGAGGCGAGGTGGTGCCGATCGATCTGGACGGGGACGGCGATCTGGACATCGTTGCCGCGTCCAAGGGACTGAATGACATCGTCTGGTGGGAGCTGGAGTCTATCCAGCCGCCGAGCGAATTTGAATTGATTACTCCGTTGAGCGGCGATACAATTCGAACAGATGAAAATCTGCTCGTCGAATGGACGGCGTCGTCTGACAATGATCCCGGCGCAGATGTCAGCTACAGCGTTCAGCTTGGTTGTGCGCTGCAGCCCGAGGACACGAGCTGGGTGGTGATGGAGAACATCACTGGGACGAACGCGCAGTTCATGCCGCCCATGTTGTGGCCAGACGTCGATCCGGGAGAATACGATGGGATCGTCTATGTATATGCCGGGTCACAAGGCGATGTCGTTACGTGCATAAACCCCGCCGAAGTCTCGCTCATTATCACTGCCAACGCTGTTGAAGATGAACGTGGTGGATTACCCGCACACTATGCGTTGCTACCATCTCATCCAAATCCGTTCAACTCGACGACGACGGTGACGATAGCGTTACCGGAAGCATCGGATCTGACGGTGACGGTGTTCAACACACTCGGTCAGGAAGTCGCGCAGCTGGCGAACGGTCCCACGGCAGCGGGAACACACGCATTTACGTTCGACGCGTCCGACCTGTCCAGCGGCATCTATTTCGTGCAGGCGAATGTGCCCGGCAAGCTCGATGCAATGCAGAAGGTGGCACTGGTGAGGTAGGTTGTGAATTTAACAATACGCACCTGATGATACCAATCAAGGAATCTCATGAGGTAAATCAGACTCAACAGCCTGTTAATCAACTTGACAAGCATACCAGGGGTGTCTGAAAATTTTGGTTTTCGAATGACCCGTTACTATCTTTTGTCAGAGAAGCGACCGATCAGTTTTCCAAAGGGGGGGGGCCTGACCATGCGCATTTTCTTCCTGATAATTGTTCTCGTTTTCATCCCAGTTACATCAATTTCCACAGAACTTTTGGATAGTGCGCAGACTGCTTTTCAAGCAGAGGATTACGACACCGCATTTCGGATATTCCAGATCCTTGCCGAACAAAAAGACCCATTTGCTCATACCCGTCTTGGGTTCATGTATTACTATGGTTATGGAGTAACACAGGATTACAAGCAAGCAATCAAATGGTTTATGTCGGGTTCTAACCTTGGCGATGGTGAAGCTCCATACCAGCTCGGCAGAATGCATCAGCAAGGAATTGGAACTCCTGAGAATCCAAGCGAGGCTGAGAGATATTTCAGACTATCTGCAGAAAGAGATCACGCATTGGCACAACTATATCTTGGGGAAATGTATTTTATGGGGAATGGAATAGATCAAGATCTTACCGAAGCGCTGAAGATGTTTGAACTGTCAGCAGGTCAAAATAATGTAGATTCACAAAATCACCTGAGCACGATGTATTGGCAAGGGCTCGGTGTGGAACAGGATTATTTTGAAGCTGAAAAGTGGCTTCGATTGGCCGCAGAACAGGACGACAGAACAGCGCAATATAACCTTGGATTGATGTACGCCAACGGTGTTGGTGTTGATCAGGACTATGATGAGGCGATTCAATGGTATCGTCGTTCTGCAGAACTGGGCGACTCAGATGCGCGAAATAATCTTGGATATATGTACAAGAATGGTCTGGGGGCGCCTCAAAATCTGACAGAAGCAGCAATGTGGTTCAGGCTTGCTGCTGAGCAGAATAACGAAATGGCACAATATAACCTGGGACTGATGTATTTTGACGGTATCGGTGTTCCACAAGATTTTGAAGAGGCTGCAAAATGGTTTCGTCTTGCTTATGAAAACCAAGATAATGATTAAACGAGGTCGTTTACCACGGGTGCTGTTTTAGTCTGGAATGTAAAGGACGGCATAGAAATCCAGCCTTTTTAGACTGTCGATGGGACAACATTCTCCGAAACGATTGGGGCGTTCGTGAATGAGGCGGGCGCCCCGGTTCATTCTCGAGAGATGTCAAAATCTTGCAGAATCCTGCTAATCAACATGAACTTCGTGCTGTCCTATCTCTATATTAAGCAATAATCTGCATATTCAGTATGGAGGTTCAGATGAGTCGTTTCACCCTACCCGCATTGCTAACCTTGCTGTTGGCTTTCACCGTTCACACGTCCCTCGCTCAGCCAACACCACTCTGGACCCAGGAATACGGCCTTAACGACGAGCAGGAGTGGGTCCATTCGATGATCGGCGAGCCGGGCGGCGGATTTGTACTCAGCGGTTTCCGACCGTGGGGAATGGTGATTGCTCGTGCGGATGCGGACGGCAACCTGCTGTGGACGAAGACGCTTTCTGGTGACCACGGGTACGGGATTGCACGCACGGCGAATGGCGGCTACCTGATCTGCGGCAGCGATTACTTCGAGGGCTGGGGGACAGATATCATCGTCCACTGGGTCAACAGTGATGGCGAGCGTTTACGCACCGCTCAGGCCGGTGCGGAAGAATATGAACGCGCGATGGATGTTGTGATCACTCCCGATGACGGCTGCATGGTCGCAGCCTATCGCGAATATGACATTAATCAATTGCGAACCGTTCTGTTCAAGATTAACAACACAGGCGACGTTGAGTGGCAACGTCAATACGGCACAAACGACAATTTCGTCCGTGATCTGCTGGCCTGTTCGGACGGCAACTACCTGGTCGCCGGAGCACGGAATCCAAATAATTTCCCCTCAGAAATGTATCTGCTGAAGGTCGATGGAAACGGGGAAGAACTGTGGGCGCGTGTTTATGGAACCGGACTAAATCAGGAAGCAACCCGGGTGATTGAAGTGACGGGCGGAGGATATCTTGTAATCGGATACGGGAACACTTATAACGACAATCTGAGCAATCAGATTTATGTATATCGCACGGACGAAACCGGCGATGTCATATGGTCGCAATCCTTTGGTGATGATTACAGCGACTCGGCATTTGGTGTCGTTCAAACCCCGGACGGCGGCTTTGCCATTGTTGGCTATCGTGGACCCCCGGCGGGCGGCTCAAACATCGACGCGATGGTTTACAAGATTGACGCAAACGGAACCTTGGAATGGATTCATCAATCGTTCCGTCCACGCAAGGACTGGGGTATCGGGATTTGCGTGACGCCCGAGGGCAACATCGCCTTCGGCGGCACAGTCAACCCCGATCCCAACTTTAATCAGGATGGGTACATAACATTACTTTCGTCGGAATGAAGAGCGCTGTCAGTTTGTAGGCACACCGTCGACCAAGGAACTCGTCCCACATTCGATTCGTACAACACTCGCCTAATCGGAGGTGAGTACACAGGTTACAGGCTCGAAAAACCCTCAATTCTGTTTGCGAATATACCTCCTCTTCTCATACCTTCTGGCTTGCACTGAATGGACACGCCATGAACGATCACAGCGTCAGCAGTTTCATCAACGGCATCGCGGTTTTGCTGATCGCCGTTGGTTTATTTGGCGGCAGTTGGCTGGTTTACGACCGCTTTCTCGCTGACCATGATACAGCGGACGAGTCTGCGCAGGTTGTAGATACGCGCGATTCTGATGCGGAAACGAACAGTCGGTCTCCGTTCGCGTGGGACGATTCGGAGCAATCTGACGAGCTTACGCAGGGCGACGCCGAACGTGATTTCGACATCGGCGGCAACATTGACCGCGAGCCATTGCCGGTGGTCGGCGAGTTCGAATCGCCGTTTGTCGCAGTCGCAGATCGTCTTAAACCGTCAGTGGTCAACATCGTGGTCGAAGGTCGCCGTATGAGCGACCAGTTTCATCGCAATGTTCCGACGCAGAGTGGTGGTTCGGGCGTAATCGTTGATGTGCGCGGTTACCTGCTAACCAACCATCATGTCGTTGATGGCGCGGACAAGATCGTGATAACGTTGTCCGGTGGTGAGGAACGCGAAGGCACTTTGCTCGGCACCGATCCTGAGTCAGATCTGGCGCTGGTAGATATTGGTCCTGTCGATGAAATTCGTGTGGCCCAAATGGGCGATAGTGACGCGATCAACATCGGCGACTGGGCGATAGCGATGGGCAGCCCGTTCGGATTGGACTGGACGTTGACTGTCGGCGTTGTCAGCGCAAAGGGTCGGACTAACCTTCGCATTGCAGGCGGCGGGCCGGTATTTCAGGACTTCATTCAGACGGACGCCTCGATCAACTTCGGCAATTCCGGTGGCCCGTTAGCGAATATCCACGGCGAAGTTATTGGGATTAACGCGGCAACGAACGCGTCGGCGAACGGCATCGGCTTCGCGATTCCGATCAACATGGTTCGCGATGTTGTCAGCCAGTTGCTGGAAAGTGGCTATGTAAAGCGCGGGTATCTCGGGTTGGTTCCGACGTTGCTCGACCCACTCAAGAAAGAGGCGCTTGGACTCGATGAAACAATAGAAGGCGTTTTCATTGAGAACGTCGCACCCGGCACTCCAGCCGAGGATGGCGGGCTTGAAGGTGGAGATGTTGTCGTAGCGATAGACGGCGACCCAGTCAGTGATGTGTCTGATTTCCGCGCACGTATAGCACAGCATGCCCCCGGCGAACAGATGTCGTTGACAGTAATTCGGCGTGGCGAAGTACAGAGTTTAAGTTTTACATTGGCCGACCGCAGCGAGTTTGTAACGTCCGCCAGTGAAGGACGTCGCATGGGTAACGGCCATTGGCTTGGCATTGAGGTTGGCACATTGGCCAGTCCGGAAGCGCGTGAGCTTGGCGTCGAGGTTGAGTCTGGCGTGTTGGTTATCGCGGTTGAACAGGGTAGTGCGGCGGACGGCAAGTTGGAGCCGGGAGACGTGATTATTCGTCTCGGAGATAATGTTGTCGAAACGTTAGACGACTGGCGGCATCTGACAGAGCAGCTGGGTACGCCCAGCCGTGCGATTCTGCTGAAATACGTTCCAAACGGGCAGGGAAGCAGTCGCTTCATCGCCCTGAAGCCGTAGGAAAGAAGTAGAAAGTGCTGAGTCGAAAGTCGAAAGATCAGAGACTCAGGACTCAAAACAACAACACGTCATCCTGAACGAAGTGCCTGCAAAGCCGTAGCTTCGGCGAAGGCAGGTATGATCTCTTGTTTGACGTTTATGTTGTTGCGATGACTCAAACATATCATCAGCAGGCATATTGCTGAGAAGGCCGTTTATACTTGGTACTTAGTACTTTCGACTTTGTACTCGGTACTTTGTACTTTTTCACAGAGAGGCACGAGTGAACATTCGAGCGAACCAATCACTCGAGAAGTACCTGCAGGAGATCGGCGAGTACGATCTGCTTAAGACGCATGAAGAGATTGAGCTGGCACGTGAGATTCGCGCGGGCAGTAAGGAAGCCCTCGAGAAGCTCACCAAGGCCAACCTCCGTTTCGTAGTCAGTGTCGCAAAACAATACCAGAACCAGGGTCTGTCGCTTGGCGATTTGATCAACGAGGGCAACCTGGGTCTTATTAAGGCGGCAGAACGATTTGACGAAACGCGTGGATTCAAGTTCATCTCTTATGCGGTTTGGTGGATCCGGCAGTCAATTTTACAGGCTTTGGCCGAACAGAGCCGTGTTGTGCGTTTGCCGTTGAACCGTGTCGGCGCATTGAACAAGATCGGCAAGGCGTACAGCGCGTTGGAACAGAAGTTTGAACGTGAACCAAACGCGGACGAAATCGCGACCAAGCTCGAGATGACGCCCACGGAAGTAACTGACACGCTCAAGATGAGCGGTCGTCACCTTTCGATGGACGCGCCGTTCAACCAGGGCGAGGACAACCGTCTGCTGGACATCCTGCACAACGATCAGGAACCGCCGCCGGACTCGTCATTGATGGCGGATTCGTTGAAGCGCGAGATCGAGCAGGCTCTGGCGACATTGAGCCCACGTGAAGCGGAAGTCATCCGGCTGTATTTCGGCCTGAATATCGACCAGCCGTTAACGTTGGAAGAGATTGGGGTGAAGTTCAGCTTGACGCGTGAACGTGTCCGTCAGATCAAGGAGAAGGCGATCCGCCGTTTGCGGCACGCTTCCCGCTCCAAAGCCCTCCGGGCGTACTTGGGGTAGGTTGTTTCTGATGTAGCCCGGGATCGCTGATCCCGGGGTGTGCTGACAAAACATGTCGGTGCTGGCTTGACAGATCGACAGTGTAGTTCATCGAGTTCAGAGTTTCAAAGCCCGGATCATTGATTCGGGCTTTGATATTGTAATTGCATACTAGTCAGCAAGGCAAACGAACTCATATTCGTCTGAATTCTTCCCGGGAATATATCTGAGCCCATCATTTTCAAGAATTTCATTATTGTCATACAACAGCGATCCTACATCATCGTGCTTGATTCTCCACGCGAACCCCTCTACAACAAAGCCTTTCCGGCCTAAAAGCAAAATACTCCACTCCTTTTCATATATCCGCGCATTGGTCAAAAAGTCAGCTTCTGATTTCTGCAACGCTTTTTCTACAGCAGTTTGAAGGTCCGGCGCACCGACAGTAAAGAACAGAACCGTCGTTGACATGCTGGAACCTTTTGCCTCGCGCGTTACCAATTCACTTTCTGCCTGTAATTCGAAATTGTACGTGGACAAAACAGTGAAATCGCCAAGCATGGTGCTACAGCCAGTAGTGAGAACCATTATCAGAATAGAAAGACCAAACATGCGCTTCATACAACACCCCTATTCAGTTGTTTGTGGACTTTGACAATAATACTACGATATCGGCATTAATGGTAGCATGAACTGCTGGGTTTGTTCAAGTTGAGGAGAAGAACGAATAGGGGGCAGACTACAGTGACACCACATCCACAATCGCAGCGGTGAAGAGTGCGAGCAGGTAGATGATGGAGCGCAGGAAGACGACACGTGCGGCAAGCGGCGTGTTGTCACGCACGCCTCTTATCACTGACGCCAGGAAGTACACACCGAGTCCCACCGCAGCGGCACCGTAAATCCAACCCAGACCGAACCACAGCAACGACAGGCTGGTGATCAGCGTGATGATCGTGTAGACGAGGTTACGCGTCCACGTCGCTTTGTCACCCACCACGACGGGCATCATCGGATAGTTGACGGCTTTGTAGTCGTGCTTCATGTAGATCGCCAGCGACCAGAAGTGCGGCGGGGTCCAGAAGAAGATCACGGCCAGCATCAGCACCGGCGCCCACGCGACTTGTCCTGCGCCTGCAGTCCACGCGATCAACGGTCCCATCGCACCGGCAATCCCGCCAATGACGATGTTCTCCGGCGTGCGCGGCTTGAGATACAACGTGTAGAAAAGGGCGTAGAAGAGGATCGTCCACAACGACAACAGGGCGGTCAACGGGTTGAACAGCACCCAGAACGCGACCGTCGAGATGACCCCATTCAGCGCGGCAAATGTGAACGCTTCCCACGGCGCGATCTTGCCGCTGGGGAGGGGACGTTTGACCCGAGTACGGGTCATGACGGCGTCAACGTCTCGCTCAAAGAACTGGTTGAACGCGTTCGCCGATCCAGCCGCCATCCCGAGCAACACCAGCGACAGCGCGAACATCAGCGGACTGGACAACAGCGATCCTTCCAACACACCACCCGCCGCACCGGTGAGTACGACCAGCAGGACGATGGTCGGCTTGGTCAAGGCGGCGTATGCACGCACGCGAGCGCTCAACCACATGGTCGGATTGATCTCGGCGTTAACGGATGCTATCTGGCTATTTGCTGATGTGTACACAGCGTTCTCTTCCAAATTACTGCTGAAACCAAGTTCGCTTTTGAAAAGTTAGGCAAAGTTAACTTTCTACAAGTCTTGTCGCAAGGGCTCTCGGTGGATTTTGAGATATGAGAGTCAGATCATCCACGGCCGGTAGAGCATCAGGTAGATCGTAACGCCGGTAACCGAAACGAATATCCACACCGGCCACGTCCAGCGGGCGATCTTACGGTGACCATCGAATTTTCCACGAAAGGCTGCGATCACGAGCGCGATGATAAACGGAACAATCAGCGCGGCGAGGATGCTGTGTGGAATGAGGATCGCGAAGTAGACAGTGCGGGTCCAGTCAGGATAAGGGTAGGGTACCGAACCTGCGTTGGCATGATAGATCAGATAGCTGACAAGGAACGCGGCGGACATGAACAGCGCGCCGAGCATCAAGTTACGATGCACCCGCCAGTTCTCGCGATCCGCACGTATCCGCAGCCAACCGATTAGCAGCAGTATGAACGACACAGCATTGAGTGTTGCATTCAGGGTCGCGTGCGCGCTGGCGTGGGGAATGGCGTCCATGGTTTATTCGTCCATTTCCAGCAAGCGGGTGATCTGTTGGTGCAGGGCGATCATCGGTTTTTGATCCAGCGAGTTGTAGTATCCGCGTATCTGTCCCTGTCGGTCCACGAGCACGAATTTGGACGAGTGCCCCATGGGCAGATTTTCTGCCGGCAGCATGAAGCCCTGTTCGGATAAGACAATCACATCTTTAACCGATCCGTTGAGGAACTGCCAACGACCATCACGTACACCGTGTTCGTGTGCGTACAGCTTCATTATCTTTGGAGTGTCCTGATACGGATCAACGCTGATCGACACGATTTGAACCAGGTCGGAGTCGTCGAATGCGCGGTAGATTTTCTCTTTTTCGACAACCATGATCGGGCAGATCGTTTGGCAGGTGGTGAAGAAGAAATCGACGACAGTGATTTTGCCGAGCAAATCCTCGCGTCCGAAGACCACGCTGTCCTGATTGACAAATTCGAAATCGGGTACAGCTCCGTAGACCGGAATCTCGGTTTTGGATTTGTCCGCGCTTGTCAGTACAAACGACCCGAACACGGCGAGGGTTGCGATCACCAGCGCGCCAGCGACAATACCGCCGTAAATTTTTCCATCAGACATAGCTCTTCCCCCATTACCTCTTGCCGTCAGGTGTGTACGCGTCAATGGTCGGCAGGATATTGTATCGCACCGAAACGAGCATGATCAGCAGGCTGCCGAGCAGCAGGGCAGACAGCCAGAGGTGAAAAACCTGCATGATTGGCTGGTAGCCGAACAAGAGCATCGACACACCAATCAGCAGCATGCCAAGTGCGGTGCCCGCCGCCCCAATGGACGCCTGATATACTAGTGGTGTTGGCTGTTCAGCACGCCTGATCAGGGTGATAGCGCTGTGCATGACCAGCATAACTGTGAGCACTCCTACCGCCTGATGGATCCTCGAAATCGGCCCGAGCGCATTGGTCCACATAGTGTGACCTCCGAGCGGTTCGAGCTCCATGATCACTTTGATCGCGCCGCGGAGTTGCGTCCCCAGTGCGGTTTGGATGATTGCGATTATGAACGTGAATGTCAGCCATTTATTGAGTTTGACGGGATACGATGGTTTTCGTTCGGCGTATGGATGCCGAATGAAGCGCAATTGCATAGCTGAGTACAGAAGCAGCAGTGCGATTCCCATTGACAACATCAGGTGAACTGCGACTAGCAACGGTTCCAATCCACTGGCGACAACCTGCCCGCCCTGCCAGCCGACATAAGCGACGAGCACCGCAGCGGAGAGAATTGGAATCAATACTCGAGGATATTTTCGTGCCTGACGGATCGCGAGGATTGCGGTTGTCAGGATCAACAAGCCAATCAACATTCCGAGCAAGCGGTTTCCGTACTCAATCCAAGCGAGCGTGAAATTGAACAGGCTGGCATCAATGCCTGGCGGAAGCTGATCGACAGACGTTGGTGGCCACCAGCGCCCAAAGCACTTCGGCCAGTCGGGGCAACCAAGCCCGGCACCGCTGACCCGTACCAGCCCGCCAGTGAACAGAAGCAAGAATGTTGCCAGCGTACTGGCCCACGTAAAGACGCGTAATTTTCTCATCAATCGGCGCTCTTACCGTTGGTTTATCGTAATAAAATCAGAAGAAAGCCGTCCGAAGACGGCAAGATAATGCTCAGAAGCCATGAACAGTGCGGATTTAATGATCCGCATTCGCTCCTGCATCCGGGTCGTCATGGCTCGCAGCGCCTTCTGAATGTGCTTCTCCGTGGGCTTCGGCCGTCAACGGCGTTCCCTCTTCATCGTAGATCACCGCTCGCTCGTTAATTGGGACAGCCAGCTCCTCGTACACACGTCCGCGCGTTTCCGTGTCAAACATGGTGAAGGCGAGGAAAGCGGCGAGGAACACCAGCGATCCGACAAAGAAGGACGCGTACAGCTTGTTGTCGTATTTCAGATGCATGAAAAACAGCGCGACCAGCGCTGCTTTCACACCTGCGACCGCCATTGCGACGATCACATTCATACCGCCGAAATCGTATTGTGCGACCCAGACGGTGATGATGGTCAGGACAAAGAGTGCGCCCGCGACGGCGTAATAGATACCAAAGGGTAGCAGATGCTGTTCGTGTTCGTTTCCAGAACTCATGTGTGCCTCAAATTGAATGTAGCCCGGGTTCGTTGAACCCGGGGTTAATCATCCCCGGCTTCGGCGAAGCCGGGCTACACATCACCCAATCAAGTACAGTAACGGGAACAGGAAAATCCAGATCAGGTCAACCAGGTGCCAGTACAGCCCGGAAACCTCAACCGGATTGTAGTATTTGGAATGAAAATCGCCACGTCGTGTACGAACGATCAGCCACAGGATCACGCCCATGCCGATGAGCACGTGCAGTCCGTGCAAACCGGTCATCATGAAGTAGACGCTGAAGAAGATGTGCGGGTTGACGACATCACTCAATCCAGCATACGTGAAGAACTTACCTGGCAGTTGGCCTTCATGGAACTTGTGCGCGTACTCGAAATATTTGACCACCATGAAAGTTCCGGCGAGCAGGAATGTGGCGCTGAGGTTGTAAACAGCGGCCTTAACCTTGTCAACCTGCAAATACCGGATGGCCAACGCGAAGGTCAGCGAACTTGCGACCAGCACGAATGTGTTCAACATGCCGAGCTTCCAGTTCAACAGCTTGTGCGCGTCGTGGAAGGTCTCCGGATGCAGTTTGTGGAATATCGCGTAGGTGACAAACAGCCCGCCGAAGAACAGCACTTCGGTGACTAGGAAAACCCACATTCCCAGCTTGGAGGTTTCCTTCTGCTGCTCGGCATCGTGGAAGTGATGCTGAACGTATTTCGGGTGGCTGTGTTCGTGCTCGGCTGTAGCGGCAGTTGCGACACTGTCGGCCATTTGCCTGTTCCTTTATAATGATCGTATTGCTTTTCTCATCCCTGTGAACCACACGATGTGCGGATTCACACGGGCATATTCATCCAGGTTTCACGAAACCGGGCTATATCATGCGCTCGTCGGTTCGTCCACTTGTGGAATCACCTTGTCGTAATCGTACGGCCCGTGCTCAACCACCGGAGTTTCCGAGAAATTGTGTGGTTCCGGCGGGCTAGTTGCATGTGTCCATTCAAGCGTTAATGCGCCCCACGGATTCGACCCTACCACGCGGCCTTTTAATGCTCCATGCAACAGGGTGATACCCATGATTGCGAAACCGACCCCCATGATCATCGCACCGATGGACGAGAATCCGTGCATTCGGGTGTACTCGTCGATGTAGGTCCAGTAGCGTCGCGGCATGCCTTGCGAGCCCAGGATGAACTGGGTGAAGAAGGTCATATTGAATCCTGCGAACACGAGGAACCATGCAACTGTTGCCGATATCCGGTTGTACATCCGTCCGAAGATTTTTGGCCACCAGTAGTGCAATCCACCGATGAATGCCATCACTGTTCCACCGACCATGACATAGTGGAAGTGTGCGACGATGAAGTATGTATCATGCAGATGAATGTCGACTGATACCGCGCCGAGGAAGATGCCGGTCAGTCCGCCGATGGTGAATTTGAACAGAAATGACAGTGCGTACAGCATCGGCACACTGAGGCTGATCGATCCCTTGTAGAGGGTCGTAGTCCAGTTGAATATTTTGATGGCGGACGGGATGCCGACCATGAAGGTGATAAAGCTGAACACCATCACCGCGAATTCAGACTGTCCGGCGGTGAACATGTGGTGACCCCAGACAATGAAGCTGACCAAGGCAATCGCCAGCGACGAAAACGCGACGAACTTGTATCCGAAGATTTTGCGACGCGAGAATGTGGCAATCAGCTCGCTGATAATGCCCATGCCCGGCAGGATCATGATGTACACGGCCGGGTGGCTGTAGAACCAGAAAAAATGCTGGAACAGCACCGGATCACCGCCCATCGCCGGATCGAAAATTCCGACACCGAATGCACGTTCGAGGATCAGCAGCAGCAGCGTAATCCCGAGTACCGGCGTCGCCAGCACCTGGATGACGGCGGTCGCATACAGCGCCCAGATCATCAGCGGCATCTTGAACCAGGTCATGCCCGGCGCCCGCATCTTGTGGACCGTGACGATGAAATTAATCCCGGTGAAGATGGACGAGAATCCGAGGATGAACGCGCCGGTTGTGATCGACATGACAGCCGTATTCGTCGTCGTTGAATAAGGTGTGTAGAACGTCCAGCCTGTATCCGCAGCGTTAACGACCAGTGAATAGACGGCAAAGGCAGCGCCGATCATGTACAGGTACCAGCTCGCAAGGTTGAGGCGCGGGAACGCGACGTCCTTTGCGCCAATCTGTAGCGGAAGCACGAAGTTGCCGAGGATCGCCGGGATGGACGGGATGATGAACAGGAAGATCATCACCGCGCCGTGCATCGTGAACGCCTGGTTGTACTGGTCCGCGTTCATCAATATCTGGTTCGGCGAGAGCAGTTCGATGCGGATCAGCATGGCGTACAAACCGCCGACGAAGAACATGGTCATCACCATGATCAGGTAAAGAACGCCGATGCGTTTATGATCCAACGTTGACAGCCATGACCACAACCCGGTGCCGCCGTCTTTCAAGAAGTTCGGGTGCGGCAGCCCCTTTTCATCCGTGGATGCTGGAACCGCAACGGCGGAACGTGGTGCTGTGTCTACGGTTGCTGTTGATGCGTTATTCACCGCCACCTCCAACCTCCTTGATGTACGCGACCAGCGCGTCTATTTCCTTGTCGCTCAGTATGCCCTGGTATGTGGGCATGATCGGCTGATAACCGGCAACGATCTTCGTGCGTGGGTTCAGGATGGACTCGCGCACGTAGTTCTCGTCCACAGTAACGCTAGTCCCGTCAGTTAATGGTTCTTCGGTTCCCCAAATTCCCAGCCAGGTCGGACCGTTAGCGGGAGTGCCGTCTGTGGTGTGGCAGGTCAGGCACGCTTTGTTCACATACAAACGTTCGCCGTATTCCGCCATGCTCATCCCTTCTCCGGAGAACATCGCCTCTTCCTGCCAGTCTTGGAACTCGCTGTAGCTGACGACCCTGACTTTGCCGATCATTTCGGAGTGCTTGGTGCCGCAAAATTCGGTGCAGAAGAGGTCGTATTCGCCAACTTCTGTCGCCTCGAACCACGCAATGCTGTAGCGGTTCGGCAACACGTCTTTCTTCACTCGGAATGCTGGAACGAAGAAGCTGTGAATCACGTCCTGCGAAGACATCAGCAGTTTCACCGGGGTATCAACCGGCACGATCAGCTCATTAACCGAGCTTCCACCTTCAGGATAGGCGAACGACCAGAACCATTTCTGTCCGGTCACCTTGACTTCCATCGCGTTCGCGGGCACAATCGACATCTTCATATAGGTTCGAAAACTCCAGATGAAGATCACCAATACAAGCAGGGTGGGAACGATAATCCACATCGCTTCGAGAATGCTGTTGTGCGAAGGACCGGTGTCGAGCTGGGCGATATCGCCCTTTCGACGTCGCCATTTGGTGATAAAGACAAGTGTTCCTGCCACGATTAGGACGAAGAAAAAGACCGACATCCAGACCAGGAACATGAACAGGCCGTCGACCTCGCCGGAAACCGTCGAAACCGATGGTGGCAGCCAAAATGTAGACGTGGTGTCCATACCACTTCCTTATGCGTCACTAGCGAATCCTGACGGATCCGAATTCAACGTGGTACTTGATTTGCGTTAGACTTTCTGTCGCGTCCGGTCCTTTACCCACAACATGCCCAGTGCGAATCCAAACACTAGCAGGGTGATAGCGCCACCGAGCTTCATAACCTGCCCGGCGACCATTACATACCCTTCGGCGTCCGGGTCGTAATGCATGCAATAGAGCAGAATTCGGTCGATGGTATTCCCGACTTTGCCTTCAGATCCTTCAATAATTGCGAGCCGGAAGTCACGCGACGTGTATTCGATGCCGTACAGGTAGCGGCTGATCATCCCATCGGCTGTGAGGACTTGCACAACAGCAGGGTGCATGAATTCACCGCGCTCGTCATCGTAGTAGTACTTGAATCCAACCTGATCGGTCAGCGCTGCCAGTGTGGTCGAATCTGCGGTGAAAAACCGCCATGGCTTCCCGACATGATTATCCGGCAGCTCGCGGTTGTATCGTTCTTCGGACGCTCGGCTGCGGCTTACTTCTTCAGCTGGATCCACACTGACCGTGACAATGCGATAGTCTTCGCCCGCGACCAGGTCACTCTCACGCGTAGCTTTGCTGACTCCGTTCAACACCAGGCTGCACAGCATCGGGCAATCGCTGTAGTGGAAGACCAATAACACCGGCCGACCGTCTGAGAATTGGCTGCCGATAGCGACTGAGTCGCCATCAGAATTGATCACCGGAAGCGTCAAGTCGATTGAGCTGCCGAGGTGTTCGATCACGTCTATCCGCTGCATGTGAGGCGGATCGTCCTGCACAACCTGACCCCGCGCGGCAACTGCAGCCATAATCACAAAGAACAAAATCATGATTATCTGAATAATCGGCATGCCGCCAATTGCCGGCCCGCATCCGCCGCGTGTAGAACATGATTGCTCGGAATCAACTTCCTGCTCAGGGCGTGGCGTTTCTTTTTTATTCAAATCGGTCACACTCAGCGCCCACCATCAAGCCGTTCTTGATACGCTTCCTCAGCCATCAACATCATCGCACGCTCAATGGGAATACGCACTGTGCCGGTAGTCGAATCAACCCACTCATAGGTCGAGAGGTTACGTTCACTGCGCGCGCGGGTGTCAGACAGGACAGGATTAGTAGCGTTGGCATATTGTTCCTGCCGCACTTCCTCGGTCGTCATCACGAACAATTCGTTCAGGAAAACGATTGTCAACACAATCGCAACAACTCCTACCGCAAGGCCGACGAAAACGGATCGTCCTTTGGTGTCACTACGGTCGTATCCCATGCTCGCGTCCACGGGTGCGCTGAAACTGTCGCTGGTCTGGCTCATGCGTCTCTCGAGAGTGGTTGTAGAATGCCGCAAAGTTAGGCACTCCAAACTTTCGCGTCAAGTCCTTTTGCGCAAAGTTTAACTCTTGGTGCACGCTATCTGGGTAGAGGCAAAACAGGCTGAAACCGGCTATTGATGGGAAGAATCAGGTAATGCCACAGAAAAGCACGACTCTATACTCGAGTTTGAATCTCTCATGGAGTCACCTCGCTGGGACTACCAGTTGGTGGAGTTGACGGTTCATAAAAGAATAAAGCCGGACTTAGTACTCGGGCGATTGACGCTCTTTGTGTGAGTTGTTGATCAACTCGATCAGGGATCTGGGAGGTGAACGTGTTGATCGGTTTGGTTCCAGGCTATGCGTCGAGTGTCGGAATGCTCTCGAGTTCACTGACCATAGTTAATTCTGAGAATCAACTGGAACGTCGAACTGGAGCTGAGAACAGGGATTAGAGGTAGGAAAAATCTCCGGGTGTCTCATTGAGATTGATACATTTGTCGGAGAGCGATTAGTTTAACAGGAGTCATAGGCCCGCGAACAGATTCAGGAAGAAGCGAACGGGCGTATCAATGATGCCGCTAATGATCGGAGTGCCAGTAACCACGCCAAACAATATCATTCCCAACAGGCTGAAAGCAGCCACACGTTCAAACATCCGGTATTGTCGTTCATATCGCGCTGGGAAAAAGAAGTGGACGAGGCGGCTGCCGTCCAACGGTGGCACAGGCAGGAGGTTGAACACAGCGAGGACGACATTCACGATCAATCCATATACCGTCATGTTGTAGATCATCGCCCCGGCATAACTCAGAGTTGCAGGGTCAGGCATCATCCGCATAACGATGCCAAATGCAGTTGCGAGTATGAAGTTCGTTGCGGGTCCAGCTAACGCGACCAGCAACATGTCACGCTTTGGTTTTCGAAAGTGGTTCGGGTTGACCGGTACAGGCTTTGCCCAACCGAAATGGACGATGAAAATCATTACCGTGCCGAACAGGTCAAGGTGTTTGAGTGGATTGAGGGTGAGTCGTCCGAGCTGTTTGGCGGTCGGATCGCCGAGTCGCCAGGCGACGAACGCGTGAGCAGCTTCGTGCAGTGTCAGCCCGAGCAGGGCGCCGGGGATTAGCAACAGGATTCTTTGGATGTCTGGTTCAGCCATTGGGATCAGTTCCGTAAGCAGTTGTTGGTTGCAATGAGAGTGCCGGAGAAAGTTGAGTCATTTCCATTGATACAAACACAATATGAGCGGTAAATTTGAAGCGCTACGAGAAATTGATCCAGGAACATATGTCTGAAACACATTCCATTTTAATGGCGGATATCGTCATTTCCAAGAACGCTGCGGCTCCCAAAGCCACCCGTGCGCTTGGGATGTTGGTCAGTACCGTGAATGCGATGCTGCACGACAAGATACGCTCTCCGTTCACGATGATAAACACGACAGTGTTTCAGGGAGTGCTCGACAGTCCGCAAAACGCGCTGGGAGCGCTGTTTCTTTTCGAAAGATTAACACTCCGTTACCGCCTTCCATATAAACTTCGCTACGTAATGTTGATCGGTGAAGTTGACACAGAACTGATCTCGGATCGTGAACAAACGTTGGTCGGGGCAGGTGCGTCAGAGGCGTTGGAGTTATTGACTCGCAAAGCGCGTTCGAAGCCGCGGATTCAAATCCGTGTGCCTGACGACCGTTTGGAGCGCGAGTTGAATGACCTGTTTCGCGTTCTGGACGGTTTGACCGCCCGCTGGAAGGCAAAGGACGCTTCTTTGTTGCATGACCTGTTGAGCATGGACAAGGTCAGTGCGATTGCCAGGCGGCATGGGAAGAACCGCGGTCAGATCTACAAACGTCGCAACACATTGCTCACCGAAGAATACCGAATTGTCCGGGAGTTTATCCTCGGTCTGGGTTTGCAGTTGGACGAATGAACTCAACACGTGATGTTGAGCACGCCGTGAGTAAAACCGCGTTGGCATAGCCAACACGGGCAAGACTGGAAACCGAGGCGGCACATAGTATTTCTAAATCTCTACGACGAATTGGGAAGATAGAATGAGCGAGTTGCCGAAGTGGCTTGTGGTTGAGCTGCCGGGTGGTGAGCTGGCATCTGAGTTACTCGGCGCGTCACTCATGGAGTGGGGCGCGAAGGGGATGACGCCGATCGGCGACCGTTTGCTGACCGCATTCCCAGGCTCAGTCGAGAGCGGACCGCTGCTTGAAGAAATCCAGCGCACGGTGAATGAGCTGCACGCACAAGGATTACTCCCGGACGACCGGATCGAAGCTCGTATTGTTGACGACGAGGACTGGGTTGGCAAGTGGCGGCGATCATTGGGGCTGATCCGGGCTGGACAACATTACGTGATCATCCCGCCGGGCGTGGAAGCTGAGACGAATGACGAAGACATAGTGCTCGCAATTGAGCCACGGATGGCGTTCGGTACTGGCGATCACGGGACCACACGCTTGGCTTTGGCAGCGATGGAGACGGTTCCGCTACGTGATGCTCGCGTGATTGATCTCGGTTGCGGGAACGGAATCCTGACAGTCGCTGCTGGGTTGACCGGTGCGAAGGAAATCGTCACGGTCGATTTCGAGGACGAGTCGGTGATCGAGACTGGCGAGAACGTTGAACGTCACGGAATTGCGGACCGGGTTGAGGTGACCGCTGGGGACGTTCTCGAGTGGGCGCCTCCCGAGCCTCCATACGATGTTTTAGTCGCGAACATCTACTTGCCGCCGATCATGGCGGGTGTTGCGCGTTGGTGCGAATGGCTGAAGCCGGGTGCGTACGCGATCTTCACTGGAGTGCGAGAAGGTGACGAGGAGCGGGAACTGCTCGCCACGTTGGCTCGTGCGAACCTTGAGGTCATTAGCTCCGACAGTCTGGACACATGGTTTTGTGTCGTCTGCAGGCTGCGCAACGCTTGACCTGTAGGGTCTTGAGCGGCTATACTAACAGAGAACGAGCAGCTCCAATTTTAACCAGCGAGGATTGCCTCCCGCATCTTGCCTACCGATGTTGACCTGTGCCCAGTCTTGGGCGGTGTGTAAACGTGTACAACCACTCTGTGTGGAGTTGATATGATGGGTATTCTGCGCCCGGCAGGATCGTGGCTGTGTGTTGTTCTGGCGTTCGGCCTGCTGATGGGCATGCTCTGGGCTGTTGTCGGTTGTGATGATGGGATTGTTGATCCTGAGCCACCCCCAAACATTGCTATCAATGCAGATTTGGTAGACTCGTTGAATGTCCCTGAATTCTGGGTACTTGGATCAGAAGATTTTCGATCAATCAGTATAGGTCTAGGCCTATCCGATGCTGAGAAAGAAGCCGTCCGAAGCGGATATTTACAGCCCGCATTGGTCATGATTGATATTCGCGATCAAGACGGTAATCCGACATTAAACTGGATAGAAATGCGCGATGATGGGGGTGAAGTTGAAGATTTGAGTCCTAGCGAATATGAATTCTCGTTCTCTGGGGATCTGGTAGCGAACGATTTCACTTTCAACGCAATGATCAATGCCAACTTCGCTGAGACCGAGGGACAATACACCTTCGAAATAATTATCGATGGTCTTTACGATCCAAATGGACCCGACCGTCCAGACGTACTTCCCGACCCAATTCTGTTCGTCGAAATCACTGTTTCCGCCAACGAGCCGCCTGTGTTCGGCGAGGTCAGCATCCCGGACAGTCTGCACGCCGGTTTCGACGCGCAGCAGTGGACGATTGAAGTCAGCGATCCGAACGAGCCCAGCGGTGACGAAGTCGTGGATGTACGGATCTCGTTAATCGCGGACGATATCACCTGGCGTGAATTTCTGTTCGCTCCGTTGAATCCACCAACCTGGACATTTACCACTGATTCAACCTTTTCAGCAGGTTTGCCGACGAACGACTACATGATGACGATTCTGGCGACGGACCAGTATGAACAACCGTCAGATATGATCGTCGGCTCCTTGTGGATCGAGAATCTGGCACCGGAGTTGTTGTCGTTAAGCGCTCCAGACACAGCGCAGCAGCCGTCACCCGGCAGCCTGGACAACGTGTATGAATTCTTCCTTGACGTTACTGACTCGCAAGGACAGACGGACATCGCGCGCGTCTACTACACGGTCGTTGATCCGACAGGTAATTTCTTCGAGGATGATCTGTTTGTCTTCCGGGATGACGGTTTGGATTTGGACCCGGTCGCGGGGGATGGGCAGTGGAGTCACGGATTCATAGTTGAGGAAACGGTGAGCAATTTCGGAACGTACACATTCACGTTTTATGCTGAGGATCGGGCTGGAAATACGCCCCCATCGCTCGAACACCTGCTTGAACTCATTCCCAGTTCGGAGCCGCAGCCATGACCAAATTGAAACTAGCACCAACATTTGCGGTTCTACTGGTGATAGGACTGACCAGTCTGGCCTTGGCAGGCGATCTGCACAAACCTGTTCAATGGAAGTTGCAGGGCGATCCGGGGGGCAAACAAAACTCCACGATGATCGCAGGCGAAATAGACGGCATTCCGTCCAACTCAGTGATTGACCTCGAAGTCGCACCGCCGTACATGTGGTTGGCGACGGGGGCCGGACTGGGACGATTTGCGCCGATTTTCGGCGGTGACAGTCCTGCGGACGGGGAATGGTTCGTCGCGACGCATGAGGATGAGGGTTTTGGTCGTGGCGGTGTCAGCGCGGTGACGGCTGGCATCTCGCCGTGGGGCGATCCGGTCATCTGGGCAGCGACGGCATTTGATTCATTGGCAGCGGGCGAGGATTTAGCGACCGGCGGTGGTGTCGGCTTCAGTCTCGATGACGGGCTGACGTGGACTTGGATGCAGCAGCCGCAGGATCAATTGAGTGACACGGCTTTTTTCGAACCGACAGTCACCCCGATACAAAACGTGACATATGACATCGGAATCCTCAGTGATCGGGTGTGGATTACAAGCTGGGGTGGCGGTCTTCGATATTTCGACATGTTCGATGGTATGCAGGATGCTGATCCCAGCGAGCTGATCTGGGTAAACCGTCCCCCGGACACGTTGAAGTTCGACGTGCTCCCCCAGGACAATCACAAGGCGTTCAGCGTGGCGACGATGACGCTGGCCGAGGACAGCCTTGTGTGGATCGGTACGGCAGCAGGGATTAACCTCAGTCGTGACAACGGCGAAACGTGGCAGAATTTCAGGCATTCCGAATTGAACGACGACACTCCAAACGGTGATTTTGTCCCCGCACTTGGGGCGCAAGTTTTGGACGATGGCCGTCATCTGCTCTGGGCGGGATGCTGGGTTGTTTCGGCGGGCGCAGGGGAGTATTACGGCGTCAGTGTGACCGAAGACGAAGGCTTCACCTGGCGGCGTGTATTGGGCAGTGTAAATGAACCAATCAAAGTTCACAACTTCGCGTTTCAGGATTCAGTTGTCTATGCCGCAACCGATGACGGCTTGTACAAGTCGGCGGATTTCGGTGAAACGTGGGGTTTGTTCCCGAAGTCGATTGACCCGGTCAACGGCGAACGTTTCTTCGACGACGAGGTCTACGCCGCCGCTTATGGATTCGACCGCTTGTGGGTTGGCGGACCGGAAGGTTTGGGTATCAGCGATGACGGTGGTAATGAGTGGGCCATCGAACGGACCGCGCCTGAATTGTCAGGAAAGGACGACACCTACGCCTTCCCGAATCCATTTTCGCCTGAACGTTTCCCGGTAGTGCGCATGCGTTACACCATGCCAAACGCGGGGAATGTGACCATCGAGATCTTCGATTTTGCGATGGAGCGCTTGATTCGGACCGTCAATGGTGAATATCGCAGCGCGGGCGAGCACACTGATGTCTGGGACGGGCGCGATCCAACTGGCGGCGAGGTTGCTAACGGCGTCTATTTCTACCGAGTCGAAGGTGGCGGACAGGAACGTTGGGGCAAAATTCTGGTGATGGATTGAGGGAGACAATGATCGTGAAATCGAATCGAAGCACTATTCCCTCGACCGGGACGAACAACAAGTTTGCCCCTACTTGCTCGCAAGTAGGGATGGTCAGCGGCTTCGTACTTGGATTGTTGTTGCTGCTACTCCCACTGACTACCAGCGCCCAGGAAGGCTACGCTGGTTCTGCCGGCGCATTTCTGCGTATGGGATCGGGCGCGACCGCAGTTGCGATGGGCGACGCTGGCGTCGCACGGGCGATGGGTGCGGAACAATCGCATTATAACGCGGCGGGATTGCCTTATGCGCCCGCGAACGATGTCTATGTCGGTTGTCATGTTCTGAGTCTGGATCGCAGTCTCTTACATGTTGGCCTGTTGTTCCAAGTGCCGGAGATCAGTTTCTGGAAGAGCCCGATTCAGCCGGTGGCAATGCTCGAACGGGACAACCAGCCTCCGATCTTGATTGACGAAGCCGATCTTCCGCCGACCCGCAAGCGCGAAATAATCAGCGTTGACGATTACCTGGACGAACTCGCGGCAACGATCTTGCTCGCCGCCGAAACACACGAGCTGGATGAGCTTCCGATGCTCGAGCTGAACGGTCGCCGTGTTGAACCGGGCGTGCTCAACGATGTGATTGGGCAAATGACAGTGGTTGTACGTCAGCAGAGTTTGACCACCGAGGCACAGGTCATCGCGGAGATGAAACGGCGGTACAAGCGTGTCCAGGCCAAGCCCGCGGCGGTTTCTTTGAACGGGACGAACGCCGGGACCAGCGACATTGAAGGTCGCAATTCAAATGGTGAGATTTACGACACGTTCGGCTTCTACGAAAACCGGTTCTCGTTCAGCTTCGGACTGCGGTTACATCGCACGGTCAGCGCTGGTGTTACGGCGGGTGTGTTGTACGCAACCGTGCCCGATCTGATTGATGAAGGCGAATCCTTAAGTTCAACAACGTTCGGCGCGGATGTCGGCCTGCAGCTGCGTCCATTCGCCGAACGTGCGATGCCGTACGGATTGACCAGCTTGACAGTCGGCCTCGCGGGTTATGACATCGGCGGCAAGAACTCGTGGAACACGACCGGCTACTGGTCGCAAGGCACGACCAAAACCGACAAGTTCCCGAATCGCTATCGGGCTGGTTTAGCGTATGCGCCGGTCAAGGGTGTGAACCTCGCAGCGGATGTTGAGACGGATCTGGATCATCTCGCGCGTTTCAAGGGCGGCGCGGAGGTGTATGTGATCGGGGCGGAACGATATGCCGCTCCAAACGGCGGCCCGTTGGACGGCGATATGACGCGCAATGTGCCGACACAGCCGGCATTGATCCTGCGCGCGGGGTTGGATGACGACCGTCCGACATTTGGCCTGGGACTGGTCTTTCATATTGCCGGGATAGGCTTGACACGTCTGGACTATGCGTATGTTGTCGAAGATGTCAGCCCGGAGGCGACACAGGTTCTGACCTGGAGGTTCCGCTTCGCGATTTAAGCCAGTGGGGGTGAGCGATGCTCTTTTGGGTGGTAATAGGCGGCGCCGGTTTAGTTCTTTTGTTGACCGGATCGATTGTCTCTGGCGGGAGAGTCCTGAATCTGGACCCTACATTTGCCCGCATCACGGGTGGGTTGCTGGTTGGCGGATCTTTGTTAGCGAGAGTATTTGGATCACCCACACTTCTGATCGTGACGCTGATCTTGGGAGTTGGTAGTTTGGTTGTCGCGCTTGTTCGCGGGGTGACGCGGTAGGTTGCAAACGGATGTCACCGAACGCCAAATAGCGGTTCAGCTTAGCGATGATTAAACAGTGTTATGGGGAGAGATAGCCGTGTACTTGTGGGTCATTGGACTGTTACTGGGGATTGGGGTGTATTTTCTGCTCAAGGGTTCGCTTGAGGTTTTCAGCGTCGGGAAGAGGACAATTAGCACTGACCCCCGATTTATTCGAGCGTCAGGAGTTTTGATACTGGTAGCTGTAACGGCAGAGACATTTGCGGAGAATAGTTCTACAGTAATGACCAGCCTGCTGGTGCTGGCTGCAGTATCCTTGTTGATCGCAATAATTCGTGGGGTGACACGGTAGCGCGATTGGGAGGGGAATCAAATGGAAGGCATGATCGGTTGGATTCTGTTGATTCCGGGCCTGTATTTCATGCTGTTCGGACGGGTCTTCACCTTCGGAGGCTTCTTTGAGATTCCTTCGAACGAATTGTTCATCCGCACCGCTGGATTAGCGTTCGTCGTTGCTGGATTGTCGTTTCAGCTGGACATCATTCTTGGAATGATCGGGGTTGTTGTAGCGACCGTGATGATGATCGTGGCCATTGTGCTCGGGGCAATGGAGTGGCTGAAGCGTCGCCCGGGTTCACAGAAAACGAAGAAAACATGAACATGAAACAGATTGCAGTAATAGCAGCGTTGACTTTGATAGTGACGGTAGCCCATGCAACTCCGGGCTCAACATGGCTCGAGCTGGGACCGGGCGCACGTTCGGCTGGTTTGGCGGAAGCGATGACCGCGTCCGCATCCGGTGCGACCGCGAACTACTGGAACCCGGCGGGCGTCGGCATGAACGGCAACAGCCTCGAGGCGATGTACGCCGACTCGTGGGTCGAAGGCGCGTCGATTCAGTACGTGGCAGGTGCATTCGAGATCGGGAAAGTCGGTTTTGGTGTCAGTGCGCACTATGTCGGAGTTGGCGATCTGGACCTGCGAGATATACCGAGTGAACACCCGATCGGAACCTTTGATGCGCGCAACTATGCGTTGGGAGTGAGCCTCGCGTACGATCTACTGTGGGGTGTACGGGCAGGCGCGGGCGTGCGTTACCTGAACGAGCAGATCTATGTTTATGACGCTGCGGGGTACGCGTTCGATGTCGGAATGCTCCGTCATGGATTGTGGTCTGATAAGCTGGACCTTGGATTAACCGCGCGGCACATGGGTGACATCGGTTCATTGCGTCGCGAAAGCGAGGAGCTGCCAGCGACGGTTGCCGCGGGGCTGCGATACCGTCCGGGTATTTACGGCGAGTTCCGCCCGACATTGCTGATCGATGTCAGCAAGGTCAGCGGGTACGATCTGAACCTGCGTTTTGCGACGGAAGTGGATGTTATGGGTTATTTTGCCCTGCGTGCCGGGTATGCGACGGGTTATGACGCTCGCGGCTTCAGCGCGGGTTTCGGCGTGATGTACAAGGGTATCCGTTTCGATTTCGCGTACGTACCCTACCAGGACGATCTCGGCACTGAAACGCGTTATTCAGTCGGGGGAGAGTGGTAGTCATAGCTTGAAGACAGAAACAATCAGGGACACATGCCGCTTGGCATGTGTCCCTTTCTATTAGCCGTGCGTTTCCGCACGCTCCCTGGAAAGTCTACTTCAGAAGAGTAATCCGCTGCATCTGTGATGGCTGACCATCGGTAACCAGCCGTACGAAGTATGTTCCGCTTGACAAACCGTGTCCATCGAATGACAGTTGATGTGTTCCCGGTGCAAATGGCGCATTGGTTACTAATGCCACCTGCTGCCCAAGAGAGTTCATCACGGCCAACGAAACGTTACCCGGTGAATCCAGCGTGAAAGTCAGCGTGGTGGATGCGTTGAACGGGTTCGGATAGGCCGGAAGCAGCTCGAAGGAGCGCACAACTGTCGGATCAGTTTCGTCGACGCCAATCCAACCCTGAATATCGCTGATTCGCATAAATGATCCGCTCTCGAACAGCGGATCGGTTTCGTTATGGTTGGAAACAACGCTTACGACTTCACCATAGCCAGGTGCATACCAGTAGTATTCAATTTGAGTTACGATATCACCAGGAACTTCGGTGGTTGTTCTGTCGACTCGCATTCGAATGCAGTCGAAAGTTCCGGTAATGTCTGTCACAGTTCCCCACGCATCGATGTGATGGTGTACATCTTGTGTAGTAACCACACCATCGAATTCGGTGACGCTGACAAAATCCCATTCATCGCCATATTGAAGAGGAAAATCTGCGTTTACGCCGGTTACTTCCGACGGAATGGTGACGACTTCACCGTTATAGTAATACGCTGCACCTACAAGCCAATACGAGCTGCCCGACTGCTGGAAATATGTGAACTGTTGCATTCCCTCTATCATCGGACCGTACATGACCAGGTTAGCGGTGGGAAAATCTTCTGCACCGTAGTTGCCTTCTGGATCATCCCATGTCTCTGGGAAATCGATCACGGTCACGCTTGCCGAGAAATCCCATGACTGATCAGGACCGGCAGCAGTCATAAGGTTGAAGTTTGCGCCAATGCTGCGGGTCAGGACGGCGCCGGGTGTCATCGGCATGTCATTCAACTGGATAGAAACTTGGCCGCTAGCTGAACTGGTGAGACATAAAAGCAGAACGAAAACCACATGGCTGGCGTACTTCATATCTTCCCCCCTCTGGCTGACATGCATCCTCATCGTCGGGACGACGGTGCCAGTGCAGGAAAACAGTTCGGATGAGGGATTCTGTGCGAAATACAATTTCTGTATTGGTGAATGATGTCTTAGCAAGATCGTATCAAGCACAAACTTCAACAGTTTCGTGCTTTTTCGCTGCGAATTCAAGTGAAATCCATCGTGATTGTGAAAATGTGTGCGTGATTTGCTCTTTATCACACTCCTCAGAATGTTGGTATCTTACCGTTGTTGCAAAACTTGGTGTGGAGGTTGGGTGGAACGGGTGTACCTGATTTGGTGGGCGCTGCTGCTCGGTATTGGAATTTCTGGTATCGGACGGCTGATTTTCGTGTACGCAACTGACAAGACGATCAGCACGCGCGTGATCTTGCTGATCCTCACCTTGTTGTTGGTAACGGGTGCGGCTTTGGTTTGCCCGGCGATGCTGACGTGGGAATATGACGGTGTTTCCTGCACGCCGAACCAGTTCGTGATCTCATGGTTGTTGCACACCGCCGCACTAAGCACATTGATCATCTCTTTTCGTTCCAATAGCAGCAAACGCGCCCGCCGTTATCTCGACTCGCGCTGAGAATGATCCTACCGGTCTCTCGGGGCGGATCTTCACTCGAGCAGCCGGATTTCCTACCTTTGCTGCTCACACTCAGGCTGTGGATGACAGGGATATCTCGTAAAACCGAGGTGTCCCTTTGTAGCAAAGTTAGTGTAGACATAGCACGTGAACAGATAGACAAATCCTACCACGCAGGGGAGAAACGAAGCATGGCCAAGTACAAGATCGCCTGGCTGCCGGGGGACGGCGTCGGCAACGATGTGATGGACTGCGCGCGTAAGGTGTTGGACGCGCTTGAGTTTGACGCTGAATACATTCACGGCGACATCGGTTGGGAATTCTGGAAGCATGAAGGTGAAGCGTTGCCGCAGCGTACGCTAGACATGCTGCCGCAGACCGACTGCGCGTTATTCGGAGCGATCACCAGCAAGCCGCGTGACGAAGCGGCAGAAGAGCTGGACGAAAATCTTCGTGGACAGGGTCTTGTTTACACCAGCCCGATCGTCCGTCTGCGCCAGACATTGAACTTGCACACCAACACCCGCCCGTGCAAGGCGTACACGAACAATCCTTTGAACTACAAGGAAGGTATCGACCTCGTCATCTTCCGTGAGAATACTGAAGGCTTGTATGTCGGTGTTGAATTCCATCCGGTTCCGAAGGAACTGTGGGTTGAGATGGAGAAGCATCAGCCGAAGGCCAAGCGTTTCGTTGGTTATGAACCGAACGACGTCGCGATGAGCTGCCGCGTGATGACACGTGCTGGCTGCCGCAACATCGTCACCCAGGGCTTCGAATATGCGAAGAAGTTCGGCTACAAGACGGTGACCGTGGTTGATAAGCCGAATGTTCTACGTGAGACCGGTGGTATGATGATCCGTACCGCACGTGAAGTTGCGAAGGATTACCCGGGCATTGAGCTGTGGGAAACCAACATTGACGCGCAGGCGATGTGGCTGCTGAAGAATCCGATGGATTACGGTGTGATGGTCGCGGAAAACATGTTCGGCGACATCCTTTCAGACCTAGCGGCACAGTTGGTTGGCGGTCTGGGCTTCGCGGCATCCGGAAACATCGGCGACAACTACGCCGTCTTCGAGCCGACCCACGGTTCGGCACCGAAGTATCACGGTCAGTACAAGGTCAACCCGATGGCGATGCTGCTGACGACCAAGATGATGCTCGACTGGCTTGGCGAAACCGATATGGGCACCAAGCTTGAGAACGGTATCGCGAAGACCATCGCCGACGCGAAGGTCCGCACCTACGACATGGGCGGCAGCGCCACATCGCTGGAAGTCACCGACGAAGTGATCCGCAACATGTAGGTTATTGTCAGGTGCATGGAATGTAATAAATGCCACGGATTTCGATCTGTGGCATTATTGCTCTTCGACAACCGACTCTGTTTCCAACTCCCTACCTAACGCCAGCGTTTCGATGATTTGCAGGCCTTTGTGCTCAGTCAGGTCCATGAATTCACCGTCGGCTTCATTTTCAAGCTTGATAATTGGGCGTGAATAATCGCCGAGATTCATCCCAGAGACAATAGCTGTGCGCCCACCTGTTATCATCACACGCGATCCAATTGGGTACGGGACAACGAGTGCACTAAAGATCTCGAGAACTTGAGTGTCATACTTGGTCACCATCGTCGGGCCCTGAAGAAATGCGAGCACTTTATCTGGATTCCACGCCTGCTTATATGGCCTCTCACTGCGTAATGCGTCCCAGATATCTACGATGGAGACAATTCGCGAGAGCTCATGAATTTTATCTCCTCGCAGACCGTCCGGGTACCCCCTTCCGTCCATGGTTTCATGATGTTGACGGGCTATTCCCCAAATGATGGGCGAGAAGTCGGTGCGGTCTTCCAGAAGTTCCCAGCTCCATTCAGGGTGCATACGCATCAGTTTAATTTCTTCAGGAGTTAACGGACCGTCTTTCTCCAGAATATCATTTGATATTTTCATTTTACCGATGTCGTGGAGCAGGCCGCCAATAGTCAAATAATTCAGTTCAGCTCGTCCCAGCCCCATACGAATTCCGATAGCGGTCGAAATTGCGGTTACGTTAACGCAGTGTCGATATGTGTAATCGCTGTAACTGCGAAGGTCGTGAACTGCGATTCCGAGTTTTGTCGCACCTTGTACTTCCTCTACCAGTTGATCGCTGATGGAACGGATCTGGTCAACGTGTCGTCTGTCAAAATTATGGAAGTCATCGTATACAGTCTGCACAGTGTTGACAGCCAGTTCGCGGAATTCTTCGCTTATCGGTTCAGATGTTTTCTGGTTGAGAGCGATTTCGTCTGCATCTCGCAGGACGACACTTTCAATCCGGAGTTGAATCAACTCCGCGATATTGGTTTTTGACAACACCTTTCCCTGACAATAGATAGTCCGCCCTCGATGGTACACCTGTTGGTCCAATACAGATCCGGGCCGAACCTCTCTGATAGGCGTTCGTGTCTTTTCTGTTGTGCTCATGAACGGTTTCCGCGTGGCCACACATGAGTGGCGTGTTATGAGAGGTGCAATCCAAACGGGAGCTCAAGTTCGTGCGCGTTTCGAAAATACTAAGATTGTTGGATAGGTATGT
>CAZKGR010000006.1:0-139436 GCA_964552465.1 uncultured bacterium
ACTTCAAACGGGGCGGTTTTTACTTCGCTAAGGAATGTGATTCATATTTCCAATGAAATACCGCACTGCCTGTCTTCCTTGCTATATCAGGAAATTACCATACATCATGAATCAGGCACTGGATATAAATTGAAGGAAGGATTGTGTATCAGTCTAGCAATGGAAGGCATGGTAAAAGAGCGGATCATTGTACATGAGTTGTACATGGAAAAACAAACAAGGGGTTAGGCATACGCCTAACCCCTTGATTCTACTGGTCGGGGTGACTGGATTTGAACCAGCGACCCCCTACTCCCGAAGCAGGTGCGCTACCGGGCTGCGCTACACCCCGACTGGTCGTAAAACCTGATTTCTCAGGCGGCACGAAATATATGATTGATCCTCGTCGCTGTCAACGATGCTGCTCATGGATAGAGACAAAAAGCGGGAAGCCAGCATGGCTGGCTTCCCTGCATGGGGACAGCGCGTAGGGGAATACGCTCTGTATAGGGGTCGATATAATTAAGAAAGAGCCGATGAATTCAAGTAAACCGTAAAGGAAGAATATTCATCGGCTCTTCAGCCTGAACCCGTGCGCGTGAACCGTGCAAATCATGTGCATCAATCTCGCAACGTTCGCAATCGTCAGAAAGGGAGAAGCTCAAGAAAACCGTGCATGGCAGCGAATCTGAAGTCAGTCAAGAAGAACCGTGCTGAAACCGTGCAGCGTGCGATCAATGTGCGAAAGAGATGCTGAGAAAGAACGAAACCGTAAAATCGTCAAATCAGGGTTCACCGGATGTAATGGCAAACCACATGCCATGAGGCGGAAACGGTGGGAAACAACTGTGATTTCGGGGGTCAATTGTCAAGCAAATGTCAGTCCAGATGTGTTCACTGACTCCGGATTAGTTTTGAAGCATTGAAATCATCAGGAATTATCAGGATTACGTCATTTAGCTCTCATGACTCTCTTTGAAACTCACTTTTGGAAAGTGTGCAAAGTTGGTAAACCGGCATGCAAAAAAAGAGCGTGCATTTATTGCGCAACGTGCGCAAAAAATGCGCTTGAAATGTAAATAGCTGATTATTCGACAGGTACGACAAGACAGATCAAAGTGGAAAGGCTATTCAACCCAAGTACCCGTCTGAAGAATGAGTGTGCAGCACTTTATCATTCGAGATGGAAAGGTGTTTCAACCTGTCCATTGAATACCTTGCTCGCCTCACCCTCAAGCACCGCATATTTCCAGTCATTACCGATTGTAACGGTCAACAAGCCGCCGGGCATGCGCACATTCACCGGTTGTTCAAATCCGAACTTCTCAGCCGCAACACCAGCACCTACTGCTGCGATGGCGCCCGATCCACATGCAAGAGTAGGTCCAACTCCGCGTTCATACACAACCAGCGCGAGGGTGTCTGATGCTTCCTTGCGTGCAAAACCGACGTTCACCCCTGCCGGGAAGATATCCTTGTGAATCGCCAGACGGCGACCTATTTCATGTATATCGTCGCCGTCCCACATCTCTGTGTTGAATATGACGAAGTGTGGATTACCGACGCCCACCGCGGTTCCAACAATCGGCTCGCTCATACCTGGTACCGTAACTGATACGTTGATGGTCTCAGCACCACCAGCGAATTGTGCATCCTCAGGCTTGAACGAAGGGATTGGCATCGCAATCTGTATGACGTCATCGTCTTTGAATCTTGCAGCAACAACACCCGCGCCGGTGAGGAGTTTGACCTCATCCATGTCACGCACTGGTTCACCAAGATCAGCAAGGAAACGCATCAGGCAGCGAAGACCGTTGCCACACATCTCAGCGGGCGACCCGTCTGCGTTGAAATAACCCATGCGATAGTCGGCGTCGCTGTGATCACGGACAGCGACAATCAAGCCGTCCGCACCGACTCCGTGATGGCGGGTACATAACGATGCAATGGTCTCAGAGTCGAGGGCAGCCCACAGTTGGCGGTTATCCTCACGGTTATCCACCATGATGAAGTCGTTGCCCGCTCCGTGGTATTTATGGAATTGCAGTGTCATGGAATCTGTAGGATGTATGAGTGTTTGCTTTGCAAGAGTTGAATGCTAATGTGAGTGATTGGTTCCGTCGCTATCAGCTCTCCAATTGACGCCAGCCGCCGGACACATCCAGTACTGTACCGGTCACATAGGACGCTGCCGGGGAAAGCAGAAAGAGGATAGCGTCTGCAATGTCTTCGTAGCTACCGTGTACTCCCATCGGGTGATCGGGTCCGGCCGATTTTTCACGGGCTGCTTCCCGTTCGGAATTCTTGTCCACAATATGTCCCGGTGAGACAACATTCACCGTTACACGATGTTTTGCTTCTTCGATGGCCAAGGTTTTTGCAAGTGCAATCAAGCCTGATTTAGCGGCGAGGTGCGGACCGTGATCGATCATAGGAACCGTGTGTTCAGCACCAGCCATTCCCATGCCGATAATCCGAGCACCTTGTTTTTGAAAGCGTAGGTCTGGTAAGGTGGCTTTCACACATTCAAAGAAGCTCGTAAGGTTTCCCTGAACCATTCTGTCGAATTCAGTGCGAGTGTGTTTCGCAACCGATTTTTGGACATAAGGTCCAGCCAGGTGCAGCAGACCGTACACGGTGCCGAGGGAGGCGTGAATGCGGGCGACAGCTTCAGATGCAACCTTCGGTTTGCTCAAGTCGCCAATGGTAACAAGCGCATCTCCACCTGACTTTCGGATGTCGTCCACAAGTCCATCAGCAACTTTTGAATTTTTGAAAGCGTGAAGGGCAAACGACATCCCTGTTGCCTTGTACAGCTTCTGGCAGATGCCCGGTCCCAACCCGCCAGATGCGCCAGTCACCCAGAGCACTTTCCCGTTCAAATCCGAAAGCTGGAATGGATCGAGCAGCTCAACACGCGGGTTATTGGCAGCGTTTGTGTTTACTCTTGACTTTTTAACCATGGACTGAGAGTACATAGTTGCAGCGCAAACGGCAAGTGAAAAAGGAGAAAATTGTTCTTGCTCTCAGGAGTTCCGCTTGCCCATTTCCAGTTCGCGGCCCATATTCCGCACGTCTCAACAAACTGCCTGCAGGATGTTTGAGACCACACCCAAGTCATTTCCATAACTGTGTTGAACGAGGTAGTCATGCCTGCGCAACTGTTTTCCTGGAGCGATCAGGACAAGCTGAGTGTAAATGCGATCCGTATCCTCAGTGCCGAAATGGTGCAGAAAGCCAACAGCGGTCATCCAGGGATGCCGATGGGTTTTGCATTACCGGCTCATGTGTTGTGGACTCGTTTCCTGAAGTTCAGTCCTGACAATCCGTTCTGGCCCGCGCGTGACCGTTTCATTCTGTCTTGCGGGCATGGCAGCGCTTTACTGTACAGCTTGCTGCATCTGGCGGGTTATGACCTCAATATGGAAGATCTGAAGGATTTCCGGCAGTTGGACAGCCGTACTCCGGGTCATCCCGAATTCGGAGTTACTCCGGGCGTTGAAACGACGACAGGTCCGTTGGGACAGGGGATCAGCAATGCGGTTGGGATGGCGATGGCTCAGCGCTATGTACGAGAGCGTCTTGACCACTCGGAAAACTTCAACCCGTTGGATCACTTCATCTATGTGATAGCCAGCGATGGCGATTTGCAGGAAGGTGTCAGCGCGGAAGCATCCAGTCTGGCCGGACGACAGAAGCTGGGACAGATGGTTGTTCTCTATGACGATAATTCGATCAGCATCGAAGGGCAGATGGATCTGTCTTGGGCAGAGGATGTATCCAAACGTTATGATGCCTACGGATGGCACACTCAGTCGGTTGACGGTTCAGACGCGCAGGCAATTTATCAGGCAATACAGAATGCTCAGCGGGAAACTGACCGACCTTCTCTAATCAAGGTGAAAACACACATCGGATACGGAAGTCCAAATAAGCAGGATAGCGAATCATCACATGGCTCACCGTTGGGTGAGGATGAGCTTAAGCTCACCAGGGAAGAGTTGGATTGGGAGTACGAACCATTCACCGTGCCGGATGATGTGTATGAGATATACGCAGAAGCTGCGGATCGTGGACGGGATGCCCATGAAGCGTGGTTTGCTCAGCTCGAAGAATGGATGCAGGGGCTGACTGGACGCCGTGAGTTATGGGATCACCTGATGAGCGGTGGTGATCGGGATTATGTGACCGAAGAGATGCCCTTGGACTTTGATCTGGCTAAACCAATCGCAACACGTCAGGCGTCAGGCAAGGCAGTGAATTTCATCTCCGAACGCGATCCGGGCTTGATTGGCGGCTGTGCTGATCTTGCGGGATCGGTCAAAACCATGGTCAAGGGTGATGACTTCCTGCCTGAGATTCGGGGCGGGCGTAACATCCATTATGGTATCCGTGAGCACGCGATGGGAGCTGCTGCCAACGGTATGGCATTGTACGGCAGCTTACGTCCGTACACGGGCACATTCCTGATCTTCAGCGATTACATGCGTCCATCGATTCGTCTGGCAGGGCTAATGAATCTGCCGGTAATCTTCGTATTCAGCCATGACAGCATAGGTGTGGGGGAGGACGGACCCACGCACCAACCTGTCGAACAGTATGCAGCCCTTCGAGCCATTCCGAACCTGTGGGTGATCCGCCCCGGTGATGCGGGCGAGACGATGATCGCATGGAAGATGGCGTATGATCGTATTGATGGCCCAACCGCAATCCTGACCACACGTCAGGGTCTTCCGGTGATTGATCGTGGAGAAGGCAAGTTTGCGTCCGCTGAAGAGGCCGCACGGGGTGCTTATGTGCTCGCCGATGCAGCGAACGGTGATCCTGAGCTGATTCTGTTGGCTACCGGCAGTGAAGTCGGCATGTCGATGCAGGCGTATGATAAGCTCAGTGCTGATGGTGTGCGTGTTCGAGTCGTCAGTTTCCCATGTTGGGAAGCGTTTGAGGAGCAGGACGAAGAGTACCGGAACTCAGTTCTTCCACCGGATGTAACGGCACGGATCAGCGTGGAAGTCGGCATCTCACAGGGATGGGAGCGTTGGGTAGGTAGCGACGGCGACTGCTTCAGTCTGGAAGGATTTGGCGCTTCTGCACCTAGTGGAAAATTGTTCGAGAAATTTGGTTTCACGCTAGAGCATTTGATCCAACGGGCGAAAGCGTTGCTCGCATGACTTACGCCTTGTGGTTCAAAACACGTCATTCTGAGTCCGGCAAACGCCGGACGAAGAAGGTCTAACAAAACCACTGATTTAGCTCAAGTTGTAACCTGTTTCTAAGTTGGATCTTCTTCACTTCACTGCGTTCAGTTCAGAGTGACACACCCCGCATCAGGGATCGGTGGATCAGCCCGCGTTGCAGATGGTCGCCGTCAACGATCAATCCCTGTACGTTTTCGCGTGGGGAATAATCGTTTTCGATGTATTGTCGATGCACATCAGAACGCACTGAAGTCCAGTTTTCATGCAGAGACGAAGTGTTAGTCAGATCGGCAGGTATTTCTACAGCTCCTGCGTTTTCAAGGTGTCTTGTCAGGCTGTTTGTAGATTGGAGAAACCGGCTGATAGTTGAATGTTGCGATTCCAGCTTAACGTAATAGTCGAAGCTGTTTGTGACCCAATCCCCGGCCAGAAAATCACCTTCGATAAGCACCACTCCACCTGCACGTGCCCGAAGCGGACGCCCGATTTCTGATCCATCACCCGGTATCTGCAGGTCAATGCTGCCGTTCAATCGCTGTTCTAGAAGAGAGTTGACAACATCCCAAGGATAGCAGTCATGAATCCCTTGCAAAGCTTCTGCATTCAGTCCGTTGCGGCGGTATGATTCCAGATGCAGGTGTGCTGCCGGGATGTTGAGATCAGCCAGTTCATTGAAGATGTGTTGTGAGAGCGGGAATGACAGCATCTCGTGCGGAGATTCAAGCGCGATGACGAAAGGTCGATCCAACGGTCGCAATCGGTTTGCTTCGGCTGCAATGCGAGCGGCCAGTTCACGTACCGGGTTGAACAGGTAGAGCAGGTGACGGATATCTTCGACCCAGGTTGCAGTACCGAACAATTCCTCCCGACTGCCGTATCCGTACAGCGCGCCGACGGCTGGTAGACCGTTGGCGGTCGCAGCTTCCACATCATAGGCTCGGTCGCCGATCACAGCCGCTTTTCCGCCGAGTTCAGCGGCAACTTCAGCGATTAATTCTGTCTTGGTTGAGCCTTCACGATCCCCTATACACATTGCTTTCTCGAAGTGGCTTCGCAAGTTCTGCGTATCAAGCACTGCTTGCAGGTATGGGGCGCCACAGTTGGATACTAATGCCAGCTTGTAACCGCGATTTTTGAGAGTTCTTAGAGTCTTGATCGTGCCTGGGAATGTGATACGTGTATCGGCGAGATGGATCTTCTCATGTTCGATGATGATTCTGCGGAATTCTTCCCACTGCGGTTTGTTCCTGTCATCAAGCAGGTTGCTGAAGAACACGTGTGAGGGTGCGCCAATGCCGGAAAGCAGCTCTTTGTCCGTGCGCGGGGGTAACGGTTGACCGATGGATTCGTAGAACTGCTTCAGTCCATTCCGCAACGAGCGCAGCGTGACTTTTTCACTGTTGATCAGGGTGCCGTCCATATCGAAAATAAGTGTCCGAACGCCTGCGAGATCGGGGTGGAGCATGGTTTCTATCCTGGATGAAAATGATTGTTTGAGAAAAACGAGCCCGGGTTAAAACACCGGGCTCGAAGATAGTAATCCAATATCAGGATTAGAACTTGAGTTCGAGAGTCGTCAGACCTTCTTCAAGTGAACTGATGATTACGATCTGATCCTCAACGAACACCGCAGACGTTGGCTCACGTACTTCGTAAACATCTATGAACACTGGATTCGCTGGGTCCATCACGTCGAGGAAGTAAGCACCGTCAAACTGGTCAATTAGGATTAGTCTATCGTTTCGGACAAATACAGCAATTGCGTGATCCAGACCATCAATTTTCCAGGTCGCAACTAGTTCTGGATTAAAAATATCAGTGACATTGATAACAGCAAGCCCACCGATACCATCCGCAACGAAAACGTGGTTGTCCTCGTAGGTCAAACCACGTGCTTCACCAGGTGTGTCGACATCAGAATACCATTCGCCATCCTGCTCTTCAACTTCCTTCGAGATGTTGCCGAACGCAACCCCGAGGTCCAGGTAGCTAACCGCGATTGTGTTGAAATCCTCAATCGCAGCGACGCCCGAACAGCTCTTTCCTGACAGGGTAAGGTTTAGGCGTTCTTCTTTGGAATAGATCATCTCAAATTCAGGTTCACCATAGTCAGCAGAATCGAGCCATACATGAACCACCTGTATTCCGTCTTCAGAACTGGCATCAGCAAACAGGATACGGGCGACATCAGCCTCAACAGTGGGCATCGGCAAGTTCTGACTCCTTACAGAATCGCGTATCATCACTGATAATATTTCGCTCACGCCACCGCTACCATGAAAAGTGACTTCACCATCAAAGAAATCATCCAGGAAATAGATTTGGTTGTCGTCGAATCCGGCATTGATATGTGCAATCATACAACCTAATTCTGGGATCGCATCGATTATCTCAGCCCTGCCATTTACAGGAAACCTTTCAATCAGTGTGATGTTCGTGGGATCAGAAGCATCGTAAACACCAATGCCAGCAGTTTTTTCTGCAACATAGATACGATCGCCTTCCAAGTCGATATCCAAGGCCAATCCTCGAGTACCGGTTTCACCAATCGCTTCGAAGAAGGTAGATTCTGTGGGGTTAGCCGGAGTAGAGCGTTTTCCACAGCCTGTTAAAGTCAGAATGACCAGCAGGAACGGGAGCAGTCTCAGCAAGTAGTTACCGTTCATCAACACATCCCTTTATGCAATCCGTCATTGTTCAACCGAAGAATGCAAATTAGAGCTATGGTTCAACTCACGCAACCATAAACGTCGCAGAGCACCAATTACATAGAAGCTTCCAGTACCGAGAATTATGTCATTCTTGTCGGCGTGCTTATGAGCTACCTGGATCGATTCAGCTATTGGTGCGGATATGCAGAGTATATCCCGATCACTGACGATTGATGCAAGCTGTTCAGCGGCCATTGAACGCGGTGAATCTGCTTGCGTCGTGATCACGAGCCTGGGTTTGATAGTGAAACTATCAAGGAACTTGTGCGGATCTTTGTCACGGTTCATACCGAGAATCATAATTCTCGATTTGTCTGGATATATCGAATCAAGCATGCTCGAAATAGCAGACGCTCCCTGATCGGTGTGAGCTCCATCGATCATGAAGATTGGCTCGCGGGAGAGGATTTCACCTCGTCCGGCCCATCGTGTTTTTTCTATGCCGCGTGAAATTGCATCAGATGGGATGGAAAAGACCCCATCTGCATCAAGTCGGTCAGCAGCCGCGATAGCAACGGCCGCGTTTTCCGCCTGGTGTGCACCGATTAACGGGACGTGCAATTCCTGATGAGTACGATGTGGCGTTTCAAGGGATAACCTGGTGCCATTCTCTGACAGATCACTTTTCGTCACATTGATCTCGCTATCCAATGCCCAGCCTTCAACACCGACCTCGTTGCACCGATCACGCAGAACCTGCAACGCGTTCCCAGTCTGTCTTGACAGGATCGCCGGAGCTACGGATTTGATAATCTGACCTTTATCTTTGGCGATTTTTTCGACTGAATTTCCGAGAATGTGCGTGTGGTCCAATCCAATCCGAGTGATGATCGATAGGGCAGGGCTCACGATGTTGGTAGCATCCAGACGTCCACCCATGCCGACTTCCACCAACGCTGCATCCACCTTTGTTTCCCTGAACGCTACAAATGAGAGTGCAGTCAATAGCTCGAATACAGTGCGATATGAAGCCTGACTCTTCCTCCGGTCAGCGATGGGGCGGAGTATTTCATAGAACTCGGCGAACTTTTCCCGTGACAGATCTTCGCCGGCAACGCGGATACGTTCTCGTACCTCCATCAGATGCGGTGAGATAGTGGAGCCGGTAGAATAGCCGGCCTCGATCAGGATCGCTTCAAGCATGGCCAGAGTCGATCCTTTTCCACGCGTACCGGTGATATGCACTGTTGGAGCATAGAGGTGGGGGTTGCCGAGCATCGCGAGAAAAGAACTATACGAATCCAAGTTTCGTTCTACACTTGCGAAATTGACCGGATCCATCGCCTCTGTATTCAGTCGTCCGTACAGGTGAGTCAACGCGTCGGCATATCCGGCGTGCTCGGAAAATCCAGCATCAAACTCATCGGGATTTGTCATGGTGGTCAGCAATGGCCGACGGTTCGGTTCGTTCATGAACAGGTGGTTTTGTCAGCGGTTGGTTGAATGTATGGATTTCCTAGTCGTCATCTTTGTCAGCAGGTGTTTAACTGTCAGGTTCATCGATGGAACTATCCGGTTTATGCAGTACTTCCAGCACTTGTTCCACACGTTTTCGACTGAAACTTGGGTTGTGTCGCTGGCTTAAAAGATACCGGGGGTCAACATCATGAACTTTTGCCAAGTCACGATCATTTTCGTAAAGAACAAACTGCGGGATTGTGTCGCAATCGCGAATTTGCTTCATAATCGTTCTTATTTCATCTGAGCTGAGAATCGCTTTTACCACTGGTAGAACATCAACGTGTGTGACCGCTGCTGGATAGACGATCTGAGCATCATTCAACCAATTCATGAGAGATTCGATAAACCCATTGGGATCTCCAACCATCGTTGAATTGTAGAAGTTCATTCTTTGAAAGTAGGTCAGGATTTGTCGCCCACGAAGCATATTTACATCAAAAATAACAAACGCTTTATTATTCTTCTTATTCTCTGGTTTTGTCGATACTGATTCTGTTGTTGCTGAACCAGCAGTATCCTGATCAGGAGCCAGATTAAGATCTTGTTCTAGTTTGGCAGTTTTCTCTTTGAGATCACCCAGCCCGCCCACTTGTGGTTCGGAAGATTTTGTCGACCGCGAAGGTGCTGTACCGGGCTGCGTTGGTGGAACAGGAGAGGTAGCTTCGTCACCTCCATCACCCGTGACCTGCGCAACTCGCTCGTGGACTTCTGGATCGATCTGTTTATTCAGGTCGTCCTGTTTTTGGCGTTTAGCTTCATCCATCAGGAATACTCCATGACATGATTTTGCCAGCTCGCAAATTGAGTAACGGAGGTCTAAAACACAACAATACCATAATGCACAAAGTGTGCAAACAATTAAGCCAATACAATACATTCTTGGAACTCATTCGAGATTTGGTTTATAATATCGACCCTAATGATGCAGCTCTAACATGATCGCGGAGTTGGTACCGCGATGATTGGACTATACTTTCCCACAACAACTTAGCCACGGAGCCAGATTGCCCAAGTTACTAAAAAGCAACGCCCTCATATTGAAGCGCATACGTCATGGTGACACCAGCCTGATTTTACATGGATTCACGCGGGATCACGGACGAGTGCCGTTTATAGCCAAGGGTGCTCGATCGGGTGGGAAACGTGCTCCAGTCCCGCTGGTGCCAGTTGTTGAGCTGGAGTTTATCTGGTCACCTTCCACACGAAGCGAGTTACAGATTTTACGGGAATGGTCTTTGGTGGACGGTATCGGTGAGGTACATAAGGATTTCACTAAACTTGCGTGGGCTCAGGCAGCTTTGGAAGTTATGGGGCGTACGCTATCCGGTCAGGAAGAACACCGTGATCTCTACGACTTGACCCTTGCATATCTAAATGCGTTGGGCGATGTCGATAATCGTTATGAAAACCTGTTCGTTCTATACCGTTTGCTGGCGTTGCGGGAACTCGGCTACGAGATTACCCTCGAGGAGACGGAAACATCTTCAGGTAGTATGGTGTTCATCCCAGGTCGGGGTTTCATGCAGCTGACAAAGAGTTCTCGCGAACGTAACAACGGAGTCAAGGTTGCGCCGGGTAGCCTGAAAAGCCTTGAGATGCTGACAAAGAAAGGTTTTAAAGGTGCAGCTCGATTTCGGATCTCGCGTGACGCTCACGAGGAGATCGAACGGTTATTGAACGCAGCCTATCGTTACAGTTTTGAGCGCTGGGGCAAACTCGAGAGTTTGAAGCTGTTGCAACCTTTCCCGGACGATTCGGGGCAACATCAACGTACTAGCCAGGTTTAACTACCAACGAGAATTCTCACTAACGATGACGTTTTTCCGCCGCTATTTGACGTATCTGCGTCCCCACAGCTTGCGCATCGCTGGCATGTTTCTCGCCGGGCTGGTGTTCGTAGCACTTTCTGGTGTTGCATACTGGATGGCGGCAGACTTTGTGCAGGCTTTGTTCACTGGACAGGCACAGGTACCCGCCTTACCAGACGAACCGCTCAGCTTTATCAATCTGACTGACTATCTTGCGCATTACAGTGCGCAGCTTGTGATACAGGATTCACCGCTGGATACGTTGAAACGGGCTATCCTGTTTATCCTGGCCACGTTCATGTTGAAGAATCTGGCGCTGTACCTCCAATTGGTATTGTCGGCATCCGTGGAACAACGTGTCGTGCGACGGATGCGCGATCAGTACGTTGAACGGTTGCTGGAGCAAGATCTAGCTTTTTTTCACAGACGCAAGAGTGGCGATCTGATCTCGAGTGGGATTAATGACATCACTGTGTTGAACGAGGGTCTGGCTGAGAGTTTTGGCAAGCTCTTGCGTGATCCATTGACGGCGCTGTTGTTCTTGTTGCTATTGCTCTCGATTTCATGGCAATTGACGTTGGCGGCAGTTCTGATCGCACCGATTACCGGAATCGTCACGAATGTGATTGGAGGGAGCCTCAAGCGAAAGTCCAAACGCACTCAGGAACGTGTTGGTGATGTTACATCACGTCTTAGTGAAGCGTTATATGGTATTCGCATTGTGCAGGCGTACGGTGGCGAGGAGCGCGAGCTTGCGCGTTTCAGAGCCGCGACTGACGAACATTTCAGTCAGGCGATCGGAAAAGAACGGCTGCGCAGAATTGTATCACCGATGCGCGAGTTTATTGGCGTGATGGTGATTGCAGTGATCCTCCTGATTGCGGGGGGGCAGGTTCTGGGCGGACAATGGCTAGTCGCCGATGAGTTCGTTCGTTTTCTTGTTTTGCTGTTCGGACTACTGGGACCACTGACCAGCCTCGGTGAAGTACAGGCTCGTCTGAAGGTTGCAGAGGGTGCTTCCGAGCGCGTGTTCGGGGTTATGGATGAACCGTTCGTTATACGGGAAGCTTCGTCTGCGAATTCTCTTCATTCCGCTACATTCAAACCCGCAATCGAGTTTCAACAGGTCAGTTTGAATTATGGTGAAGATCGCGCAGCTGCGCTAAGCGATGTTTCCGCGTCGATTCAACCAGGCGAGCGTGTGATTCTCGCCGGTCGTTCCGGTTCTGGCAAAAGCAGTTTCCTCAATATGTTACCCCGGTTTTACGATCCGAGCTCTGGTCAGATCCTGCTTGACGGACAACCATTGACTGACACATCAATCGATGAGCTTCGACGAGTATTTGGAATTGTTACGCAGGAGATCGTGCTCTTTCAGGACACAGTCGCTGGCAACATCGCCTACGGGCAACCGGACGCATCTCGCGATGATATCGAACGAGCAGCGAAGATGGCGAAAGCGGATGAATTTATTCGTGATCTGCCACAGGGGTATGACACTGACCTGGGTAATCTCGGAGAACGGTTGAGTGGGGGGCAACGTCAGCGAATCGCCATTGCCCGGGCGCTGTTGAGTGATCCTCCGATCTTGTTATTCGACGAACCGACTTCTGCATTAGACGGTGACGTTGCCCGTGAAATCGAACTGACCTTGCGCGAAGTGTCCGAGGGTAAGACTGTGTTAATGGCAACGCATCGCCTGGAAGACTTATCGCCGGATGATCGTGTTTTGATGTTTTCGGATGGCCGACTCGTCGCGGATTCACGGCACAAGGATCTACTCGTTCGCGAATCTGGTTACCGTGCATTGGCTCGACAGTAGTCACTTGAGACAAAAAAAGAACCGTTCGGAGGGTCCGGGCCGAACGGTTCGAGTCGCGCCTGGGTGGCGCAAAGACGGGATGTGGAGGGTTTCCCGTCCTTTATCATCGGCGGTGGGTCAGACCGCCTTTGTGGTTTCAAGGATAGGACAGTTGAACTCTGCCCGAGGTTGCAGCCTCCGGGAGTGAATGGGAGTCAAATTGGAGCCACGACAAGCAAACTAAAGAATTAAACCCAGTATGACGGATTCTACATGATTGATACACATGCTCACCTGACCTGGTCAACCTTCGATGGACAGGTCGCGGACGTAGTCCAACGCGCATCCGAAGCCGGTATCCGCGCTATCCTGGATCTGGGTACGAATGTGAATACATCGCGGCGCTGCCGTACGCATGCGCACACCTATGATTCAGTTTGGTTTGGTGCGGGAATTCATCCTAACGATGCTGGTGAGGCGAATACGGGTGATCTGGAGTTGATTTCTGCCTTGGCGTTTGACGATCGCTGTGTGGCGATTGCCGAGATCGGGTTGGATTTCTACCGCGATCACACTGAGCCTGAGATTCAGGAGAAGTGGTTCCGAGACCTGCTTGATCTGGCTAAGGAGATGGATAAGCCGGTCGTGATCCATGACCGCAAAGCCTCAGCTGACATCATCCGTGTTCTGGATGATATGAACTTCAATGGAAACGACGGCCCGGGTGGTGTGTTTCACTGTTTCGCAGGTGATGTGGAGATGGTGGATGAAGTGTTAAAACGTGGCTTCCACATTTCGTTTACCGGGAATATCACCTACAAGAAATCGGATCGTCCTGAGATTGCAAAGTTGGTTCCGCTGGATCGGTTAATGCTAGAGACAGACAGCCCATTCCTTGCACCTGTTCCGCGTCGAGGGAGGACAAATGAGCCGGCGAACATCCCGTACATAGCAGCTATGGTGGCGAAAGTTCACGGTGTTGATCTGGAAACAGTCGTGCATGAAACGACAAAGGCTGCAGTTAGTCTTTTCGATCTTCCAGAAACATTGCTTCAGGGGTTGGACGAGTGAGACGTAAACCGCGCAAAGAGGTTTTCAATTCGCGTTCGGAACAGATTGATGTTCCGCCGTACTCGGTGCTTGCGCGGTACTACAATGAAGTGATGGATCATGTCAATTATCGAGCCTGGGCGAGTTTTCTTGACAAGATGGCCACCCGTCATTTCGACATGAAGCGAGGTCGAGCAATTGATTTCGCATGTGGAACTGGAACTCTGCTACTTCATCTTGCGCGTTTAGGCTGGAATACTATCGGCGTTGATGGTTCAGCGGATATGGTGGAGAAAGCGAGAATGATTCGTCCGCCCAATCATCGCCATATGGAATGGGGAGTGGCGGAATTTCGCGTAACACCAATGGTTGATCCTTGTGACTTGGGGATCTGCGTTTATGATTCGCTCAACTACTTGCTGGAGGCGGAAGAGGTCACTCAGTTCTTTCGCTCAGCTCATAAAGTGATTCGACCGGACGGTTTATTTGTTTTTGATCTGAGTACTGACATCAACAGCCGCATGCACTTCGATGGTTCGGTGCTTGATGAAAAAGTCCGAGGCGGGGCGTATCGAAGGGCTACCCGTTACGATGAGGACGAGCGCATCCAACATAACATCTTCAGCATTTATCCGGACGATGAAGACGTGGTTTATGTTGAACATCATCAGCAACGGATTTATCCGATAAAGACGGCTATTGACCTCGCGGAAGACAATGGGTTTGATGTTCGCGCGGTGTATCACGAGATGACTTTCCGCAAGGGTGATGAAACCAGCGATCGTGTCCACATGGCGGCGGTAAGGTTATGATCGAACTACTCTCAGCTGGCAAGCGGTATGATAGTGGTCGTGGTGTCCATGATATCAGCTTCCGAGTCGACAAGGGCGAGTGGGTGTTGCTCGTTGGGGGGTCCGGCGCTGGAAAGTCGACCATTTTGAGGATGATCTACGGCGCGTTGCGTCCGGATACCGGTGATCTGATTGTTGGCCCACACCGGATGTCGCAGGTCAAAGATTCTGAATTACCCCTCATCAGACGGACGATGGGCATTATCGATCAGGATCTTTCGTTTGTCGAAGATCGAAATGTGTTACGTAATGTGACGCTGGTAGGTGAGGTGCAGGGCTGGACACGCAAGCAGACTAAGCAACAGGCGCTCCGAGTTCTGAACCGCGTAGGATTGCACGCTCACCTGAATCAACGAATCTCTTCGCTCAGTCGTGGAGAACTCAGACGTCTGGCGATCGCTCGTGCGTTAGTCGCGCAACCGTTCGTGCTAATCGCTGACGAACCATTGATTCATCTCGACCATGATTCGGCTAACTCAATTGTCGATTTATTCAGGGATATCAACTCGCAGGGAACTTCTATTTTGCTGGCGACTCACCGCACCGAATTGTTTACCGGACAACCTGTCCGACAGATTCGCATCGAACAGGGTGAGTTGCAGGAGGATATAGCATGAGTAGCGGGAGCTTTATCCTCCGTGAAGGTTGGCTTGCCTGGCGTCGCAGCGGACTAGCGGGCAATATGGCGTTGGTCGCGTTAACGGTGATGTCTGTGTTCATCATGCTGATCTGGGGATTGCAGCAATCGTTGGAAATTGCCCGTCAGCAACTTCTCGGCGGATTTGAGATTGAGGCATTCATAATTCCCGGGCATGAACGTTCACTTGATGAAATCGCACAACGGTTGAGCGAACGTGAGGGTGTTGGCGAAGTGCGCACGATTACTCGTGATGAAGCCGCACAACTATTTGCCGAAATGCATGGCGAGGATCTTGTTGCACTACTTGAGGAGAATCCTCTGCCTGCATCAGTCATTTTGAAGTACGATCCTGGCTCGATCACAGCGGAACATTTGCTCGCAGAATCTGCAACGATATTGTCCGATGACGACGTTGACGATGTTGCCTTCGAAGGCGAATTACTCGCACGGTTTGAGCTGGTGAGTGGTCAGATAATGTTATACGCGCTTGTGGCGGGCATCCTCATCATGTTGATCGCGGTTGCTCTGACTATGCAATCGGTGAAGATCGCAGCAAAAACAGGTCAATCCTGGGCAAATGCGGTTTTCCTCATCGGCGGAACGCAGGGACAGGTAAAGGGACCGTTGGCGGTGAGCGGGATACTGACCGGCAGCATCGCTGGATTGATCGGAGTAGTTCTTGTTGCCGGTACGCAGGTGATGCTCTCGAATTCTCCGTGGATTGCGAGTCCTGAATGGTCCGGAATGCTGATTGCATTCCTTGTGCCGATGGTGGTTGGTTGGGTAGGCGCCTCAACCTTCAAGGCACGAAGTCGTGACTTCCGGGTAGCTTGACTCAGTTTTGATTTCCAGTGTACACTACTATGCTATAGATGTATTTCTACCAGACCGTTGTTTAGAGTGAGTCCGATGATTCCATCCAGAATTCAACGTGAGTTGAATGACCGTGAGAAAGCGGTGTTCACCGCTCTCCTGCACGAGTATCTGATCACAGCTCGTGCGGTTGCCTCCAGGACTCTCAGTAAACGGTTACCAACAGATTTATCGCCGGCATCAATCCGCAATGTTATGGCCGATCTAGAGGAGTTGGGTCTGCTCACACAGCCGCACACGTCTGCAGGACGAGTGCCCACAAACCTTGGATATGGTTTGTATGTGGATGCGATGATGCAGCGCGTCGACCTGCGCTCCAAAGATCGTAATGCCATCATGCATGCTCTGGATCAGATCACTGTTGGAGGGATCAGTGATGTGCTCGACCGGACCAGCGATGCTCTGGCTCGTACCAGCGCGTTAATCGCGGTTGTATTGACTCCCCAACTGGCGGATGGAATACTGCACCGGATCGACCTGGTACGAATTGCGTCGGGACGTCTGCTGGTAATTCTGACAATCCGAAACGGATTTGTCCGCAACATATTGCTCAACATTTCATCTTCGCTTGAAGATGCTGAGATCGAGCACGCTACTCGTACCTTGAACGAGCGTCTCTCGGGTATGAAACTGGGTGATGTGCGCACGAGTATTGCCCAACGGATGGTTGGTGCGGTTGAAGCCGGACGACCATTGCTGAAGCTGGTGGTTGATTCTGCAGATCAGATCTTTCGTGAGGATCGAGTTGGCAAAATCCATGTCGATGGTACGAGCAATGTGTTCAACCAGCCAGACTTTCAGGATATGGATCAGACCCGTGCGGTAATTGAAGTATTAGAGGATCAGGATGTCATCCTCCATTTGTTGCATGAAGGACAGCATGAAACGGAAGAGGGTGTCAGGATTAGTATCGGGGATGAAATAGGGAACCGTGTACTCGGTGGATGCAGCGTTGTCGCTGCGAGTTACAGTATCGGTGACACGGAAGGGACTGTCGGTGTCATCGGCCCAACGCGCATGAATTATGCGCACTTGTCATCACTTGTAAAATTCGCCGCAGAGGCGATTCAACTACGTGTCGAAAACTAAGATTGTAAAGGTTCATGAAGGATAAAAAACAAAACAAGAAGTCACAGCCGGACGTGGAAACACCAGCGCCTGATGCTGATGACCAGATAGATAAGATCGAGATCACGGTTGAAGCTGACGAGCTGGCCGCGAAGCTTACGGAATTGACCGAAGAGAATGATCGGCTTCGTGACCAGGCCCTACGTTCCAGGGCGGAATTCGAGAATTTCCGCCGCCGCAAGAACCGTGAGTTGGAAGAATACACCTCTCTTGCCAACGAAAGCCTGATCGAAGATCTGCTTCCGGTGCTCGATGACCTGAACCTGCTGTTGAGCAATTCAGATGAAAACAAAGAGCTTGCAGCGTTGATTGAAGGCGCACGTCTTATCCTGCAGAAGTTCTCTGATACGCTCAAGAAGCGTGGTTTGGCTGTAGTAGATGCTGAAGGCAAACCATTCGATCCTGATGTCCACGAAGCGCTGCTTGAGACACCCGATCCAGATGTAGAGCCTGGCACCATTATCAGTGTTCATCAGACAGGCTACAAGCTTGGAAACAAGCTGCTCCGTCCCAGCCGCGTAATCATCGCAGCAGCCGAACAAGACCAGGAAGACTGAGATGACCAAACGAGATTATTATGAAGTTCTCGGTCTTGAGCGTAATGCCGGCGTTGACGAGATCAAAAAAGCGTATCGCAAACTGGCGATGCAATATCACCCGGATCGCAACACTGACGATGCAAGTGCCGAAGAGAAGTTCAAGGAGGTTGGGGAAGCGTACGCGATCCTCTCCGATCCGGATAAGCGAGCGAAATATGACCGTTTCGGACATGCTGGGCTTGGTGGCGCAGCGGGCGGTGGCGGTTTCGGCGGCGGTATCGACATTGATCCGATGGATCTGTTCAGCAGCATCTTTGGCGGTATGGGCTTCGGCGACATCTTTGGCGGTGCTACCGGCGGAGGCGGACGAGGCGGTCGTCGTACGCTGAAGGGACGTGATCTGCGGATCGATCTTGCCATTACGCTGGAAGAAGTCGCAGAAGGTGTCACGAAGAAGATCAAGGTCAACCGTTTTGAGCGGTGTGTCGAATGCGGCGGGTCCGGTGCGCTTGACCAAACTGCTATTGATACTTGTCCGACCTGCAAGGGTACTGGCGAAATTCGGCAGATGACTCGCTCGCTGCTTGGCCAGATGATCAACGTGAGCACCTGCCCGACCTGCAATGGCCGTGGTAAAGTCATCAAGGAAGCATGCCGAGATTGTAACGGTGACGGACGGTTAAAGACGTCATCAACCATAGAGATTGATATCCCTGCTGGTGTTGAGAAGGGTAATTACATGACCATGCGTGGTGAAGGCCACGCAGGTCCTCAAGGCGGTCCGTCCGGTGATTTGATCATCGTTTTCGACGTCAAGGAACATGACCATTTCGAGCGTCACGGAGATGATCTGCTTTACGGTCTGAATATCTCGATCCCAGAAGCTGTGCTCGGCGGACAAATGGAAGTACCAACTTTGAATGGCGCTGTTGAGGTAGACATTCCGAGTGGTACACAATCTGGAAGAATGCTGCGTCTGCGCGGTAAGGGCCTGCGTCATCTGAATAGTTCGAGTCGTGGCGATCTGCTCGTGCAGGTTGATGTTTACATTCCAACCAAACTCTCAGCAGAGGAACGTGAGTTGTTCGAAAGTCTGCGCGAAATGGATGGGATCAAACCTCCTGAGGGTGGAGATCGCAATATTTTCAAGCGGATGAAGGACGCCTTCTTCAAGTAGGGATGCTGCTGACATAAGTGTACATGCTGAAAGGCCTGGCATATGGCAAACGAGCATCGCAGACCGGGGTTCGCATTAACTGCAATGGAAATGCGCACTCTCTTGGTTCTCGCCGTGCTCTTGCTGATCGGGCTGATAGGCAAGCAAGTGGGCCGTTGGAACGACGCGGATCAAACCGTTGTCATCCAGGGAACTCCACCTGACGCAGTGGAGTTGGTCGCAATCGTTGATTCGACCACCCTCCCGGGCGTGAATGGCTCAAGATCAGTGGCACCTTCTACGTCTCCCGATGTACCTTCTGCATTGCGTGGAGTATTAACTGAGACAGACACTCGTGTTGAATTCGAAACCGGTGGGATGGATCGATCTCGAAATGATTCATTGCCAGCGGATGATGCAAGCGCGACATTGGACCAAGATCGGGTACATCCTCGGATGTCCGATGTAAGCAATGATGTGAATCCGATTAGCACGGTTCGTGAAGGCAAGTTTGATCTGAATTCAGCGTCATCTGAGGATCTGGAGAGTATCCCGGGGATAGGGTCTGTGCTTGCTAATCGTGTCCTTGACTGGCGGGATACACATGGGTCTTTTAAGCGCGTTGAAGATTTATTATTGATTGATGGCATTGGCGATAAGCGGCTGGCAACGATGAAGCAGTACGTGTACGTTCAGCCCCGGAACTAGTGGAGCAGGGAGAAGCACGATGGCGGACACCCGGAATTACGAACCTCGCGGAAGTTGGATCCTGAAAATCCTAAGCGTAATCCTGATCGTCATATTGGTGGCGAGTGTACTCTATCCTCAGAAATTGTGGAACCGGCAGGAAGAATTAATCACTGCCAGTCAGTTGAAGATGGAGAACATCAACTTCATCGTTCAGCGGTATCATGAAGTTAATGAAGTCTACATTGCTGATCTGGACAGCCTGTTTCGTTTTGTTGAGGATGACTCAATTCTGGTGAAGCGTGCGGCATTCCAGATGGACAAGATGTCGCTCTACGATGCTCCTTATGACTCGTTCATCGTCGATTTCGCCAATCGTTTCCACTTCCAGGAAATTCAGATTGACGCATTCAGTTTGGGAGTAGCTGTCGGCGAATCTGCAATGGAATCATCGGTGGTCGACTCGCTGGTGCTGAAGATGATCCCGAAGCCAGAGTTTGAGGGGACGGTTAAGCCAGTTCTCTATAAAATGGTTTCTGATCAGGATTTGCATTACAACTTTCCGCGCAAGGGCGAAGATGATACGTCAGTGCACGTATGGGGCGATAGCAAGATCACACGTGATTATCTGGAGTATGAAGAATATCTCGTTCCATCACCTGACTACCTGCTAACCGCACCGCTGGTGGATCTTTCGGTTGACCCAATCAGTGGTGATGAATACCGGCTGAACCTCAACACTCGTTTGTCTGTCGAAGGAAAGATCGACTATAACATGGTCACTGGCGACGATATTGAAAACCCGGTGATGGGCGAAGAGTTATACACCAATCTATTTGTGAACCGTCTGGCACGACAGGCTCGTTCCCGTCTCGAAACAGACATGCAGAAAGACACGACGTTGTTTGCAATGCAGTTGGAGCTTCAAGACGATTATTTCGATGTTGAAATAGAACTGCTGAGTCCACGAAAGACAACAACGGTCGAGTCGAACACGGAATTTATGATTCCGGTGGATTCTGTTGTTGCTTTTGAAGATGTAGACCGTCTTCGCAATTCACTGTTCAAAGTGCAGTACGACAGCCTGATTCGTGCTTGGACTGCGTTGGAAACCACGCAGGCAATTATAACGCAATTGACCTTCACCGAGACAGTTGGTGTGGCGAGTGTTGACACGATCGGTGTCACAATCCGTCCGCCAATGGATGGCAGTTTTGACTTGCCCAGTGAAGGAATCCTTGACAAGATCTTTGCAGTTGGCCCGATAGATAATCCGGGCAACGTTGAGAATAACGACCTCTCGTGGAGCGAAACCCGCTGAGCGAAGCGAGTACTCAAGAGGCCAGCAGTCCTTCGAGGTACCGTTTGGCTTGGGATTCTCGGGGACTCGTGCTTGAAGAACGCAAATCCGATACGGAATTTGTAGAGAAGGCTCCCTCTGCGATCACCTTTCCTCCAACACCTCTGGCGATCAACCACCCTGATCTGAAGAAGATGGTTGATCTTTCCCTTGTTCAGTTTAAGCGTGGTTGGCTTCATGATGTAGATTCTGTTTCAATTGCGTTTTCACCGCCTTGGGGAAACGCGTGGAAGTTTCCGATTGGAACTTTGGAGGGCGATGAGGTCAAGGAGCTGGTTGAGTGGGAGTTGCAGCAGCGTCTACACGTTCCCCTTCAGAATCATATCTATGCCTGGAGTCGCGTAAATGGCGATGCGTATGCAGTAGTGATCCGTCCAGAACTTCTTTCCTACTGGGAAAACCTGATTCAGAGTATAGGACTTGAGCTTCGGAAAGCAACGATCAAGTCCGGACTTATGGATCCGAGCGTTGAGAATGAAGCAGATTTACTCCCGCTTTTACATCTTTGGAACGAACAGGGAGGAGAGCTTTCGGGCGGCGAGTTATCAGTAGATGTTTCGGATGTTCCTGCCCCTGTTGAGGATTTACCTGCAGATGATGAAAAGTCTGTCGACGAAGAGCAGCCAGCGGAGAGTGATGAGTCAACTGATGAAGAGCTGTTTTTTCCGATAGTTGACAAGCCAGGCAGATCTTACAAATTGGCTCTTACATCGAAGTACATCATCCCGGCAGTCGCGGTTGTGTTGTTGCTTGGTACTGGTTGGATTTTCCGTGATTCTATTTTGAACCTGTTTGCCAATGATCAGGGTGTTCAACAACCAGTAGCTGAGGTGTCCGATCCAGCTTTACAGCCAGAGCCCCCAGTTTCAGATCCAGTTTCCAATGTAGACATAAACACTTCAGTATCTGGAACCGTTCTTGGCGAGCTCTACTCATTAGCCAGTGCTGTTGGCGTTGAGCTAGTCTCAGTCGTGTTGCAAGGTTCCGATCTACTTATTGAGTCAACAGGTTCCGATTCTGAGACATCTGAATGGCGATCAGCTTTGGCAGGGTCCATCTCACTACCTATTGACAGGTTCATGCCTCGTGATGCTGAACATTACTTGTCATTCATTTCTTTGCCTCCGGCTGGAGAGACTGAACTAACTGTGATTCAATTCGATCAGTGGGCGTCAGAGCTAGGTATGACTGTCGAGGGTCGAAGGCTTTATTCAACGAATGCATCAACGCTGGATGGTCTTTTCGCGAAGATGCAACAGTCAGGTGCACGCCCCTGGCGTTTATCCATCCATCAATCCGGTTCGGATTCCTACCTGGTGATGATGCTTCCATGAGGTTAACTGGCGGGGAAGGCAAGGGCCGTCGTCTCCTCGACGCGCCTGATCACGTCCGTCCAACATCAGGCCGCATTCGAGAACAGCTTTTCTTCATGTTACGTGACCGCCTGGACGGTGCATGCGTGCTGGATCTATTTGCAGGAACAGGTGCGCTAGGACTGGAGGCGTTGGCGCGTGGCGCGGAAACGGCGACATTCATTGATCGTGACCGGGATTCCATCCGAGTGATCAGAGGTAATCTTGAGCGCTGTAAATTCTCTGATCGGGCAACAGTATTACCCGGCGATGTATTCCGGAAAATCCGTCAGCCTATCCAATTGCGGGGACCGTTCGACATCATCTTTGCCGATCCACCGTATGACGACTTTTCGCTTGCCTCGTTATTGGAGCTCATCCGAGGTATGAACCTGCTGCGTGCAGACGGTTTGTTTGTATACGAAACTCGTCCCGGGGAAGATTGGGAGGGGGTGGATGGGTGGCAATTGCTGGACGAGCGAGTTGTTGGTGGCACGCTTCTTTACTTTTGCGAACTCAGTGACAAGTTTTGATTCACGCATGGTAGAATTTCTTCGAGTCTACAACATTCCCGGAACTTCTTGTTTAGATCGCTGATCTATTTTGGATAGACAGGTGTTAGTGATATAAGTCGAGTTCAGTGGATCATCAGAATGCCAGCTATATTCATTACCCACAACATGAGGGAGAGGGATCATGCGGTTAACGATGAAACAATCAGGTGATCAGGCTGAGCTGATTGTGCTGGATGATAATGGGCGGCATGTTGCGGTTGCGGACTTGTTGCGCACATTTGATGATGAACCGTTCTCTATCAGAAATCGGGAATATCCCAACCTGCTTGATGTCTTCAGCTCGCGGGATGTTCGTCTCAGCCTTGATTGGTTGAGTGAACGAGCGATCGAGTGTGATGATCTGGATGTAAGCGCATGGGAGTGGGCTGTTCCTGACACTGGTGGTTCTCTGTTCTGCATCGGGCGGAACTACGCTGCTCATGCCGCTGAGTTGGGTAACCAGGTTCCTGGACAGCCAATGTTTTTCATGAAACCGCGAGGCTGCCTGACTGCAAATAATCAGGATGTTCAAATTCCAACAGGTAGTGAACGAGTCGACTATGAGGGTGAACTCGCCTTAATCATCGGTTCAGACGTACGCGGTTCCATTTCTGCGGAAAAAGCACGGGCAGCGGTGGTTGCAGTGACGCTGCTGAACGATGTAACAGATCGTTCAGCGCAAAATGCGGCAAAAGAAGCTGGTAAGCCGTGGTTCCGGGCGAAGGGACCACGCGGATTTGCTCCGATGGGACCTTATTTGACTACGGTGAATGAGGACAGCCCGTTGTCGGAATTCAAGTATTTGACAAAACTCAACGGCGACACAGTTCAGCACGGCGATCCAGACTTGTGGTTGTGGAAGGCAGAGGCAGTGATTCAGAATCTTAGCATAATTTCAGGACTGGAAGCAGGTGATATCATCGCGACTGGAACTCCTGCCGGAGTTGGACCTGTTAATTCTGGCGATGTGGTGGAGCTGGAGAGTTCAGAGATTGGTAAACTGAGAAATCGTTTCAGAAAATAGGTCAGATCTCTCGCAAAATATTGCTGGTATTCTGTTGGTAAGGTTTGGATTTAATTAAATTGTACTTGACATAAATCTCAACCTGTGAACTCCAAATTGCCCGCCTCTCGATGAACTGCCAACATTTATTATTGTATGAATTTTGAATCAGGAGTTGTACATGATCAAGTAATCTTATAGATTGCGTGTCAAAGGATGCGTAGTGCGCATCCAATTTTCAGTTCATGGTTATTCGTCTGCTCCTCGGAAACACAATCTCCCGGTATGACGAATATCTCGACATTGCAGACCTGTCATGGAAAATCTAAACGTAGATCTTTCTTCCGAAGCTCGGAGTGTTATCGCCATCGAAGCTTGCCCTCAATTGCATCGTTGGTATGGAGAAGATGAAACCCTGGTTGAAGCCGCGTGCAATTGGTGGGCGAATAAACATTACGAAACCCAGCAAATGCCCGCTGGAACAGAGCGCATAATAGCAATGCTGGATGAATATGCGATCTGGTACACCTCTAGACGTACACAGATTTTCGAATCCGTAACCAACTATTTGGGTTCAACCGGTCTCCTGACACCGTTCATGCAGTTTATTCGTGAACGGTATACTGTGCAGCCTGATTTTGGGGTGGAAACTGGACTCAGGTTAGAGCATGGGATTCGGTCACTGATAGGTGGATCTCAATTGTGGCAGGACGTGGTTGGCTTGGTTCAACTCGCATCAATGAGTTCAGTACCCACTCTGATTCACGGTGAACTTGGAACAGGAAAAGGACAAATTGCACGTATCATTCATGAAACGGGTGGTCGTTCCGACTCCCCTTGCTTAACAATCCCCTGTCCATTCCTCACGCATAGACATTTCAAATCGAAAATTCGGGAACTGGTTTCAGAAAGGATTGATCCTCCAACCAATAACAGTCTTGCTGATCTGTTGGAACCTTTCGGCACAGTTTATTTGGCGGACATTGATCAGTTGGAAACTGAACTTCAGCCGATTTTTGCAGAGCAAATTCGCGAACGATACAGTTCCTATGAGACGGACAGGAATGAGCATCAGCAGCCACGCTATGTCGTTTCGACAACAGTCGATTTAAACCTGCTGTCCAGACAGCAGTTGTTCCGTCACGACCTGTTCCTCGAAATTGCAATCCTTCAAATTGACATGCCAGCTTTGCGTCATCGACGTGACGATTTGACAATTCTTGCGAAGCACATTCTGAATCGCCTGGCTCAGAAGTATGGAATCCCCAAACCGACCCTGCATCCAGATGCAATCCGACGTCTCGAATGTTATTCATGGCCGGGGAACATGGTGGAACTCCGTGCGGTTCTTGACAGGGCCCTGCTCAAAACGAGGAAAGAAATACATTCCAGGCATCTGCAATTTGATGCACAGGAATGGACCGCTGTTAGCGAGAGCGGACACGGCTCAGTCCTTAGTGCGGTGGAGAACCTGGAAAAGAGCGGTCTGAGAGTAGGCAAGACAACTTTGGAACGACTGGTTACGTTCTTGTTCACGAAGGGGCCGCACCATTTCAAAACTTGGGAATTGAAAGAGGAACTTGCTATCGCACCATCCACAGCTCGCAGTTACATGAAGAAACTGCACGGATTTGGATTTGTGTTCAAACACGGTGATCGTAAGACAACCACTTGGAGGGTAGATCAGGACAAGTTGAAATGTGATGAGTGACATTCTGATTCGTGCTGGAGGATCACCTTTCCAATTATTCGAATAGAACCCAGCGAACTCCCCATATCTCCTCACGATGCAGGTTCGGATAGCCTGGAATGAAATCATATGAGCTGCTCATGAGGTTTCGCGTTCCAAAGTACGCTTCAAAACTAAATATCTTCGCGTTCAGCAGTAGTTCATAGGTCCAGGTTGCATCCTGTACGTGTGTTTCTGTCTGGTACTCTCCCCAGTAATAAGCAGTAGCTGTTGCCCTGATTCGTAATTGACCCCAATAGTAGTGATCCATGAAGCGTGCGCTCGCCCAGCCGTACGAGTCAGGAACAGGTACACTTGGCGTAATTGGTTTTGCATAAGTGAATGACCCAGCCACAGTGACCGGTCCATACACTGGAAGCCAGGTATAAGCAGTGGTTTCATATGTAGTATAGTTAGCTCCATTTCTCCGCTTCCAGGTTTCTTCATCAACCTGATAGGCAATTATTTGATCTCGCCATTGCCGCAGTCCGTTCATCACTCTGAACTGACGATATTCCAGCCAATCCAGATGCAGCCCTGCACCGATATACTCTGATTTCACTGGCCTTAACGATGGATTTCCAAGCGAATAATTAGTGTAGTCTGGCACAGCAATCGCGTCCATCCAGCGGTCCGGTGAGCGAACAGACCAATATCCAGCTAATTCATCCAGGTTCGGGTAACGCCAACTCGATGACGCCAATCCGATGAGTTTCAACGAATCCAATAAGTCGAAAGATGCTGCGAGTGATCCTCCAGTCAGGAAATCATCGCTCACTGATGCCGTATCAGGAGTGATGTTCAGGGTACTGTATTCAGTCCGGAGCGCGCCTTCGATACGGAGCTGTCCGAGACGAATCTCGTCGGTGAGTCCGAACCCAGCAGTGAGCCGATTGGCTTGCGGATCAGGATCGCTGGGGCGACGGACGAAACGTGCGGCGATGCGTTCGACATCAACGCGTCCCCCCAGATTATGACCTGCGAGATCACCATATCCCTGTTCAAAACGGATACCTAAGCGATTCCCGTCCTCATCGCCATATCGATATTTCGATATGGACCGCACATACCACAACCCCAGCTCGCGGTACAGGCTGTCACCCGGAACACCGCTGCTAAGGCTGATATCGAAATCATTGCGGTGCAATGTGTTGGTGCCGACGTCAAATGGGCGACCGGAAGTGTCCCGGAACTCCATCCATTGCACAGCGAGCTGCCCGATGCCGCGCAGGGTCCGTCTTGCACCAATACGCACGTTGCTTGTGTTGGCATACGTGTTGGAGTAACGACCCTTGAATTCTGAAACGTTGATTCCGATGTGATACGCAAATTCGTTACTCAATTGATGTGCGATTCGCCAATCAGCACGTCCCAGTCCGTACCAGCCCTGACGGTAGACGATGCGGGTTCGTGGAACGGTTTCATATACGTACGGCTGAATCAGGTTCAAAACGGGTCCACTCGATGCAATACCAGCAACAGAAGCTGAATTGTATTCTGCGATCTTGATTTCTTCTGGCTCGAACGTGGTGAAATTGGTTGCTCCGGTGATTGGTTCGTTATAGGGACGTCCACGGAACATCACGGTCAGGTCACGTGCCGATCCGCCTGATGGAATGGCATAGGCAGGTTGGCCGTACAGTTCTGTCTGCCGTGGGTAGAAGCCAGGGGCAATGGTCATTGCTTCGAGGGCGTCCTTGTATCCATGACGGTGAAACTCGCGATCCACCAGGCGGAACGATGTGAGCGAAACTGGCTTGGGCTGAGTCGAGTCGGGTGGAACAATGGGGGGGAGCTCTACCTTCAGAGTATCAACCACTGTCCTGGTAGAATCGTCAGGTACAGACAACGAATCTGAGTCCAGAAACAACTGGCTATGCAGCGAATCATTCGCAACATCCAATAATGAATCTGCTTCTGATTGATTAGTAAGGTTTTCAGACAGAATTAAGTCGACCTGCGAGGTGTCGGGGCTGGAGCTCGATGGGGCTTGAGAGACATTGAAACTAGCTCTCAGCGTCCGAGTATAAGGATTCAACGTTGCAGCCTGCTGCGCTTGCAACGTCCCCGTAAAAGCCCAGATTGCCAGCATCAAACTGGCAGCAATCATCGTTTTGGTTCGGGATAGAAGCATTGCCGTCAAATATACACGCCGGTTGTTCATTTTGCTGGAACGATGGGGACTGAGTGCTCGCTGCGAGTGATCTGAAGCCCTTATGGTGTCACGCTCGGAGTCGTGCGGACTGGATCTAGAGTCATCTTGACTCGCGATTAGCGAGCCGGTATACTCTGGGCCTGTTAGCACTCGCAGGGGAGGAGTGCTACTAGACATCTAAGTTCAAGGAAACAAACCTATTACGATTTAAGCACCTCGGCTCCGTGCTAGAAGATCCGGTGGAAACCTTCGCTTAACTCGTACATCACACTCTACAACACGAAGTACAACAACAAACCAAGACGGAGGAAGCATCACGATGAACGTGCGTCCGATTGACGAGCGTGTGCTGCTCAAGGTAGTGGAAAAAGACGAGAAGAGCGCTGGCGGAATCATTATTCCGGACACAGTGAACAAGGAACGTCCGCAGGTCGGTGAAGTGATCGCGTTAGGCGATGACATCGTCAACAAGGATCTGGAGCGCAAACCGCTCTCGCAGATCGTCAAGGTCGGTGATCAGGTTCTGTTCGCGAAGTACGGCGGCACGGAAGTGACCGTGGACGACGAAGATTACCTGCTGGTCAACCGTACGGACATTCTCGGCGTACTCGAGAAGTAAGCTTCGACAGCCTTTTTAACACGAAACGATACATTCAGGAGAATAGATAAGATGGCACACAAGATCATTGCCTTTGATCTGGAAGCCCGCAACGGCCTCAAGGCTGGTGTGGACACACTCGCCAAGGCAGTTAGAGTTACCCTTGGCCCACGTGGTCGTAACGTTATCCTCGACAAGAAGTTCGGCGCTCCGACTGTAACCAAGGACGGTGTCTCAGTCGCCAAGGAAATCGAACTCGAAGATGCAGTTGAGAACATGGGCGCGCAGATGGTGCGTGAGGTTGCGTCCAAGACCTCCGACATCGCTGGTGACGGTACCACCACCGCGACTGTGCTCGCCCAGGCAATTCTGAGCGAAGGTCTGCGCAACGTGGTCGCAGGTGCGAACCCGTTGATGCTCAAGCGTGGCATCGAAAAGACCATCAAGGTCGTCGTTAAAGAATTGCACAAGCAGAGCGTTGAAGTTGGCGGCAGCAAGGATCGTATTGCGCAGGTAGGTTCAATCTCCGCCAATAACGATTCCGAAATCGGCAACCTGATCGCTGATGCGATGGAGAAGGTTGGCAATGACGGCGTAATCACCGTTGAAGAAGCCAAGTCCATCGAGACCAGCCTCGAAGTCGTCGAGGGAATGCAGTTTGATCGTGGGTACCTCAGCCCGTATTTCGTGACCGATCCGGACAACATGGAAGCTGTGCACGAAGATCCGATGATCCTGATCTACGACAAGAAGGTCAGCACGATGAAGGACCTTCTGCCTGTGCTAGAGAAGGTTGCCCAGATGGGCAAAGCATTGCTCATTATCGCTGAAGATGTCGAAGGTGAAGCACTGGCAACGCTGGTTGTCAACAAGATCCGTGGCACCCTGAAGATCGCAGCCGTCAAGGCTCCGGGCTTCGGCGACCGCCGTAAGGCCATGCTCGAGGATATCGCCATCTTGACAGGTGGCCGGATGATCAGCGAAGATGCTGGCCTCAAGCTCGAAAACACTCAGATTGATGATCTCGGTTCGGCGAAGCGCGTCGTGATGTCCAAGGACAACACGACGATTGTCGAAGGCGCTGGCAAGACTGAAGACATTCAAGCGCGTATCGAGCAGATCAAGAAGCAGATTGATGCGACGAGTTCCGACTACGACCGCGAGAAGCTCCAGGAACGTCTGGCGAAGCTCGCTGGCGGTGTTGCAGTGCTGAACATCGGCGCAGCAACTGAAGTCGAGATGAAAGAGAAGAAGGCGCGAGTCGAAGATGCTCTGCACGCAACCCGCGCAGCCGTCGAAGAAGGCATCGTCGCTGGTGGTGGTGTTGCGCTTGTCCGTGCCCAGAAGGCATTGGAGAAGGTCAGCTATGATGGTGACGAAGACACTGGTCGAATGATCGTCCTTCGCGCTATCGAAGAGCCGCTGCGTCAGATCGTTGGCAACGCTGGTTTCGAGGGTGCAGTCGTAGTGCAGAAAGTCCGTGAAGGCAAGGATGCTTTCGGTTTCAACGCACTTGTCGGCGAATACCAGGATCTGATGGAAGCTGGTATCATTGACCCGACAAAGGTCACCCGTTCCGCGCTCGAGAATGCGGCGTCAGTCGCTGGCGTGCTCGTCATGAGCGAGGCCGTTGTCTACGAAGCCAAGGAAGATGCTGCTCCAGCCATGCCGGCAATGCCGGGTGGTGGTATGGGCGGCGGCATGTACTAAGCCGATATCCTCTTCCTGCATTTTCATGTTGAACGCAGGAAATCTGTTGATTGAAAAGCCGATCCATTTGGATCGGCTTTTCTTGCTCATAGAGGTAATTGATTAAAACTGTGTTCAAATGGATGAGTATTTAGGAAAACTCCGAGAGAACGAAAAACACCAGAATACCTTAATCTTTGGTATAAATCAGAGAACTGTAGTACAATTACTATTAAAGTCGAGAAGACTAAAAACACTAACTAACGCGAAATTGAGAAACAAACGAGTTCCGATTCGTCTCGTTACGAAGGGACAAAGCACAAAAAATACTTACTTCAATTTGGATAGCCATTTCAATCATATTTCTATTTATTGGTTTAGGTGTTCACACGAATTTAGATAAGGCGCAGGAAAAATCAGAAATGTGGGAGTGGCTAGCCTCAAATGTATTTGCAACGCTATCACTAATGCTTGGCGTAATAGTTGTTCAATTAGCCAGGGATAACGATTATGTGTTGGTAGATCGGTTTGTGTTCATTTCAACCGTTGTTATGTCAGTCGTATTTTTCATTGTACTTCTATATATCCTTGCTATTCAGAGAGTTAGCGGCATAAAACTTATCGATTCCTTAAGAGAAAGTAAGTTAGTAATCATTCCTGTCCAATCGCTTCTGCATATTCTGTTGGGTGTGTTCTTCGTGAAAACGGAAATCAACCATTCCGCAGAGGCTGTTCAAAACCCTAGACCCGCTCCCAGTAAGATTTCGTCAACAGGACAAGAACAGTGAAGAATTCCAAACGTCCGATGATCATCAGGATGGCGAGGAACCATTTGCCAATGGCAGGGATAAACGCGTAGTTGTCTGTCGGGCCTACGTCACCGAGACCCGGACCAATATTCGAAACACTGGCGATAACGCTCGTCACTGCGGTGACCGGCTCTAATCCGAGCAGCGCCATGACAAGTGATCCAACTCCGACCAGCAGGGCATAGAGTAGAAAGAACGCTAGCACGTTGTGCACAATGCCTTGTTGGAGCGGTTTCTTCCCGAGCCGGATGACATATACCGTGTTCGGATGAATCAGCTTGTGCAGTTCGATGCGTGCCTGTTGCAGCAGGATCAGCACGCGCACAGCTTTCATCCCTCCGCCTGTCGATCCAGCCATCCCACCCATGAACATGAGCATAACTAGCAAGAACTGGGTGAACACGTGCCACAGCTCAAAGTTGGCCGTCCCATATCCAGTCGTCGTACCAATGGAGAGAGTGACGAACGCAGCATCGCGCAGAGATGTACCGAGTCCGGATCCATTCGCCATCTGGAAACCGAACATTATCAGCGTGCAGACCAGCATGACAGCACTGAAGAAACGGAATTCCACACTCTGCCAGTACTTCTTGATGTTACCACGCAGCGCGAAGAAATGCAGGCTGAACGACACACCGGCGATGTACATGAAGAACGTAATCACCCAATGGATGTATGAGCTGTCATAGTGACCGATGGATGCATTTTTAGTCGAGAAACCACCAGTAGCCATCGTTCCGAAAGCATGACAGATGGAATCAAACCACGGCATTCCGCCGAGCATCAAAAGCCCGGTCTCAGCTGCTGTGAAGACGACATAGACGACCCACAGGATTTCGGCAGTACCGCGAATTCGTGGAGTGAGCTTATCAGCAGTCGGACCTGGCGATTCGGCTTTGAACATCTGCATTCCACCGATACCGAGGAATGGGAGGATCGCAATCGAGAACACGATAATTCCCATTCCACCGATCCAGTGGGTAAAGGATCGCCAGAATAGGACGCCGTGCGGTAATGTTTCGATGTTTGTGAGGATTGATGCGCCGGTAGTCGTGAATCCGGATGCGGACTCAAAGAACGCGTTCGTGACAGATGGTATTGACCCGGTAAAGAGGAACGGTAGCATTCCGCACAGGCTCATCGCCAGCCAACCGAATGTGACGACCGCGAAACCGTCTTTTATTTGTAGATCGCGGTGGGATCGGAACAGCAGGATAAACGTGCCTCCGATAGCAGCTGTGGCCAGCGCGGAGTAAAGGATGCCAAGAGCGTCACCATCGCTATAGATCAAGGCGACGAGTACGGAGAGCAGCATAGAACCTGCTACGAAGATGAGGATGAAGCCAATAGTACGCAGAACGGCTCTAAGATTCATCGATTACTCAAAAAGACGCATCGCTTTTCTGCTGGCCTCTGGCTGGCAGAATAGAACGATACGGTCTCCAACGTAGATTTTCGTATCACCGACCGGGATGACACCCTGGCCATCATGTTCCACTGCAACAACGATTGATCCTTCAGGAAAATCAATATCACGTATCCTTTTACTGACAACCTTGGAGTCTGCACTGACGTGGAATTCAAAGGTCTCAGCATCAATTGAAGCCATGTGGCGCAATGAAACAAGACGTCCGGAACGAATGAACTTTAGAATTGCGTTTGATGTTAACAAACGCGGATTGATCGCGACATCGAGGCCGATAGTTCGGATAATCGGGGGATAGGCAGCTTTTTTCGTCAGGGTGATAGTCCGTGGGACTTCAAGGTGGCGTGCGAGCAGGCTGGTGACGATGTTTTCCTCGTCGTCATCGCTGAGTGCGAGGAACATGTCCATATCGATAATACCCTCTTGGGCGATCAAATCGATATCAGACATGTCACCGATCACAACCTCTGTTCCGACCAATTCAGTAGCCAGCTCCTCCGCTCGTTCACGGTCGGTTTCTACGAGTTTGACGTTAATATCCTTGATCGATTCAAGCTCTTGGGCTACCATTTTCCCGATTGGGGTTGCACCGAAAAGCATAACTCGATGGCTTGTCTCTATCGTGTGACCTGCAAGCTGAAATACGTCATAAAGATGTTCAGTCTTAACGGATACATAGAGATCATCACCAGCCTGAATCTGGTCATTTCCGCGAGGGATGATGGTGGTTTCATTGCGGTTGATCGCGACGAGGCGGAATGGCATATGGATCGACTGCAGGTCAATGTCCATCAACCGTTTTCCGAGCAACGGTGATTCGTCCTTCATTCTCATGCCAACAATCGCGATGTGCTGGTCACAGAAGGTGATCATCTCATGCACTTGCGGATAGCGTATAAGCCGAACAATTTCCTTCGTCGCCTCAAGTTCAGGATGGATAACCAGATCGATGCCCAAGTCAGCCTGATTCAGGAATGACTCTTCAGTGGAAAATTCACGGTCGCGCACACGAGCTATTTTTGTTTCCACTCCCATCTGCTTGGCGATCATACACGCAAGAATGTTGACCTCATCCACCGTTGTCACGGCAATGACCATATCTTTTTCGGCGATATTCGCTTCATGCAGAACTGAGGGACTCGTTCCATTGCCCTCAATCGCGAGAACATCCAGTTGATTCTGAATCGTTGAGATACGTGCCGGATCTTTGTCGATCACAGTGATGTTGTGGTTTTCCTTGCTCAGCAAACGTGCGAGATGACTACCCACTTCGCCCGCACCGATGATCAGGATATTCACGTTTACACTCCTGAAATCTGGTCGAGTCCACCCATATAGTTCTGAAGAGCGGCTGGGATACGTATTCGGCCTTCAGGTGTCTGATATGTTTCCATCAGAGCAACCATTAGACGGCTGGTTGCGAGGCCGGAACCGTTCAATGTATGCGGTAATTCTGGCTTGCCTTTGTCACCAGCACGGTACCTAAGGTTCATCCTGCGGGCCTGAAAATCGCGGTAGTTGCTGACGCTGCTGACCTCGAGCCATGACTGAGTTCCTGGCGCCCAGATTTCAATGTCGAAACAGCGTGCAGCGCCGAAGGACAATTCACCGCAGCAAAGATCCGAGATGCGGTAGCGAATCTTCAATCGTTCCAGAATGGCAAGAGCGTGTTCTAGGATTGCCTGATGCGTTTCCTCGGATTTGTCAGGTTCAACGATTTGTACCAGCTCAACTTTATTGAACTGGTGGACCCTCAGCAGACCGCGGGTATCCGCGCCGTACGCACCAGCCTCACGCCTGAAACAGGCCGAGAAAGCTGTGTATTTAACAGGAAAATCTTTGCCGTTAAGGATCTCGTTGCGGTGCATGTTTGTGATCGGGACTTCAGAAGTAGGGATGAGGAACAGATCATCCTTCTCGATCAGGTACATGTCTTCTTCCAACTTCGGAAGTTGGCCAGTACCACGTGCAGAGTCACGGTTTACAGCGAACGGTACATACAATTCACGATAACCGTGTTCTTCTGTTTGTACGTCCAACATGAAGTTGAGCAGTGCCCGTTCCAGTCTGGCTCCTTTGCCAACGTACACTGGCCAACCGCCACCAGTGACTTTCGCACCTCGCGGCATGTCCAGGATACCAAGATCCTCGGCCAATGCAAGATGGTCTTTGAACTCGAAATCGGGAGCTGGTTCGTCCGAAGTCCATTCCCGGGTGATGACGTTCTCGTTTTCAGTCAAACCTTCCGGGGCTTCCGCATCCGGCTCAGCCGGCCAGCTAATAATCAGATTGTCCAATTCAATCTTGACATCGCGTTTATCTACATCAGCAGCAGCAGCTTGTTCACGAACACTGCGCGCATGATCCATCTCCGCCTGGGCATCACGTCCAGCCTTCTTTGCTTCTCCAATGGCGCGTGATGCAGTGTTCAACTCGGCTTTGAGCTCGTCACCCTTCTGGGTCAGTTCGCGCCAGTGTGCGTCCAGCTCAAGTGCTTTGGCAACATGGGCATCAAAACCTTTTCGACCGATGGATGCTTTGACTTCATCCGCGTGTTGACGTAGCCTTCTAATATCGTGCATGGTAAAAAAGCTCCAAAACAGACCGGTATTTGTTGTGTTCCCGGTTGTGAAAACGGCAGCCAATGGCTGCCATAATATCGAAAAACAATCAGCGGTATGTTAGTGCCCTTTTCCGCTGACAACAACCCACAGCGTGTGCATCAATATCTTTAAATCCAGACCGATCGACATGTTCTCGATGTAGAACAGGTCGTATTGGATTTTTTCACGTACATCCTCGATACTCGCATCGTATCCACGACGTACTTGCGCCCATCCAGTGAGCCCGGGCTTGACATTGTGCCGCCGGTTGTAGAACGGAAGATCCGTAGAGAATTGTTCGACGAAAATCTTCCGTTCCGGACGTGGTCCGACCAGGCTCATGTTTCCAACAAGTACGTTCCATGCCTGAGGTAATTCATCCAGTCGCATATTCCGCATCCATCGCCCGAGAGGGGTGATTCGTGGATCTTTTTCGCTGGCCCAAACTGCACCAGTATTATGTTCGGCATCCTCATACATGCTGCGGAATTTGTACAGCGCGAATTCTCGTCCTCGGAATCCCACTCGTTTTTGAGAGTACAGAGCTGGACCGGGCGAACTTAGGCGTATCAGGACAGCCAGAACCAGTAATAGTGGTAATCCGAGAGTCAGGATGATCAGGGATACGGCAATATCGAGGGAACGCTTAAAAACTGTTTGCGCTGGGCTCATCGGCGCCAGGAACACCTCTAGCAGGGGGACACCGTACAGCTCACGGCTCTTCGCCATTCCAACAAGAATCTGGAAGAAGTCGGGTACGATCATCACGCGTAAACCGCGCCAGTGTGCGGCCTCGATTACTTCGACGGCTTTCTCCCGATCATCGGTCTCCATGGCAATCAGGACAAATTCAAGGTGAGGATTGTCATCGATAAACGCTGCAAGTTCATCCAATGGCAAACCTGGAGCGGATTCCGGTTGCTGTTCTCCCGGACCAACTACGACAGCTTCAACTGAGTGACCAAACTCTGGTGCTTCGGTCAGTTGTTTAAGCAACGCCTGACCACGGGGTCCATGTCCTACGATCACCGAGCGAAACTGTCCAACTCCTCGTAAATAGAGTGAGCGAATCCAGGTTCGGAACATGCCGTGGGCGGTACCGGAGGAGAGTATTACCAACAACCCATAGGTGAGCAGTACGAGTCTGCCGGTGGTAAAAGGATTCTCAGTCCAGGTGACAATAAAGATGATTACCAATCCGATCACCACGGCCTTGATGATCTCGATAAACGCTTCATAGCGCGAGATGCTGGTCTTCCGACTGTACAAACCCCGAAGCGTGTAAACGATGAACCAATACGCAGTTAGGGCTAGAGAGGGGAATAAGTATTCGACTGAAAAGACACCTGAACCCGGTTCAAGAGGGTTGCGGAACAGGTTGGTCTCAAAACGCAACGACCAAGTCAGGAATAACGCGACCTGGAAGGCGATGAAGTCGAGGAGGATCAGTGCCGGCGCACGATGCCGGATGATCCAGTTCAGCGGGCGCGATCCCATGTTGACAGCTGGTCTCCCGCGAAGCTGGTGTACACGCCCTTAGCGCCAGCAAAAAACATCAGAAAGGCGTAGTACGCCGGTGTGAGTATGGGTACGGAAGTCGTTCGTCCAAAGCCCCGTCCAAGTACGGCGAGGAATCCGAACAAACTCATTCCGACGAAATATGCCAATTCAGGGAAACGTCCTTTCCCAGCCACGATGCGCATCGTCCCCGCCATTAAAGGCAGAGCGAGCATGAACGGAGTCAGCCAACGCATCAACTTATGGCTGACAATCAACCACGATAGCCGTGGGTGATTGAGAGGATTGAGTATCCAACGATAGCGAACTAGCGAGTAAAATGCCTGTTGAACAATCCGCAGCTTGCGTACGTATTCCATCCTCAAGTCAGGATTCTCAGCCTCTTCATAACAAACGGCAAACTCGCCGAACACGGTACGATGTCCGCGCGCTGCTATCAGCACCGGTTCCCAGAAGTCATGGACGACATCGTTGGGGAGGGGGATGTACAATCTGCGCCGAAGAGCATAGATGCTGCCCATTGCTCCAAGCGCACCACCCGTTGCTGATTCCGCCCGTTTGTAGAATGTCTCGATCCTGTTCCAGAAAAATCCTTCCGTGGAACTGCGAGGATTATCACTGCTCTGATAGATATGGTTTCCGGCAACAGTTCCAACGAGCGGATCGGAGAATGGTTTTACCAGTTCGTAGACAGCGTCTTCAGCGTAAGGTGTGTTCGCATCTGAAAAGACAATGATCTCTTCTGGACACGCTTTAACTGCACGGTTCTGCGCTTCAGTTTTCCCGATCTCCCCGTATTCCAATAACACCACACCTTTATCGGCGTAGCTGTTGACGATGGAAACCGTGTTGTCCGAACATCCATTCGCAGCAACATAGACTGTAAATCGATCTGAGGGGTACCTGAGTTCTAGTGAGTTATCAATCTTGGCTGCGATGACATCTTCTTCATTCCGTGCCGCAATAATGAAGGCTACAGAGGGGAGCTTATCATCCGAGAGGTCAGCGTATTCAGGTTCTTCCCTGAACCTTGAGAGCAGGAAGAGGATGAGTGGAAAAATCACAAACTGGTACGTCAGCAGTGCGATGGGTGTATAGAACAGCCAGACCAGCATAAAATCATCCTTGAAGCGTTACAGTTTTTCTTGGTCGATATGTTGGCTGCATGAGATCGTCATATCCACGCAGTAATTCTTGCCGGTATTGCTCCCAGTTCCAGTTTTTTCGAGCGTGTTCCCAAGCGTTGAATCCCATCGTACGCGTTTGTTCGGGATTCTCAATCATTGTACGCAACGCATAATACAGTTTTTGAGGGTCAAATGGGACAACTCGTCCCATGTATCGCTCTTCAACCTTTTGTTTTGCGTATGGCATGGAAGCACACATTACAAATGGAACAGCGTGGCTCGCGTAGTTCTGAAGCTTGTTCAACGGCCATGTTCGTGACGTGTGTTCATCTTCGCGTTGAGCGGCAACTCCGATATCCATTTTCTTCAGTAAATCAGGCAGGTCTGGACGGTTGACCCAGCCAGATAGTATCACTCGATCCTTGAGTCCCGTTCTTTCGGCCCACTTGTTGAACCACTGCCTGTCCTTGTCACACCAGAAATCTCCCGCGGTTTGTAAAGTGATACCCGGAAACTCCTGTGCCAACAATTCAAATGCTCCGAGGATAACATCCATCCCGCGGTTCAGCGTGAAGAAGCCTTCGTGTCCGATAACACGAATGTCGCCTTCCCGACTAGGGGGATTTTCTGGAACCTCCATCGCTGAAAGGACATGTCGCGTGCTGATAAACGGATTCTGCCAGTGATAGTAATTCGTCTCCATAACATGCGCAGCGATCACCAGATCAACATGTCGAGTCAACATCCAGTGTTCATATTCGACAATTGCCTGAACAGCCAGTCGCCTCAGGAACCTTAATTTGGTCGAAGCGGCATAGAAGTATGACCAGACTTCGTGAGCGTCGAATACCAGGCTACACTTCCGTCCCAGGCGAACGTTCCGTTTCTTTGCGTAAGCACCGGCGAACAAGGCAGCGTCAACTTCATGAGCATGGTATACATCAGCCTTCTCTTTTACAGCTAGCCTGCATAATGTGTAAAGAGTCCATGCTTTCCGTGGTATTCCTGTCCATCGTTTTTCATAGGTGCGGATTCGTATTCCCTCTACTTCATGTCGTTCTGGCATGCCGCCTGGATTCGGAGCGATAATTGTTACCTGGTGCCCGGCATCGCGCAACGCCTTAGCTTCCAGGTGGAACATTCTCCCATCCAACGGGTTGTGTTGAGCACACAGTTTTACAATGTGTAAGGCTCGCTTCGTCATAGTGCTTCCGAATCGATCACACGGTTGGTTTCCAGCTTCTCCAGCAGAACAGTGGACATGGCAGTAATCATCATCCATACCATGATGAATCTATAGAACAGTAAACCACAGTTGAACCAGCTGACGAAGAAGAGTCCGCCCAAAGTTGAAACGAATGTAATGCCAAGTAAGCGGTATTTGAGTTCAGCATTAGATCTGTATAGTTTATATGATTTCCTGAAAGAAGTTATATAGACCAATAATATCAGTAGTAAGAGAGGAATACCACCCTTATAATAGGCTACACCATATGATATATCAAAATAATAAAAGTTCCAGCCGCTATGTATCCAGTTATTAAGTTTACCACCACCTTTACCAGCAATCCAATTGTTCCCCACGTTAGATATCGCAGTTTTTAAATCAAACACTCTTATTTGAAAAGAGTCATCCTGTAAAGATTGTACATCATCCCATCGTGTCAATAATGTATCCATATCAGTGCCCATAATTAAGGATGCTGATAATAGAACAGTAAAACCCAATAGAACAGCAAAAAACATAACGAGACACCATATAACAATTTTTTTCGTAACTAAACCATCACGAAAAAAATATAAAGTGAAGTATATTATACTTACGATAGCAACACCAAGCCAAACAGATCTTTGTTGGGATAAAAATGTATGCATGAGTGTAATTAGCAGGAGTATTGCTCCAAATACACGGGTAAGGAGTTTCTTACGTGTTAGAAAGAACGTAAATGCCAATGGGACAGATAGTAACAATATTTGAGGTTGCCTGTTCAGTGTTCGATGCATGACGAAATTAATAATGTCAGTGAAAGTCATTGTGATATACAAAAACAGTTCCAGTCCTGCAATTATACCCGCGCCAAGTAACAACCAGCTCCAATTGATGATGTGACCGTGATGGCGGAATAGCGCTCTCCAAAAGAAATAAGACGCATACATTGCGATATAAGATAACTCGTAGAACACGAACCGTGTATCGTTACCCGCAGCCATCCCATAGAGATATATGAAACCAATCCAAAGCAGCAGAGCCGCTACAACAGAACCCATAACATCTGGCTTGTGATCTGACCGGATAGACTTGGCAGGATGCAGTATCCGTTCAGCACGTAACAGCAGAGCCATGATGATCAGCGCTGGTACCAGAGTCAATGGGTGGAAGAAGACTGGAAATTCAAGTTCTTGAATATTGCGGGACACTGCTATGATGTAGGTAATAACTAATGCGGGAGCCATCCATACTCGCCACGCTGCCCAAACGAGGAAGACCAGCCCGGCTGGTGCGATTACTGCATACTTCTCGCCGCGATACACGTACATGGCAACAGCTATCGCCGCCAACGCGATCAGCGATGATACAAGCACACGATCAATATGACGTGTGTCTTCCTTAACGAGTGTGACTACTTGCGGCATGGCTAGCCGGCACTCTGGTTTTTAACATTTGATTTACCCCCAAAGAATTGTGAGGGTGTCAGCAGTGACATGGTCGATCTTATGAACTCATAACGTTCTGGATCTTCAACGTTTAACCGTATCAGCCATTCCTTGAACAGTAGAATAGGGTAGAGTACGATGAAGCTGGCAAACAGCCAACCAAGAACGATAAAAGCTCTACGTGGCTTACTTCTTTTGTCCGGGACCTCACCCCAGTCAAGAACGTAGATATTACTCTCTTCCTTGAGCTCCATTAATCGGGCTTGTTCAAATTGTGGAAGCAGGAATTCCAGGATCATTGATTGTAACTCAACCTCCCTGAACAGACGTAGATACTGCATCGCCGCGTCAGGGGCGGTATCCAGATTAACCAGAACAGAGGATACTTCCGCCTCGTCAGCCTTTTCAATCTTAGCCAGCTGTTCGCGAACTGCATCTACTTGTTGGCGAAGCATGATAACCTGCGACGAAGTAGAAGGCAGGGTTGCTTCTGCGACTTGCAGCTCAACTTCTGCGAGAATCAATTGGTTATAGACACCGCTTATGGATTCAACAGACAATCTGAGCTGATCTTCAAGTGCAACCAGGCCGGATTCGGTTTGAAAGTCTTTCAGTGCTTCTTCTGCCGTAGTCAGTTCGGAATAGTTCTGATCCAAACGCTTTTCCAGAAAGTCACGGTTATTCCGTGCCTGGGCACGTGTGATATCGGTAAAACGGTTTCGCGTATGATCGACGATGAAATTCACGATATCCGCTGCACGTTCGGGTGTTTTTTCTTCGCAACTAACGACAACAAGGCCGAATTCATCAATCTCCCAACTTATGTTTTCGTCGTAACGTTCGTAGGCGTCTACTCGTGTAGCCAAGTCATGGATGGTTAACCAATCATATCGATCGATTACCATATCGCGTGTTTCTCTGCTTTCTAGGATTGAGAGGACCAGGTTTACATCATCTGACATCAGACTCATTGCACCCAGTGCACCGCCCGCCAAAGATGGCAAGAGGCTACCAAGTCCCATAGCGTCTGACGGCGGCGGGAGCAGGCGCGCACGGCTGGTGAACCATTGTTGCGCGAGTAGTGCATATGTGACTGAGGCAACGATCATGATCATGAAGTAGATCATAACCACGCGTCGGTATTTCAACAGGACAGCCAAGTGGTCCCAGAATGTCATCGCACGTTGTTCAACCTGTGGTGTTTGCATATGCTCGAAATACTCCGAAAATCACCAATTACATGGATAGTGGTGGTTTCACCTTTATATCTCAATGAATGCTGAAAGTAGCCGGAAAACTCTGGAAACCGCAAGCGCTGGAACTCATCGTCTTCGGTACCAGATTATTTCATCTGTCATGCTTACGATCAGTTTGAGTTCAAGTTTCCGAATTGCACCGGCTTCATCAAAAAACGTGGAAGAGCAATCAGCAGAGCAGTTCCAACGGTTAACCCTATCCACGGTGAAACTCCCAATCCTGAAGGTAAATAGCCAAAGAATATCGCCATACCGGCAGCGAGCAGAGCATAGGGGATTTGGGTACGCACATGGTCGATATGTTTGCAACCGCTGGCCATGGATGACAGAATGGTTGTGTCACTGATTGGGCTGCAATGATCCCCAAAAGTTGCTCCAGCGAGTACAGCACCCACCGTTCCATACAGAATACTGTCTAGTATTCCGCCAGTCATTGCGGCTTGCCGTGGCATTTCGTAGGCCAACGGGATCGCGATGGGTATCAGGATGGCCATCACGCCCCAGGATGTTCCAGTGGCAAATGCGATAATACCAGCGATGATGAAGACGCTTAGCGGCAGCAACGAAGGCGAAAGCACTCCCGAAACTGAATCGATGACATATTGTGCAGTTCCGAGGCGCGTTGTTATATCACCCAACGACCACGCAAGCAACAGTATAACCATTGCCGGCATCATTGCCTTGATACCGTCAATGATCGCGTCTGAAACAAGGTGAACCTTCATTTTTCCCAGGCTTGCCGCCAGAATGGATGCGCTGACCATTCCGAAGAACGACGCTACCAACAAAACTGCGGATGAATCTGCCGCACCGAGAATACTGAACAGGGGAGATCCTGGTTGCGAATTTGCTTTGCCAGACAGATAGAGACCCAGGATGACCGTTACAATGACGAGTAAGACTGGAATCAGGGCAAGCAGTATGGCGTGCTTTCCTGCTTCAGTACTTTCCATGGTCTTCCCGGACACTTCCGCCGTATGATCCTCCGCATTGAGAGTTTCCATCTCCGCACGATACATCGAACCGAAATCGCGTTTCCACCACGCGACCGCACCGACCAGCACCAGGGTGAACAAGCTGTATGCCGTGTACGGAATAGATTTCAGGAAGATCAGATAGCTGTTGTCCAACCCACTGAGAGAGGCAGTAGCTTCTTCGATCAGGCCGATTTCGAACCCGACCCATGTGGAGATCACAGCAACTGAGGCAATCGGGGCGGAGGTTGAATCCACCAGGTAGGCCAGCTTTGCTCGACTGATCTTGAGCTTGTCAGTATACGGACGCATGGTGTTGCCGACTAGCAACGTGTTGGCGTAGTCGTCGAAGAAGATGATCAGGCCTATCAGCCATGTCATCAGCATGCCGCCGCGCCGCCCCTTCGCCATTCCACGCAAGGCCTGTACAATTCCCGCCATTCCACCTGATTTCGCGAGAACACCGACCATCGCCCCGAGCATGAGGCTGAACAGAACAATCGAAGCGTGTCCCGGTTCGGCAAGAGCGTTAAGGAATAAATCGGTTGGGAGCATCATCAATGCAGCTCCGATGGACCCGGAGGTCAGGAGCAGCGCGCCAACCATGATACCGAGCAACAGCGATCCGATCACTTCGCGCAGCAGGATAGCGAGCCCAATTGCAATCAGGGGGGGGAGCAGGGAAGTCCAATTTGAGGGAGTAGCAGTCATTTCGCCATTGGAGGATGCCAAGAGCGGAGTGAACGCAATGGCTGACAGTAACACGATTACCAGCGAGGCAATCCATCTGCGCGATGTTGCTGTCATAGGCGTTGGTTTTCCATGTGTCAGTTTCGCTCGTACTATCTCATGGGGGCCACAGCCATCTTGCACCTATTTTTCCGATGGCCTATATTCCAAATCTATCCCGAAAATGGCAGGACAATGCTTCAGTTTCCACGTACGTCCAGTACGATTTTGGCGCTACTTACCCTTCTTGTACTTTTCATTGGAACCGCATCCGCGGAGTTCCCCTACTTGTCTGCGTCTTCCAGCGATTCGTACATCCCTGAATATGGGATACTGACAGGTGCAGATACCACTCAAACCCTCGTGTTGTCGGGAACTTGGGAATTTAGCGATGGGTCTGACGAGTGGCGACCAGTTACGGTTCCAGGTTGCTGGCCAACTGGACAGGGTGATATCGTACTTCGCCGTCAGTTCAGTGTTTCGCAGGATCTGGCGTACAATCACCACCGAATTGTTTTCTGGGGTGTGCGCGCGAACGCAGCAATTACGCTTAACGGCCGCTTGCTCAAGACGAGTGAGGGTGACTGGCCGCGCCTGGTCATTGATCTCCCGGATGATATCCTCCGATTTGATCAGCCGAATGATCTTCAGGTTGAGTTGAACGATCAGCTTTCCGCTCGTGAATCTATTCCGCTGAAGCCCAAGTTGTATGAGCCACAATCATGGTCGGGCATTTTCGCAGATGTGCTTTTATTGTCAACTCCTACGGTTACTGCGGAAGAAATTTCTTGGGCCACGGTGATTGCGGAAAATATGACGAATGCGGAGTGGACCTTACATCTTGACATTCGCGCGCATGCGGGCTCTGATGGAGACAGCCTGAGCACACGAACTTTGAGTGTTCATGCAGAGCTTCAGGCACCAGGAGATTCAATCGGCCAAGTGTCTGACGTCGTAGAAATCGAAATGACTGCCTTGGAAACAGAATCAATTCAGCTCTCTGGTTCTGTTCGCGCGCTGGAACTGTGGTCCATATCTCAACCACGACTATACACAATCACAATTATTATCGAGGAAGATCAAGCTCGGTTTGCAATCCCGGTCAAGGTTGGATTTCGCAGTTTGTCATGGAATCATGGCGAACTGTCATTGAACAACGAAGCCATAGAGTTGCGCGGGGTTGACTATCGCCAGGAAACGAGTCAATCCGGCGGCGCAATTCAGGTTAGCGAGATTGAGAATGATCTGTTACGCATAAGGAATCAGGGATTCAATTTTGTCAGAGTAGTTGGATCTCCTCCGCACCCGTCTACCTACCACATATGTGATGAGCTTGGTCTACTTCTATTGCCAACTACCGGTTTACGTGGCGTCCCGGGACGATTAGTTGCCGAACCAACTCTTTCCAGTCGCTTGGAATCCCTTTTAAGGCGCGAGATTCAGATTTCAGATCATCATCCATCCGTGATCGGATATCAGTTGATGGACTGGGCACCATTGACCGAAGCTTTTTTGGTACAGGCCTCTGAGAAGCAGGTTCGGTTATTGTCAGGTCGGCCGGAAGTCATGTTTATCGGCTTTGCGTCAAATGCGACGCAACCGCTGCCCGATGGGATCGTCGGAGTGCGTAACCAGGTCCCTTATCTGTATGAGGAACGAGTACAGGTACAATCTGAATCGAATGGAATTTGGCTGATTGGCGGATTGGGGGCGTTTGCCAGCCCGATGATGCTGGAAGAAGATTCGTTGCAGAGCGAGATTCGACAATCAGACGCTTTGGTTCGTCAAATCAATGCGGTTCGCGAACTCCCGGTAGCTGGATTCATCATCGATGGATATAACGACCGTCGATCAGCATTGCCATTGCTGATCGCGGGGGCGCAGCAAGATCCGGGTTTGATCCATCGTGGTCTTGTGACCAACACGCGGGAGACTCGTGTCGCCTGGCAACGTGTTGGAGATCTTCTCGGACAAGTTCGTATCGATGTTCCAGCCGCTGATTCTGCTGCAGCTCAGTTCCCGGTTGAGTTTCCAATTGGAACACTTCTGATCGGTGGATTGCTATTGCTTGCCATGCGTCAGAACAACGTTTTTCGTCACAATCTTCGCCGAGTGTTTGCGCACACGCATGGTTTCTTCTCAGACATCGTCGAACGTCGGTATTTCCAAGGTGGACAAACGTTTTTCATCGCCATCATCTTCGCTGGTGGACAAGCGATCTTGCTGGCTTCATTCCTGAATCACTCGCGTTTCGATTTCGGTTTGGATTATCTATTCACATTATTGTTACCGTTCCCGGAAGCCAAATCACTGCTGGTTTATTTTGCATGGAATCCAGTTCAGGCCATGTTGTCCTTCACAGCGATCATGCTCGTGCTGTGGACTATCGGGGCAATTGTACTGCGTTTGTTGTCCATTCCATTTCCAGGTCAGTTGAAACTTCGTCATTCGGTCGCGATGGTATTCTGGGCGGCAACATGCTTCCTACCGCTGCTGCCGTTGAGTCTGGTGTCTTACCGTTTACTCGATTTTGCCGGCTTTGAATGGGTACACATCAGCTTATTCGTATTGTTCTGGTACTGGTTCTTATCCCGCATGGCAAGCGTTGTTCGCGTTGGATTCCGAGTCAGTTCCCGCACGTCCTGGATTCTGCTTCTGGCCTTGATGCTTATTTCAGCGGGAGCGATTCTCTTTTCGTACCGCGGTGGGTTCGCTCTAACGGATTACATTCGTTTCTATTCCGATATCATTTTGCCCTGGATTGAGGGGCTTGCCCGAGGGTAGCATGCGCAATATTGATATACAAGAAGGTCTGACGTTCGATGATGTTCTGCTGGTTCCGGAACGCAGTGATGTGCTCCCTCGCGAAGTGGATTTGTCAACGCGTTTTACACGTAAGCTGAGATTAAATATCCCGGTTGTCAGCGCAGCGATGGATACGGTGACTGAGTCAAAGATGGCCATTGCACTCGCTCGAGAGGGCGGGATTGGCATCATTCACAAGAACCTGACCGCACAGGCGCAGGCTCACGAAGTAGCAAAGGTTAAGCGGTCAATGAGTGCGGTGATAGATGAACCAATCGTACTCTCGTCAGATCGACCTCTCGGTGAAGCTGTGGTTACGATGAAGCGGTTCGGCGTGTCAGGCATCCCAGTTGTTGACAACGGCAAACTTGTAGGTATTATTACTAATCGGGATCTCCGCTTCGAGGAAAACTTGAAGCAACCCATCGCCGATGTGATGACTCGTAAGTTGATTACCGCGCCCAATGGTACAACCCCGGAAGACGCACGCCAACTACTGCAGAAGCACCGCATTGAAAAGCTGCTGTTGGTCAACGATGATGGATCGTTAGCCGGGCTGATTACGGTTCTGGATATTCAGAAACGTACGCAGTTTCCAAACGCCTGCATGGATAATCGCGGCCGACTGAAAGTTGGCGCTGCGGTGAGTGCTGTAGATTGGGAAGAGCGCGTTGAGATGTTGGTTGATGCCGATGTCAACGCGATTGTCATCGACTCCGCACACGGGCATAGTGTCGGTGTTCTGAAGGCTTTGGACAATATTCGATCGAAGTACCCTGATCTTCAGTTGATTGCTGGTAACGTTGTAACACCTGAAGCCGTTCGCGAGCTTGTTGAAATGGGAGCGGATGCAATCAAGGTTGGAGTGGGTCCGGGCAGTATCTGCACCACTCGAGTCGTTGCAGGTGTAGGTGTTCCGCAGATTACTGCTGTGATGATGTGTGCGGAAGAGGCAGATAAGCACGGTGTGCCGATCATTGCGGACGGTGGCATCAAGTATTCAGGTGACATCGCAAAGGCGATTGCGGCGGGTGCGAGCACTGTAATGCTTGGCTCAATGTTCGCTGGAATGGCGGAATCACCCGGAGAACGTGTTCTCCTTGAGGGCCGAAGCTACAAAGTATATCATGGTATGGGATCGGTTGCAGCCATGGCCAAAGGATCTAAGGATCGTTATTTCCAGGATGATGAGATGGATCCGGGCAAGCTGGTTCCAGAAGGCATTGAAGGCCGGGTACCGTATCGTGGTCAATTGACTGACAGCATATTTCAGATGATGGGTGGGTTACGCGCATCGTTGGGATACTGTGGCAAACCGGATCTTGAGTCTTTCAGGACTGGTGCGCGACTTGTTCGCATTACTAACGCGGGTTTGCAGGAATCTCATCCTCACGATGTCGTTATTACTAAAGAGTCTCCGAACTACGCCACTCGAAGCTGAACTCACGATCACTGTAACGAGAAAAAGGGAACCAAATGGTTCCCTGAATAGGGCATAGCAGTAACAAAAACCTGGTTGGATCAGGCTTCGATGGATTTCACAAGCTTCGTAAGACGCGACTTTTTATCGGCGGCACGCTTCTTGTGAATGATACCCTTGCTTGCGACGCGATCCAGAATCTTGTTCGCATCACGTAGCGCGGCTTCACCTGCTTCACGGGTTTCTGCTTCCCGCACTTTACGGATCGCAAGACGCATCTTGGTACGGTAAGCACGGTTCCGTGCATTCTGACGTGCGGATGTGCGCATCCGCTTTTCACATGACTTATGCTGAGGCATTCTACTTCCTGTCGGTGGTACTCGTTTCAACTGTAGCGGGGGAATATAACTGACCATGTCCGCCCAGACAAGAGACCGATACCGTGAACTCGCAGCTCGTCTCGCGGATGCCAATCGCGTTTGTGTGTTAACCGGGGCAGGCATCTCAAAAGAGAGTGGAGTTCCCACATTCCGCGAAGCAGATGGATTGTGGAACAAGTTCCGTCCAGAAGAACTGGCGAATGTAGATGCATTTTTAACCAATCCCGAGCTGGTTTGGGAATGGTACTCGTGGAGACGCGAGTTGATGCGAAAAGTCAGTCCGAATCCCGGTCATTACGCTCTCGCGGAGATCGAGCAACGGGTTAAGCACTTCGTACTTACCACGCAGAATGTTGACAATCTGCACCGTGAGGCGGGATCGTTGGACATCATTGAGCTCCATGGGAACATTCTCCGCAACAAGTGTCAGAAGTGTGGTATCGTCTTCAAGCCCGGTGACGCAGAAGCGGAGATCGAGTTCGAAAAAGGAACTCTTCCCATTTGCGAGTGTGGAAAAGAAGGGTTGCTTCGTCCGGATGTGGTCTGGTTCGGCGAGATGTTGCCGGAAGATGCCATCATGAGAGCGTGGGCCGAGGCCGAACGTTCCGACGTATTTATGAGCATCGGTACGTCCACAGTTGTTTACCCGGCGGCAGCATTGCCGTTTAATGCGAAAACTGCTGGTGCGTACCTGGTTGAAGTAAATCCAAACTCGACAGAGTTGACTCCGTTGGCTGATCTGGTGTTGCGGGAATCATCAGGGGTTGCGCTGCCCAAGGTCGTCGAAATTCTTAGAGAACTCCAGGCGTGAGCCTGAATTCAGGATGTGTACTGTGTCAATGATTGTCCGCCCCAGTCTTAAGTCGATTACGGTTTTCATTCTGCTGACGGGAATACTCACTCTCGCTGGTTGCAGCTATTTCAACGCGTTTTTCAACACTCAACGTTCGTTCAAGGAAGCTGAGGCTGAACGTGAACGAACTACCGACATGAACGCACGTCCGGCAGGCTATAACGATGCTGTTGAGGCGGGTTCTCGCCTGATAGAGATGTATCCTGAATCCAAGTACATCGATGACGCTTTATTCATCATGGGACAGTCATACTACTGGCTCAAGGATTATCACAAGGCTCGCCGGAAGTTTGAAGAACTGCTTTCCAACTATCCTGATTCACCGCACGTGATGGCTGGGATCATGTGGTTGGGAAAGGTAAATGTTCAGCTGAAAAAACGCGAAGAAGCGACATCTCAATTACGTGGATTAATCGCTGATACAGATGATCCAAAGCTCGTGGGGGAGTCTCGATTTGCGCTGGCTGAACTGTATTACGTGGATTCATTGTTTGTAAAGGCTGCTGAAGAGTTTGCCAAGATCCCTGATATCTCAGATGACAAGGATCTGATTGGAAAATCTTACTGGCGTGCTGGCGAATCACTATATCGAGAGAAGCGATTCAACGAATCGGCAGAGATGCTTGAATTGGCGCTCGACTCCCAACTAACTCCAAGCCTTCATTTTCGGTCTGAACTACTTTATGGCCAAGCGCTTCGAGAATCGGGTAATCCAGAGGTAGCGCTCAATCTATTCAATTCTCTGATCAAGGACAAACGGTATTTCCGTGAACACGGAAAAGTCCGTGTACAGAAAGGACTTGCGCTCGCAGCGTTAGACCAGCGCGCGGATGCATTTGCCGAATGGGATCGCACTATTCTCGACCATTCGCGGACGGACGAAGCAGCCCAGGCCTACTACGAGATGGGAGTTGTACATCTCGAAACAACAGGCGAACGTCCAGAAGCAAAGGACATGTTCGACAAGGCTCGTATTGAAAAGCCGCGAAGTAAGTACTCAATGCGTGCGGACACGTTGCTGACCATGTTAAATCGCGTAGACCAGCTCAATCTCGATCGTAATATCATTCGCCAGCGGATTGATTTTACGGAAGAGTGGATTGCCGATCCAATCCAGCCTGAAGACTCGTTAGCGTTCACCTCGCTGGAATTCTATGATTCCCTCGCATTTGACAGTCTAGGTCTATCCCTGCTCTGGCAATCTGCCTGGCGCGACAGTGTTATCATAATCGAGCCGGATAGTTCAGCTATACAGGATGTGCAGTTGGATTCACTCGGTGTTGACAGTCTGGCATTCGAAGAACTGAGTGAATCAGGTGCGGACAGTAGCTTTATGGAGGATGACTCAACGGCAGTCATGCTGCGTCCATCAGGGATCGATCCGTTGGCAGAGTTCATGCCTGCGCCGCCGGACACTGTTTCTATGGTAGATACGTTGATCGCAGCAGATTCACTGGGAATAGCTGAACTTGAACGCGCGGTTTTTGACACGGTAGGTATACAGCCTCCTTCGCGTGGACCAGAGTTCAATCCGGGAATGGGTGATCCTCGTCGCATGCGCCGCATGGAAATGCCGGATTCGAGCATGCGACCCGAAGGGATGCCGCAAGAAGAGTGGGATCGTCTGATAGCAGAGCGATTTTCTACCATGGAGCGTGGTGGACCACCGATGCCGGGAGAATTTCCAGAAATGGAGCGAGGCAGGGGGGCAGATATGTTTCCAGCACCGGCCATGGAAAAGCCGCTGGAAACGTCTGCGATGAATCCAGACTTGGATATCGATTCCGGGCAGGAAGTCGAAATCCTGACCATTTACGATTTGCAACCTGTTCTGGACAGCCTCGCACAGATGCGTGCTGACCTCCTTGAAGCTCGTTTCCAATTGGGAGAGATCCAACTATTCGATTTGATGCAGCCGGATTCAGCGCGAAGAATCTTCGTTGATCTGACCGGACCGGAAAACGTTGATAGCGTTAGGGCTCGCGCACGCTCAGTTCTTGCCTTTCTCGAACGTCAGGGTGGAGATACGACTGCAGCAGATTCTATTCTGCTGACAATTGCTGAGGAGTTTCCAACAACACGTGCGGGTCGCCAGATAATCGAACAACTGGGCCTTCAGGAAGAGGAAATTGCAACTCCAGCCGAGCTGGCTTATCGCGAAGCTGAACAGCTATTGATTAGTGATTCCCTGTATCAGGAGGCATACTCACAGTATCGATGGGTTAGTGAAACATACTCGAATACGGTATGGGCGCCTCGTGCAATCTATGCTGCCGCCTACGTTGCGGGAAAATACCTTAACGATGGTGAGACAACTGAGGAACTTCTGACCCAGTTAATTGATGATTATGAGGAAAGTGCTCAAGCCCAACGTGCACGCGAGCGGATTTCTGCATATGACTTGATCCGATTCGCCAGCGAGCAGGACACAGTGGACATTGCAACACAATTTGCTGAATTTGATGCGCTCGGTGAAGAAGAAGTTGATCAGATCGCGGAGATCATTGGTGGCGTGGAAGCATTATCGTCAACGCTTGATTCACGTAACCTGTTACCACAAGAAGTAATCCAGGGAACTGGCGGAGAAGTTCTACTGCGTTTCATTGTAAACGCAGAGAGTCAGGCGGGCAACTTCAAGATCGTGATGGAGGATCCGCCAGGACGTGGTTTGGGACGGGCGTTAATCGCTGGATTGGAGGAGATGCCATTCCGGTCTGCGCGTTTGGATGGCGAACCAGTGGCGACTCGTGTTGAACGGAGGTACACACTCCCACTCGATGCTCCGCCGAATGTGCGTCCGCTACCGAAACGGTAATAGCTTTGTTTCCAGTATCCAATCAGCCGTGTTTGTTCGCAAACGCGGCTTCGATTTACAGCACAATGTAGTTTGCTCCGACTTGCTCGCAAGTCGGGCTAAACGGAATCTTTCATGAAGCACCTCGAAGACGCGATAGTACACAGCATACAAGAAATCCGTCCTGGTATCTGGTCGATGTGGCTTTACAGCCCGTTGATCTGTAAGGATGCACAACCGGGCCAGTTTGTACATGTGAAGGCTGGAGAGGCGTTTACACCGCTGTTGCGCCGTCCATTGAGCGTCGGGCGAGTGCGTGGCAATCAGCTCGAGCTGGTATGGCGAGTGGTTGGAGTTGGAACCGAGTCAATGACCAGGCTATCTGCGGGCGATGTGGTGAATTTATTTGGCCCGTTGGGAAATCCGTTTACTATTGATCCTGATGTTACGCACCGGCTGCTGGTCGGTGGTGGGCTCGGGGTACCGCCCCTGGTTTACCTGTACGAGACATTGAAGCAACGTGGATTGGATGCGACTCTGTTTCTTGGCATTGGCGGTCGTAACGACATGCCGCTCGCTGATGACGATCCTCTACTGTCCGAGATCGAGGTAACTGCTGAGGACGGCGAAGGATTCCGCCAGGGTCTGGTTACCGATCCGGTTCTCGAACGGATACAAATGCTCGCTGAGAACGGTTTGCTGGACGCTACGAGCTTGCACTCCTGTGGACCGTGGGGGCTGGTGAATGCGTTGCAAAGGGCGCTCCCTCATGACAAGTTGAAGTTGGCGGAGGTGTCGCTCGAGCAGCAGATGGCCTGTGGCAACGGCGTCTGCCAGGGTTGTGCCGTCAATGTGGATGGTGGCGCGACACCGTACCAGCTGGTTTGCCATGACGGTCCGGTGTTCCCGTTAGCGGCTGTGCATCCACCAGAGATGTGATAACGAGTTGTATGGTTGAGCCGCGTTGGCGTCTTCTGCAACACGGGCAAGAACTGATATCAAGATTTCATTCATGAGAGCTGTCTCATGGCTTCTTCAAGCATTGATTTGAGCGTTTCACTTGGTAGTCTGGAGCTGCACAATCCGCTGATCGCGGCGTCAGGCTGCTTCGGGTACGGCGTGGAATACGATGATGTCGCTGATCGTGATCATCTGGGCGGTTTCATCACAAAGAGTATTTCCCTGCAACCGTGGAAAGGCAACGATCCTCCGCGGCTGACCGAAGTTTCACCCGGTTTGCTGAACAGCATCGGCCTCGCCAATATGGGAGTTGATCGGTTTGCGACTGAAATCGCCCCTCAGATCGTGGGCGGTAAGGCCCGTGCTATTGTCAGTGTTGCCTGCAAGGTGATGGAAGAGTACGAGGAAGTTGTCGCCCGTCTGGAAGAAGTACAGGGATTGGATGGCTACGAGTTGAACATATCCTGCCCGAATGTGAAGGAAGGGGGGATGGCATTCTGCCTTAATCCGACCTTGACCGAAGAGTTGGTGTCACGAGTGCGCCGCACTACAGACCGTTGGATCACGACAAAGCTCACTCCGAACATGACCTCGATTTCGGATGGTGCGAGGGCATCTGAGGCGGGCGGGGCGGACGCGGTCAGTTTGATCAACACGTTGGTCGGCATGGCGGTGGACTATAAGTCTCGCAGGCCAAAGCTGGCGACCATCACCGGCGGCTATTCGGGACCACCGATCAAGCCGGTAGCGTTAGCGAAGGTTTGGGAAGTGTGGAACGCGGTCAAGATTCCAATCATCGGTATCGGTGGAATCACGAATTGGAAGGACGTCGTTGAGTTCATGATCGTCGGTGCTGGTGCTGTGCAAATTGGGACAGCGTTGTACACAGAGCCGAATCTGCCAGCTCAGATTGCGAGTGATCTGGAGACGTTTATGACTGAGGAAGGGATTACGTCGCTTTCGGAACTGACGGGTACTTTGAAAACTGATCGTGGGGCTATGGTAGGAGTGCCAGAGTGATCAGGAATCACACCAGCAGACTCCCTGGCGTATTTTTCTTCCTGCTCATTATCTCTATCACGATTTCGGGATGTACCCCCTCACCACTGTATCGCGACAATCGAGCAAGATCTCACACCGAATCACCTGCTCCACAGGCTCAGATTGATCTTAATTTGCCGGATAATGAGAACACAATCACTGGTTTTGCGAGTTATTATGGACCGAAGTTCATTGGGCGGCCCACAGCGAACGGAGAGATATTTGATCCACGCCTGATGACAGCGGCTCATCGCACTCTTCCGTTTGACACCATGTTACGCGTAACCTTGCTATCGACAGGTAAGTCTGTTGTCGTCAGGATCAATGATCGCGGGCCATTTGTGAAGGACCGGGTCATTGATTTGAGCGAAGGGGCAGCGGAGAAGATTGGATTGAAACAGATGGGCGTCGGATACGTTCATATCGAAATTCTGAAACCGGACGGTAAATGAAAGGTCTGTTTAAAAACAGAGTCCTACTCTTTTTCTGGGGGGTTCCGCTTGTCGCGGTTACGGCGTGGTACGGCGGATGGTGGTTCACTGTCGGGATCAGCGCGCTAAGTGCGATTGCGTCGAAGGAAACCCTCCGCATGCTCCTTCAAGATAAAGCCTTGCGTAGTGAAAAGATTCTAATGGCATTATTAAGTGGGTTGCTACCTTTGGCAGTTGCTTGGCAGGGGCTTGAGGCGATGGTCTGGTTGTTCATTACTGGTTTACTCGCCATGGGATCGCTTGGTCTGGTTCGTTCTGCCGAAGATGGGTCTCGTTTGCTGCTCGCCTCAGTCTTCACGTTAATGTATGTAGGTCTACCATTCACTTCGATTCTGTTGATTCGCCATGACCCGGTTTGGACAACACATTTTCAAGGCGCGTCGATTGTGATGTTCATTTACGGTGGCGTCTGGATGGCGGATACGTTCGCTTATCTGGCGGGTCGGGCGTTTGGCAAACGTAAGTTGGCACCTCAACTATCTCCCAAGAAATCGCTTGAGGGTGCTTTTGCCGGCATTATCATGGCGTTAGTCTGGACGGTGTTGGTAGGTTTTGCTCTGGCAGATGTATTAACGTGGACAGATCGCATCTTCCTTGGTGCAATCATCGGCATTCTGGCAGTAATTGGTGATCTTGTGGAATCAATGCTGAAACGCGCCGCTCAGGTCAAAGACAGCGGTACCATATTTTTCGGGCATGGCGGAGTTTTGGATCGGTTTGACAGCCTGCTCTTTGTTCAACCGGCAGTGTACCTCTACTTGATCGCAGCAGACATTCTCAGTCGACCTACACTGAATTCTCTGTTCTGAGCAAATTATTCAGTCAAACATCATCCCAAAAGTTATCATCAGTACCTGGTGAACAGCATCGGGTTCACCCGGTCCACCCATCGTAACCTTCGACACATCCTCATTAATCAGCAGTGTGGTAACATCGGTGTCAGCGATAAAGCTGTCCAGACCCACCGTATATCTGATTTCGAAATACCCTCTGTCGCCTGAACGTCCTGACGGGAAAGACAACCGAAATCCCACGATATAGCTGAAATTGGTACTCGCAAAATTGGTGACTTCTCGGGCTTGAGCGTTCTTTTTGCCGGGGATCGTGATTCCGATTCCGTCGGTGAGTAGATATCCAAAACTCGGGCCGGCAAAGAAATGAGGTCGAACGTAGTTGTGTGGGAGAAAATCCCATTCCAGCAGAATCGGTATGTCCATATAGTATGCGAACGGTGACAGCTCTTGCGCGACCTGATTCTCGTCCCCTTCCAACACGAACCCTTTCCGACTGAAGAAGAGTTCCGTTCGTGCGGCAAAGTGATTGGTCACGTTATATGCAGCGAAAATGCTCCCAGAGAATCCTGTGTCAGTCTTACGGTCATAGCCAACGATGTCAGTCCATGACCCTTTGGCATTACTCAAACACAGTCCAACGCCAGCACCCCAGTTCAATTTTGGTTTGTCGCGACGTCCTTGCGCGGACGCTTGTCCGAGTGTGAGTGTGATGATTATCAGGAAAAGGATAGCCCGCTTCACTTACTCCTCCGTTCGGTATGGTATTCCTGGGACGCGGCAAGATACGACGAAGAATGTACGGAAGGTATAGATCGCGGTAGAAAAGCAGAATGGAGAAGTTCAGCAAGGAGCTGTGACTCTCTCTAAACAGAGTAGCACTGAATCTCGCATTATCATGGAGTTAGCACATTCCGAGACTCGAGTCTTTCGAGTGGACGATCTTGCGAACCGCAGGCATTTCATCTACATTGTGCGTTCGCTGGAAACAGCATGTTGTTATGGGGCAGTAGCTCAGTTTGGTTAGAGTATCGGCCTGTCACGCCGAGGGTCGCGGGTTCGAGTCCCGTCTGCCCCGCCAGTAACGCGTCCTTTTCAGGACGCGTTTTTGTTTTCCCACCTGAGTGTTTCGGAGTCTCCGAACCAGTTTTTTTCTCTCGAAGGCCCTGTGTACTTTCCGCGAGCTGTTGGGGATGGGGCAATATCGCAGCCATCACCCCAGCTTGGCCTCGCGCAAGGCCGGATGTCGACATACAGGAAATACGAAGGAGGGCGCCATGCAGGAAACAGCAACCCGTAGCACAGAATTCATCGACATGGAAGCGCGGTATGGCGCGCACAATTACCATCCGTTGCCGATTGTTATTGCCAAGGGCGATGGTGTCTGGGTTTACGATCCAGACGGTAACAAGTATATGGACTGTCTGGCTGCGTACAGCGCGCTAAACCAGGGATATAACCACCCGCGCATCATGAAGGCTGCACGCGAACAGTTGGAAACCGGCGTCACCCTGACAAGCCGAGCGTTCTACAATCCACGTCTGGGTGAATTCCTCCAGAAGGTCAGCGAGATCACAGGGCATAGCCGTGTACTGCCGATGAACACAGGCGCAGAAGCTGTTGAGTCTGCGATAAAGCTTGCCAGGCGCTGGGGTTACGAAGTTAAAGGTGTCGAAGACGGTAAGGCCGAAATCATCGTATTTAACGGAAATTTTCACGGTCGCACGACAACCATCGTTGGATTCAGCTCGGATGCTGATTATCAGCGTGGCTTCGGACCGTTCGCACCCGGCTTCAAGCTTGTCGATTATGGCGACATGGAGGCCTTCAAGGCTGCGGTCAACGAGAACACAGTCGCTGTCCTCATCGAACCGATCCAGGCTGAGGGTGGCATCCTGATTCCACCAACTGGTTACTTGAACGAGATGGCCGAAATCTGCAAGGAACAGAATATTCTGTTCATGGCTGATGAGATTCAGACGGGTCTTGGCCGTACTGGTAAAATGTTCGCGGTCGATCATGACGGTGTCAAGCCGGATGTATTCATGCTGGCCAAGGCGATCAGCGGTGGATTTATGCCGGTCTCGGTCGTAACAGCGGACGAAGAATTGATGAGCGTCTTCGATCCGGGATCACATGGCAGCACATACGGTGGAAATCCGCTGGGTGCGGCCGTTGCTACTGAAGCGATCAACGTATTACTGGACGAGGGGCTGTGCGAACGTGCGACTGAGCTGGGCGCATACTTCGTCAACAAACTGAACGCCATCAACAGCCCGCATGTTAAGGAAGTACGTGCGCGTGGTTTATTGGTAGGTGTTGAGATCCAGAAAGAGAGCGGTGTCGCCCGTCCCTTCTGCGAAAAGTTGAAGGAATACGGCATCCTCGCGAAGGAAACACACGAGAGTGTGATCCGTTTCGCTCCGCCGCTTGTGATCACAAAAGAAGAGATCGAATGGGCGCTAGAGCGCATAGAAAAGGTTCTGACAACAGACGCGCCAGTCTAAGAAGTTATTGTCGATGATGATCTGTCGTGCCGAGCTGTCCTCGTGATGGTTCGGCACGGCATTTCTATGCCCTGTAGATTCCCGTATATTGGCCCCGTCACTCAGGCTTAAATTCGAAGCAATTTTTCCTTTCATCCATCTACGCGAGATCACGCATATGCGTCGCCTACATACAATCCGTGTCATGCCATCCTTGCCGGAACCAATTGAGCGCTTGCGTGCTCTGGCATTCGATCTGCATTGGAGTTGGAATTACGATGCAATTGACCTGTTCCGTCGCCTCGATCCATACCATTGGAGAGAGGTCGGACAGAATCCACTCCGTCAGATTTCAGAATTGCCACAAGAGAAATTGGAGACGGCTGCCAAGGACGAAGCTTTTCTAAGCCTGTTGGACAAAGTGGATAGAGATTTCAAGAAGTATCGCAAAGAACAGGCGTGGTTTCAGACGGCATATCCTGACAAGGATGACGTACGTATCGCATATCTATCTGCTGAGTTTGGTCTGCACGAGTGCATTCCGATGTATTCAGGCGGACTCGGTGTGCTCGCTGGTGACCATATGAAAGCTGCCAGCGATCTCGGCATTCCCATGGTCGGCGTCGGGTTGCTCTATCGTCGTGGCTATTTCCGTCAATACCTGAACGCAGACGGCTGGCAGCAGGAAAGCTATCCGCATTACGACACTTTTAACCTGCCGCTTGAACAGGTTATGGATGATGATGGTGAACCTAAAATGTTCCGTATGGCAGTCGGCGGGCGAGAAGTTATCATTCAAATCTGGCGGGTGAAAGTTGGACGAATCGACCTGTATTTGCTGGACACAGGTCATGTGGACAATCATCCTGATGATCGCCGCATCACCCAGATTCTCTATGGCGGCGACACAGAAATGCGTATCCGTCAGGAGATTGTGCTCGGCATCGGTGGAATGCGTGCGCTGGTGGAGCTCGGGATTAAGTGTAGCGTATACCACATGAATGAAGGCCACAGCGCGTTTCTGGCGCTTGAACGGATTCGCCGCAGGATGAACGATCAACAACTAACGTTCAATGAAGCTCGTGAAGCGACACGTGTTTCGCATGTGTTCACAACGCACACACCAGTTCCGGCCGGGATTGATCGCTTCAGCCAGGAATTGGTTGCGAAATACTTCAAGGATTTCTGGCCGCTCATCGGCTTGGATTACAACAGCTTCATGATGTTGGGCGGAGCAAATCCGTCTGATCCAACGTCACCGTTCAACATGGCGACCATGGCGATAAACCTGGCGTCATACGTGAATGGTGTAAGCAAGCTTCATGGGGACGTTTCGCGTAAGATGTGGCGCCATCAGTGGCCATCACTCGATCTTAATGAAATCCCGATTGATTCCGTGACCAATGGTGTACACGCCGAGAGCTGGTTGTCACCTGAAATGGTGCATCTCTTTGATCGATATATCGGTCCTGAGTGGCAACACGACGAGGAAGATAACGAGGTTTGGGGGCGGATCGAGAAGATCTCGAATGAGGAATTGTGGCGGGCGAAGGAGCGTTCTCGTCAACGCCTGGTCGTTTTTGCGCGAGAAAGGTTGGCTCAGCAGTTAAAACATCGGGGTGAGTCACGGGCGACGGTTGAGCGAGCAAACGACGCACTCGACATGGAAGCGTTCACAATTGGATTTGCTCGACGATTCGCGACATACAAACGTGCCAACCTGTTGTTCAGGGATCAGGAACGGTTGCTCAAACTGCTCAAGAATCCAGAAATGCCTGTTCAGTTGATCCTGGCTGGTAAAGCGCATCCGAAGGATGAACCGGGAAAGAACATCATCCGTGAGATCATCCACATAGCGCGTGATGCGGGTGTGCGTGACCGCATCGTGTTCCTCGAAAATTACAATATAAACGTCGCTCGCCACATGGTGCAGGGTAGTGACATCTGGCTCAACACACCTCGTGTTCCGATGGAGGCGTCAGGTACCAGCGGCATGAAAGCAGTGTTGAACGGCACTTTGCATGTCAGCACTTACGATGGCTGGTGGGCAGAGGGATATTCGCCTGAAATCGGTTGGACGATTGGTCACGGTGAGATTTACGACGAAAAAGATGAGCAGGATCAGATCGAATCCGAATTGCTGTATGACATGCTTGAAAAAGAGATTGTGCCAACGTTTTACGACCGTAGTCAGGGACGTGTACCTCGCGACTGGACTGAAATGATCAAACGCTCATTGCAGCGTAACTGCCCTTATTTCAACACCAATCGCATGCTGCGCGAGTATACGCAGAAGGCTTATCTACCGAATCATGAGAACTGGCGAAAAATTGTCGGTGACGATTATAGCGCTGCCAAGACTTTGAGCGAGTGGAAGGAGAAGGTGCGTCAGGCGTGGGGTGGAGCTCGGATCTCAAACGTTCGATTGGACGTAGGCAAGAAATTACTGGTTGGTGATTCGTTCGATGTTCATGCGACAGTCCATCTGGGTGCCATGCATCCTGATGATGTGCAAGTTGAGATATACACAAGCCGCAGCGTCGATGACATCTTGCGCCAGGAATTTGATCCCATCCCAATGGAAGCTGGAAAGAAGCGTAAGGACGGTGCATACCAATACAGCGGAGTTCTGACTTGCGCAACATCGGGAGCTTATTCACTTTCGATACGCATTCTACCAAAGCATGAACTCCTGCGTTCACCCCATGATCTACAATTGATTACCTGGGAAGAATAGCGAAACCAATCAGGATGGTCTGTGATGTCGAACAATGATCAATGGATGGCTGCGGACAGTAAACAACCGAAACCGCGAACCAGATTGTTGGAGTGGTTTCCTGTCCGACGAAAACGCGGTAGCCGCGAGCAGCAGATTCATGAAATTTTTACCAATACTCCCTTGTTCGAGAACATGAATCGCCAGGATTGGAATCTTCTGTCGAATCTGTTCCACGAACGCAAGTACGTCAAGGGCGAAATCATCTTCGAAAAAGGTATGCCCGGTTTGGGGATGTATGTCATTCTTGAAGGGGATGTGAAGATCGTTGAGAACTCGGACGAAGGAGGCTCCGTCCTCGCGCAATTGACCACAGGCGATTTCTTTGGTGAAATGGCAGTGATTCAGAAGGGAACACGTAACGCGACAGCTATTGCAGTCTCGCCCTGCGAGTTGATCGGCATATTCCGTCCGCAATTGCGTGAACTACTGAAGGATCGTCCACGGCTCGGCAAGTTGATATACGAACGGCTGGCTCGCGTGATGGCTGACCGCCTCAGGATGGCTGATGATTTATTGTACGATTCCGCGGATTCGGTTGACGAGGCTGACTGATGAGCGCTGTTAATCCTGCGGTAGCCGCAACACCAAATCCAATCCTCAGGCGAGTGATTGGTGCAGCAATCAGTCTTCTGGTATTCGCTGCAGTGATCTGGCTGGTGCCGGTCGTCAGCGACATCGTTACTGTCATCATCGTCTCACTTGTCATCAGCTATGCGCTGCGTCCACCGATGACATATCTCGAGCGTCGCGGTATTAACCGGATCGTGACCATCCTGATCATTTTCATCGCGTTCACTGCGCTCATGGGCTTGGCTTTCGCGTACATGGTTCCGATCCTGATCGAGCAATTGAGTGATTTTGGACGCACGTTAAACCAGCTCGATCTCAGCGAATTCCGACAGCAAACCATTGATTGGATTGGTCAATATGTGCCTCAGGTAGTTCCTATTCTTGAACAGGAGACTGGCGAAGCAACGGTTTTTGCCGATCATGCAAAAGACATCGTTGCCGGGCTGCTCGAACAATCGGCATCCATGCTGGCAAAGGTTGTCAACGTATTCAGTCTGCTTAGCATTATGCCGATCCTGATCTTTTTCATGCTGAAGGACGGACGCGCATTCACTCATGCTGTTGTTGCACGGGTACCGAATCGTTTCTTTGAGATGACTTTGTCGCTGATGCACAAGATCAACGCAACGATTGGGGGCTACATCGTCAGTGTCTTAATCTCGTCGCTGTTTATCGGCGTGCTGACATGGATCGGCCTGTATCTGATTGACGTGAAGTATTCGCTCGCGTTGGCTGTGGTTTCAGCATTGTTCAACGTGATTCCGTTTTTTGGACCATTGCTGACGATGATTGTCGTCTTCGCCGTGATTCTGCTTACTGAAACCGCGCTTATGTGGCCCTTGATCTGGGCGGCTGTGTTGATGTTCGTGCTCCAGCAGGTGGAGTCGATTGTTGTCAAGCCGATGTTGCTCTCGCAATCCATGTCAATCCATCCAGCGGTGGTAATACTCGCCGTGCTGATCGGTGGGCGGCTTGCGGGTGCGATAGGGATGTTTATCGCAATACCTGTGTACTCGATACTTCACATGTTCGTCGTAGACCTCTACGATCACTTGAAGAATTATCGCATCATTTAGTCAGCTCTTCATTATTCACGCTCAACCTTGGATTGCTAAATGCAACACGATGTTTTTACAGGTCAAACTCCGAAGCCGATGCCCACTGATCCGCCGGTGGATCGTGAACTGGCACACGCTCATCAGCTCACCGACGAGGAATATGATCAGGTTATCGGCCTGCTGGATGGACGTACGCCAACGTTTACTGAACTAGGCGTGTACTCGGTGATGTGGTCGGAACACGCCAGTTACAAGAACTCGATCCTCCAACTGAAGACGCTTCCTCGCTCAGGCGGAAAGCTCCTGGTCGCGGCAGGTGAGGAGAACGCTGGTCTTGTTGACATCGGGGATGGCCTGGCAGTCGCATTTAAAGTCGAGAGTCACAATCATCCCAGTGCGGTTGAACCGTACCAGGGCGCTGCGACAGGTGTTGGCGGCATCCTGCGCGATGTGTTCACGATGGGCGCACGTCCTATTGCTTGCTTGAACAGCCTGCGTTTCGGCCCACCCGAAGACGCGCGTGTACGTTACCTGGTGGATGGTGTCGTGCGTGGCATCGGGGATTACGGTAATTGTGTCGGTATTCCTACAGTAGCAGGTGAAGTTTACTTCGACAAAGCTTATCATGGAAATCCGCTTGTCAACGCAATGGCGGTCGGTATCGTTGAACACGAAAAGGTCTTGAAGGCGACTGCGGGAACGGAAGCCGGTAATCCAGTGATCTACATCGGGTCGCGTACCGGACGTGATGGCATCCACGGTGCCACCTTTGCCAGTGAAGAATTGAGCGAGGAATCGACGAGCCGGAAGTCCAATGTTCAGGTCGGTGATCCGTTCACCGAAAAACTTTTGCTCGAAGCGACGCTCGAATTGGGTAATACGGACGCGTTAATCGGCATTCAGGACATGGGCGCTGCCGGACTGACCTGTTCGTCCTGTGAGATGGCTGCATCTGATGGCGCGGGCATGTTCCTTGATCTTGACAGTGTACCGCGGCGCGAAGAAGGGATGACGCCCTACGAAGTCCTGCTCAGCGAAAGCCAGGAGCGGATGCTGGTCGTCGCCAAACGTGGACGTGAACAGGAAGTCTTCGATATCCTCCATCGATGGGATCTGCAGGCGGTTGAAGTCGGGCATACGACGGGCGATGGCCGGATGCGCGCCAGCTCGAACGGGCAACTGGTGATGGACATGCCGGTTGATACTCTGGTCCTGGGTGGCGGAGCTCCGCAGTACGTGCGTGAGGCGGAAGCGCCTACCTCCAAACCAGCTGAAATGCCGACTCCAGAACCTGATGATTTTGCAGCGGCGACTTTGGAGTTGCTTGGTAGCGCAAACATCTCGAGCAAGCGTCATGTGTTCCGTCAGTACGATCACTCGGTGGGTGCGAGCACACGTCTCGAGCCGGGAAAGGGTGATGCAGCGTTGGTACGCGTTGTGGGTACTGAGAAAGCGTTGTCGATGGCAATTGACTGCAACGGTCGCATGTTGAGTCTGAATCCACGTGAAGGCGCACGTCAAGCAGTGGCGGAATCATGCCGCAATGTTGCTTGTACCGGGGCAATTCCGCTCGGTATTACTAATTGCCTCAACTTCGGCAACCCGTACAAGCCGAAGATGTACTGGACCTTCCAGGAAGCGGTCGCTGGTATGGGGGAGGCCTGTCGCGCATTCGGAACTCCGGTAACCGGCGGGAATGTTTCATTCTACAACGAGAATCCGAACGGCGCAGTCCATCCAACGCCGGTGATTGGTGTTGTTGGTTTGGTGGATGACGCGAACAAGACTATTGGGATGGGATTTGTTCGCGAAGGCGACGCCCTATTTCTGCTCGGACCGGATCATGTGAATTGGGCGGGCAGTGAGTGGCAGAACCTTCGAAATGGTGGGCCATCTGGTGAGCCCGCTGAGATTGATCTCGATCTTGAAGCAAAACTTCAGAAGTTCCTTGTAACCCATGTCCAGAACGGCAATATCAGCGCAGCTCATGACTTGTCAGACGGCGGCTTGATGATCACTCTGTGTGAGATGGCACTCGCCAGTTCGAATCGCAAAATTGGCGCCTTGCTCGAACGTGAGGAAGGTGTAACCGCTCCGTGGTTGTTCGCTGAGGGACCATCGCGGGTCGTGGTCAGCGTATCACCCATGCAGATGGATGAGTTCGAAGAGGCCGCTGAAGCGGAAGGGATTCCGTGCGAATGGATAGGTACTTCGGGAGGTAAGGGCGTCGGTTTCCGCGGAGTGTTCAGCGTTTCGTTTGACCAGATGGCGGATGCATATGATCATGGACTTGAGCGAGCGCTTGGTTTACATGACAGCAGCTCCTGACGGAACCTGACTGGAGTTGCGATGGCAGCCTACACACCAGCTTTTGTCCGTCTTTTCCTTCGTCCACGCGCAACTATGCGCTGGATTCTCGATGATGATCCGAATTTCGGTGTGATGAGCATTTCGGTGGTTGCAGGGGTTACCGCTCTACTACGTTCAAGCCTGTTGCACGGTTTTCACCCACTTCCCGGTCTGCATGGTTTTCATCCTACCCTGGACACCATCCTCGCTTACGGGATCGGCGCTACTCCGGAGTGGCCGATGCTGATAGCGGCGATCGGTATTGCGGGTGGATTATTCGGTGTGCTCGCGATCAATCTTGGTGCGCTGATTCTGTGGTTGATCGGGTTAACGTTAGGTGGAAAAGGACGTTACAGCGATGTGCGGTCTGCGTTGGCATGGTCCTTCGTGCCGTATTCATGGCTGCTTCCATTGTGGCTTATGGTTGCAATCCTGGAAGGATTTGTCATCCGGACACAGAGCTTCACCTTTGCAAATTACATCCCGGCGCTGGCAAGTTCGTCGCTGATCTGGATCATGTTCATCTGTGATCATGCATTACGTTTGCTGGGTCTTGTTTGGCTGGTCTTGAAACTCAGTGTAGCCTTTCGCTGTCCGCTCTGGAAATCCGCAATCAACACTGTAATTGCTGTTCTCATCCTGCTTTTCCTGGCCACACGATTCCATGCCCTGGGATTCTAGTCCAGATTATTGTGGCTTCCATCGCAGTAGGGTGCGCTCTTTGTCTGCTTGCACATGCAGAAATGGACCCGTCCGGCTTCTTCAACGGTGAATTTGAAGCTGCGAAGTTCGCTCTTTTCGCGATGGGTTCCATCACAGAACGGCTGATTGTTGCTGAACCCACAGGTACACCAATAGTAGTCGCCTGGTTTGCAGTCTATGGCAATCGGTGCTTTTGCGGCGGGTTGCGGTGCTGATTCTCGCTTGTTCTGCATGTCTGATAATCTTCCTGAGACTTGTTGGCTTGAGTTGGATTCAAGATACGGTTGAATGGGACGATGACGATGAATCACTGGGCTTGACTGACCTACCTTGAGCGCAAACAGCCGCCTCAAAGTGGACGACTGTTTGAGATTACAAGCGGACAGATTTTCAATTAGCCTTGTCGAGTTCTGCATCAATCATGATCGTAACATTCTCGCCAACGAGCAGACCGCCAGTTTCCAATGTCCGATTCCACATCAAACCCCACTCAGTGCGGTTGATGGTTGCTTCAGCGCTGGCAGCTACCTTCGTCATCCCCATAAATTGGATCGGATCGGACGGGCCATCTATCATCAGCTCGATGGAATGAGCCTGACCGCGCATATTCAGATCGCCGATCACCTTCAGCTTGTTACTTCCCATTGGCTGAATCTGCTTACTGGTAAACGTCATCTTCGGGTGGTTTTCCGCATCGAAGAAATCATCGCTGAGCAGGTGCCCGTCACGCTTTTCATTTCCCGTGTCAATCGAGCTCACGTCGATTTCAACGTTAATAGTTGATGCAGTGGGATTTTCCGGATCGTAATGCAGTTCTGCGCTGTAATCCGTGAACTCACCCCAGACATTGGTCAGCAAGTGCTTGACCTTGAAATTGACCGTAGTGTGAGAGTGATCAATCGTCCACTCACCTGCGGAAGCAGCGTTTACTGCGAACAGTGCAAAAGCAACTGTGAGTATGGCCATAATCTTCTTCATCTGTAACCTCAGTTCTTTCCTATGAATCGCGTGGATCAATACGCGATTGGGGTAAAATGTTATGTACTCCTAACTCTCGAGATGGAGAATAAGTTCCAGCAGGGAAGGAAATAGGTGTAACACACGAGTATTGGTGCAATAAGAAGCCCTCTCCCAAGTATCAGGAGAGGGCTGATAACTATGTTGAGGAAAACATTCTAGGCATCCATATCTTTCCAACGCTTCGCCATCTGGCTGAAGATGACAAGTGAGATAATGGCCACAACGCCGATCGCAGCCAGCGGGAACCATACAGCGTACTGTGGGTTGTATGTGGTCCATAGCAATTGAGTAGCTTCTACGGCATCAATATTCAACACTCCTTGCAGTTTCAGCATAGCTTCTGGACGTTCAACACCGACTAAAGATGCCAGTTTATCAGGATCTCCATCCCACAGGGAAACTTTGCCTTCTCCGACCGGGGTATGCTCGAGCAGATATTTCTGGGCGAGCACAGCTTTGTCGCCGAAGTGACCGTACAGGTAACCGGCAATCTTGGATCCTGCGAAACCACCGATACCAACGGGGATGTTTACGTACCCGAGGTACAGTCCTTTCTTACCAGGTGGGGCAATCAGCCCGAGGTACTCGTTCTTCTTGGGACCAGTCAACATTTCGCCGAAGGAGAAGCCGACAACACCGAGCAAGAAGATGTAGCCAGAAGTGGTAAGTCCGGCGACCAGGATGCCACCTGTCGCCACAGCCATACCGATGACCATGACCGCCAGCACGCGCATGTTTGCAACCGCTTTGGCGATGAACAGCATGAAGGCTACGATCAAAATGGCGTTCAAGTTGAGCAAGATTTCCTGCGGAACCTGCAACCCGCGTTCGGTTTCAACTGCCCATGTATTGAATAGTGGAACAGCTGAATTCTGGAATGCATTCGCAAGGTGACCAGAATCTACCCAGTCGGTGATGAAGTTCGGGTGCAGATCCCAGAGCTGGTACATCATCAGCCAGAAGCAGCTCATGATCAACAGCCAGGTGACGAGTCGCGGCTCGACGATGTTTTTCATCGTGCGTGCGAAAACCTGCATCGGGCTTTCGGTCTTGTCCGCACCGGACTGGAAGTCCTTGAACGTAAACAGCATCAGGTAGTTAAGGAAGGTGATGGCGGCACCGGTGAGGAATAGGATCTGCCACGAATGTTCGTTACGGATGAACGCGGCGAGCATCGGTGCGATGGCCGCGCCTACATTCACAATCCAGTAGAAAATACCCCACCCGACAGACGAGTTTTTCTTAGTCAGGTTTTGTGCCAGCGATCCCTGCAACGCAGGTTTGAAGAACGCTGTACCGGTAGCGAGCACCATAATCGCGATGAAGAATCCCCAGAACGAGGTCATGAAGGCCATCATCACGTAACCGGCGATGTTTAACGTGATGGAAAAGAACAGCGTCTTCTTGTAGCCGTAACGGTCTGCGTAGCCACCCGTGAACATAGGCAGAATAGACTGGAAGACGAACCACCAGGCGTAGATGGTTCCTTTCTGTGCGGCGGTGAAGTGGAGGCCATGGACTTCGTCGGCCTGCATTATGTAGATCGCCACAACTGAACGGATCAGGAAATACGCCATCCGTTCAAACATCTCGATTCCGTTGAGCATCCAATAGCCCATCGGAAAGCCGAACATCCAGAATCCCTCGCCGGGTTTCTGCATAGGGTTGCCAGTATCAGGTGTCGCCATGCCTGTCCTCTTGATTCTTTATGGTAAGTTTTGTTTTCGCCGAGAGTGAACCTGAATCTAACCGCGGATGTGCACGTGGGCAACTGATTCGCCCCGTAGATGAAAAGAAATCGCACAGCGGAGCCAGGTCAACGGTTTCGTTGAGTGATTATCAGCGACGGTGCCAGCAGAACGGTTGACATACCAAGCCCGACATAAATCGGATGAATGCCGAGCGGGTAGCCGGAACCATAACTCCCGAGCGATGTCCAGACAATGGTAACAACGCCCGTGACGATCATGGACAGCATCACTGCGTTGCGAGGAAGCGGCTTTGAGCGATACAGAGCTGCGATCATCGGAATGAGCAGAACCGGTGTCGCGATGGAGCCGAGGTCGTGGAAGATGGCTATCGCTGATCCCTTCCAGGCTGCGATGGCAATCGCAACGAGGATTGACACGATCAGGCCGACGCGCGTGGCTGAGACACTTGATTTGGGGACACTTACGGAGTAAGTGTCCCCAATCGTTACTCGTCTCCACAGATCATGTCCGAGGGTTTGCCCAGCGAGCAGCAGGTAGGAGTCAACGGTAGACATGACGACCGACAACAGCGACACGAAGAACAGACCGAGCAGTCCAATGGGGAGTATACTTTCCGCGAGCAGCGGGTAAGACAGCATTGCTTCGGTATCGCCGCCGAGGATCGCGCGCGCATAAAGGCCGGAGAATGTGGTCAAGATGTCGAACACCAGCCAGAATGCGACGGAAACGATCAGACCGTTACGTGCGACAGACTCGCTCTTCGCCGCGTAGCAGCGCTGATAGAATGTTGGTTCAATCAGGGTTTGTAAGGCAATGAAATACCATACCAGCACGGCAGCCCAGCCGAGGCCACCGTTCCAGGATAGATGCGATTCAGGCAGATTCTGTTTCAGGAAGCTCAATCCGCCGTACTCATGGACGGATATTCCAAGTAGCAGGAAGAATCCGATGTACATCAGGACGAACTGCGGCAGGTCAGTACGGATGACATTTCGGAAACCCCCGTGCAGCACATACAGCAAGCTGAATCCTCCGCCAGCGATCATCCATACCAGCAGCGATCCGCCCATGAACCATTGCAGCAACTCACCGAGCATCAGGATGTAGGCAGCGGGAACGGTAATGATAAACACAACCACAGTTCCGAAGATCGCCACCTTTTTGCCGTACGATTTTTCGAGCTGGTCTGGAATGGATAGAACTTGGCTGCGGCGGGTCCGCTTGGCGAGGAATAAAGCGAAGATCAATGCCGCCAGGTAGTACGGCACTCCGAAGACCAGCCAATTGCTGATTCCGTACAGGTAGGAATACTCACCGACGGCGAGTATGCTGCCGTACCAAGTCGAAACCAGCGTAGCGACGAATGCCGGGCCGGTTAGACGCCGTCCGGCGAGCAGGTATTCCTCCGCGCTCGATCTATCGCGGCGACGGGCTGTCGCCGCGATGATGAGCACGATGAGAAAATAGATCGCGACTATCGCTGTGTCGATGGTCCCGAGTCTCATGGGGTTAGAGGGTCACCTTCAAGCTGGCCAGGTAGTGACGTTTTGCCGCCGGGATCACGTAGGCACCCCAAGCATCCGCGTTGCCACTGATATTGTATTCTTCGTCGAGCAAGTTACGTGCATGCAGTGACAGTTCGATTTGTGGAATGCCCGGCCGATTCAATAGCGAGCCATACGACGGTCCAACCAGTCGAATCGTAGCATGCAGGTCAACGCGGGTGTAGGCGTCTAGAGAGCGATCCTGCGAATATGTCATGAAGTCATTGAGGTTCGAATCATCAATGAAATCAAAGTTCTCGGTATTGGCAACGAACCGTTCGCCGACATGGTGCGCACTAAGCAACAGATCGAACACAGAATGGTGGTAACCAACGCTGAGATTGAAGATCTGTTCTGGTGCATTGATGATCTTCCGATCCTTCAGGTCCACCGGAACTGGTGTTCCCCAGTCGTAAGGATCTGTGGCAGCCACAATTTCTGTTTCGTATTCGACGAAACGGTTCCTGGAAACGTTAGCATTACCCTCAATGAACAAACCGATTTGAGTCTCAACTCGCGCGGCAAGCTCGATTCCGTAACGCCGGGTCTTATCCGCGTTTTCGATGAGCGGCTGACCGGTGACGTCATACTGGCCGATGTCGACGATTTCATCTTCGACTTCCATGAAGTAACCCGTCAAGCCGAGGAAGTGATGGTGTCCGCTGAATTCGATGCCGAGCTCGAGATCATTCAACGTTTCCGGTTTGATCTGTGGATCTTCGAAAGCAACTTGATCGTCATATCGAACGACTGGATAGCCTGTTTCGCCCCAGAAATGGTCTTTGAGGCGCGGCTCACGCGTGATCCGACTGAAGCTGGTGAACAACCGCATGTTGTCCGTCGCCTTGAACGATGCACCGGCCCGTGGCATGAAGAACGTGTACGGCTGAGTAAACTGCGTATTGTTGAACTTGTCGTCCTGGATTCCGTACTCAACATTCGCAACCTGCACGGCACCGTTCACATAGAGACGGTCTGTTACTCGCCAGTTGTCCTGGACATAACCGGAGATTATGCGTTTGCGACCTTCGTAATCATACCAAACATGGTTGGGTTCGGTATCTTGTGGTAGCAATGCGCCCCATGTCAATTCACCGTACCGGCGGCTGCGATGACTGACGAACTGCCCACCGATGTCGAGGGTATGTTGCTTGATGGTCCAGGTTAAACGTGGCTGCCATCCGCCCTGGTGGTTGTCAACGTGCTGGCGTGCGACCATGTCCCCGATATCCTGACCAGGATCTTCAAGTGCCCAGAACTCCCATGGATAGTACCATTCCCAAGGGTAGTACACGTTGAAGTAACCCTCGCCGCGAATGTAGTAGAGTGTGTTCTGAAGGCGCAGGTTGTCTGCAATATCCCACGTGTTGTGCAATTGGTAATGAGGTTGGTAGTAGTTGTCAGTCTCGTCCGCAAAGGTGAGCGGGTTCTGCGTGCGGTTCTGCTCGAGCTGTTCTCGAGTGACGCCGTAGTACGCCATGTGGTTCTTGATCGGGCCGCCGAATAGGACAAGACGTGTAGTCATGTTATCGTCCACGCGCGCCGCACTCATGTAGTAACTGAAATAGTCAGACCACGACTGGTCACGGTAGCCGTCGGATGTAATACGCGAGAAGCGTGCATCGATGAAATACTTGTCCCTGACGGGACCAGAATTCATGTGGATGCTTGCGCGTTGAGTGTTGTAGCTGCCGAAACCGTACTCAGCGGAAAGGCCCGGTTTGTCAGAATAAGTAGCGGTTTGCACGTCGATAGTACCACCGACAGCCGGCAGTCCGAGCAAGGCTGACCCAGCACCTCGTTGGACCTGTACGTCTTCAACATTCGCACCAAAGTCTGCCAGATCAACCCAATAGACGTAGAAGTCTTCTGGATCGTTGAGCATGACACCATTCAGCAGTACGCTGACTCGCTTGAAGTCGAAGCCTCTCATACTCAAATAGCTGTAGCCCAGTCCAGATCCGGCATCAGTGGTTGTGGTCAGGCTTGGAATGCCTTCCAGCGCTACGGGCAGATCCTGACCGTAATAACGCTCAGATAGTTCTTCAGCGGTTACGTTGGTGAATGGTACAGTGGCTGATTCGCGTTGTACACGATCAATGCCGAGCGTGACATCTTCACCGCGGTAGGTTTTGGATTGCAATTTCAGTACGAGCATTGAAGCTAAGTCTGCCGTGATGGTAACCGAGATACTCTCGTATCCAACATGGCTAACGACCAGCTCAATAAGTCCATCCGGAACAAACACGATCGTAAATGAACCGTTCTCATCGGTCGTCGCCGCAGAATTTATTTCTGTGACTATGACCGATGCATTTTCAATTGGTTCACCTGTATCCAGATCGACAATCGTACCTGTGATGGTGACAGCAAAAGCTGTTGGTACAAACAGAAGTAGGGCCAGAACTACGATGATGTAACTGCGCATGGTGCCAACCTCCCAGAATGAAAAAGTTTCGCCGTCGGGGAAGGTGGCTTGTGAAATGAGTAAACCCACACATGTGGTGTGGGTTCGTCGCAACAATGCAATATCTGGTGCCTGTCGCGCCGAATCCCTACGCCGGTATTACCCGGATCAGGTTCGTCGGGTCTAATCTCAGATCCGCTGTTTTTGCGGACCACCCCGAACGGCGTTGAGGGAACGTATCAGTTTTTCACGGTTACATCAAGTGCCTGTCTCACTCAGCCTGGAACAAGCAGTCTAGATCAAATAATGGTGCCCGTGCTAAAACCGCGTCTTCTGCGTTACCACGGATTTGCTGCACTCATGTTCGTGCTGGAAGTACTTTGCATCTAACCTCACCAAATCCAATTCGCAGCCCGTCCTGCTCACAATGTCCGCTCATGATCACTGTATCACCGTCCTGAATGAACTTGCGTGTTTCGCCGTTTGGCAGCTCGATCGGTTCGGTACCGCGCCACGACAGCTCAAGCATTGATCCACGTTCGTGTTTCTCCGGACCGCTGATCGTGCCAGAGGCGAGCAGGTCGCCGGTGTTCAGATTGCAACCGGTGATCGTGTGATGAACAATCTGCTGGGCCGGTGTCCAATACAGGTAGTTGAAATTGGATTGGGCGATGGTGTGCGGGCTGTCCATGTTCTCGGCTTGCAACTGGATGTCCAGCTTGATGTCATATGTAGCATGATCTTGTGCTCTCAGGTAGTCCAGAGGTACCGGTTCTTGTGCTGGTCCGGGTGTACGGAACGGTTTCAACGCGTCCGGTGTGACCACCCACGGCGAAATCGAGGTCGCGAAGTTCTTCGAGTTGAACGGTCCCAGCGGCTGGTATTCCCACTTCTGGATGTCACGTGCAGACCAGTCATTGACCACGACGAAGCCGAAGATGTAATCCTCGGCCTGATCGACAGGGATCGGTTCACCCAGTTCGTTGTGTCCGGCAATGAAGAAGCCCATCTCAAGCTCGAAATCGAACAGACGGCATGTCGAGAACTCAGGAGTAGTGCTGTCGCCGTGGACTATCTGACCGCTGGGTCGCACGATATCCTGCCCGCTGGGGATGATTGAGCTCGCGCGTCCGTGATACGCGACGGGGAGGTGGAGGTAGTTCGGCATCAATGCGTTCTCGGAGCCACGGAACATGGTGCCAACATTGAACGCGTGATGCTTGGACGAATAAAAGTCGGTGTAATCGCCGATCTCGACCGGCATCAGCATTTGAACATCGTCCTGCGCGAAGAACGCCTCCTGCATAAGGCGATCATCATTCTTAAAGGCAGCATCTTCACCGGTCAGCAATTGCTGCAGACGCGTGCGGGCTTCGGTCCACGCCGAGCGTCCGAGGTCCATGAACGCGTTCAGAGATGACTTGCAGAAGACGTGCTTGCCATTCAGCTCAGGTCCATTGAACAGACCAGCGTGTTCGAGTGCGCTCAGGTCGAGAACTTTGTCGCCGAGAGCGACGGCCACTCGTGCCTTGCCACCGGAATTGGGTTGGAAGACGCCGTATGGCAGATTTTCGACGGGAAAGTGGCTATCATCAGCTATGTCGATAATGCAGGGTACTCGTTCGGGCATGATGTGTTATCCATCTTTGGGTCAGCCGCGTTGGCAGGGCCAACACGGGCAAGAAATGTGAATAAGTGTATTGTTACCTGAGTAGACCAAGGTCAACAAGGTCTTCTCGCGGCTCATCAAAACTACAGCTTCCATATGAAATAAATTGCGAACTCCTGGATTCATATAGATCGTTCAGTTCGACTGAATAGTTTTTCCACGTGAAATCGGTCGAAGTAGATCTGAAATGATCTGCGTCTATATCCGAGATGATATCAACCAAGGTTGACTGCGATAGGCCGTGAGCTTTGCCGAGCACACCAGCCCCAAAGACATTTAGGAAACCGTGCATGAATCCGCCGAACTCCTGGTGATACCTGCGGATAGGATGATGCAGTCCTGCAGTCGCTTTGAACGGAATATCGGTACGTATTACATGCGACAGGGCGGAGGCAACTATCTCGGGTGATGGAACCTCGTTCGGATCAACACCACCGCAGCGTAACTTGAATCCTAACTGACAACGTGATTCGTCAGCATATTCATTGTGCCTTCTGATCGCAGACGCAGCGTGATCAAACAGGTCGTTGTATGTTGAATTGATGTCATTACTAAACTGAATGTTCCACGGTATCTCGAAAAAGAATTTCAGCGGATGGTTGAGCGTCGAAATGATCACTTGATCAGTTCTAGCAAAGAAAGTGTTCAGCGTCTCCGGGTTGTGTGATCCATCCGCAGCTACTGGCAACCGTCCTTCAATCATCTCGACACTGACCTGGTCACCATATTTCTCCTCAAATGATTTGATAAGGGCTACTGTACCCGCCAGATTCTTGAGGAACTGGTCATAGTTCTCGTCGCCTTTGAAAGTAACTGCGAAGCGGAATGGAGGATTATATTTAAACAGATCCGCGTGGACATCAAGGTCTGCCAGCATTGTGGCAGGGATAATAAAGCGGGACAACATCCAGGCATCTTGCCCGCCGCGAAATCGAGCATAATTTGTGATTGCCTCAGCCAGCGGAAGCTGAGATGGTGGAAACAAGCCGGCATAGTCGATCAGACCGGACATCAAATTCTGCATGGCTTGGAGTTGCTGATTCTCCGGTACGCCGGGCAGGCGTGCTTCATTCATTGTTGGTTCCGTAGATTACAGGTCATCAGTATACCGTGGATCACAGCGAGAAAGTAGGGCGCAGAGTTAGGCGCTGCAAACATTGAAGTCTGGACTGCTCGGAACAGTGGAGCTGTGAGTGCGGTGCATGCAACAGGTGTTGACCAGCTCCCACAGTATGGGTAAAGTTGAAATGCAGGTACCATCGGCTGTTTCAGATAACCAGACGATGTAACTTATTGTGATTAAGGTGTTTATAGGAGTGTCTCGAGCAGAACGGCAAACTGGCAGACGCTTTGCTAAAGATATCTCCAGAACGAATTGAGGGAATACGTGCCCTCGGCTACAGAGGTGAAACCATGTTTCGTCCGAACCGAACAGTATTGATTGTGATCTTGTCCCTCCTGATAGTGAATGCGATTCCAGCCCAAGTCAGCGAGGATGTGAACGGTCATGGCTCGATCGACTGGAGTGATCAGGTTGTACGCGCGGTCGGTATCTCGGTGCAGGGTGGTGTTGGTGGACGAGCGGGGCAGATCCGTGCGGCTGAACTTGACGCTTTGCGTCAGATTCTTGAGACGGTCAAGGGTATTCGCATCAACAGCGAGACGACAGTTGAGCAGTTCATGTTGGAATCGGATCAGATTCGGACACGTATCGAAGGTGTAGCACGTAATTTCCGACGTGTAGGTGATCCGGTATATCAGGCGGATGGTTCAATCGAGCTGACGGTTGAGATGAGCATGGCCGGCCAGGGTCAACTGTTCGAGCAGGTGCTTTCATCGTATGGCGCTCCGGCGTCGCCGCTGTACACGTCCGCACCATCTGGATCTGGCGTATTCACCGGCTTGATAGTGGATGCGCGTGGGCTGGGAATTCGTCCTGCGCTGGCACCTGCCCTGGTGGATGAACGCGGCCAAGTTATCTATGGTGAACGGTATGTGGACCGAGCGTGGTTGATCGAACATGGTATGGTCGAATACGCCAAGGATATGATCACTGCTCGGAACAATGACCGTGTCGGATCAAATCCACTTGTTATCAAGGCATCCGATGCTCGTGGCCCGAATCGGACTGACGCCGTTATCGCCAACGACAATGCACGCTTATTGCACGCTGTGGAGAAGCATTTGACCTTCCTCCAGCAGGCGCGTGTGATCTTTATCGTGGACTAGGAGTTGAAGATGAAACGCTATTCAATGGTTCTGCTTGTTCCTGTTTTGATGTTGCTGGTCGCCTGTGGTCCAAAACCTGAACGCAGTGAATCGGTACTGGACAATCCGGAATATCACGTTAGTCAGGGCTTGAAACTGCTCGACAACGGTCAGCTCGCTGAAGCGGAAGCTGAATTCGTGCGAGCAAACGAGCTCGATCCTGATTACGCACATGCATATAGCGGAATCGCGTTGGTGCGTGCGCATCAGGGCCAATTTGACGAAGCAGAAGATCTCGCGGACGAAGGTGTTAGCGAGGCGAAGAAAGATCCATTCACTCGCGCTGCGCGTGGACGTGTGATGAGCCTCGCGACCGAAGCGGGCAAGTATGATGATGATATTGATGACGAATTCGAGAAAGCAACCGAACTCGATCCCGACTATGACTTGGCTTGGTACTGGTGGGGACTGGCGAAACGGCGAGCGTGGTTGTTCCATGAAGCAGGGGAGAAGTTCGCTCTGGCCATCGAATTACGCGGCGCGTGGTCGGCAGAGGCGAATGAAGCATATGCTGAAGTGCAGAGTATCATGCGCGCAGCCCCGGGCAGCCGTGTCGGAACCAAGATCGCGCAGGCGGATACGTTGACTCGTGCAGACTTGGCGGTTCTGTTTCTTGAAGAGATGAAGCTGGCGGAAGTGCTGGAACGGAACGACGTTTCCATGTTGCCGCCACTCTATGTTGCTCCAGCAGATCCGACTAAACTACCGGAAGACCAGCCATTGACGGATGCCCAGGCTGCTGCTGACATACGTGGTCACTGGGCTCAGACATGGATTATTCAGATCATCGAACTCGGTGTTATGGAAGTCGGCCCGGATCGCAACTTCTATCCAGATCAACCGGTGACACGTGGAGAGTTTGCACTATTCCTGCAGAACATTCTGGCAACGGTGATGCGTGACGAAACTCTGACGACCAGATATATTGGCGAAACAACCCGGTTCCGCGACATGCGCAGCGGAACGGCAACTTACAACGCTGCGGCACTTTCGGTGGATCGTGGATTCATGGATGCCGGGATCACTGGCAAGTTTGATCCACAGGGAACGGTTCGCGGATCAGAAGCGCTTCTGAGTATTCGTTCATTCCAGGATCATCTGGACTATGATTTTTAGGTACGCGGCGCGTAAGTATCGGCACTGTCAAGACATAGCAAATAGTGCTCTGTGGCTGGGTAGCTGTTTGATCTCTTGACACAGCCGGACCTATTGCTTACACTTGGTGATTCGACGCGGGGTGGAGCAGTCTGGTAGCTCGTTGGGCTCATAACCCAAAGGTCGCGGGTTCAAATCCCGCCCCCGCTACCAGAAACAGGCTTTCGGATTTTCCGAAAGCCTGTTTTTATTTGTATTTAGTTGCGATGCAGCTCCTTATCGAACCAGCACGATCTTTCGCACTTCATCCAGCTTTCCGGGAATCACCGCTCGCACGAAATAAACCCCGCTTGCAAACGATTGCCCATCCACAACAACAGATTGATACCCAGCAGCTACCTGATCAAGTTTGGAGGTTTGTACACGCTGCCCAACTATGTTGAAGACATCAACTTGCAAGTTCGCTGTTGCTGGCAACCCGATAGCGACAGTTGTAGTAGGATTGAACGGATTCGGATAGATACTCGCTACGCTGAACTCGTCCGGAATACCCGCGAATCTCTGATCCAGAATGTTCAAATAAGGTTCAACATGGAAACTGAAATCTTCGATGCAAGCCACAGTATCAGTTCCGGAGATAGCGTTGATTCTCCAAGTTACCAACCACCAGTCTTCCCACTCATCCAGCAGGACATGATCGAGCAGATTGAGTGCTAGATCTGATTGTTCAAGTTCATCCATCGAGAAAGTCGTGTCAATCAGATCGCCGATTTCCACTTGCAGGTTGATTGAATAAGAAACGTCCTCGTTTGGATCGGGATCAACAGAATCCTCCCAGGAGAACAACAAATCGCTGATCTCTTCGTTGTTCAGCGTGTCGCTATTGATTGGGACCAAGAGGTTAAAAGCACTCGGAGGTTCTGGCACCTGAACGATGAAACTCCAGGGTGTGTCCCCGTGATCAGGCCAAGTTGTGTTTCCTGCCTGATCCTGAACGCGCACACGCCAGTACAACGTTGAATTATCCGGAAGCTCATCCAGCTCATCCTCTACAACTGGTTGAGTTTCTGCTATTTCTTCAATGGATTCGGCTGAAACAGCCTTGGATCTTGACCTATCAGCCTTGTTGGTTCGTTGTCGCTTAAACAACCTGAAATCGTGTGATGGAATCTCATTTGGAAATGAAGGTTCGAGAAGCGTCAGCAAATCAGTGATCGTGAAGAACGTGTCAGCAACCACAGCCTGATTCAGTGGATTGAATACGTTTGCGTCATCCGACCATTCGACTACATAGCTGAGCGTATCCAACGGATCCGGGTCGGTTGCTGGTAGCCATGAAACGGTGACAGTGTCTGTTTCGACTGTCGCACCATCTTCCGGTAAACTAAGCTCAAAGGTGGATGGGTCTTCTTGTAAATAAACGAGGAAATTGCGTCCATCTTCGCCTGGATTTGCCCAGGCCGTCTGACCGTACAGGTTTGTCGTCTGAACACGCCAGTATACCGGGAGATCATCCGGAAGTTCATCCATTTCGTCATAATACATTTGCTGCCAGATGACATCTCCAATCTCATATTGGTTTTCATTTGTGCTTATGGAAATCGAGTCAGTGAAGTCCGGATGAGCAGACCATTGCACGTTATAGATCCAATCATCAAGCGTGAACATGGTGGCAATTCGATCTGCGACATAAGCTGCGTTAAAAGCGACCAGCAGACCATCGTCTTCGCTAAGGTTTTCGATTCCGATGGTAGCGTCCGCAAGTCCACCCGTCATGCTCTTGTATTGGAATTTGATTCGGCCGTCAGCGTACAGGATCACCTGGAACGTATACAACCAATCCGCATGGCCGTATTGACGGCAATCATCCCACTGGACGATAAACATATTGCCTGAGGCCTGATAGTAGATGTTGCCCCGCACGTTGGGGCGTAGATCCATCCACCAAGGTGCAATGATGCCAGCGGGTCCATCTTCACTGGGAATGGTGTAGTGATTGTAATCGTTGTCTGCTTCACCAAAGTGGATGTTGCCGTTACTGCTGATAACGACAGCAAAGTAGGAGTCACCGTAATATGTGAATGGGAAAGGCAGCATCACGGTCTCCGTGCCGTCATCAATGTCTGACACCGTGGATAGCGTGCCGGATTCACTGATCTCGATCCAATAATAGAGCGGACCACCGGGTTCCTCGTTGTCAATCCACACATGTCCAAAGTCGTCCGGACCGCCGTGGTTGTCTATTGCTGCCCAGCCTTCTCCACCATGTGAGGATGAGCCCTTTGGTTCGTGTGTCATCTGCTCTGACAAGATGTCGAGGCGTGCTTGAGTGTGGGGCAGTGGTTTGTTGGCATCACTGTTGTCACGTCGAGAAAATGTGATGTCCTCAGGAACAGACCATGAGACCTCAACGGTATCTTCGTCAATCCACGCGCCATCATCAGGCGCCAGTAGTGAGAAGTTTGGAACCAGACGCTCCCATACGAAGAACTTCCACACATCTTCACATTCTGTTGTATCCGCCTCGTCGTATGCGAGTACCTTCCACCAGTAGGTAGTATTTATTTGCAGATTATCAACAACATAGCTTGTGTCGGTGGTATACATCGTATCAGCATTATCAAAACCACCGTTATCAGCAATAATCGGGATGTAGCTAATCTCGGCACCAGGGTTTTCTTGGCTGAATGAGGAGTTCCAGACGAGTGTGGCACTCTGCGCATCCCAAAGTGTTCGCCGGTCAATTGGAGAAGCCAGTTCGAAAGGCGCTGGTGGCAGTGTATGCCAGGTGACAAGGGATCGAGTTTCATTTGCCCATGTACCGGCTGTGTTTCTGTCGGTTGCACGCACAGTCCAGTAATAGGTCACGCGATTTCTCAAATTGGATAAATCAACCGTCGTGTCTGCTAGACTATCCGCGCCCTGGGGAATCCAGGCAGTGGATAAGTCAAGTAATGTGTCCACCCAAACATCATAGTGAGGCACATCATACAAGTCCGGATCCGTAGTCGATTCCCATACAAGTGTAGTATCGAGTGTGAAACAGGTGTCGCCTTCCAAGGGACTAATCAGGGAAAATGGAAGCGGAGGTTGGTCACCCTCGGATGTAGTCGCGCGAATGGTTTCGGTCAGATCACCGGCCTGTCCGAAAATATCGATGCCGCGTAACCGGAATCCATAATCCTGATTGAACTCGAGACCAGTAAGTTGAGTGAAGCTGATATTCTGGCCGACCAGGTCGCCGTCATTCGCTGCAGACCATAGCAGGTTGGTTGTGTCGATTTCGGCGTCCGTACCGTAGAACATCTGGTACTCAGCGAAGTTGGGGTCCAGAGACAAACCACTCCAGGTTAATTCAACAAAATCGTCTGCAGCATAGAAGACCGAAATGTCTGTTGGAGTTGTTGGTGGATCAATGTCTTGCGGATTTACTACATCGTTCACATAAGCGATCAACGCATCTGACGCAGATTCATAGTATCTCAGCATCGCATCCCAGTTAGATTCCGTTGGCGGGATTGTGCCATCATAGTAGTTGTCTTCTATGTACCCAGCGTCAGCAACTGCATATGGCAACTCATCAAATTCGACGTGTACCCAGCGGTCAAACGCCTCAAATCTGTTCACGCCTTGAGCGCAAGCTGCCATCTGCGGGCTATCTGGATAACCAGATAGTGGCACGTTGGTCGATATTTCAATACCTGATTCCAAATGATGCAAACCATATCCTCGCCAGACGGCGAAGTAATTGCCAACAGTAACCTCTGCTTGCCCTTCAATTGAATAGTCTGCCGGGACGACTGTGGTTGGTGCGAAATTGACCCAATCGTAGCCCATTCCTGATATATCGCGGCCTGGACGGTTTGGATAGCCATCAACTGAGCCACCGCTGATCTGAATGGTCGGTTCACCACCGTGTGACTCTGTGTCATAGCTGTGCAATTGTATGGTCAGATCACGTTGATCTTGCGAGCGTATTAAGTCAACGAAGAACTCAGTGAACCACTGTACTGGTAAATCACCGTTTCGTGAGGGATCTGAAAGTGAGCGAGAGTTGTTGTAGTCTTGACCTTCCACCCACATGACTTCGCGTCCGGTCCCATGGATTGACAGTGCGCCCAGACTTCCATCAAGAAAGAGGTCAGTTGTCAATGGAACACAGATATAGTCGTCATTTACATGTACAACTTGTGCATGCGCCCATGGAGCGTCTGCCTGCGGGTTAATTATGAACAACCCCCAGCCTTTATCGAAGCTGCCAGTAACGTCATCATCAGGTCCTGCATAAAAACCGGTATCTATGTAGGACTCGTTCAGGAGTTCGCGGAGCATACGGTAGGTGTCGCCTGTCTCGGTGTCTTCAAAATAGACGACTTCATAAGGGATGCTGTTCAGATCAAGCAGCGCTTGAGCCTGCGTGGGTTCGTCGCTCCATAGATATCCAAACACTTGTCGCCAAAGTTGGCGTGTGGCAGGGATATCCTCAGTGATCAGCTCAAAGCTACCAAAGCCGTTTGTTTGAGGATCGAGTCGGAAAGGGCAATGGACATTGTAGCCACCTTCGACTGCCTGGCCCTCAACGGTGTGGGAAATCCAGTTATCGTAACTGGCGGCCGGTTCATCTCCCAGGATGAAGGATCTTAGGGAACCCGTCTCGTTTATCTGTGCGTTCACCGGGATAGAATTGAAATATGCAAGCAGGATCATCCCCAGCATTGCGAACAACCAGGGTGAACACCTCATTCAAAACTCCTAGCAAAGAACAGTTGAATCCTTTGCCCGAAGTATACGAGATGAAATGAAGGGATGCGCAGCTTACGAGCGAAAAATGTAAATCCAAAGACCGGAGAACATGCAGATGAGGAGGTAGTCAGACTACAGCTTTTGTTTCTTTGCGTATACAGTATGCAGCCCTTCCGTGCAGTTGGCACACATGTCAGGTCGGTTTCCAGTCAGGATACGCTGCCGGAACTCTCTGTATTCAGGAGAGCCCCAAATTGTAGTGAAGCCATCGTCGATGGCGTTTCCGAGAATGAAGTCCCCGTCCTTGTCAAAGCAGCAAGGAACAACGGTCCCATCCCATTGCACAACAGCACTGCCATAAATACGGGCGCAGAACGGTCGTTTCATTCGTTTCAGCACCCATGCGCCGTCCTTTAACACATAGCGTCTGAGCTTCGGGTCACTCGGCAGCCATTTTTCACCCTCTGCCTTATCAAACGCCTCCAACTGGGCAGTCTTGAAGACGACTTCGTTCACGCCCCATTCTTTGGCAAGACTGAGCGCTTCATCTCGTTCATGCAGATTGTGTTTGAATAACAAGAATTGCCAGCTCAGAATGGGAAAATGTAGATTGAGTTTGCTTTTAATCTCGGCGACATTCCTCACGCCCGTTTCTACTTTTTCCCACTTTCCGCCGACTCGATATTGGACATGGCTTTCAGCAGAAGCGCCATCAAGCGAGAGAATACACGTGTGCAAACCGGAACGGACGACCGCTTCAGCAATACGAGTTTTAGCCAGCGGTTCCACGTTGGTTGACATGATAACCCGGGTACCGGCCTGGGTGGCGTGCCGAATGATACCAGGTGTGTCTGAATTCACCAGCGGCTCGCCTTGATTCCAGAGTTGTAGCAGGGTGGGGGCGGGAGTGATGTTGTCGTAAAGCAAACGGAAGCGCTCAAGTGTCAACCTGCCATTTGGACGGCTGAGTTCGCCACGTCCAGTCGGGCAATGTGGGCATTTCAATTGACACGCGGTTGTTGGCTCGATCATCAGCATCGTTGGCAATCCCCATACGTGGGGACGTCGAGTTATAGCTGAGGTCAATACAGCACCACTTATCTTGCAGAAGTTGATGATCTGGGAAAGTGTTGGCCTTGTCCTGGGTTTAAGTGGTTCGAGTTCATGCCAACGCGTAGGATTCCCATCAGTGACTGTCTCGGCTTGGCTCAACTCGGTGGACATCGATAGGCTAGTTGACATCGATGATCTCAACTTCATAGAGTCGGGGCCAGTATTTCCCTGTCAAATACAGTTTTCCAGTATTTGAGTCGTGTGCAATGCCATTCAACACCTCAGAACGTATTTCTTCAGAGGTTTCATCGAGCAGGCCTTCAAGGTAGATCCAGGCACTAATCTCACCCGTATCAGGATTGATACGTGCAATCAGATCTGTGGGCAAGATATTTGCGAAGATTTCACCGTCGATGTATTCAAGTTCGTTCAGACCGTTTACGACGCCGTCTCGATCCCAGACCGGGACTGTTTTCACTACACGGTAGCTCAGTGGATCAATGAATTTCAGCTCAGCATTGCCATTACTCATGATCAGGTGCGTTCCATCATGTGTAATTCCCCAGCCTTCGCCCTCATAGAAGAATTCGCCTGAACGTTCGAAACTGTCCAGATCATAGATGTAGCAAATGCCGCTGCGCCAAGTGAGTTGATAGATCTTTCCATCAAAGATGGTGATTCCTTCACCAAATGCCATTTCCGAAAGGTCGATCTGCTTCAGTACATCACCAGTAGCAAGGTCTACCAGGCGCAAATTGGAGCTGCCAAAATGACCAGTACCCTCATAGAGAATTCCCTCGTGGATGACCAATCCCTGGGTGAAAGCTGTGGCATCGTGTGGAAAACTGTTAATTACATCATAGCTTTGAACCGGCGAACCCCTGAAATTGGAAGGAATGCCACCGAATTGAGCAAATCCCGTATCTGAAAGGCTCACAAGGAGGCTTAATACGAGCAGGGTGATGGTGAATTGTGTTGTTCTATTCATATGAAATCAAATCCCGAATTTCGCCATACGTTGTTGTGTCTTCCAGCGTTCCGCAAGTTCTGTCAATCGCTCATCTGCGTGTTCGAAGAACATCTTCATTGACAGGCAAAAGTGGTTACTACCATTGTCTTCAGGGTCTTGCAGACGATCTTTCGTACAACCACCATAGCAATACTTCAACCATTTGCAATCTTCACACTCTTGTGGAAAATCCGCCTTGAGACGTCCGAACTCAGTCTGTTTAACTGAGTTAAGCATCTCCAACACATTTTCCTGCATGATGTTGCCGAGCTTCCAGTCTGGCTCAACGAAGAAGTCACATGAGTAAACATCACCGTTGTATTCAATAACCGTATAAGTTCCGCATTCTGGTTGCAGGTTGCAATCCGGAGGATCAATGCCAACGTATGAATGGAATACTGAGTCGAAGAAACGGATCGTTGTCTGTTTCTTTCCAGCCTCGAAGTCCTTGTGCCATAAGTCGAAGTTTTTTATCAGAAATTGTCCGTATGCTTCTGCCGAGACCGAATAACTGGCGGCCTTTGTAGGATCCTCTGGGTCGCGTTCAACGCAGGGAATAAACTGCATGTAAGTCAAGCCGAGATCACGCAAATACGTGTATATCTCCTCAGCGTGCTGGGCTGAATAATCAGTTATCACCGTAAGTGCATTCGTCGCGACGCCACGGTCCAGCAAGCGATGTGCAGCATCGACTACTTGCTTCCATGACCCTTTTGTCGGGCTCTGCTTGCGGTAGTAGTCGTGGACGTGTTGCGGACCGTCCAGCGACAGTCCGACGAGAAACTTGTATTTATCGAGGAATTGTACCCATTTACGACCGATGAGCAGGCCGTTGGTCTGTAGTCCGTTGCCCACAATTTGCCTGCGGCCGTACTTCTGCTGAAACTCGACTACCTTCTCGAAGAAGGGGAGACCCATAAGGGTAGGTTCGCCACCCTGCCAGCCGAATGTTATCTGTTGCCCGGCAGCACTCATAACCTGCTTGACAAGTTCTTCAAGCACGTTTTCATGCATTCGATGGCGAGTGTGTGCGCTGAATAGATCGGCCTTCTTCAGGTAAAAGCAATAGCTACAGGCCATGTTACAATCGGGGCCTGCAGGCTTTACCAGAACGGCATGCAGCGGTTTTCGGGTGTTCATCTTTTGCCGATATCGCGTGAGCCAGATAGGATCAGTAGGTATACCGTAACATATAGGTCACAGGTTCCGAGCGCGAATGTACTACAATCGAAGAGTCAACCGGTATTCTACGCAGTAACGTCTTACTCTGCGTCGACAACGACTATGGATGGCAAGATGCAGCGGAAACCGATCGTGGATGCATACCACATGGGCGGATGAGCCATCTCAGGAACAGTTTCTTCAATGATGTCGTGCGGGGTAGAGAATGCACCACCCAGACTGTAGCGACCATCCGGAGGCGCGGTATCCTGGACCCATTCAGAAGCATTACCAATCAGATGAACCATTGTGGTTGGATTTATAACCAGCCCCAATCCTGGTGCCATCCACCGGAAACCATCGCCTGGGCCTAAAAGGTTAGCGAATTCCGTCGCGGAAGAAAGGCCTTTTGCGAGCCGATTGACAGCTTCAGAATAGATCTCTCTATTTGGCAGTCGGAATCCGCCAGTCGGATTCACAACACGGCCGCTGTCATCATATGCTGGTTCCAAACCAAGGATTTCAGATCGCCAGTTGCAAAATGCAACGGCATCGTCCCAAGTCACCATTACAGCCGGTTGAGTGTTGCGTGCGCTCCAATATCCACTTGACGCATGGTCCGGATCATCAGGTAATGCTCGATCTGTATCTTCACAGAACTGAGCATATTCAGCCGCACTTACTTCATCCGCATCTACGAACCACGATTCACCGTTCGGAAGCTCCATCAGCATCATGCCGTAGGCTACTGTACGCACGGCCTGCGAAACGGCATCTGAAATCGCCTGATCTCCAAGGCTGTTGGCGCTGACAATCCGGTAAGAAACATTCAGTCCACGGCTTGGGAGGTAATCAGTATATGTATTTACGTCCGAGGGGAGATCGGCAATAGTATCGAAATCACTGCCGTTGATTGATCTTTGGACGAAATAGGTCGTAGTAATCGGTGCGGGTTCATCCCACGTTAAAAGAACAACCAAGTCTTCAGTCTTGTCGACTTGCAAGTTCTCTACTGTGTTCATTTGCAGGCGAGCGGAAACGACACTGCTGAAATCGCCAATATTATCGCCTACGATTCCACGCACACGGTAGAATGTGGTGCGGTCAAAATCGACATTGTTATCCACCCAGAATGTGTCTCCGAATGCAACATCAAAGAATGTCGTATCCAAACCTTCCAGCTTCTGGATTTGATACTCGTGCGGCCACTCTGTTGGTGGCATCCAATTCAACTGAATGCTGTGGTCGCTTAACGCATCTACATACAGGCGAGTAGGTGGCGGAAAAGACAAGTAGACTGTATCCGCAACTGACGGTTCGCTTCTATTCAATTCAGATATGTAGAGGAGTCGAAAGAGCTGTGGTTTGAAGGTTTCCAACCCATCCACCACAACAGTCGTATCACCACCTCCGATGAAGCCCGCATCATTGAAAATCCCCTTAACCCGCATCTGTACAAGGATATGGCCTTCCCACTGCAAGCTGTCTTGCGGTGCGGTGACAATAACTTCGTCAATCCCAGATCGAGTAACCAGCGGAGGAGCAGGGGGTGGCAGATCGAACCGAACGAAGTGGTTTGGCCCGTACTCATCCAGATAATAGGCCGGATCAGGACGGAGACGATAAACATATGTCGTGTTTACAGTCAGACTGTCATCGACGAATTTGTTCTCATCATCGAAAACAGCGATGGGCCGAAAATACGATGCGTCATCGAGCTTTCGTTCGAGGATTACTTTGTATTTGGATTTATTCCAATCCAGAGAGAGTTCGTGGTCGGAGATCCATTCTGAGGAGAGGATCAATTCGCGATTACTCCGCTGCGAAAATCCGTCCTGTGGAAACCAACAGCAGAGACTTAGAATCAGCAGCAGTATTGCGCTGAAACGCCTCATCAGCGGTTGCCCTCACGCATTACGCATCGGAATCCCACGTACTGGTAACGTTCATGGGGGAAACGAGTTGCGCGCCGATTCAATTGCACATTGCTTGGAGGATCAAGGTAACTGCCACCCTTAATCACAAAACGCAGTGACATGTCAACATCTTCTTCCGGCGCAGCGATTACGGCCGTCGTATCCGATGCTGTGGTGTCAGATTCGACGATTTGTTGCGATACCAGAGTGGGGTTTTCGTACTCGGCATCGTCATCCACTGCCTTAGTCAACGTGAAGTTGGTCAGAGTCCATTCTGCGACATTTCCAGCCATGTCATACAGCCCAGTGGCTGTCATCGATGTAGGATATGTCATAGTTGCTTTTGGAGCGCCAATTCGACTGGCATCCAACAGATTTGCCTGAATCGTTTCCGGATCTGCTTGTCCCCACGGATACCATTTTGTCAGATCCTCGTTGGTATAGATGCCAAAACAGGCAAGAATCCATTCCTCTTCCGTAGGCAGGCTTTTGCCGGCCCATTGTGCATAAGCAAACGCCCCAAACCAGTTGACAAATGTCACCGGCATAGTTTCTCGACCTTCATCAGCGACAAAGACTCCTTCAACTACCTGGGTGATATACATACGCTCATCAAAGAAGATCGCGTTCTCGAAATCAGAGGAGAGGAAGTTCGCGAATTCCTCGTTTGTTACTTCATGCTCATCCATGTAGAAACCATTTGTCCACGCAACTTCCAACTCTTCTTCGCGAAACTTGCGAAGTGGATCTGGGAGTTTACCCGCTGAGATCCAGACCATATCCTCAGGTCCGCTATAAACCGGTTCTGGCGGCGGGGTAAACAACTCATACGTTTGAACGGTATCAGAATCCTCTACAACGAGGCTGTCCATGAAAACACTATCAGCCTCAAAAAACATGGATTCATCTGTCGCTGTGTCTTGAAATGCTGTGTCCAAGACCGCATCAAAAAGATCAACAGTGTCCACTACCGTAGTGTCTGCTTCAAACGTATCTATGACTGGATCGTCAATCACTTCCTCATCCATCACAGATTCGTCAAGTGTTTGCGCAGTGTCCACTACCGTAGTGTCTGCCTCGAACGTATCTATGATGGGATCATCAACCACTTCCTCATCCATCACAGATTCGTCAAGCATCAGCGTGGTGTCCTGAACCGCAGCTGTCGTGTCGGCTTCTTGAGCGTGCACGGCCGAGATTCCGATGAACATCAGTATGACAGCCACCAGGAACGACACGGGAGCCGTGAAATGGACCGGCGGTGTGTTATGGCTTTTATGCATGGATTGACTCTCTACCAGCTTCATCGGCGTAAATGAGTTCTTGCACATCACTCTGTTGTCGCTCCTCCGGCACCTTCAACAGGTACATTTGTTGTGTCTGGTACAACTTCATCTATGGACACTGGTTCTTCAGCATCCGCAGGAATCGAATCCGTTGTGCCTGCATCAACTTCCGGAGTAGCCTCAGTTGTGTCTGAAAATTCTTCTGAATAAAACGGGCTACCTACACCTGAGAATATTGGGGATTCCATCTCATCAGTATCAACAAGAATGGGAACGTAGATGGTGTCGGTCGTCAACTCGCGGATATAGACTTTCAACAAATCATAATTCAGCAATGTGTCCGCGATACCTGCTGGGCTACCTGTCTTGTATTCCATATCCTCTTCGCTGTAATTCCACAGCGTTAAGGTTGCAATATCACGATCTTTCGTAATTCTGAACAAACCCTGTATGTAGTTGCCGTCATAGTAATACTCAACACCTTTGACCACGGTGGCAAGAATTCCTGCGAACGGTGATTCCAGCACCCTGGCATCTTCCTGGATTTGTGTCACGTTCAAAGTCGGGGCAGAGTATGTTTTGTTTTCCTCAAATTCGTAAAGATTCAGAATTGATCTCTCGGTCTCGTTGATCTCGAGCAGAGGAAAAACGCGTTCCATGGGATAGACGATCATCAGGTCGCCCTGACCGAAACCGTTTCTTGTCACGTCGATGAACTCGACGGAGTCAATCGCAATCGTGGGGCTGAGAAGTTGCCCACGTCTGAAGGTTTCAATAACCTCAGCGTCGCTGACCTTCACCGAATGCACTTCCTTCGGTTTCACTTCTCCATCTTGAGCCATCAAGATGGAGGAGAAGACCAGAAGGAGACCGGTTGCGATCAAACCCCCAAGCCTGCGGGTCATCCTGTCTCCTCGAGCAAGTGGAAGTAGAATTCTGCTCGGTTGAGATCGTTGAGATTTCTATAAGCCGTGACCATCACCTCGTACAAGCTTCTCCGGTTAACCGGTGATAATTCCGATGGCAGCGATGTTGATAGTGCTGCTTCGCCGTATCGAACCGCACGATATGGGTCCTGTTGGCTCATGTTCGCCAGCGCCATCAGGGCAAATGCTTGATCTTTATGTGGTAACAGCGCCGACTGGTAATAGTAGACGAATGCCTTTTCCTTTGTCCGATCATTCTTTTCAAGTCGGTTCGCGTAGATCGTGGCAAAGGTTCCGTACAACTCCAGAACTCGTTCCATCTCCGCCGGGATACGGCTTCGCTGGTCGGTCATCAATGTTCCGAAACCGTCAGAACCATTGTTGATCAACAGTGTGTCAAGGCTGGAATCTACTTCTGTGTATCCAACATTAACCAGCATGGTCCGAAGTCGATCAAGTGCGCTCTCAGGTTCGTCCAGATATCCAAAGTCAAGAACGGCCGCCAGAGTATCCATTTCCAATTTGGCAGTTTCCGAGACTAGATCATCACGGATACCCAGAATCGCCGCGCGTGCTTCCTCATGATCTCCCACATTAATCATTTGAATGATCGGGACACGTGCTGAGGCAGTGTAGATGTTGCCTTCATCCCAACCAATCCATCTCATCATATCCTTGGCTGTTGTAGCGAATTCAGAATCGCTGGGTACATCCGCACGAGTCATGGCGACCAGGCGGTTCGCATTTGTGATGAGATCACTTCCCATCATCAAATCTTGTTCGAGGTACATCTGCTCCCGAACCAGGAACAGCCAATCGATATACTCTAATGAATCGAGTTCAATCCTGCGTCGAAGCTGTTCACCTGTTTGATACTGCGAAATGGGTGCCCATGTCAGCAACAGGTCTTCAGATTGCCTGTAGGAACGGAGGGCGGCTACGGAATCACCCTTTGTCAAATAGCGGTCGCCCAGGTGCAGGGCAGTCAGATAGTCAGATTGGTTTGTACCAAACAGGATTTCTGTCTGTTCAATCGCCTTATCGAGGTTGTCCAGGGATTGGTGCAGCTTCGCCAAATCCTCCAGCACCTCAATTAAACGAATACGTGACCAGCTATCCCACGGGTTATAAGTAAGGGCTTCCTGCAGGAAGTCACGGGCTGCTTCCAGATGACCAGCTGCCCGTTCACGGAGAGCCGGACGGATGCGGTCAAGATTAGCCATGGAGAGCACATAAACCGGTTCGCCGAGAATATCTTCAACAGCGACAATCTGTGCATCAACTTCAAGCGTGATCTCGAAAGCACGCATCGTGTCCGCCGGATCCGGAGGCACGTCCGGTAAGACATTACCTTTCTCGTATAGTTCTACGAGTGGATGTCCTTGTGCTCGAACTTTTTCAGCTCGCGCAAAATAATCATCGCTAATGGAGTCAGCCACGCTGCCGACCATAACATGCCGCGCCGCGCGCGTTGCTTCACGAGCAACGGAAGTATCAACACCTACGAATCCAACGAGTGTCAGATCTGTGGTGTCTGCCACGGAAACGTCACCGGGCTCCAGCGGTTCAGGTGGTGGTTCACGTCGGATTTCACCACCAGATGTACAACCATACATCCAGACTGAAGTCAGAATTAGTATGGCTGGAACCAGAATGCGTAAGAAAACTGTTTTTCTCATCTCGCTCTCGCTGTGCGGGAACGTTTTCCCGAAGTAGCATGGCGTTAGTTGGATGAATTCCACCAATCGATAAAGATGTCCATCGATTCACCAGCACGCGGATCACCGGGGCTTATCTGACTCATCTGCAAGCTCATGCGATTTCCGCGTAGTAGAACTCGTCCAGCTTGGAAACTCTCACTCCTCGATCCCTTGGCGCCTATATCAGTCAACAGGACGCCGTTTGTATCCTGAACGAGGAAAATTTTCAGCTCAGGTGGGTCGCCATCACGGCCCAACAAATAGATTGTATAATCAGTGCCGTTTGGTGCTGTGTATTCCACCCAGGTCGTAAAGTCGCCTGCTTGGAAATTGAAATACTCTGGTTCTTTCAGATCCCGTGGGATTTCCAGCTCATTATCCCGGATCCAATCAATAATGGGGGAGACGTTACTCTCGATACCCAATCCAGAGGACTCTTCAAGCGTCGGAACACTAGGACCTTCTCCGACATCAAGAGCAGCACGACTTGAAGTGCGTGAACTTCTATCTCCTCTAGCCGACCCACGGTCCGAACGACCAAGTGAAACTTGACCTGTTCCCCCAACATCCAGAGAAGCGTCTCCTCGCGGTACAATAATCGAGGAAGAAGAGGATTGATCAGTTTCACGACGTGCGCCCATGTCGCGATCACGACGCAAATTCTGTCGATCGCTGCGTTGTCGCTGCAAGTTCAAGTCAATCTCCTGCTGCAGCGCAACATCCTGCGACATACGTTCACGGCTAAGGTCTTCGCGCTCACGCCTATCCTGCTGACGCTCCTCAGTTTGACGGCGTTGCGGAGCTTGTTCCTCTTCCTCAGCATCATCCTGCTGAATCTCTTCTTTTTCTTTCGCTGTAATGATGTCCACAATTACTTCGCGCAGCGATTGCGACATTCGCGGCGAATTGAGAACCACCTTAAGAAGGGGAAACACAGTGAACAAGAACACCATTATGATGCCGCTTAATGCAAGCGATACCCATAGAATACGCTTACTTTTTTTTCGCTGTGGCTCAATATCCCAGAGCACAATCACTCCTCGGCTGAGGCTTGGTTATCATCTACTGTATCTCCCGACAGGTCAACGCCCGGGAAGGGCAGGTCAAGCTGCATGGCGATATCGTAAATATCAACGGTGCCACTTACTGGTGACAATTCAGTTGGTATAACGTTGACAGCTTCAATCTCGGCCCCATATTCATCAATCAACGCACGAAGTTCTCGTTTCAGCGCTTGCGGGCTATCTGCTGCGCGGCTATCCTCAATATCCCCCTGCCGCCAATTGATCAGGTATTCAGGGTTGAACAGTTCAACAGTATACTGGTTCACCGTTCCATCTTGATCCATGCGTTCGCGGTTCTCAGCGCGCATGTTTTCCAGTGAAGATGTAACGATGATGCTGATGATCGCGAGATCCTGCTGTTCTTCAGATTGTTCTTGCGCGTCCTTTTGCGTATAAGGGAACCTTATCCTTGACTTGGACGATAGATCCGCAATTGAAACAAATCCGACGAGGATGATCAGAACCACGTCGATCAGGCGCAGAATAGTGCCAGAACCTCCCATGGAATCACCCCCTGTTATTCATCGTGGTACACGACGATCAGACTGCGAGACAGATCATGCCGATCAGCAGACTGAATGACTTTTTTCACTCGGCCCATAGGCGCGCCTTCATCAGCGCGGATACGAACATGCAAACTGTCTCCAAAAACAGTTTCAGTTCGCGCATTCGCCATGAACCGTTCCACTTGGACAAGATCCCACGCTATGCGCTCATCCTGGAAGAAGATATCTCCCCAGACGTCTACGCTGATCGTAACATTCCCCTCAGTACTTATGTCGGGTGTTCGCACAGTTTCAGTTTCCGCGAGTTCCAGCTTTCGCTGATTCTCGATGGTCGCCATACTGATGAACCCGAAGAGGACGATCAACACGATGTCGATCAGGCGCAAGATCATGTAGCGCTCTCCTCAGCCTTCGGCGTTGTGCGCTTCTGCTGGGCACGGTTGACAAAGTGGAAGCGAAGATCATCAGCCTTGTTGTACATCTGTTCGAGCTGACCCCTGAAGAGCGATTCCAGTGTAGTGGAAAACAGGTTCAGCATTACAGAAATACCGATACCAACCAAGGTAGTGACGAGTGCGGTACCCATACCCGACAAGGTAGTCTGTGTATCGAGTACACCACCCGTTGTGTAGAACACCTGGTACATACCCCAGACGGTACCCAGCAGACCGAATGCGCCCGCGGAATCTGACAAGAAGATCATCCAGGATCGGAACGAAGCGAATCGTTCTTCTCTAACCTTTGTGATCAAGTCGACTTCCGCATGGAAGTTAAGATCGCCGCGTATTCCCATCGCGTAGAGAATCGCAAGTAGCCGTCCCATCTCGCCTTTGTTAGCCCGCCCGCGGACAATCTTATCAACTTCTTCCGGATTACCGCGTGCAAAGCGGAAGGTCACGAGCGGCTTAGAATTCCCATTCTCCATCATCAGCATGCCGAACTCGTAGAAGCTGGCGACAAGACCGACAAAGAGGGCAATTCCCAGCGGCCAGACGAAACCCTGCAACTGAGTGATCAGTTGACGTACCGTAAAGGGTGTTTCGCTGCCTTCAGTGGCTTCCTGCGCGAATCCGTACGATGCCAACAGAACCATGCCAACAACGATCCCGCCGACTCCAAGGAGTCGCCTTACTTGCTCAGTTCTCACTGCACCACCTCTTAGATTCGTGACACAAAAATGTCGAATTTACTCGTTGTTTTCGTTTTCTGGTAGTCGACGACCATGTTCAGGATTGAGGATAAGTTCAAAATCGGTCGCCAGACGATCCCCACCCTGGTACCTCTTACGAATATCAATATTTCGGTGGACTTCGTGATGTACTACTCTCATCCGTCCGTGCCCACCTAACATCTTAACACCATCATCCCGGTCGTACGTAAACAAGTATTCGTATACACCCGGCGGGAGGAGTTCACCATTACCATCACGTCCAGCCCAAACAATTTCATCCGGCATGGCAGTTGGCGATCCGACATCCAAGATAACCTCATCCATGCCCAGATCGCGAATAGTAAACCTCCAAGGTGCAGAAAAATCATTACTGAAAGCTTTAACTACATAGAAAGGTACTTCCCCGACAAAGCGATCTTCAATAAATACAGGTCCAGATCCCATCAGAGAGTCAACAGTAGATAGGTTGAGTTCGTTTGTAAATTCGTTTCTAATCGGAAGATCACGCTGCAGCTGGTATCCACCACCTGTGACGACTCGTTCAAGCCCTTTTGCGCGAAGCACTGCACGTTGCGGTGTAATTAATTCAGCTTTCACATACTCACTTTTAAGGAAATGCCCCATTGTCTCAAGTGCACCCAGATATTCAGGAGTGTACATCCCGTCAGGCGGACGATTCAGTACTCGGTCAGCAAGCGGTATGTCAGCGTCGGTTCGAACACTGATCTGTCTTTCGTCACCGAAGTCGCGTGGGCGCATGTTCATGCGCTCGATTTCACCCAGATTATCATCCACACTAGCAGCGGTGTGGATATGTCGAATGTTGAGTTCGTCAGTAGGTGTATACAGATAGATCTGTCCACGTGGATCTTGGATTGGCCATTCCTGACCACGTGGATCGTTCAGCGGAATTGCTGGTAGATCCTCAGGCACAGGAAGTGGGGGACGCCTGTAGACATCATATACGAAACCAAATCGATGCGTACCGTCCGACAACAAGGCGATTTCAGTCGTCGGGTAGTCGTAACGATAGTTGAAGTACCAGTCATCGAGCAGGTGAAACTCAAGTTCAGACCATACTGAACGTTGTCCACCATTCAATCTCAGGATTGCACCCTGGCTCAGAGTACGACTGATTCCGATCTCAAAGTGATCCTGAACTTCAGTCCATTGAGATGTTTGGCCGACAGAACTCATCGAAGAATTGGGTAGATTGAAAACCGTTGCACGTACAGTCCACCACTCGTTGATGCGAAATACCGCTCCCGCACCAAAATGCCAGCGTTCCTTGAAATCTTTTCCACCAGCATTGATCAATGGACGGTTGATATCTTCCCAGACCATTGCCAATTGCAGCTTGGACCACGGCCGAGCGAAAATGCCAACGCCTGCTGACCAGTTGAAGACGAAATCTGATTCCTGAATCACAGGGTCGCCATAGTCGAAACGATAGAATTCAAGCTGATCATAGTCCATCATGAACGAATCGAAGTTCGCCCCGATTGACAGTTGGCGCATGATCGGAATACCGTACGACATCCTGAACAGCGTTTCTCGATAAAGTCCTGATTGCAGGTACTGTAAACCTGCTGCCAAACCACGAGCTTTCCAAGGGAAATGATACCCGATCATTCCACCGTGAACCGACATGAAATCATCTGTCAGCGATGGGTGATAAAATGTTCCTGTCATGCTGAACTTGTCGCGCAACCAGGGATTCAAGGCGGGATTTACGAATACGGATTCCAGAAGGTTCAATTCCGCCGGATTTTGCCCATAACGGTTATAGGCATGAGCGTTCGATGCTCCAAGTTGGAACACGATCACAAATATCAGAATGCCGAGTAGGTTTCGTCTCATATGCTTAGCGGAGAACGTAAATGACACCGGAAGCTATGATTTCCGAATCTTCTTCCACAATGATGAAGTAGACGCCTGGACGTATCTCGTGCCCCAGCCGGTCAACTCCATCCCAAATAACTTCACCGTTCCGTAAACCCGATCTGGCAATCGACATCACCCTGATGCCATCCGGGCTGAAAATGCGAATGTATGGATTTTTAAAACCAATGCCTGGACGTGCTATATGCAGTTCGTCGTTAACGCCATCTCCATTCGGAGTGATCGGAAGGGGATAGACTTCAACCCCGTTCTCAAGATATCCGTCAGACTTGGTTTCTCTTTGAGCCGATTTGTTAAACGAACTCTCCAACCGATCCCACTCATCACCCTGTACATGGAATGACAGCTTCGACGGTCCAGCGTAATTTCGTCCACTCAGGGGTAAGCTGGATTCAATCTCAAGAATGACAGTCTTCTTTGTCGGCCAGTTTGATACTGGTCGAACAACAACACTCTTTCCAGCCGCTTGCACTGATATATCGAATTTTTGTCCGGATGGTGATCTTGCAGTTAAATATTTGCTCAGATCAACATCACCAACCAATCGGTCAAATGATAGAACGATTGGATCACTTGCAGCCAACAAGCCAGCATGACCATTTCCAGTCTCCGGATTGATCTGCACGCCGGAGCCGAGTACGGGAAGAATCAGGATGAAGCATATAAGAGGTATATGCTTGCTCATGGTCCCTCCAGCCGGATTCGAGTGGTATCCTGCCTCACCCGTGACGGATTGAGCACTGTTTGATCCATATAGGTGCGCGCCAGGGCAAACAGTGAATCTGCCTCTGATTTCTGACCGAGATTGAATCGGCTGATCGCCAGGTACTGAATCACGTCCTCGTTGGCTGGCTCTATCACAAGTGCGTCCTCGAAAGCCAGGATAGCCATCGGAAAGTTCCTTTCGAGGAAGTATGATTCACCGATCAAAGCATAAAAATCTACAGCATTAAGTGGATCGGATCGTAGCACCATTTCAAAACGGAACCGTGAATTGTCCCAGTCATTCATCTCATAGAACGTCGAGCCTAGATGGCTGTCCATGAGCGGTCGCTCAATGAGTTTTCTTTCTTGAATCTTAGGCTCATATGCGGTCAAGACAGAATCAGTCCTGAATCCAGAGGTGCGCAATTGATCCTGGTAGAGAAATATTCCACTGGCATTCGGTTGTGGTGATATGATTTCCTTAATCAATTCGTTTGCGTGAATAAATTGTTCCGAATCGTAATAAATGTACGCGAGGCGTTCATGCACGTTCAGGCGGCGAAGCGAATCCGCAGTCAAATGCAGTAGCATAACGCGTGCTTCGTCGTAGCGACCCTCATTCACCAGCGATTCACTAGAGTATTCGAGCATTTCTGAGACAGAAAGAGCTCTCATCTCGAAAGGTGTCAACACCCAATCGAGATAGTAGCGAACGCGCAGCACTCTATCGATCAACTCGCGAGTTGTACTGTAATCGCGTGCAGTGAAGGCATCATATGCTTTCTGCGTCAGTTCGACATCAGCCAGCTGCATTAAATAGAGGAGATCATCACGGAACTCATCTCCCTGGCGCAGCGAACGGCTTATGGCTTCAACAAACGTGTCAAAGTCTTTAAGGTGATATGAGGCTTCCGCGAGCAGCATATTGTAGTGTGCATCATGTGGATAGGTAGCCAGGATTTGATCGCGTGCATTTTCATAGTTCTGGTTTTCGAGTTCCTGCCGGATTGATGCATAGCGGTTTGAACACCCAAACGCAGAGAGCAGAATGAGAGCGAGAACAACCAGAAACATCGGTTTTGATATGTTCAAGCGTTCGATCTTCATACTTCTCGTTCCTGGCTCCGAACTGAATTTTTGATCCAACCTGCACGTGGCTTGCTCAAGCCATTTCGTATGTATCAGATGGTCATGAATCTCGAGTGTGTCACCTAATCACTATTTGGTATTTGAAGCGACCACGAATTCAAGATCATAGTTACAGCTCGCTGCGCTCAGTTTGATCACCTGATTAGTCAATCAACCGTGAGTGATTGTCCGACTCGTTTCATACCACGCACGACAAATAATCACCATACCTGACCGCGCAATATAAGTGAATTTCTTGCTTGAAGGTAATCCGATTCTGGTTCAAGAGAGGGCAGGGGGTACCCCGGCAGCAAGTTGTGTTCAGTACTAACGGCAGTTCTTATAATATCCACGAAACCCAAAATCGGTGGATTCTAATAGCGAACAAGAACAAGCGCCATCCTGTTAAATCAGGACTTACATGTTCATCAAGCAGCAAAGCCTCCACGTGTGTGGAGGCTTGCATTCAGTTAACAGGATTATATCTGAGTTATCGTTTTGCTCTCTCTGGCCGCGGATCAGGATCCGGTTTTGGAGCGGCGAAATCTTCCAACTGCTGATTGATGATTTCAATGGCTTTATCAAGCTGTGGATCGTTACCTGCAATGACATCCTTCGGTGTCTGTCGAACCTCAACATCAGGATCAACGCCGTAGTTTTCCACACCCCAAGAACCATCGGGATTGAAGAACGCCCAGTTAGGAACCGTAACGCCACCACCATCAAGCAGGTGTGGCATGCCGCCGATACCAACAAGCCCACCCCAGGTACGAGTGCCGACAATTGTGCCAAGCTCGCGTTTCTTGAACGCAAATGGCAGCCAGTCTCCACCTGATCCAGCACTCTCATTGACGATCATCACCTTGGGGCCAAAGATGGCAGCAGTCGGTGTTACATCAAAGCTGCCCGAACGATTGGTCCAGAAGTTTAGCAACGGACGGTCAAGCATATCGACAACGAAGTCGGCTATATGTCCACCACCGTTAAACCGTTCGTCGATGATAACGCCGTCCTTGTCCAGCTGGGAGAAGAAGTAGCGGGTGAAGAATTCGTAACCTGCGCCCGCAGTATTCGGCATGTAAACGTATGCCGCCCGTCCCTCTGTCGCTTCCCAAACCTTCTGGCGGTTGCCTTCAACCCAGTCGCGCAGCCGCAATCCACGTTCGCTACGCAAGGGCTCAACTGTGACTTCGCGCGCTTCATCCATAGTTGGACGATCATTCACGGTTAGCACGGTCTGACGTCCAGCCGTGTTCTGGAAGAACTCGAACAGGTTGTCCTCGGCGGATACTTCAATGCCGTTGACGGCGAGCAGGTAGTCGCCCTCCTGAACATTTACGCCCGGTTCGGTCAATGGAGAACGTTCGTCCGGATCCCAGTTATTGCCACTGAAGATCTTGATCAAGCGGTAGTACCCGTTCTCGCGTTCGTATTCGGCCCCAAGCAGTCCGACATTTACCCGCTCCGCGTTAGGCATATCGCCACCCCAGCGGTAGGCGTGACCGACAACCAGCTCGCCGATCAGTTCACCGATCAGGTAGTTGATGTCGTCACGATGACCTGCGTGCTTGACGAACGGTTGATACTTCTTGTAAGCCGCGTTCCAGTTGACACCGTGCATGCCCTTGTCGTAGAAGAAGTCACGTTCCAAACGCCAAACTTCGCGCAGGATTTGTTCCCACTCTGCACGAGGTTCAACACGCATCTGCATCCCGGACATGTCAAGTGAACCGTCGCCTGGGGCTGGGCTGCCAGATGCATCGACGATTGAGTGCGAACCGTTCGAAGCCAGCATCACCTTGTTGCCGTCCGAGCTGATCACGAAGCTGCCAACTCCGGACATGAACTCGGTAGCTTCCTCATCGTCCATGCTGTAACGCATCACGACGGGGTCGTCACCACTGTAGTCAACATAGAAGAGGTAGCCACCTTCAGCCGTCTCAAGGTTGAAGTAGAGGCCTTCGTCCACTTGCATGGAGAGAATGCGTTGGTCGATTCCAGCGAAGTCGATCTCTGGCATACCCTCGTCTTCGTCCTCTTCGCCGTCTTCCGAATCTTCTTCATCGTCGGCATCTTCTTCAGATTCTTCTTCGTCTTCGGCGTCGTCTTCATCCTCAGCGACTTCCTCTTCATCGCTTTCCAGAGCGAACGGTGAGTCTTCATCCGCTTGCAAGACAACGAGGTACAGGCTGTTGGAGAAATCGCGACCGTACGAGGACATCTCGGAACCGTTGATGTTCAGGCCGACATCAGTGCTGGAAGAGAAGTAGAGGTATTTGCCATCACGGCTGAACCTTGCTGAGCTGACTTCACTCATCCCATCAGTGATCTGGTAGGTTTCTTTGTCTTCCGTATCGTACACCTTGACCACAGCGAAGCGGTTGTTCAAATTCGTTGTGTATCCGATGTAGCGGCCATCAGGTGACCAGGATGGATTAAATGTCCAGCGACCGAACATATCCTCAGCCACTTTGACGCTCTTCTTTTTCTCTACATCATAATAGAAGAGGGAGCGGAGGTTGTCCGTGTAGAGAATGCGCTCACCATCCGGATCCCAACTGATTAGGAAATAGAAGTTGTCCGGGCCAAGCTTGTAAGTGTCAGGATCTTCTTTTCCCATCTGGTCTTTGATGTGGAGGCGATACTCACCTGATGCATCGGACAAGTACGCAATCTTTCCACCGTTTGGTGACCAGATCGGATACCGTTCGTGAATGTCTGGAGTGTTGGTGATGTTTCGGACGTCGCCATTCTCAGCCGGTACGGTCCAGACATCACCACGTGCGCTGAACACGCCACGCTTACCGGTTGGTGAAATCTCGTACCAACTGGTGTTACCGCCAACGTTGGTGAAATGCGGACGAGTGTCCGGCAGATCCGGATTGATATATACGTTGACCGGAGTGGATTGACCTGAGATGGTATCCAGAGTGTGGATCATCCCGGCTTGTTCGTATACAAGAGTGCTGCCAAAACCTTTCAGGCTTTTGACATCATAATCCTGATGATCAGTCATCTGGGTTACATCACCTGAAGCGGTATCGTATGAGAAAACGTTCATACCGCGATCACGGTCGGAGAGGAAGTAGACCTTGTCTCCGAGCCAGACCGGGTAGGTGTCGTTAGCGTAGGTAGTTCCACCAGTAACAGGATCAGTGAAGGTCACACGCGGGACTTCGACAACATCTTGGGTGTTGAAGTCAAAGATCCAAACCCAAGGTGATAACCCACCGCGATATCGCTTCCATGTACTGAACGGATCACCAGACATTGTATAGGCGATCTTTCCACCGTCCGGAGACACGGCTCCTCGTGAAGCGCGAGGGAGGACCATCGCTTCGGGCCAACCACCCTCAGTTGACACGGTGAAGAATCTGCCATAACGCCGAGTAGATGAATCGCGTGTTGACAGGAACATGACTTTTCCGTCAGGAGTCCAACCACGCACGATGTCAATTTCAGGGTGATAGGTTAACCTGACGGGCGCACCGCCATCTGTTCCTATGATGTACACATCCAGATTGCCGTCATACTCACCGGAGAAGGCAATCCACTTGCCGTCAGGGGAGAAGTAGGGGCTACCCTCAATTCCCTCATGCACGGTCAGTCGTCTCGGATCACTCCCATCACGATCTGCAATCCACAGATCACCAGCGTAATAGAACGCAAGGTGATCGTCCGAAATTGCCGGTAGACGTAAAAGCTTGGTCGGTTCCACTCCAGCCCCAGCGACACCCGTCGAAAAGACGAATGCAGCAAGGATCAGAACGGTAAACATCCGCACGCCAGTCCGCATGCGATCCTCCTGAAAAGTTGGTGGTAGGTACAGTTTCACGGTTTCTTGAAGGTTTTGAAGTTAATCACTATGAGCAGCGTTTCTCAGGTTTGTTCCAGCAAAGGATGGAGGGTGGAGTTCCCGCGCCACACTCGCTTTTGAAATCAACATGAGAAATTGGACCCAGCCCCTGACATCTTCGAGACCATTTAAACGGCGTTCAGGTTACATAGGTGCCCGGTTTGAAGAGCAAAGGCCGATGCATTTGCTGCACCGGCCTCAAAGAGACGTGGAAGACACATTGATACTACTTCACCAGTATGACTTTCTGCGTGTGTTTCAGTTTGCCCGGCACGCTGGTCTGGATGAAGTACATGCCGCTGCTGAACGAACTGGCGTTCACAGAGACCGTATGGTTGCCCGATGAATACTTATCGTTGACAACCGTCGCAACCTTGCGTCCCATAACGTCGAACACTATCACGTTTAGCGTTGCCGTTTCAGGTAACTGAACGTTCAACGTAGTCATAGCGTTAAACGGATTCGGGAAAGCCTGACCAACTTCGAAACTAAGCGGCAGGGTGGAGGTGCCACCATTGTTGCCCGAAACTTCCGGCCATGAATCGCCAGTCCAATCTTCCAAGCTACCTGCAGCAACCCCAGCCTTGGAGAAGTACAGGTCATCACTTTCCCAAATTGTACCGCCCAGGCTACCGATGTTTGCGATGAAGCGATACAGGCCAACAGGAGCGGCTCCCGGAACAGCCAACGAGAGCGTGAATTGCGACGTCGCGCCGACAGCCATGCCGTAGCTAGTCTGGGTAAGGATAGGCCCGTACATGCTGCCATCCGGCATCAACGCCATTGTCCAGGCGTCGAACGTCTGCGCAGCGCCAGTGTTGTTGGAAATCGTAACGTTGTAAAGGAATGAACCGCCAGCGGCAGGAACATTCGTCGGGGAGATGACCGGCACGAGATCCACGTTCGGAGAGGCGCTTGCCGGATAGGCTGCCGATGCCAGGTTCAATGAATTGAGCGCGTTTACACGTCCAGCACCCAGCAATCCGATGTAACCTGGATTCTGAGCGTCGATATTGTCACAACCGTTAAGAATGAACTGTTCAAGGTGTGCGGCAGTCATGCTCGGGTTGTAACTCTTGACCAATGCAGCAACTGCAGCCGCATTCGGACTGGACATTGAAGTTCCGTCATAAGACGAATATGAAGCGCCCGGAGTAGTACTCCAGATGTTTACACCCGGCGAGGAAATATCAACCCAACTTCCGTATGTGCTGAATGACGCCCGAACATCGTTTATATCTGTAGCTGCGACTGAGATAACGTTGTCGTAGCCGGCCGGGTAGTTGACTACTTGATTGTTGGAATTACCGGCAGACGCAAAAATCAGCGTTCCCAAAGAACGCACATAGTTGATTGTGTCCTGGTAGAACTGGTTCGAACCAGTGCCACCGAAGGAAATGCTGACAATGTCTGAACCGTTTTCGCCAGCATATTGGATGGCAGCAATAAAGTCAGCTGTGTCACCGACACCTAGGATCAAGCCAAATAGACTGTAGGCATACCCGGCTCGCAATGGCATGTTAGACACATTCCAGGAAGCGGAGGGGACGCCAATTCCGTTGTTGGTGGTGCTGGCAGTAGTACCTGATACGTGAGTACCGTGACCGACAATGTCCGGCCAGACACGGTTGTCGCGTGGTCCGTAGTCTTCGGCAGGATGCCGGAAAAGCGGGGAAACGGTCGCAGAAACAAAGTCCCAGCCTACGAGATCGTCAACATACCCATTGCCATCGTCGTCGATTCCGTTACTGTCTGAAGCGTCCCAATAGCCGTTGCCGTTCAGATCTTCACCCGGGTTAACGTGAATGTTGTGCTGCAAATCAGGGTGTGAGATCTCACAACCAGTGTCAATAGTCGTGACGATAACGTCATCAGAACCAATTTGTTGATCCCACGCCTGGGTGGCTTGCATGCGATCCATTGCGTACGTATTGAAATTACCTTCATCCATTGGAGTTAGATCCATGATATGAAGCGCAGAAAACTCTGCAGTAGTCACGGATTCCAGCGATTCAATGGACTGTAAAGCAGCACGTGATGGTGGATTATCGATGTTGCGGACAATGAACCATCGGTGCAGGCCATAGGTGCGCCAGAGCTCTTCATGTACAGGGTTAACAGGAATCGTTAACAGAGGTACATAAGAAGCGTTAGGGAAATAGGATAATAGATCGTTGGGTATTAGATTTTGGCTGCGAAGATCAGCAGCGGCTTCATTTGTCAATTCCAACACAAGAGTAGGGGTGATTTCGGCTTCCAATTGTGCTTTGACTTCTTCAAAAGTAGGCGGCACATCAGCAAAAACGAAGCTGACGCAAATTAACATCGCGAACAAACTGACAATAAACGCCTTCATGGGTTTCTCTCCTGATTTATCCCCTTGTTCACTAGAGGAGTGAAGTTAGTGCACATAGGATAAAAAAGCTGAAATCCGTGCAAAAAAAACCAAAAAAAGAGAGTTCATATTCGAGCCATATGGCTTGAAAAAATATTGGGAAGCAATGGGGTACAAGAGTTGGACGGAAGAATGCGTAAGAGTGTTTAGGATACAGAAGGTTTGTGGGGCGCGAAACATTGATTTGAATTGTGCAACGGCAAATTTTTACAGCAATGGGACCTGTGAAGAACTCGGAAGCAGGATGAACAAAAGGAGTGTGATCAAAAAAAGTTCAGCAGAAAGAGGTGAAAGGAGTTATGAATCACATCGTAACAGAATTGCAATGCAACCGATGCAAGTGAAGAGAGTAGAGATATGGGTAAGAGGGCAACAGAAACCATAGAATAGCACAAATATCAGCAATTATACATAACGTACCTTATCGGCGATGCGAATGTGGGCCCGAATGGGTCGGTCGACGGGACGGATACCCATCTGCAAGACCTACAACATTCTCTCCAAAGCGGTCTCGCAGGTTATCCACGGCAGAAAACAGATCACCACGGCGTTGACGCGTCTCAGCGTGAAAGATGTCCTCTTGTATTCCCAGTGGGTCACCTGGACGAATCAGTCTTGAGACTGATACTCCAACCAGCCGAAGCGGAACTCCATCCGACTCGCGCCAGATATCATTCAGTAACTCCTGTATGACCGAATAGATCTCAACAGGATCATTGGTCCACTCTTTCAGCACTCGCTGATGGCTGTGAGTGATAAAGTTGTGCGTGCGTAGTTTCAGAGTGACGCAGCGTCCAACGTAGTTATCACGCCGCATTCTCCGGCACACTCGTTCACATTGCACCAGCAGTTGGCTATTGATCCGTGCAGAATCCTTAACATCCTGATGAAATGTGTGCTCGTGCCCCTTAGACTTGTCCTCGATGTGTCTTTCAATCCCAATGTCATCCACACCTGTCGCCCCGGCCATTTTGCAGGCCAGATCATTGCCATATTTCCCGAGTTTCATCTGTAATAATGATCTTGGACAGTCGATTAACTCCTGTACTGTCTTTATATTCAGCGAATTCAGCACCAATTCGGTGGATGGTCCTACTCCAGGGATTTTCCTGATCGGCAACGGCCCTAAGCGGCTTGCGACTTCTTGCCGTTTGATAATCGTTAGCCCATTCGGTTTTAACATGCTAGAACCCATTTTTGCGACCACTTTGGAAGGTCCAATACCAACTGAAGCTGTCAGCCTCATATTCCTGTAAATAGCTTCCTTAATGGCATTTCCGTATGCTTCCAAGTCGCCCCACAGGTGTACGCAGCCAGTTCCATTAAGGAAGGCTTCATCAATGCTGTACGGCTCGATTTCCGGGCTGAATTGACGCAGGATCTCCATCAATTCCAGTGAAACCCACGTGTATTTCCCACCTTTGGTGCTTACATGGACAGCGTCCGGGCACAATTGATCAGCTTTCGCGAGGGACATTCCAGCATGAACACCGTAGCTGCGAGCTACATAGTTCGCCGTTGTGATGACCCCTCGGCTGCCTTTCGGTCCCCCGACAACGACTGGTTTTCCATGCAGAGACGGGTTGTCTCGTTCCTCGATCGCAGCGAAGAATGCATCCATGTCAACATGCACGACGACCTTTGCATTTCGCTGATTCGGGTCACGTTTTCCATGCGTGTGTTTTCGGTCTGCAGCATGCAATCGTTCTCTGACTTCTGCCCGCATCATGAGTTCGTCTTTCGTCTCACGTACATAGTCTCTCGGGTGTCGCGATCATCCCACAAGGCAGACACGGCTGAGTGTCCAGCCGCGAGTGTCGCTGTTGTATGTCAGTTCATAGACATCCGGTCCGGCGGTCATCACGGAGAAGTGATAAAATCGTATCTGGCCTTGATCGGAGACCCACTCGCCGTTCACCCGCTGGATACGATACACCCGTTCCCGCCAACGGAATTTCAACGGCTGGATACGTCCATCGCGAAACAGGACGATCATCTCGACTTTATCACCGATGTCTTCGTAACGCATGTAAGCTCAAACCCTTATCATTACAGGGAATTCCCGAACTCTTTCAATTTCAAACTATACAAATGTTCAGTATAAAGGTACGGCTACTGAACAGGCAGATCAAGGGGAAATGTAAAGTGACTGAACAAATGTGTGGGGAGTGCTCTACCCCGTACATTAACAGGGTAAAACAAGATATTATGAGAGTTATAGAAATGTTCCGATGCGGACGCGGAACAGCAGGCCATCAGCAGGATAACGTGCGCTTCGCATAACTTCGAGGCGAATCATGTCACGGTATGGGATGTGCAGCATGAGACCGGCGCCATATGCAACATCCCATCCATTGGCGCTATCAGTGTTGAAGTATGGCGTTTGTTCATCTACTCCACCGACAACACCGTAATCAGTAAACAAGGTTGTCGAAATGCCGAATCGCAGGTTACGTGTGTAAGGCTCAATCAGATCCCAGAACTCAAACGTGTAGTACCCAACTGGGAGAATGTCTGTGCGAAGTTCGGCAGTCGAAAGAACTCGCCAACGACCTTCGAACACATTCAGCATGGCGGTACGGATTTTGTTTTCACGGCCGAGCAGCATCCGTTCATAAGGCGGAATATCACCGAGATAGGTTGATCCATGAATGCGTCCGGCAATATGAAACCGTGACCATGGTGAATAGAACGCAGAAGTATATAATTCAGGCTTTAAGTACCCGGTGCCGCTGTGATTCAGACCAATGCCGGAACCGATGGTTAAACGAATCAGGTATGCGTTATCCGGCCAGGCTTTAAATGTCCGAGTATCGTGTTCAACGGCGAGTTCAACTTCTCCAAGTACATCTTCCCCGTTGCTCGATTGCGTCAGGTTCAGCTGACGATCATCGTCGGATTCAAACGCTCGCGAACGGATTGACACTTTTAACCAACTGTAATTTTCAAGATTGAAACGGTACCCAATTCTCGAGCTGAGCAAACGTTGTCTGCTGATGATTCCTTCGCGATCCTTGAGGAAACGTGGTTCCTCCTCATCGGTGAAACTGCCCTTGATATCAAGCGCCCAGTTGTTTTTTCGGCTGGTCAGATATGGTATGTTCCAGCGGAAGTCAACGCCGCTGATGTAGCCGTAACGAGCGGCAATGGAAAACAATTCGCGCCGTCCACGAAAGTTCTCATGCGAAATGATTCCTCCGAATGAAGCGCGTGTGAGGTCGTTTTCATCGACAGCGAGATAGAAACCGGGCCAAATGTACCACAGTTCGGTAACTTCTACGATTAGAGCCGTGCGCTCATTGATCATTGAACCAAGTTTCAGCTTCGCCTGGCTGAAAAGATGCAAGGATTCCAACCGTTCTTCATCACGTTTAATGGCGTCAGGCGTTGCAATGTCACCCGCTTCCAACTCCATTTCGGTCATGATAACGAAGACGTTTGTGGTTCTGTTTCCGACCACGATGATTGTGTCTATCGCCGGGTATTCATTGTAGGTCTGTATGAGATTGATGCTCGGATCAAAAGTCACTCTGTTCGGGTTGATACCACCGCTGCGTGGTTGCGTCGAGTCTGATGGCGAAACCGATAACGCTGTTTCACAGAGCATTCCCGTGCCTGCAATTATCATCAATAACAGAACTGGAATTCGGACCCATGATTGGGAGAGGGATATGTTATTCAGCAGAATCAGAGTTTCAATCGTGATACAATTTTTGCTTGTTCTGAGCAGCATCCAAGTGTTTGATGAACAGCGCATGTGCCAGGTTTAACGGACCGGAATATCGTTCATGCAAACAGGCAAAGCATACATGACACTCCACTGAAGTAAGTTTGGATTCACCAGCGATAAACGAGGACAGTTTCAATGCGGTCGAGGCGGTCACGTCCGCTGGGATTGCTGTCATCGACATTCTGAATGTCAATGGCTACTGCTATGCGAAGGTTGCGAATGCCACGAGTTTCGAGTCTAAAGAATGGTCCCGTAACCTGGTAGGTGTTGATTCGGGTGCGTAAAGTTCCGCCATCTGGAGCGAGGTCGAAGCGGTCATCCTCCCTGCGTTGCGAACGGTAACCTGATTCGATCAACAAATGTGACCAGAAGAGCTTGGCTATTGATGCTGACCAGAACCACGCGCGTTTCTCGTCAGATACTTCCTGAACGAACTCATCCCATAACAGACGTCCGCGATCTTCGAGGTCCAGCCGTCCGCTGAAGGTGCCGCGTAGATCCATTGGAAACGGAACATTTACTGTATCTGCTGCTGACCAGCGGCGATACACATGGCTGCGAACATTGCCGGTTTCTTCTTCAAAGTCATAATCGGTGTAGTTCGCGAGTATCTCGAAAACAGCGTGATTGCGCCAGCCGGAAGCTGGCATCCACTCAACACCTGGGCTGAGTCGGAATACGCGGTTCCAGCGGTTGTCAGCGGATCGTTGCCGGTGCAGGTTGACCACATGATCAAGAACGACCATTGCGTCCAGTGTAAATTGTGTTTGATCAAGGATGCGGAAGCTGGAGCCTGAAGTGATGCGGTGGATCAGGCGGTCACGGTCGGATGTTTCGAGACTGTCGGGTGAATCGTAGCGCCTTTTCTCAGTGCTCGTGCGAATGAACAGGCTGTCCGGTCCTTCTTTCCAGTCAGCGAGCAACGATAGCAATTGGTTCCGGCCGAGGATCAGGTCGCCATATGTACGGTCCTCAAGACCGTACTGGTAAGTCATTTCACCGAGCCAATTGCCCCAGTAGCTTCGCATACTGAAGCGGTTAATCAGGTCCAGCTCGTCACCAGGACCCGGTCCACCACCCCGATAATCGACGTTCGTCTTGCGATAGCTGAGGTCGTAGATTCCAATGATGGACGAGGTCAGTGGTCCAGTGAGTCGGTTGTCAATGCGAATCTCTTCGCTTACACGGCTGACGACTTGTCCGCCTGACCCGAAAAACAGGTCAGATCGACGGTTCCGCCAACTTGCCGCGAGTTGATTTGTTGCATCACCGAACTGGCTAAGCGTCAGGCCGCGGGTAAACACGTGATGGTTCTGGCGGTCGCCATACTGGTTGATCCACCCATCCGCTTCAACGTCGAAGTCGCTGTCGAATACGCTACCCCAGTACAATCCACTACTGCCGGAAAACCCTTCGCCGCTGCCTTCTACCTGGTCGTCAAATGATCCTCCGACGAGCAGGCTGGTTTCAAAATCAGGTTGTGGGGAATACTCGAGACCTGCACGCGCAGTGGACCGCGCTATCCGTGAGTTCTGGCCTAAAGGAGGCCGAGGTGTGGTTGAGGATCCTGGCATGTCGAACGCGGATGGTGTGAACTCAAGTCGACCGCGTTCGTTGATATAAGCTGCTTCACGGTCACGGAAATCTTGACCCGATAAATCGAGCATCAGGTCCAGATCATTCGTAATCCGGCGCGACAAATCTATATTTGCGCTGAGGTCGCTTTTCCATTGGGATTGATAACCGCTTAAACGTCGCTCAGTGAGTGATGTATAGCCCGATGATCGAAGCGAATAGCTTGCCTGGTCAAATTGGACGTTTTCCTGCACACGCCAGAGGCGGGTATCGAGCTCCTGCCGAAATGTTGTGGTGAGCGAATCACTCACCTGAGCCAGTGCGAACCCCGGGAGAAACAGCAGGGCGATACTCGTTCTCCGGAGCACAGCACTCACATTTCATCTTCCCGTCGAATTGATGTGCGTGTGTCTTCATCGTGCAGCGGGCGAGTCCGGATGCCCAATCGTCTCATAGCTTCACGTGAACCGCCACCAGCACGTCCAATCAGTGCTCCAGCAGAAATGATCAGCTTCAACGCTTCTTCAACTGACATGTTGAGGAATGCGACATCCTTCTTGGGGACGAACAACAAATAGCCAGATGTTGGATTCGGCGTTGTGGGTACGAACACGCTGATTACATCCTCAGAGACTGCATCCTGAGGAGCGCCTTTGGTGTCCTGAGTGACGAAACCTATGCTGTACATCTCCCGCCGAGGATACTCAATCATTACTGCATACTTGAAAACTTCCTTCTGCCCACCGAGTAACGCTTGCGAAATCTGGACGATGGCGTTGTAGACCTTGTTGACAAGCGGGATATGCTCAAACCATTTGTTGACCATTTGCACAAAACGGCCACCCAGGTACATCCGTGAGAACCATCCCGTTGCGATGACCAACAGGATCAGCGTAATGAAACCGAGACCGTAGACGATCTGCGAATCAAAGAACGGTATCCCGATCAATTCGCCGAGCAGGTATTGAATCGGACGCCCGAGCACGCTGTCCATCACGATGAACAGGTTGATCACGATCCAAAGGGTAATCATCACCGGTCCGAGCACGAGCAGACCGGTGATGAAATAGTTCCGGACACGTCTAAACACGGAGTCCGTTATCTCTTTTCTCTGTGGTTCAGTCATTGTTCATCATTTCAAGTACTTGAACAGTTCAGTGTTTGGCGGCAGGACGAGGGTAGTATTCTCATCCAGCGCTGTTCGATACATCTCCAAGGTACGCGAGAAATCGTAGAAATCAGGGTCGCGGTTGAAGGCTTCTGCATAAATCGAAATCGCCTGAGCTTCAGCCTCACCACGAATGATCTGCGCCTTCCGATAGGCTTCCGCCTTGATCACCTTGATTTCTTTATCGGCAGTCGAGCGAATGATCTGTGCTTCTTCTTCACCTTCAGAACGATATAGGTTAGCGATACGTTGACGTTCCGCCCTCATCCGTCGATAAATCGCGTCCTCGTTTTCTGGAGGCAGGTCGGTCCGTTTGATGCGCACGTCGAGCACTTCGATTCCATAATCATCTGCTTTTTCGTTAGCGCTGACGGTAACAGAATTCATGATCACATCACGGTTGGAGGAAACGATATCCTCCATCTCATGCTGACCGAGTTCACGCAGCAAGTCGGAATAGATCAGGTCGTCCAGTCGTGCCTGCGCGCCCGATTCGGTTCTCACAGTCTGCCGGAACAACAACGGGTCGGTGATACGCCAGCGAGCGAACGAGTCAATCACCATGTTCTTCTTGTCCTGGGTGACGACAATGTTCGGCGGGCTATCGTAGATCAGCAGACGGCGCTCAAACCGTTCGATACTTCGGAACGGTGGTGGGAGCTTGAAATGCAGACCTGGATCTGATATTGCTGTGAGCGGCTTGCCGAACTGGAGAACTAGAACTTGTTCGGTTTCATCCACAGTGAAGGTGACCAAACTGATCACTATCATTGCGACGACAAATCCAATTAGAATGCGTACGGTGGTTTTCATCGTCCACCTCCTGTCCCGCTCTGCGATCCCTGGCTGGCGGCTGTTTGCCCGGGAACTTGGGCCCCGATCAAGTTGATCAAGTCGCCTCCATTGGGAGCTTGTAGGATGTATTTGTGCAAGCCTGGCAGCACAACTTCCATCGTTTCGAGCAACATGCGTTTTCGTGTAACGGTTGGCGATCTGCGATACGCAGCAAGTTGGGCCTTGAAGTTTTCCGCATCACCTTCTGATCGTTTAACACGTTCCTGCGCGTACCCTTCAGATTCGAGAACCATCTTCTCCGCTTCACCACGGGCGCGTGGGATCAGGTTATTTGCATAACCCTGTGCTTCATTGACCAGGCGAGCCTTGTCCTCTTTCGCCGACGCAACTTCACGGAACGCGTCCGCAACTTCCCGAGGCGGCAGCACGTCCTTAAGTTGTAACTGCGTAACCGTCACACCGGTTTCATAGGAGTCGAGGATAGCCTGTAGGCTGACCATCGCCTCGGTCTGAATCTCGCCCTTGCCAGAGGTCAACGCCTCGTCGATGGAGTGAGTGCCTACGACCTGACGAATCACGGCTTCAGTCGCGACGTGGATCGTCTCTTCAACATCTCGAACAACGAAGAGATACTTCACCGGATCGTTGATTTTGTATTGCACGATCAGATCGATGTCGATGATGTTCAGGCTGCCGGACAGCATCAGCGATTCTTTGGGAACGTCAATGGTTTGCCCCCGCCGCACATCGTTGCGGAATCCGATCTCGATGCGCTTGACCTCGGTAACTTTTGGACGGTCGACCGTTTCAATCGGCCACGGAATGTTGTAGTTCAGCCCGGATGATTCGAGACGGGTGAACTCGCCAAATGTCCGCACCACACCGGCTTCGTCAGGTCCGACAATGTGGAATCCGGTCACCGCCCAGATCAGAACGATGAAGACGATCAGTCCGATCCCGCTCTTGCCAAAAAGTTTGCCAAAATCGGGCAAGCGGACGACCTCATCTCCGATCTGGTAATGTTTGTAAGGAATGTTCATGGACAGCTCCTTTCGTGGCAAACGCCGGTATTAGTATCAATTCATGCGTAAGCCGTACTGCAGAAAATGGCGAAAATGTTCTCGCTCATGATCGTAGACTGCTGAATATATGAATTCGTATCGAGCGTTCTCATCGCTGCGTAAAGCGATTCCACCAGTTGCATACCAGCGGTCAGGTTCCTGAATGTATCCGCCGAGCAGGTGAATCAGGTACGAACCACCAAGTTCAGCTCCGACGCGGTATCTGTCTTTCATCGAATCCCACTCATCGCCTTTGGACCAAACCGCGGATGATGATATTGTGAGCATACTGCCGACTCCATAGGATACGCCGTATTCCACGTGTTCATGCCGACTTTCAAACCCATCTGATCCAAATGTCAATCCACGCATCACGATGCCCAGCGTTGCACCACTGGAATGACGGGCGAGAAAACCGAGGTCAAGAGGGACATTAAACTTCCAGTCTCCGTCCGGGCGTTTCTCAAATGCGAAGTGGATAGTTGCCGCACCTGGTGTATTGTCGGTGAAATTGAACGCGACCGGTAGACCGAGGTCGAAGAAATGTCCCGTCCCGCCTTCCGGACTGGAATAATCCCATCCCTGGGCAACGAGTGATGCCGGGACTCCGTATTCCGTCTCTTTGTTATAGAAATGAAACCACCAGCTCGACGGGTTATCGACAAATTGAATGGGCTGCATTCCCGCGCTGAATGTCAGGGTTTGCCACACGAGTGAGGCTGGATTGTGATAGATCGCGTCAGGTCCGGCCCACACAGCAGTGGAGGCAGCTCCCATTCCAATATGTCGAGCTCCGACCGGATCGAATGGGAGGTCAGTTGCAAGCGAACTATCAGTCAGTCCGGTTCCGGCAACTAACATGATGGCTAAAAACAGTAAGAGTCGTGTGGGATTCATCATCGGAGAAAGGTACTGAGTCGGAATGGACCGGACAACCAATTTCGCTGGAGTTCGCTGGCGCTCTGCGGTCAATAGAATAACAAAAATCATGAATGAGTTGAGGGATAATCATTTGCTTGAACATCTGACTTGTTCTTGCGACGATACCTGAGTTAGGCTACCTTGTATAGGTCCGAGATCGCAGGGTGCAATCTGGACGATGTTAATAATCGAACGATAGCAGGAGAACCACCTACCATGCGTGCTGTACTGTTGACCTTGATCCTGATGCTGACCGCAGGACTCGCTTTAGCTCAACCCGCAGAGTTTTTCCACAGCTTGCAGGAAGCCTATCAGTTCCTCTATGATCTGGAAGAGGCAGACACGACGAATTCTATATCTGTTGATTCCGTCGGCCACAGCGAGGAGGATCACCTACCGATTCTGCTGGTGAAGATTTCAGATAATGTGGATGTGGATTATGACCGTCCGACTGTGCTATTCATCGGTCATATTCATGGTGAAGAAATAATGGGATTGGAGATTGTGTTACGTGCGATTGAAGAGCTGGCAACTCTACCCTACCCGATTTTCCGTGACCGGCGTGATGATCTGGAAATGTATTTCATCCCGACAATGAATCCAGAAGGCCTGAGGGTTGTATTCGGGGATGAAACTGATACAGATCTGATCCATGGTGCAGATATCAGCTACCGCAAGAACAAGCGCGACAATGTGGGCGACGGTATTTTCCGGTACCATGTCGGATTGGGTAATGACAGCTCCGGCGTGGATCTGAATCGCAACTGGGGTTTGAATTGGTTCCACGGCGACACCTTATGGCACCTGCACAACGAGTACGAAGCGTATGATTACTATCGCGGGACGCACCCGTTCAGTGAGTCAGAAACCCAATTGGTGCGAGAAATGCATCAGTTGGTTCAGCCGTTATACGGGATCACTTACCACTCATCTCGGACAGGTAATTTTGCGGAAAAAGTGTTCTACCCGTGGGATTGGGGTGGAGACAATTTAAAGATGGCGCCGGACATTGATCTGCTCGATGATGTTGGCATCAGCTTCGCAAACCAGATCCTGAAATTGGATGGTTTGACCCATTACACACCATTGCGTTCCGCAGGCCAGAATGCCAAGATGCATGACTGGACCTATGCTGCTGGCAACTGGGTCAACCTCGAGTGCGAAGTCGGCGACGACAACATTCAACCTGAGTTACAGGAAACACTTGAAGAAGTGATTCAGTCCAATTTGCCTGGATTGTATTACCTCTGTGATCGTGCTCGTGGGTATGACGATCTTCCGGAGGGTGAATCCGGGTATCTGGAAGTATATGTGCAGAACGAAAACGGTCGACCACTTGTTGCCGAAGTGCTCACTCCTGAGTTTTGGGACGGCTACCTGAGTCCGCGCTACACCGATCCGATTTTTGGTGTGCATCGTCGTCCACTGCTGGCTCAGAATCATACCATCATTTCCCGTGCGTTTGGCTACGAACCGGACACGTCAGTAGTAAACGTAGCTGAGACAGGTCCGGCCAGCTATACAATCACTCTTGAACGTAAACCCCATTCCTGGCTGCATCTGCGTGCGCTGAACATGGAACAAGAAACTGTACCTGCAACTTTTGTCATTCATCGTGATTTGGGTGTTGACACCGTATTTGTTGCTGAGGGTGACTGGGGAGCGACCATGCCCCATGGGGACTATTCAATCGAAACCTGGGCGATGGGGTTCATTCCCAAAATTGAAACATTTTCAATGAATGAATCTTTTCTGATGCAGGTGACACTTGTCGAGCCCGACGGCGAGATTTATGACGACTTTGAGGCGGGTGTGCCACAACATTGGGTAAGTGAAGGCGGTGACTACGAATGGGCTCGTTCCGGCTATGCAAAATATGCTGGGGAAGCATCTCTGAAGAGTGACCCTGACCTGTTCCTCACCGAATCAACCAGCGGTGAAGTAGTTGTTCATTACTCGGTGCCGGACAACGTGGCTTCGATGATCTTGACAGGTATGGTGCATTATGATACCGAACCGGATTACGACAATTGCTACGTCGAGATCAGCAGTGGTGATGGCAATTGGGAACAGGTAGAAGTCTTGAACGGTGTGTCCACCTGGCGTCCATTCCTCTACGACCTGCGCGATTATCTGGAAGCAACAGAGATTCTTGTCAAATGGACGATGGTGACCGATGATACAGAGAATGATCGCGGCGTGTTCCTCGATGATGTTCGTTTCCAATGGTCCACAGATTTTGTCGGTGTTTCCGAAACGACAACGCAACCTCTGACCTGGGCATTCCACTCGGCTTACCCGAACCCGTTTAATCCGAGCACACGTCTGCGGTTTGAAATCGCTGAGGCGTCGGAAGTGTCGCTTGTGGTTTATGATCTGCTGGGACGCGTGGTGATGCGTGTCGTGGATGAACGTCTTGAGGCTGGTCCCCACCATCGGAATCTGGACATGTCAGGATTTGCCAGCGGAATGTATTTCGTGCGGATTGAAGCAGGTCCGATGCGCGAGATGAAGAAGATCGTGCTGATGAAATAGGTTGTATTCTTATTCTGATAACATCACAGGGACGCTTTCACCAACAGGGAGCGTCCCTTCTTCAGTATCATTCCGAATCCATGCTTGTGTAACGTGCTTGCAATCAGTTACTTAAGGATGAGCAAATGATTAGTGTGAACACATACCGAGCGATTGCGTGACTTCAGCATCCAATCTTAGCCGTTTCCTTTGGTTGGGCATCATCTTCGGTGCAGCTTTGAGTTTCGTGTTCATCTACTGGCGGTTTTTCTACCAGGCAGCACAATGAGTTCATCAGATACGCATAGCGAGATTGCGAACAAACGAAAATGGTTCTCCTTGAATGATTGGAGAACTTCGCTGATCGTATTTACTGGATCGTTGCTGATCCGACTTGTATATCTGATAAGTCTGGGCGATGATCCGTGGTTGCATCATCCGATAGTAGATGAGATTGCATATCGCAATATGGCACTGGCGTTAGTCAATGGTGCGCCTGACTTGTATCCGTTCTTCCGTCCTCCGTTGTGGCCATTGGTCCTCTCCCTCTGGTATTTGATAACAGGAACAGATGCGGGATTCTTTGGTGTTCGCATTCTAAGCTCTGTGGTCAGCTCGCTAGCAATGGTATCCGGTTTCCGGATAGCGGAAATGTTGTTTGGACGTCGGAATGCCTGGATCACGACTATAATCAGCGCGACCTGCGGAGTTGCACTTCATCTTAATACTACCGGTCTGGCGACATCGCTGTTCACTTTGTTCACGTTAGAAGCAGTTCGTCTGACATTACACGCACACGAACACGAAGACAACACACACACCGCATTCCCTGCTGGTCTGATGTGGGGTTTGACGGCACTGACACGCCCCAACGCGTTGGCTGGGGCTGTAATCTCAGCCATCTGGCTGAGTTGGCCGATATTGCGGAAGATGATAAAGAGTGATTTTCACTCGTGGTCACGGCCAGTTTGGCTGTTATTAGGTGTTGTACTGGTCATCGCTCCGATCGCGACGTTGAACTGGGTACACGGTGATGATTTCGCCGGGATATCTACCAACGGCGGGATCAACTTCTACCTTGGCAACAATCCTTACGCTGACGGTTTAAGCCCCCTCCATCCCGACCTCGGTCCTGACTGGGCACCGGCGGAAGTAGAAGAATGGTCTTCATTCCAGGCAGGGAAGCCTTTGTCGCCGTCTCAATCTTCAACCTGGTACTATGTCGAAGGGATGCGTTACTGGATTGAACATCCTGTAGACGCTACTGTGCTATGGCTGAAAAAACTAATGATCACGCTAGGCGGTACTGAGACCAGCAATAACGGTGATTGGCGGTTTTTCGCTGAACGTAGATGGATGCTTCGCATTCTGCTGCTGAATGGATTCTGGTGGATTGCGCCTGTTGGACTCGTCGGATTTATGGTAATGCGACGTGATCCACGAACTGTCTACCTCGGGATTCTCGTCGCAGTGAACATCCTGGTTATCTCCGCGTTTTTTGTCGCCTCACGGTTCCGTATCCCATTTATTCCGCTGATTATTCCCTTTGCTGTGCATGCGATTTGGATTATGACCCAAAAAGATCATCGCCGCCGCGCGTTCAAGGTTGCGGTCGCATCCATCATACTTATCCTCGGACTGAATTTGGGCGCAAGACCATTCGCTCAAACAGAGAATTTTGCGTATGGGCACCTTGTTTACGGCATGCTCTACGTACAAGAGAATGATCGGGAATCAGCGACACAAGAATTCACGCGAGCGCTGGATTACAGTTCGAATACACCCTTGGCGAATCTTTATCTGGCAGAATCATCAATGACCCGGGGTGATTTTCACTCAGCCATTGATTTTCTCCGACGCGAGAATCGAATCAAACCCAAGTACAGAGCCTACCGCGCGTTGGGGATATGCTTTCGTCAGATCGATATGCACGATTCGGCGCGTGTCGCCTTTGGTAACGCCTACGTGATGAATCCGAGCGAGGACGCGCTACGACATGCATATTCAGAGGAAATCGGCGAATTAGCCATTCAACGGATGGAGGCGGGTGAGTTCGTGCGTTCAGCCGAGCTTTTCCATGAAGCAATGGATATTTCGCCGGAAAACCCGTTCTTCAGCTTCGGTCTGGCAGGGGCTATGTGGGCAGATGGTAAACTATTGCAGGCAGATCAACTTATCGATTCATTGCTGTCAGTTCACCCTGAGTTTGTCCCAGCTCGGCAATGGAAAGAACAGGGCTGGCGTCCAGAGCAACAACCCTGATAATGGTTTCTATCGTTCGAATGCGTGTAGTGGTGGATCAGAAGCAGTTACAGGTTTAGCATTCCCTTCATCATCCAACGCAACGAATGTGCAAGTCGTCCGCACGACGATATCATCACGAACAAGACCGAGGATGTCGAAAGTGATGCTGGTCCGTCCGATGGTTGGCTTGCACGCCTCAAAATGAACGATCTCCCCCACCTTCACCGGCTTCTTGAACAGGATTTCACTGAACTTGACCGTGACCACATGCATTTCGCCTGTCCAGGTCCGCGCGAAGATCGCACCGGCTTCGTCCAGCCAACCCATCATGATCCCGCCAAACAGACTGCCGTGCGTCCCCACATCTTTCGTCATGCACATTTGCGCTGTGATCGGATATCGTTGTTCTAATGGCATTTGGTTGTCCTGTCGCTAAGGTGGAAGTGAATCATCCAGTGTGTACTGTATGGAAGATTCTGGAAGCAGGAGCGCAGAACCTGGTCGGACAATCGTCTCCACGAGAAAACGCCCTCACTGCCGTGATGAACTACTTTTAGCGTATCGAAACAAACCAATGCTACGGAGATGTCATGAGTACCCCATTCAAAGCTCGTGAAATTGCTGAAAATGTCTATTGGGTTGGAGCTATCGACTGGGAACTGGCTGAGTTCCACGGATACGCGACACCTCACGGCACTACATACAACGCGTATCTCATTCTCGCCGATAAAATCACTTTGATTGACACGGTCAAGGCGAAGTACACCGACGAACTGTTGTCCCGAATCGAATCAGTAATTCATCCCTCCCGGATAGATTATATCGTCTCGAATCACTCAGAACTCGACCACTCCGGCGCATTGCCGAAAGTTCTGGAGGTGACACAACCTGAGGCGGTTTATGCATCGCCAAAGGGTGTTCAGGCCATCGAAAAGCATTTTCACGAGGATTACAACCTCGTAGCCGTCAAGGACGGTGACACTCTTGATCTTGGCAACATGCAGTTACAATTCATGCTCACGAGCATGGTTCATTGGCCGGACAGCATGTTCAGCTTCCTCGATCACGGCAAGCTGCTGTTCTCCAACGATGCGTTCGGGATGCACCATGCATCGTCCGCACTCTGGACCGACGAGCTCTTCCCCGGCTTGGTTGAAACGGAGACGAAGAACTACTTCGCGAACATCCTGTGGTTGACTTCCAAAGCGGTGCAGAAAGTCTTCAAGGGCTTGGAGAAGAAAGAAATCGAACCGTCGATCATTTTACCTGACCACGGTCCCGGTTGGCGGAAGGATGTTGATAAACCACTGAACTGGTACCGTAATTGGGCTGAAGGTGTCAAAGATCCGAAGAAAGCTGTGATCTTGTTTGACACAATGTGGGGGTCAACGGCGAAAATGGCGCGGGCCATCGCGGACGGTCTGAGCGAAGGTGGAATGGCAGTCAGCATGCTGCCGATGGCTAAAACAGAGCGTGCGAAAGTCGCGCTGGAATGCCTGGACGCGTCCCTGTTGCTGGTCGGTAGCCCAACGTTGAACGGCGGTCTGTATCCGACAATAGCGGACTCGTTAACCTACATCAGCGGACTCAATCCGGGTAAACCGCGAATCAAGGGTGCGGTATTCGGTTCTTACGGCTGGTCAGGTAGCGTGTACAAAAAGCTGATCGGGCAGTTGGACGACATGGGTGTTGATATCGTTGACGATCCCCATACCACGCAATACGTCCCAACGTCAGATGATCTTGTAGCTTGTCACCAATATGGTGAATCACTGGCAAAGAGCTGCACGGTGTAGAATGTCATTCTGACCGCAGGGGAAGAAAATCGTACTAAGCCGTTGATTTAGCACAAGTAGCAACACGCTTCATAGCTTGATCTTCTTCATCCGTCAACTGCCGGAGTCAGAATGACCCATCAAGCATCAGGGTTCGTCCTCAAACTGAACGGGGACATCCAGCAAATCTGGATGTCCCCCTTTTTATTGCTCAAGACTCAGGACTAGAGTTACTTGTTGTCGTCCTCATCGACGACTTCGTAGTCAGCGGTTTCGACATCGTCATCGTCTGCGGGTTCCGCACCAGGCTGCTCACCGGCAGCGTTCGGATCGAATCCTTCGGCACCAGGCTGACCTTCACCCTGCTGGTACATACGGGTCGAGACGTCGCTCCACGTCTTGGTCAAGTCTTCGTTAGCTGACTTGATCATCTCGAGGTTGTCTTCCTTCAACGCCTTCTCGAGCGCTTCAACCTTTTCCTCAAGCTGCTTGCGGTCATCTTCGGAGATCTGCTCTTTCAGCTCTTCGAGTTGCTTGCGAGTCTGGTGGGCTTTGCCATCAGCTTCGTTACGCAGGTCGATTTCCTCGCGACGAACCTTGTCTTCGTCGGCATGCTTCTTGGCATCGTCCTTCATCTTGTCAATGTCTTCCTTGGACAAACCGGAGGATGCTTCGATCTTGATCGACTGCTCTTTACCAGTGGCTTTGTCCTTGGCGGAGACGGACAGGATGCCGTTCGCATCGATGTCAAAAGCGACCTCAACCTGCGGCACACCTCGCGGCGCGGACGGTAGTCCCGTCAACTGGAAACGTCCGATGGTTTTGTTGTCTGGCGCCATCTGGCGTTCACCCTGCAGCACGTGAATGTCAACCGTGGTCTGGTTGTCTGCCGCTGTCGAGAACACCTCTTCACGCTTCACCGGGATGGTAGTGTTGGCGTCGATCAAACGGGTCATCACTCCGCCGAGGGTTTCAATACCTAGTGACAGCGGGGTAACGTCGAGCAGGACCACATCCTGCACATCACCGCCCAGAATACCGCCCTGGATGGCCGCACCGATAGCGACAACTTCGTCCGGATTCACGCCTTTGTGCGGTTTGCGACCAAAGAATTTCTCGACAGCTTCCTGGATTGCTGGAATACGTGTCGATCCACCAACGAGAATGACTTCGTCAATTTCGCTAACGTTCATCTTCGCGTCTTTAACTGCCACCTTGCATGGGTCGATGCTGCGGTCAATCAGGTCAGCGCACAGGCTCTCAAACTTGCTGCGACTCAGGTTCAGGTCAAGATGCTTCGGGCCTTCCTGTGTCGCGGTAATAAACGGGAGGTTGATCTGTGTCTGCGTTGCGCTGGACAATTCGATCTTGGCCTTCTCCGCGGCTTCCTTGAGCCTTTGCAGCGCCATCTTGTCCTTACGCAGGTCGATGGCGTTTTCCTTCTTGAACTCATCGGCGAGCCAGTCTATAACACGTTGGTCAAAATCGTCACCACCGAGGTGCGTATCGCCATTGGTGGACTTCACTTCGAATACGCCATCACCGATCTCGAGAATCGAGATGTCAAACGTTCCACCGCCGAGGTCATAGACAGCAATGCGCTCATCTATTTTCTTGTCAAGCCCATATGCCAGGGAGGCTGCGGTCGGCTCGTTGATAATGCGATCAACTTTTAGTCCAGCGATCTCGCCAGCGTCTTTTGTCGCCTGACGTTGAGCGTCGTTGAAGTAGGCTGGGACCGTGATGACTGCGCGTTCAACCTTTTCCCCGAGATAATCTTCCGCTGCCTGCTTCAGCTTCTGCAAGGTCATTGCGCTGATTTCTGGCGGTGTGTAACTCTTGTCTTCGATCTTAACCTGGACGAGTTCGTTACCATTGCCGACGACCTTATACGGGACTTCAGATGTTTCTGTGCCGACTTCATCGATCTTACGGCCCATAAAGCGCTTGATCGAGGCGATAGTGTTTTCCGGGTTGGTGATCGCCTGACGTTTTGCAGGTGCACCGACCAGACGTTCTCCGCTCTTCGCAAATGCGACTACTGATGGCGTGGTGCGTGCGCCTTCAGCGTTCTGAATGACAACCGGTTCGCCGCCTTCCATCACAGATACGACGGAGTTTGTGGTACCAAGGTCAATGCCGATAATCTTGCTCATGACTTCCTCTACAGGGTTCTATGTGTTTATGTGTTGTCTTCAAGTTATGGATCAGGGACGTGAGCGAAAATCGCGTACTTCGCCCGTCGCTCGCCTTGTAAGCAACCGACGTGCCAGAGTTTAATCAAGCCTCCTGTAAAAGGGGATATTTTCATTGTGGATAAGAAGTCATTGATGGAAAATACCTATCCACCCTACTTATCCACACAATAAGCGTATGTATTTCAAGGTGTTACCAGTGCAGTTCGAGAGGTTGTGAAAACCCAACATCTCTCAATCATCACAGAGTGTCTGTGTTTGAGCTCTAAGGAACTCTTGGGTCTTGCGATTAGCAGTTCGAATATAAAGAGAAATCCCTGCCAGAACGGCAGGGATTGGCAGTGTGAAAATGTGTTTGTAGCAGCGGAATTCAGCTTACCAGAGCATCATCGCGAGGATCAGTGACGGTCTGGATGAACTGTAGTTCTTGATCTCGAGTTGGAACTTGTCGCCGCCATCGTTCTCATACACGAGAACTGGGATCTTATCGGTCTGTGTATCCGAGTCCAGCTCATTGTCGTATCGATCATAAAGTGTGAGATCGGCGTCGCTGCAGTTGTCGTCTCCTGCGCCCAATACGATGTTCAAGCCGTCGACCAAGTGCATGTTTGTGATCGTGACACTCTCGCCGGATCCCAGCGGAGAACCGAACAGAGCCCATTGGTTGGGTGTGTCGATAAAGGCCAGATCGTCAGCCAATTCGCTCTCAGCAGAGTCAGCAGTCCTGTATCTACGCATGTGGTAAGCTGATCCAGGTCCAGATCTACCCCATCTTCCTGCATAAGCACAAGGCTGCAAAAGCTGGATACATCGGCAGAATACAGCTTAACCGTTACAGTATACTGGCCGCTTTTCCCGGGCGAAAACTCGAGCATGGGATTCGCGTCGGTTTCTGTATCTGCCAGTATTGAATTGCCTTTCGAGTCGTAGATAGTCAGGTCAACATCGGTAGCGTCGTCATCTCCTGCAGCCATGATTATGTAAGAAGTTCCAGAATAAAAATCTGCAGACCAACTGATTTCTTCGCCGACATCGAAGAGTGCGCCCATGATGCTAACACCAGGCATGTATCCGACATCATCCATAAGCAGCTCAACCAGCCCGGAATTCACCATGATTCTGTCCATGGCTTGTTTCATGTACTTGCCGGGAGTCCAACTGCTGATTTGGGCGAATGCAGGCAATGCAAGCATGAACACTGCGAGAAAAACGATAAGTACTCGCCTCATGATCATCCCCTCTGTATGGTCGTTATGATCGGTACTTCAGCACTCTCACTGTGTAGTTTCGCAGATTTTGAAAATGTATCGTTACTCGGTTCACAAAACAAGGACTTTCGGTCATTGTTGTTGCCAACCGTTCGCGATGTATTTACTCCCAGTCCTTTTTAGTCTCGATGGTACGTAGTAGAAACGGAGTTTCAGCAATTCCTGGACGGTCAGGGAACTGTGCTATCAGTGCTGATAGAAGCTGGTCCAGTTCAGCGATTGGGACTCCTACTCGAATAGAACCGCGAAGGTGGCTGTACAACTGCCGAGAGCGGTTTTTCATCGCGAGCACGGCGACGGTCCCTATTTCGCGAGTCTGCATGTCCAACCCTCCACGCGCCAGTACTTTGCCGTATCCTTCGGCAATCATCCAGCTACCCAACTCGGGACTATTACCGCTAATATATTCGCGGACACGATCGGACATTGCCCCATATACGTGTTGAAAGGTAACTTCACCACGTATTAACCAATCGTCCCAGCCGGCTGATTCGAACAGCGCCTTATCCTCTTCCCCAGCCGGCCAGATGTTCTCCAAAGTTGCTGTAGCTTCCAGTGCGGTAGCGTAACCGTCATGGAGATAGGTTTGCAGAAGAATTTCGTAGAGAGCACGTCTACCTACTCCCACGTCCTTCAGCTCACGGATGAGTTTCGTGGTTAACGGTGTCATTTGTGCGACCGTTGATGCGGCCAGCACACCGAGTTTGATCGCGTGTTGACGCGCACTGGGATCAGGCAGGTTGTTGGTATGGTCACTCATGTCTTTTCGATATGCAGGTGAAAGAATCGCGCGAAAGGTACAACTTGTGATACGTCCTGAGCATATGAAAAAACGCCCCGTTGAATCTCAACGGGGCGTTTGAAAATGTTGTATCAGCGAACGATCAGAACTTTTCGTTCAGGATGTCGATCTGGTACTGCGCAGGTTGACGGTAGATACGATCGTTCATCGCCTTCTCGTAAGCAGCAATGGCCGGATCCTTCTGGCCCAGGTGCTCACGTGCCCAACCCAACTCAAACCATGCTGGTGCGTAATTGGCGTTAATAGCAACGGCATTTTCAGCAGCCGCAGCGGCTTTTGAGTAAGAGCCGATTTTATTCAGATACTCAGCATGCGCGGTGTGATACTTGTATTTGCGCGGCTCAAGCTCCGTTGCTTGATTGACAGCATTTGCGGCTTCCTGGAACTGGCCCATCCCACCGTATGCCTTGCCCATGTTGTAATAGGCATCAGCGTTCGTAGCATCGAGTTCCACCGCCTGCTGATACGAGGCGACGGCGCGGTCGTAGTTCTTCTGATAGTAGTAGGCTAACCCTAAACCACCGAAAGCTTTTGACCGATCTTTAGCAGCCCCGTCTGTAACCTGCACTCCGCGCTGAAAGACTTCCACTGCCTCCGCGAACTGACGCTTGCGGATTAGAATAGTCCCTTTGGCTGTGTAGGCCTTGACATAGGAGCCGTTAAGTTGGATCGCCTTGGTGAAAGCCTGTTCAGCCTCCTCCAGCTGTTTATTCGACGGGTATGCCACGCCGAGCATATAAAATGTTTTGGGTTCGAGCGGATTCAGCCTGCTCGATTCTTCCAAAGAGGCAATAGCGGACGTATAGTTCCGCTGCTGGAAGAATTGGCGGCCTTCGTTGTACAACGAGATAGCACGTGATTTCGACTCGGCATCCGCCTGGTTGAACGCATCAATCAACGTCTTGATTTCAGCACCGAGGGCTTCATACTGCGCCTTGAGAGTTTCGTACTCTTCTGGCGTGGCATTCGCCATCTGTTCTTTCAGTGCATCATGCTGCGCCATTTTTTCATCGATCTCAGGAGTCTGTGCGTTTACAAGTCCAGCGCTCAGTGCCAGCACCAGGATCGCGAGTATGGTGAATGTGAACCGTTTCATGAATCTCTACCCTGTGTCTTAAAACCGTTGTTTGTATATCGCGGCAAATATAGAACTCATCTATAATACCCGCAAGGTTCAGGTAGGGTTTCGCGAAATCGCTCCGATGTCAGCACATATGTTCAGGAAGCTTGTTTGCCAGATCGCCGTCCACTCCCATACTGCAAGGCTTCGCGTGGTTCTTCGTGTTGCATTGGAGCTCCCGATACGGATACCTCTCTCGCATCTGGATTGAATACGGTCTCCGTCTCGATCAGCTCGATTCGGTCTGCGGTCATGCTGAACACACCATGATGTTCCTCGATGAGGCCGTGGACGAGATACGGGCCGTTTCCTCGCAAGATCGGAGCGTGACGTTCATAGACTCGCGGGAAAACGGTTACCTCGAAGCGTCCGGTGAGGTCTTCCATCGCGATGAACTCCATTTGCTGACGGTTTTTCCGGGTGGTGATCCGCTTGTGCGAGTATGCCCAGCCGATCATTTTCGCTCGCTGCCCGCACCACTGCCCCATTTCCCGTGATCGGACTATGCCTTCGTGCGGCAGGTCGAGCAGCATTAGCGGATGTGTTCCGGGTGAAAAACCGAGGACTTTGCGTTCCGCCATGTATTTCCGCTGTTCGCTCCAATCCTGTGATGGTGGCAGATGGCTGAACAGGTCATCCGCGTCGATAGCCAGTGGTCCGGGTCCGTTGAGGTAGGCGTCGAATCCGGCACGCAGATTTCGCAGCAGTGTTGGACGATTGGCACCGAGTTCATCCAACGCTCCACAGGCGATCAGGGCTTCAGCTTCGTCACGGGCAGGTCGGATGCGCATTACGAAGTCGCCAAGGTGCCGGAACGGTCCCATCTCACGTTGTTGCTGAATGATCAGGTCCAGTGTCTCGTCACGAAGTGCACCGATCCCGCGCAGACCGAGCTGAATCACTGTCCCTTTGCCGATGTGTTCGCGCTCGCTGCGGTTGATGTGCGGGAGTAGTACATCGAGTCCGTTCCGCTTGGCGTCGCTGACATACGCCGCCTGGCTGTAGTAGCCACCTCCGTTCGCGAGTACGGACGCGTAGAACTCGGCGGGATGATAGACTTTGAGGTACGCGATCTGCATGGACAACACGGCAAAGGATGCGCTGTGGGCCTTGCAGAACGAGTATCCGGCGAAGGATTCAATCTGGCGCCATAATTCTTCAGCTATTCGCGGTGTAATCCCGCGCGCATGACAGCCTTGACGAAACTCATCGTGCAGTTTCTTCATCGCTTCATGGCTGCGTCCTTTGCCACTCATCGCGCGTCGCAGCAGGTCAGCTCGTCCCAGCGACAATCCAGCGATGTGATGCGCGACTTTGATCACGTCTTCCTGGTAGATCATCACACCGTGCGTTTCCGCGAGTAGAACCTTCATCTTCGGGTGCAGGTAGGTCGCTTTCGACGGATCATTCACCCGCTCGATGTACTGCTCCATCATCCCTGATTCGCTGACCCCGGGCCGGATGACCGAACTCGCGGCAACCAGACCCTCGAAATTGTCACAATCGAGTTTCTGCAACAGGGCGATCATGCCGGGTGATTCAACGTAGAATACGCCCATTGTACGCCCAGTCCGCAGCGAATTGCGGGTGGGAACATCATTGAAAATGGTTGCTATATCGTCGATTGGAGGTGTGTCACGTCCATCTGTGTTGCTTTCGACCATTTGGCAGGTGTCTTTCAACACGCCCAGTGCCCGTTGACTGAGCAGATCGATTTTGACCAGACCGAGATCTTCGACGCTGTGCATGTCATAGTGGGTGATGACAAAGCCCTTGTTGGCTTTCTCCAATCCGGTCCAGTCGGTTATCGGGCTTGGTGTGACAACAATTCCTCCCGCATGGATCGAGAGGTGTCTCGGTAGACGCAGGATCTGCTGCGCAGCGTTGGCGATGCTCAGCCACGGCTCCTTGTCCAGCGGTAGATCACGGCATTGCGGGCTTTCATCTTTCAGCTCCGCCAGCGAAGATGTGTGCGAAAAGTGCGGCACATAACGCGTAATCCGGTTGATTTCCTCTTCAGGCATGCCGTGGGCGAGCGCGGTTTCACGCAACGCAGCACGTGCTGCGAAGGTTACATAGGTTGCGATCATTGCGACGTGATCGTGTCCGTAAGTGTCGTAGACACCGTGCAGGATTTCGTCCCGGTCACGCCAGGAAAAGTCGAGATCAATATCCGGCGGGCTGCTGCGTTCGGGATTCAGGAAACGCTCGAAGTATAAGTCGTATTTCAGGGGACAGACGTCTGTTAAGCGCAGACAATAACAGACCATGCTGTTGGCTGCCGACCCGCGTCCGATGGTCCGTACCCCTCTCGCCCACGCTCTACGTGCGATGTCGTGCACAACCAGCATGTATCCGGTGAAGCCGAGGTGATCGATCACGCCGAGCTCATAGGCCACCCGTTCACGCACAGCCTCTGGTGGGGCGGGTCCATATCGCTCACGGCTTCCAAGCTCCGCACGGCGACGCAGTTCCTCAAACGGAACAATCCCCGTCGGAAGCTGCGGATCCGGGAATTTTAGTTCTCCGAGGCGCAGGTCGACATCGCATCGTTCCGCAAGTGAACGTGTGTTATGAATCGCTTCTGGAATACTGGAAAAACAACGATAGATACCGGGCAGGTCGCTGAGCGCATGCCCAAGGCTATGGTCAGGTTGACGTGAGAGTACAGTCCGCTCACCTATCGCGCGAAGCAGACGAACTGTTTCACGGTGTTCGGGATGGATATGAGTCACTGGCGCAGTGGCGATGAACGGCAGATTCAGCGATTTACCGGCCTGCCAGGTTCGTCGCGCATGATCTCGCCCGGCGTGATTGTTGAACGCTACCAGGTTGGCGTAGACATCGCCCGGCGGCAGATGTTCGCGTAATGACATCAACAGGTCCGGGCGGTCAGTGGCTGCGATCACTCCCAAAAGGCCCAGCTCCGGGATTACATGCGAGAGGTGGAAGTCGTGTTGCAGTTGTCTGTCAGTCGCCGCACGGCACAGGGCGCCGTAGCCGTGAATATCCTTCGCCCACAGTAGCAGTGTGCGTGATGGATCATCCGGTTCGTCCAGCAACAGGCCGAGGATCGGGCGGATTCCGGAATCTCGCGCCGCTTTGTAGCCCTGCACCAAGCCGCTGACCCGATTGCGATCCGTGAACGCCAGTGCCGTGTAATCTGATTCCACAGCCACGTTTACGAGGTCGCTGATTCGCCCTGCACCCTCGTAAAACGAAAAGGGAGTGTGAACGTGCAGCGGGACGATATCGGGCAAGAATGACGGCATTGGACTACCGGATTTGGATGTGGAACTACAATCTGAGCTTAAACGACGTAGCGCACGAGCTCGCGACCCCAGCGGTCACGCACACGTGTAACAGCTTGCGCCAACCGCCGGTCACGAAACTGCTGCCTTGCGGGTACAAACAGGGATAGTTGGTTTGATGGCCGTCCTCCCCAGTCCACAGATAGACGAACCTCAGCGATGCGCACACGACGTTGCCACAAGTTTTCGATCTCATGCAAAGCGAGTTTCTGCCAGCTTCCTTCATGCTCAGGACGTTTGCTGACTAGTCGGGCACCAGTTCGCTTGCCATCCGTGTATAAAATGCCGAGCAGCATCGCCCGGGGTACATGTCCGAGGTGAACGAGGACATGAATCAAGCCATCTGCAACTAGTTCGGTTATGGCTCTGTGCACGCGGTCAATGCTGGCAGTGTCCCCTCCCAGCCGCCTTCTCCCCAGCCACTGCTGTGGTTCTGGACCGCGCACGCCGTGGATTGCGATGCGTCGTAGAGCCAGTCCGTCCGGTCCGAGCATCGAACGAAGAACCTCCACCGGCAGCTCAGTCAGGTGACCGAATCGGTGCACCCCGATGTCTTTGAACATGGCTATCTGATCAGGGCTCAGGTCTGGCAGGAGTTGTAGCGGACAGGATGCGAGGAATGTGGGGACTTCATGATCGAGCACCTCGAGTTGCTCACCGACGGGAGCAATTGCTGCAGCGATTTCCGCCACAGCATCCCCCGGCGCGATCCCACACGCGAACGGGTAGTCTTGAAGCCTCAGGTGTTCTCGTACCGTTCCAATAGCCTGCGGCAGGAAGCGTCTGCCCCTCGACCACAGAGAATGAACCACTCCGGTTCGAATCATACGAGGATTGGGTAGATCACGTCCCAAAATGGCCAGCAGCCGGTTCATTTCTGAACGATACTTCAGAGGACTCGACGGAATGATCTTCCCGCGAAATCCTCGGATCTGCCCTATGCGCATTCCTGGCCGCGCACCCTGCTCAATTGCCCTGTTGCAGGCGGAGAGAACCAAAGCACGATCCCCCTCGCCGGTACAAATCAGGATGGGAATGTTGTCCGGGATATTCTGGAAGCGACGCTCTATACGTGAAAAGAGCCCCGGTATTCTCAGAACGATATGGGTGTTGTTCAACATGGAGATAAAGTACTGAACATATGTACAGCTACGCAAGCTATATCGGGAGGAATACTAGATTTATCGCACAGGCAAAGAGGACTTCTACTCTCGATTATTACAGGTGTTTCTAACTACTCATCTGGGATTAATCGCCTCCCCATGCTGACAACATCGTCCAATTTGTAGCCGATACTCTTATAAAATGCGATAGCTGTTTCGTTACTTGAACGAACCTGCAAGTTCAATTTCGGGCAACCGCGCTCGATCAACAAACGTTCAAGTTTATTCATGATCTGCTGCCCGTATCCCTGGAATCGTTGGTTTGGGTTAACGGCGAGGTAATTCACCCACCCTCGATGACCGTCATACCCTCCCATTGCGGTTGCGACGACGACTCCCTCGATTGTGCCGATTAGGAATAGTTCTGGTTGCACGTGACGTTTCCGTTCGATGTCTTTGGCTGGATCATTCCATGGGACAGTCAGTCCTGAACGATGCCAGAGGTCAATAACAGCACTTTCGTCAGCATCATCGAATGGTCGGATGTTTAGCATCCTCCAGCTCCTTCCTCGTCAGAGAAAAGGCCCCGGTTTCCCGAGGCCTTGATGTTTTGAAGAGAATTACTCTTCTGCGGGTGCTGAAGCGAGCCGTTTTCGTTCGCCTCGTGCTTCCATCACCACAAACATAACGGGGATCACGAACAAGCCGAGTGCCGTGGAAATAATCAAACCACCGATAGCGACGACAGCCATCGGCGCGCGGAACTCACCGCCAGATCCAATCCCCAACGCAAGGGGTAGCATACCGAGTGAGGTTGCCACTGTACTCATCAGGATTGGCCGTAACCGCACGGGGCAAGCTTCAAGCACCGCATCGACAAGCCCTTTCCCCTGTCGCCGAAGTTCCTGAGTGTAGTCGATCAACAGGATACCGTTGTTCACCACGATCCCCACCAACATCACGATAGCCATCATCGAGATCATGGATATTGTCATCCCGGTGATCACCAATCCCATAGACACACCGATAAGTGCCAGGGGTAGTGTCATCATGATAATGAACGGATGCTTGTAGCTCTCCAGAATTGCGGCCAGCAGCATGTATGTCAGGATGATCGCCAGCATCAGTGCCTGAAGCAGGCTGGCGAACGTTTCCGCCATACTCTCAGCTTCTCCGCCAAAGTATACAGTGACACTTTCTGGCAGAATCTGACTTGATACCGGGATCGCAGTGGATTTGCCACTCATGATATCGTTCATCACTTGGGCTGGATCTATCGGAGGCAGCTGTAGATCCAGGGAGATAAGCTGTTGCAGCTCACCAGAGGTGATGTTGACAGCATTCGCTGATACTGTCACCATTCGCACTTTGTTCTTGCGGCTAATCTGGGTTGGACCTGTTCCATATTGAATACTGGCGACAGATTTCAGCGGAGCAAATCCTTTTGGTGTTGGAATCAACAGATCTTCGAGATTTTCGACCTGGTCGCGGTCCTCTTCGCGAAGACGGACGCGAACATCGTATTCCTCTCCCGCTTCCCTGAACGTTGTTCGCGTGGAACCCTCGAAGAACGTTCGCATCAGCACAGCGATATCCTGAACCGTCACACCCCAGTCAGCTAATTTGTCACGATCGGGTTTGATCACAATTTCCGGCTTGCCAGTTTCCCAGTCGGACCGAACATCTACAGCGTTACCAGTCGCCCTGATTACTTCAATTGTTTTTTCGGCAGCGAATTCCAGATCATTCATGTCGCGACCTTGCAACTGAATCTGGATATCCGCTGATCCGCCACCACCGAACTGCGTCGCTTCCTGAACAACGATTTCCGCTGCCGGAACGTCTGCAAGTCTGCTGCGCAGATCCTTTACGACTTCAGCAGTGGGTGGATAGTTGCCGACTTCGGGTTCTTCCAGAACCGCCATTGCATAGCCGTATTGCACACCCTGAACACTTCCGAGTTCGTCGCCTCCACTCTGTCCAAGTGCGGTAAATACAGTGATAATCTCTGGATACTTTGAAAGTTCTTCCTCAACACGAGCGAGAACTCGGTTCGTTTCTTCCAAACGTGATCCAGCAGGCATCTCAACATTTACTTGCAAGCGGCGCTCGTCATAGCTCGGGAAGAATTCGCTACCGATGAATCCAAATAACCACAGGCCGAATACGAATGCACCAATCGCGGCGAGAACAATGATTCCGCGATGCTTGATCGACCAGGCAAGCGCAGTCCTGTAGTCGCCGGCCAGCTCAGCATAGCCTTTATCCCAGGCTCGACCGAAAGCCTTCACCCCTCCCAACTTATCTGCGATAGCCAGCAGAGCGACGAAACCAAGAACTACAATTGCCGTCACCGGACCAAGAATCAGCCAGACTGATCCGATAGTCAGTAATCCTACAAACGCGTACAAGCTAGCCTTAAGTGGCCGGGATGCCATCATTGGCGTCAGAGTGAAACTCACGACCAGGCTGAATATCGTCGCAAAGGCCACTGTAAGGCCAAATTGCTTGAATATTGGTCCAATGATGCCACCCATGAACGCCATGGGTGTAAACACGACAATATTCGTTAATGTCGCAGCCGCAACAGCCACAGCAATCTGGGCAGTACCTTTACTCGCCGCTTCTTTCAGATTCATGCCTTCATCACGCAATCGCTCGATGTTTTCGAGCACAACGATAGCGTTTACAACGAGAATTCCGACCGATATCGCCAATCCCATCAAACTCATCATATTGATCGTAAAGCCAGCGGCTTCGAGCAGAGTGAATGTGGAGATAATTGATATCGGCATTGCCGCAGCCGCGATCACAGTTCCGCGCCAACTGTGCAGGAAGAGAAACAGCACCAAAGCCGTGAACAGGATTCCGAGTACCAGGTTGCCAGCAACATCGTCTACGGAATTACGAATAAAATTACTGTGGTCGCTCGCGATCTCTATGTTGATGCCGTCTGGCATCATTCTGCGCAAACGATCAACTGCTGCATAGATGTCGTCTGCGAGCTGTACAGTGTTTGCATCCGAACGCTTGACCAGGTTCAAACCAATAGACGATACGCCGTTGAACCGTGCAAGCTCACGCATCTCCGCAAAGTCATCATTGATCTCGGCAATTGCATCAAGACGGATTGGCCCCGAAGCCGTCTGCAGACGGATCCCACGAATGTCATTCAGGGTCTCGTATTCACCCTCTACCCTGAGAGTGTATTCGCTTCGACCTCTATCAATACGTCCTGCCGGTATGTCCAGATTTTCCATCATCAACGCGCTGACAACTTGCATTGCGCTGATCTGGTAGGCTCTCAGGAGTTTGGATGACAATTCAATACGGATCTCGCGTTCTTTCTCACCAATCACATCGACATTCGCGAGTCCGGGTATCTTTTGCAATTCTGGTTGGATAGTCTGATCGACCAACAGATACAGATCTTCCAATGGCAGGTTGCCCGTCACGGACAATTTGATGATTGCTTCCGCACCCATGTCGAACTTCTGCACCATCGGATCTTCAATATCCGCTGGGAGTGTCATTTTGATGGCGTCAATTTTGTCTTTGATGTCGATTGCGCTGATATCAACATCCTGTCCGATTTGGAGCTCGACGATAACAGCGCTAACACCCTCTTGCGCAGTAGAGTAAATCGTCTTCACACCGGAAACGCTGTTAATGGCCTCTTCCAATGGTTCATTCAACAGCGTTTCAATCTCTTCCGGTCCGGCGCCAGGATAAACAGTGACCACACTGACAAAAGGAAAGTCGATCTCGGGAAACAGGTCGATTCCCAGACGCGATAAGCTGAAGAGACCGATAACCACGAAGGTAAAAATCACCATCGTCATCATCACAGGTCGCTTGATTGAAATATCAGCAAGTACCATGGTTTCGGATTCCTGTTCCTGGTGCTATTCTACTGGTGCGGATACTACGGCCTCTTCAATCAGCTTGATACGTGCGCCATCTTCAAGGGAATTATGGCCATAGGTTGCCACCCAATCGCCTTCCTGCACACCTTGCAGGATCTCGATATACTCTTCCCCGATCAATCCTTGCTGTACAGTCTGACGTACAGCGGTGGTGTTGTCCTTGATTGTGAAGACAAAACGTTCGCCGTCACGTTCAAGAACAGCGTCCGGCGGAACTGCCAGCACACCCTCCGCTTGATCAACCACTACGCTCAGCGTTGCAAGCACCCCGGGATACATAACCTCCGAGGCTGGTAATTCAGCGTACGCCTTAAACAACCGAGTTTCTTCAGAAGTTGAAAGGCTGATGCGTGAAATTCTTCCTTCAATCTGAGCGCCTGAGCCAAGAGTTACTACAACAGCCTGCCCGCTCCGCAGGCGAGGGCGATCTTCCTGCGTGACATCGAACACAATTTCAAAGCTGCTGTTGTCGAGAATGCTCACGACAGGATCTCCAGGATTAGCTAAATCGCCTTCGTCAAAGTCTATGCGAGCTACAATCCCCGACAACGGTGCTACCAACTCGACGGAATTACGAGCTGTCTGGTAGTTTTCCTCAGCCACTTCAAAAGCAAACTTCATCTGATCAAACTGTTGGGTTGAAATCGCTCCCTCTGCCAGCAGCGTTTTCATCCGGTCGAGATCACGCTTTGTGGTCTCATATTGCATTCTCGCCTGGCTCACCGCAGCCATGCTTGCCGTTGTATCAAATGTCACAAGTAGCTGACCGGCTCGCACCTGATCACCTTCTCTGACATGGATGGACTCTATACGTTCCATCAGCTTTGAGGTGACGACAGTTTGATTGCCTGCCTGAATTGTGCCGAAAAAGGAACGTGTGATGCTGACGTCATGTCTGCTCACAGTTTTGGCATGAACTGGAATGCCTTCACTCTTTTGAATGTCTTCAATGCTTAGAACCTCTTCCGCTTCCTGGCTACGCAGGATGCCCAGTACGAGGAATACACCGATGACCCCGATGACAGCAAATCCAATGATCTTCTTCATGGCAAAAGAATCCGATGAATAATGCGATTAGCGTGTCTGCCCCAAGGCACGGTCATACTGTGCCTGGGCGACCAATTGGTCGTATTGCGCTTGCAAAACGTTGACGCGGCTTGAATTCAGTTGCAACTGTGCATCGAGCACTTCTAGTTGCGTTCCAACACCTGATTCGTATCGCGTCTCTGCAATACGATATCCCTTTTCAGCTTCTTCACGGTTTTCCAACGCAGCAGTGAATTTTTCACTCGCCAGTTTGAAACCTCGAGTTGCTTGGAAAACCTGAAGCTGAATACCACGTTCGAGCATGTTTTTCTGTAGATCCACACTTCGCATGTTGACTTCAGCAATCTGCGAACGTCGATGGCTGGCCAAGCCATCAAATAGCGGAATGTTTATCATGAGTTGAGCACTTACGCCGTTGAAGAACTTCTCATCGGAAAAATTGAATATTGGAGATTGAGCTTGTGTTTCCCATCGCACGCCAGCTAGAATATTCGGCCATAACCAGCTTCGCTCTTCCGCAAGTTTCTGATCCTTGTAAAGCAGTTTTTGAAGATCCAACTGTTGCAATTCAATTCGTTTTTTAATCGCGAACTCAGTCGCAGACGAGTATTTGAGTTCCGGCTGGTGAATTACATCGCTTATTGCACCCTTAATCTCGATGAACTCGTCGAGATCCATTCCGATGAGGTTCTTCAGTGCCTTATATGCGAGGTCGCGCGCGGTTTCTGCTTCAAGCATCGTGGGCTTCAGGTTGGCAACTGCAACCCGAGCTCGAACATGATCATATTCGCTGACAACGCCTTGCTCAAGCATCGTTTCGACACGTTCCAAGTGACGATCCGCTTGTTCCAGAGCTTCTTGGGTTACCGCAACATATTCGTCCGCGACCAATGCTCCATAAAAGGATTCGACCAGCTGAACTCGCAGATCTTGCTCGCTCACCTCCACACCTAGTTCTGCAATCTGGCGAAAGTTCTTAGCGACCCGCAGACCCAGTCCAACTTTACCAGCCAGCCACAATGGCTGAGTTAATTGAGCGTTTCCGGCAATTGTGTTATCCTGGCTGAACTGGAATTCCATTGTTTGGCCAGCAAACTCAACCTCCATCGTCGGAATCAGCAAATAGTGGTTGAAAGTGCCGTTCACGTCCAACGTCGGCATGGCATACGACCAGGCTTCAAGCACCTGAAAACGGGCTTTTTCACGTTCGTGGATGGCGAGCTGGTGGCGTTCATTATTCTCACGTGCCATTTGCCAGGCTGTATCCCAGTCGAGGATAACAATCGGCATCGTTGTCCTGCTGGATTCAGTTGACTGGGCTTGACTTGGCTGTATCACAAAACCGGTTAACACAGCGATCAAGCAGAGAGCAACTGCTTGAGAGAAGTGTCTTTGTGGCCGAATCGTCATGAAATCGCTCGAGTTAAATCAGGTTGAACTGGCAGCGCCAGAAAATGTCGAATTTGCGAAATAAGGTTCAAACATGACTTGAACGTAGTGCATCGCATCTTCCGCAGCCAAAGTTTGACAGCTAGCGCACACATGAGCCTTGAGCACTCGTTGCAAAAAGATGCTCATTATAACCACTAAGTCAGGTACTGGGCAAGACTTCAATTCACCACTATCGATCGCTTGGTAAATTCTTTGTTCCAACAGCGAGTTGATTCGCTTTCTCATATCAGAAATCTGATCTGAAATCAATGGTATAATCCCAGCGAGATCTTCGATCATGAATTCGATGTTTGGTTGCGCACGTTTGATTTCACTGCGCATAACTGCGACGAATGTTTCCAGATCTTCCATCAACTTACGTTTACCTGAAAGCGCCAGCGACAATTTGTCAAACATTGTATCATGAATAAACTTAAGAGATTCGCGAAACAACTCATCTTTGTTTTCGAAGTAATGATACAAGCTGCTTTTTTGGAGTCCTGCAGCTTCGGCAATATCATCCAGCGTGGTTTTGCGATAGCCGTAGCGAAGAAACACCTGCGCTGCAGCCTCAACCAGTTTCTGTCGTTTGTCTTTACGTTCCATACTATTCGACCGTTCGAACAAATTCTTCAATTGTTCGGTAAACGTACTAGAGTATATCAAGTTCCACAACCTAACTCTCGGCTCTCCCTCCGGGATTTACTGAAGTAGAAATCAGACTACCAGAATCAAAATGTGGTTACAAAGGATCAAGATTGAAGGAGTACATAGCGCCAAGAAGAACACCTTGACCATTTTCGGTCAATAATGGTTGCATTTTGAAATTGCGATTCTCTTTGAGATTGAACATCTGCTCGGTAACAAACCAGCCCCATAAGGCACCAAAATAAACATCTGAGGGCCAGTGCTTTGTTGAGGTCATTCTTTCCAAGGCAACGGAAGTTGCGATGGTGTAAGCTCCAGTCTGCACCCACGGATTATTGAAATGATGCGCGATCACTCCTGCCAGTTGGAATACGTTAGTAGTGTGACCGGATATAAAAGAGGCTCCTTTTGGCTTGAACCAATCTGTTCGATCTCCCTGGTAAGGGCGCAATCGAGCCATTCCGAACTTGGTTCCAGTCATAACGACTAGCGATAGATAGATTGATTCCAGTGCATCTGCAGAAACATCACGCAGCGGAGCATAGCCAGTGACATACCCAACAAACATTCCGCCAATCAGCCAGGATTCGGTAAATGCGCGTGTGCCAGTCGGTTCAAAGAAACTCCCAGTCTCACTGATTGGACGAAACCACGCATCATCTTTAATTCTCTGCATCTCGTCATAGATTTCCTGATCTGCAGTGTACATTCCAAAACCGATTGCAATCGCTCCTGCAGCTACAGCTCCATCTTTCCACGTCATCCGGGTTGGAGATGTGTACACTTGCCACCAATCCATCCCCAAAGTTTTTCCAACATGAACAACGTCTCCACCAATTCTCGCCAAGATGTTGGTCTCATTCGAATTGGTATCTTCATCTTTTTTTGCTGAAAGTAGCTGCTGCTGAACAAGCAAATATTGTAGTGACGGGAGTGTAACACCAACGGGGGAATCTATCTTTGCAATGGAATGATCAACATTTGGCACGGATTCGCCAACACAGGTCGTGTGCAATCCAAACGTTGAGATCATAAGAACCAGAATGGGCACGGAAAGGTGACAGTTCATATGTTGATTCTGCCTGTTAACGCGCATACAAAGGGGCAATTCCAAATCTGAATTGCCCCCTGAATACAACCGGTGCCGGAGGGGGGACTCGAACCCCCACGTCCCAAAGGACACTGGTCCCTGAAACCAGCGCGTCTACCAATTTCACCACCCCGGCATCGCATATTTCATCACAACAGTCGCAAATGGTACGGCATTCGTCCGATTCATGCAATCCCCAGACTCGATTCGGCTCTGGGGTATATGTACCATGCTCAGAACTATTTAGTCTGCATGCAGCGCTTCAAAGCGAAAAACAGTTCGCGTGCAGGTTCGTCCTCCAGGTTGACATGTTTATCGAGCATTTCTTCAGCGATAACTTTCTTCCCACTCTTCCAATCCGAAGTACTGGAGAGTTTCGCGAGGAAGATGTCAAATTGTTTCTCGTCATTTCCATATACAGAGCGAATTACACTCGAACGAAGCTTGCCAGACCGCAGCTTTATGAAACGGTCTTTGCGCAGGTGGGATGTTTTGATCTCTGGTGAACGGAAGTCATCTCGTACTGACCGTACCTCTTCAGTCCTCGACATTTGCATTCCGTTTGTCGTCCCGCCTGCGATTATTGAGTCTTCGTCGTCATCCTCCCCATCACCGTCTTCCTCTGAATCATCTTCATACTGAATGGCGTTCTCACCGAACAGGTACTCAATTGCTTCGAGATCATCATCATCCAGATTGTCCAATGCGCGCACCTGGAATTTGTTTGGATCTTTTATCATGGTTTCTCCTGACTCATCCGGCGTTTCTATCTCGACTTCGAGATCATCTTCCGCTTGAGGTTCTGGTTCAGTTGAAATCAGATCATCCTGTTCTGAATTATCATCAATCTTTGAGGATTCTTCCTCTGTCTCCTGAACTTCCTTTATTTTGAGTGAGGGAGCTTCGTATGTCACTTCCTCTTGAACGTCTTCGGTCATATCGTCGTGAGAATCTGTCTCGGTCTCATCTTTCAAGGCATCAGGCTGATCTTCAAGCTCAGGTTCAGGTATTTCTTCAGTAGAAGGTTCATTCAATTCGTCTGTTGCAATATCTTGCTCTACGACATTGCTAACGGACTTGTCGATCACGGCAGGTTCGTCAACTTGACTCGCCTCCGGAACAGGCGGTTGTTCGCTCAATCCAATAGCTTGTAATCCACCTCTCCGCACCATCAACGCATACCGTTTCAAGATGCGGATCAGCTCGTCTTGCGACGCCTTCTCGACACCAATATCCTGTTCAAGTTTCAGGGCTGTCGCCCATGTCCGCGCGCCTCTCAACTCCAAGTAACCAAGCAAGCTGCCGAGTGGAATTGCATCTCCTTTAATCTTTACAGTTTTCAGCAATTCAGCTACAGCATCACGCGGCTGCTTAGTTGTCCATGTATCGTACGCGTTATAGCACGCACGCAGGAAGCCTGTACGGTCGAGGACCTGATTTGGCGGAACATCCATATATTTCGCTGATGCCTTAATTACTTTATGCTCTTCTTTTGGATCAAAACCGTTAAACACCTCGCTTGCTGATGCGCTGACATTCCGTCTGAACAGGCGGGTTGCCAGTTTGTAAAACTCCATTCCGGGTTTGGGTGGAAGCGCGTCATAGTAATCTTCGACGACACGCCTGACATCTTCCCCAGGCAGACGCCAGTTCTGAGCCATAGCATCAACTAGTTGACGTACGGCGTCCTGCCGATGGAGATCTAAAAAACCATCGTGCGCAAAAGAATCTGCTCGTCTTACTGCAGCATCTCGCGCGTAATTGTCAAGCTGAAGCCGACAATCGTCCGGGATTGTCTCCCAATCAACGGGAGATATCAGCTTCTCCGCTCGATAGGTTTTTAGCCATGCATCAAGACGTTCTTCCATGTTCCCCTCAGATGGAGTAGTTACTCCAAAATCCGCACTCTTTTCATCACCCCATATTGTCGTGACTCAATACCTAGCGCGCAAGAGGAAAACTCTTCCGCCCATGGTGACATTTTCCGGATGCTCTTCTTCATCCTGAAAGATCAACCGATAGTCCTGATACCCATAAACGGTTGTTAATACAAGGTATCAGGGTAACAACATCCATATACACACTAATTGGCACGCACTTTGTTTGCTTCAGAGTGGAGCAACGCTCCACCCTTCCCTCCTTTCTACTCGGAAAGGAGCCCTTGCTAACGGCATGCCTTTCAGGCATGCTGTTTTTCTCTGAGAACAAACGCACAGTCCTGCGACCGTGCGTTTCATAAGAACGACTTATCCAAAAATGCGATCTTCTTAATCTCCGAGTTTCATCGTAACTTCAAGAATGAAGTCATAGTTTTTGACAGTAAATGGAATTACGATCACCGGAGTATCTGCTCTGTGACGAATCGAATGTTTATCGCCAACTACGACAGACGGGATGGAGATGTTGAATGAAAGTCCATGTCCGGCAAGAGTTGTCTTCGCTCCACCGGCAACAATGTTTGCTACTTCGCCGATGCAATCTTCAACATCTCTGTTAACCTCCTTTTCAGCCACACCAGTCATGTGCGTGAATAACAACAAGGCTGTTTCTTTCGGAAAGCTGAGTGCGACTGAACCCA